>CALWVS010000001.1 GCA_944385095.1 uncultured Oscillospiraceae bacterium
CCGAACACGGAAGTTAAGCTCGCTTCTGCCGAAAATACTTGTCTGGAGACGGACCGGGAAGATAGGTAGTGCCAACACAAAGGTCAGGATTGACCTTTGAAATGCCTCCTTAGCTCAGTCGGTAGAGCATGCGGCTGTTAACCGCAGGGTCGTTGGTTCGAGTCCAACAGGTGGCGCCAAAACGCGGCTTGCCGCCAAGTTGTTTGACGGCAAGCCACGTTCTTTCCGAACGTAACGTGTGACGGCTTATGGGCCTTTAGCTCAGTTGGTTAGAGCAGCCGGCTCATAACCGGCCGGTCCACGGTTCGAGCCCGTGAAGGCCCACCACATAGGGGTATAGCTCAGCAGGTAGAGCAGCGGTCTCCAAAACCGCGTGCCGAGGGTTCGATTCCTTCTGCCCCTGCCAGAGTATTACAGAGCAATCTGTTTTCATAGTTATTTGTTTTAAATGGCTCGGTAGTTCAGTTGGTTAGAACGCCGGCCTGTCACGCCGGAGGTCGAGGGTTCAAGTCCCTTCCGAGTCGCCATTTAAACAACTCCAGTCGGGAGACTGTTTATAAGATCGGGCGAAAGTCCGAGCTGAGAAAATTTCAGGTGTGAGCCTGTTTGAATAAAAACCCCTTTGGGGTGTGTATGCTGCTATAGCTCAGTCGGTAGAGCGCATCCTTGGTAAGGATGAGGTCACCAGTTCAAATCTGGTTAGCAGCTCCAAGAAACACCAGTTTTTCTGGTGTTTCTTTTTTTGTTTTAAAAGACAGGAGATGAAAGATGTGGGAGAAGGCTATGTGGAAAAAATAAAATGGGCAATGAATCAACCACTCAAACCTCAGGATAGTCTTTTTATTCTGATAGGAATATTCTTGTTATTTTTTTTCATCATATGGGCGGATGGATGGTATCGAACACATAAAAACAGACGATTGTCTCAAAAATTTAGGAAAGAATATCCCCATGCAGCTCTTGTTTATTTGTTCTTAGAAAATCAGCCAGTGGAAAAGGGAACTGTACATTGTATCAATGGAGTGATTTCTCCCCTTTTTTTCATTTCAGCAAAAGAACATCCTCATAAGTACAAAGGATTGGCTTTCTATGCATTGCCTGGGGAACTAACCATACAATGTATGGTTCCAGTGAAAAAAAGAGGCAAGAAAAAAATCATCACAACTGCTCCTGCCTCTTTTTCTGTAGAGACAGATGCAAGTTATGAAATGCAGATACACCTTACAGGTTGGTTGAAAGTCAATATGCTAAAAGGATATGAAATTCCTGTTGTTGTACAAGAGCCAGTTCAGAAAGTGGTTCATACAGTAGAGCATAGATTGAAAACCCCAATATTTACTGATATTGTAGCAAACTATAGAATTCAGGAGCTAAAACGGCTTGTTTTCGCTATCGTATTGTTGTATTCGCTCTTAGGTTCTCAGGTATGGCTTACCAATCTGCCAAAATATGTGTTGCTTATTCCATTTGTACTATGTTTGTTTGTACTGATTAAAATGATAACGGTAGGTACAAAACAGTTTTATCACATTGAGAACACACTGTCAGAAAGGGTCAAGGAACAAATCCAGATACAATTTCAAAACCCCCACCCTATTTATTCATTATTTTCTGGAGAGGTTCACCTACTGAAAAATTGCTTAATTTGCAGACAAGGTGGTATCCTGCATCTTATTTTGTTGGACCAAATTGGAAGCGTTTATGATTTGGCTTATGCTGGTACTTATGGAACAGTAAAAACAATGGTGATTGAAATGAAAAATGGGAAACGATACAAATTGGAGTTTTTTGGCAGACATAAAAAAGAGCTTTCACTTGTTCAGGCATGGATTCAGAAATATAACCCAAATATAATGGTACAATAAGCAAATAGACAGGGGTATTTATTATGGAACTACATCATTTCAAAGTGATTGCCAGAATACAGACAGACTTTAAAACAAAGTTTGGGATACCAAGACAAAGTGGATTGGTTCAAGAAGTGAAAGGGAAAATTATCTTTGAACCAGACTATCGCAATGCAGATGCGGTGCGAGGGATAGAGGACTTTACACATATTTGGCTTATCTGGCAGTTTTCCGAAGCGGTGCGGGAGCAGTGGTCACCAACAGTGCGACCGCCTCGTTTGGGTGGGAACAAACGAATGGGCGTATTTGCAACCAGATCACCCTTTCGTCCCAATGCCATAGGATTATCCTGTGTCAGGTTGGAGAAAGTCGAATACACACAAAGCAATGGTCCAGTCCTTCATGTCTCAGGGGTTGATTTAATGGATGGAACTCCTATTTATGATATAAAACCCTATCTGCCCTATGCAGACTGTCATCCAGAGGCAGTGGGTGGATTTGCAAGCACACCAAAAGAGGCTACCTTACAGGTAGTAGACCCAAACAACTTGCTTTCTAACCTATGTGAGGAAAAAAGAACAGCTCTGGTAGGGGTTTTATCACAAGACCCCAGACCTACCTATCAAAACGACCCTAAGCGAGTGTATGGAATGTGTTTTGGTGGGTATGAGGTAAAGTTTAGAGTGGTAGACAATCAACTATGGATTGAGTCTATTTTGGAATAAACTAAGATATGCAAATATCAGGAAGATTTTGCTTGTTTCCTGTGAACCAATACAGTACAATGATGAGCAGAGCAAGTTAGACTGTTCTTTGTAGTGCTCTTAAAATAGTGAAAGGTGAAGCAGGTGAAACAATCATGTGGTTAGGTGTAGATTACTATCCTGAACAATGGGATTTCTCCATGTTGGAGAAAGATTTGGATACAATTTGTGAATTGGGATGCAATGTCATTCGTATTGCAGAATTTGCATGGCATCTCATGGAAAAGAAAGAGGGACAATTTGACTTTTCCTTTTTTGACCATGTGATAGAGCAGGCAAAAGTTCGTGGCTTAAAGATTGTACTGGGAACTCCTACAGCGACCATTCCCGCATGGCTTGCAAAAAAATATCCTGATATTTTATCAGAGTTTGAAAATGGAACCAAACGTACCTTTGGGGGACGGCATGTATATTGCTTTAACAGTCAGATGATGTATCAATATTCAGAACGGATTATCCGGGCAATGGCAGAGCACTATAAACATGAAACAGCGGTTGTTGCATGGCAGATTGACAATGAACTGGGACATGAGGGCAGTGACATCTGCTACTGTCATCAGTGCAGAAATGCCTTCCGTACCTATTTAGAGAAAAAGTTTGAGGGAGATATAGACAGACTGAATCAGACCTATGGAACAACCTTCTGGTCTCAGGAGTATAATGCGTTTGATGAAATCCCCATTCCTACACAGACCATTACAACCCACAATCCTGCCCTTCGGCTGGATTGGGAGAGATTTCGCAGTGAAAGTATCGTTCGATTTGCAGAGTTCCAAAGCAATCTTTTAAAAGAAATCATTCCCAATGTGGTGGTGATACATGATTTTCCTGGAGGTGGTCTTGGAAAACATGTAGATTACTCAGTTATATCCAAAAGTCTTGATATTGCCGCTTATAACAACTATCCGGTGTGGGGTGGTCAGCGAGAGCCACTTCCACCCAATGAAATCGCTTTTGGATTGGACTATATTAGAGGGTTGAAGCAGAAAAATTTCTGGATTACAGAAGCAATTATGGGAGCACAGGGGCATGATGTGACTGGATTTTCACCCAGACCCAATCAAGCCAAAATGTGGGCTTATCAGGGAATGGCTCGGGGCTGTGAATCTCTGTTCTTTTTCCGGTATCGTGGAGCCACCAAAGGTGCAGAGCAATTTTGCTATGGTGTTCTCGACGCAGACAATGTAAAGAGAAGAAAGTTCTACGAGGTACAGAACTTTTTCAAAGATATCAAACAGTATAAAAATGCCTTGGAAACACCCATTCAAAGTCAGGTTGCCATTGTATATGATTATGATTCCCTTGCCGCGTTTCGCATTCAGAGACAGAGTATTCTGTTGGATTGTGAAGTGGAGATGAAAAAATATCACAAGTTTTTCTATGACCGCAATGTTCCTGTGGACATCATTCCAATTCATGGAGATTTGACAGGATACAAGGTGCTGATTCTGCCACAGATGATGATTGCAAAACCAGAGTTTCAGAAGAAATGTATGGAGTTTGTGGAACAGGGTGGAACACTCATTCTCACCTATCGTGATTTTGTAAAGGATATTGACAATAACCTTGTTTTTGGAAAACAGATTCCAGTGGATTTTGACTCCTTTGCTGGTGTATGTGTGGTGGAAACCGAAAGTCTGCAAGATGGACAGGTATTTCCATTGGTGGGAGAAGGACAACTGAAACATGTGCAGGGCAATGGAGGAATTTTCCGTGATATGGTGGTGCCCAGTGATGCCCAAGTATTATTGCGATATCAGGATGAATTTTATCAGGAATTTGTGGCTGTGACAAAGAAGCAGCAAAAAGATGGCTATGTGTATTATGTGGGCTGTGGGATGGAAGAGGCTGTTTTGGAAAAAATTCTGGAACAGGTGACAGCGGAGCAGAACATATCAACCATACACACAGAATCTGGAGTGGAGCTAGTGTGGCGAGGAGAGGGAGAAGGACGAATTTGCATGGTTCTCAACCATAACGACCATGAGGTGGTATATGAAAATCAAACATTAGCCCCATTCCAATGCGCAATCTATCAAACAACAATGTAAAATCTGGCTGAACATAAGACAGCAGAATGTAAGAAAACCGCTTACATTCTGCTGTCTCTTTTGTTATTTTATGATGTTTGCCTTTTCATGAGTAGAGAGCCAATGCTGATAATAATCATTGGACTGAATTTGACCAACACCGGAAAATGAAGCATTGGAGAACGTGAAAATTTCCTGGGCAAGGCATTTTAATTGTGCACAGGTGATTTGGTCATAGGCGTCTAAAATCTCTTCTATTTCCTTAATCCGTCCATAGGACAGAGTAGAGACACCCATATGGCTCATGCGAGCCTGTACTGATTCAGTACCCATAAGAATGTTTGCTTTAGTCTGTTCCTTTACACGGGTTAATTCTTCCTGTGAGGGACCGTGTTCAGCCAGAGTTTGCACAATGGATGCAATGGTATCCAGAGCCATTTGTTCCTGTTCCTGACCAAGTGCAGCATAGATTCCCACAAATCCTGTGTCTACATAGTCAGACAGATAAGAATAAATAGTATAACACAGACCACGCTGCTCACGCAGTTCCTGAAAGAGACGAGAGGAACAGCCACCACCTAAAATAGAATTGAGTAAAATCAGTTGATAGCGTCGGGGATCAGAAAAAGGCATTCCTGGAAACGCCAGAATCAAATGGTTTTGTTCAATTGCCTTTTCTCTTATTGTTACAGCAGGGCGATAACTGGAAGGAATTTGTTCTGAACGCTGGCGTTTTGGAAGGGTGTTCAGATAATCAATCAATGTCTGTACATGGGCATCTGTAAAGCTGCCGGCGAGGGAGACAACAATAGAAGTGGAACAATAGTGGTTATCATGCCAAGTTCGGAGCCAGTCCCCATCCATCTGTGACAATGTGGAGGCTTTTCCCAGAATGGGGCGACCCAAAGGGGTATCCTGATAGATTGCCATAGAAAGTTGCTCTGCACATAAATCTTCTGGGGTATCTTCATACATATCAATTTCTTCGAGAATGACGCCACGCTCTAATAGCACATTTTCCTGTTCAAAGGTGGAGCAAAAGAGCATGTCACACAAGAGAGAAATGGTGCGGTCTAGGTGGGTATCCAGACAGCGGGCATAAAAACAGGTGCTTTCTTTGGTGGTATATGCATTCACCTGTCCCCCCAGAGCATCCATCTCTTTGGCCAGTGCAGAGGCGGAACGGGTTGTGGTGCCTTTGAATAACATATGCTCAATAAAATGGGCTGCACCATTTTCAAAGTCTGTTTCATGGCGAGAACCTACACCAATGAAGAAACCAATAGCAGCAGAACGCACATTGGGCATATGTTCTGTTAAAATACGCACACCATTGGATAGTGTGATCACTTCGTGCATAATCTACTCTCCTTTATCGTAGAAATTTAGGTCTATTATATCATAAAACGCCATGAAATAATACAATACAGATGGATTTTGAATGGTGCCTGTAAAGGCTGCAAGTAGAATGACACAAAAAGGAATTGGATGGAAGAAAAATGCCCAAAACCTGTATAGAGATGTAGAGAGCTGGTAACAATAGAGTTCGGAGGTGGTTTCGATATGAAACACAATCGCTTGGGAAAACTGGGCGAATTCGTACTGGGAAAGGGCTTCTACATAGTCCTATTCCTGTGCGTAGCCGCAATTGGAATTTCGGGCTATTTTTTGATTGATTTCGTCAATGTAGAAGAAGAATCTAAATCAGTCACTGCAAATCCCAGCATCACATTACCAGACAGCAGCGCATCTGTTACCACACCGCAACCAGAACAGGAAACCAAGCAGGAGACAACGGAGACAGAGAAACCAGTACAGGAATCCATGCCAGATGACCCAGAGGCAGTGGAACCAACACAGGAAACACCAGAAGCTCCAGAAGCGCAGCAGGAGGAGCGAAAACCTGTGGTGTATACCTGGCCGGTAAAAGGAGAAATTTTGCGTACCTTCAGTTTAGAAACTCTGTCCTATGATGTAACCATGGGAGACTGGAGAACCCACAATGGCATTGATATCTCTGCTGAAGCTGGATGGAATGTAATGGCAGCAGGAGAGGGTCAGGTTGTGGATGTGTATGAGGATGCGTTAATGGGTGTGACTGTTGTGGTACAGCAGCCAGATGGAGTTGTGGCAACCTACTCCAATTTGGCATCCAATCCGCCAGTATCTGTGGGAGATACCGTTGATACAGGAAGTATTTTAGGGCAAATTGGAGATACAGCCATTGCAGAAAGTGGACTGAAGAGTCATTTGCATCTGGAAATGACAGCAGATGAACAGGCAGTAGACCCTCTAAACTATTTGCCAGAAAAATAAGGAAGGAAAATAGCTGCAATTCTATGAGTTGCAGCTATTTTTAAAAGCAGGTGTAGAATATGGACAGTATCCGAACCGATTTGGCTTTGGAAGCCAAGGAGTTATGGGAGGAGGGGGCAGAAGAAACCACCACATTACAGGGTGTAGAAGCAAGGGAATATCAATGTGAGGGTTTTGTGTGTGAAGAAGTCAGGATTTTAGATGAGAGAGGCGAACATGCCCTCAAAAAACCAGTGGGGACTTATATTACTGTCAATTTAGAGGGATTGCTGACAGGGGAAGAAGGAATTTTTCAGCGGGCAATTCAGGCGATGGCAAAAGAATTGTCCCAGTTATTGCAGCCAAAGCAGGCACAGGGGCTTGTACTGGTGGTAGGCTTGGGAAATAGAGCCATTACACCGGATGCGCTGGGACCAAAAGTGCATGATTATACGTTAGTCACCCGTCATCTGGTGGAACATATGCCAGAACAATTTGGGGGGTTTCGTCCGGTGGTATCTCTTGCATCTGAGGTTCTGGGAACCACAGGAATGGAAAGTGGAGAATTGGTACAGGCAGTCTGTGAAAAGGTACAGCCAAGCTGTGTCATTGCAGTGGATGCATTGGCAGCCCGTTCCTTAGAGCGTCTGTGTAAAACGGTGCAGTTGTGTGATACAGGCATTACACCGGGGTCTGGAGTAGGGAATCACAGGATTGGACTCAATGAGCGTTCTTTGGGAGTTCCTGTTATTTCAATAGGGGTACCCACTGTGGTTGAGGCAAGGACACTGGCGGTTGATTTACTGCATGGACAGGCTCACCCCCTATTAGAACAGGGAGAGGGGCTTTTTGTAACCCCAAAGGAGATTGACAGACAGGTGAATGAATTTGCAAAAGTAATTGGGTATGGGATTGGGATGGCACTGCATCAAGGCGTATGTCTTTCTGATTTAGAGTACCTGTTAGGATGAGCAGAGAAATAGACAGTTGATGGAAAAGGGAGATGAATTAAATGGTAAAAGGCATTACAAAACAGGTGATTCTGGTGAAGTCACCAGACCCCAAATTATTTGAGGAGGCAATTTTTATTGTAAAAGAGGAGGCATTGGCAAAAGAGGGATTGGATGCAGATCAGGTGATACGACAGGCAAGACAGGCTGCCGACTGCTATTTAAAAGGGAATCGCAACTGGAAACGCACATTGCAAAAGACCTCTCTGTTGTCAGGGCTATTGTGGTGTGCCACAGGTGGAGTGTTGGCATCAGGAATCTGGATGATTTCCATGTTTTTATTTTAAAAGGTGGGGTCGGATTTCCGACCTCACCTTTCTATACAAAATTAAGTGGTCCAAGGCGTAAAAAATCAGAGAAAACACATCTATTCAAGAGAGGAAGTTGCTCTTATAATAATGGAATTATCATAGAAATGGGGGAATCATATGACCAAAGATTTGACTGTGGGAAATCCAATGAGGTTGATTGTTGACTTTGCGGTACCAATGTTGCTGGGTATGTTGTTTCAACAGTGTTACAACATGATGGACACCATGATTGTGGGAAAGCTGCTGGGAGCTTCTGCGTTGGCGGCAGTGGGTTCTACTGGTTCCATACAGTTTTTGGTGATTGGATTTTGTATGGGTATCTGTAGTGGTTTTGCCATTCCTGTGGCACAGAAAATGGGAGCGGGAGACCACAGTGGGATGCGTCAATGTGTTGCCAATGCAGGGTGGCTGTCCATTCTGTTTGCAGTGGTGATTACCATTGTGACCTGTATATTTTGTCATCAAATTTTAACAGGCATGAACACACCACAAGATATTTATGTAGATGCATACCGATATCTTTTTGTGATTTTCTTGGGCATACCTGCCACCTTTTTGTATAATTTATTAGCAGGTATCATACGAGCTTTGGGTGACAGTAAAACACCAGTGGTTTTTCTTGCGATTGCTTCCTTCCTCAATATTGTACTGGATTTTGTCTTGATTCTGTATTGTAATACTGGTGTAGCGGGAGCTGCCATTGCCACAGTTGTTTCTCAAAGTGTTTCTGGCATTGCCTGTCTCCTCTATATGAGAAAAAAATACCCCATTTTACATATGACAAAAGAGGAGAGACGCATCAACGGAAGAATATGCCGGTGGCTGTGTCTGATGGGGGTTCCAATGGGACTACAGTACTCCATTACCGCCATTGGCTCCATTGTGTTACAAACAGCAGTGAATAGTTTAGGCAGTGCCTATGTAGCAGCCATTGCAGCAGGCAGTAAACTATTCCAGATTATGTGCTGTCCTTTCGATGCAATGGGAGGCACAATGGCCACATATTGTGGGCAAAATGTAGGAGCACAGAAACTGGAACGGTTGGGACAAGGTATTCGTTCCTGTATTATTTTGGGTGTTGGGTATGCCATTTTATCCTTTGTGGCACTCCTGTTGTTTGCACCAGAGATGGCAATTCTGTTTCTGGATGCAAAAGAACAGTCCATTATTCAGGATACCGTCCAATATACCACCATTTTGGGTGCATTTTACATTCCTTTGGCACTGGTCAATATTTTACGTTTTTCCATTCAGGGAATGGGATTCAGTAATTTTGCAATTTTGGCAGGTGTGATGGAGATGCTTGCACGTACTGGTGTGGGAATATGGCTGGTGCCTGTCTTTGGGTTTACAGGTGCTTGCTGTGCCTCTCCTGCTGCATGGATTTGTGCAGACCTATTTCTCATCCCTGCCACGGTATGGTGTATCCATTCTTTGAAAAAGAAACTGTCAACAGAATGTCATGAAGATATGGACCATATGGACCAAAAAGAAAAGAAATGGTGTCTCTGATGGAATCAGAGACACCATTTTTTAACGCCAGTAGTCTGTTTTTTCTTTCAGTCCAATATTAGATGCTTTAAAAACTGGCTTTTTTCCAGACTTTTTCTGGGTCCAATAGTCGTTCATAGCAGCAAGAGCAGGGCGAGACAGTAGGACAATTACAGGGAGGTTTAAAATTGCCATCACACCCATCAACACATCAGCAAGGTTCCATACCACATCAATACTCTGGCTGGCACCAATCAAAACCACAAACATGGCAAAGACACGGAAGCCAAACATAAAACTTTTTGGGGGAGCTTCCTTGAAAATGAAGCTCCAAGCGTTGTCTACATAGTAGAGATTGCCAATGAGTGTAGTAAAGGCAAACAGGACCATGGCAACAGTAATGAAGATGGGACCAACAGTACCAAACACAGTGGATAAAGCCTGTTGGACATAGGGGGCACCCTGCATGGCAGCATCAGGCTCCACACCGGAACACAGGAGCATAAATGCAGTAGCAGAGCAGATTAGAAGGGTGTCAATGAAAACGGACAGCATCTGTACAAGTCCCTGCTTCACTGGATGGCTTACATTGGCAGAGGCAGCAGCGTTGGGGGCAGAACCCACACCGGCTTCATTAGAAAACAGACCACGTTTGATACCATACATCATACAGGAGCCAGTAAAACCGCCAAAAATAGCCTGAAAGTCAAATGCTCCAGAGAAAATACGTCCAAACACCTGGGGCAGTAGCTGAATGTTCATGATGATGACAATAATGGCAACCAGGACATAGAGACCGCCCATAAATGGAACCAGAGTGGAGGTAATGGCAAGGATACGCTTTCCACCCCCCATAATGCAGTAACCAACCAGAACAGCCAGAACAGCACCAATAATCCAGGGAGTTGTGGTGGGGTCATAAAAGGCATAGCCAGAAAAAGTGTCCTGAAGGTTGAAGGAAGCAACCATGTTAAAGCCAACGGCATAGGTAATAATGAGGGACAGAGCAAACACAATAGCAAGAGGACGGCTATGGAGTGCAGCCTCTATGTAATAAGAAGGACCACCATAACTCTCACCAGTTTCTGGATTGCGGCGTTTGTAAATTTGTGCCAGTGTGGATTCCACAAAGGCAGAGGCACCGCCGATGATGGCAATGACCCACATCCAGAACACAGCACCATAGCCACCCAAACAAATTGCACTGGAAATACCCACAATATTGCCTGTACCAACACGGGAGGCAGTGGATACCATCAATGCTTGAAAGGAGGAGGTAGAGCCAGCTTTTTCTGGTTTTTCTCCTACCACACGGATGGATTCCGCAAACATGCGGAATTGAATGAATTTTGTGCGGATGGTGAAATACAATCCTACCGCTAAGAGCAAAATAATCAGCAAATAGGAGTACATAAAATTGCTGATTTGAGCCAAAATTGCATTCATAAAACACTCTCACTTTCTTCAGTTTTGTGTCAAATTGTTCTGTTTATATAAATTTAAAAACAAATTTGACCAGACAACATTATACCGTATAAACAGTCGGTTGCATAGGGAAACTTCCCATAAATCATAACTTTGTTAAAAAAACCGAAAAAACGGAGACGGTCAATGATAACCGTCTCCGTATCTGGCAGGGCAGCAGTTTAATAGGCTACACCCCAGTAAATCATATGTTTTGCAGGTTTGCCACAGCATACACAGGTTTCTCCTACGGACTCCTGCTCAATGGGCATACAGCGAGAGGTGACGCCAGCTTCCTCTTTCATTTTCAGCTCACAGTCCAGCTCCCCACACCACATGGTTTTGGCAAAGCCACCCTCTGTCTGCATAAATTCTTTTACATCATCCAAAGTAAGACACACCTTGGTGTGTTCCTCCAGATTCTTTTTGGCACGCTCATACAGTCCCTGATGGACAGCATCCAGCAGTTGAGTGACAGTTGTCTCCAGTTCAGCAAGGGGGACAAAAACCTTTTCCCCATTGTCACGACGGCAGATGCAGCACTGACCTTTTTCCATATCCTTGGGACCAATTTCTACACGCAGAGGCACACCCTTCATCTCATATTGGGCAGCCTTCCAACCCATAGTCTGGTCGCTGTCATCCATCTTGGCACGGATACCAGCAGCCTGTAGACGCTCTAATAGTGCAGATGCGGCATCCAATACGCCCTCTTTGTGCTGGGCAACCGGAATTACCATAGCTTGAATGGGAGCAATGCGAGGAGGCAGCACAAGCCCATTGTTGTCACCGTGGGTCATGATAATGCCACCAATCATACGGGTAGAAACCCCCCAGCTTGTCTGATGGGGATAGTGGAGCTGGTTGTCTTTTCCGGTAAAGGTAATATCAAAGGCCCTGGCAAAGCCATCCCCAAAGTAGTGGCTGGTGCCTGCCTGCAATGCCTTTTTGTCGTGCATCATACATTCAACGGTGTAAGTTTCCTCTGCGCCGTTGAACTTTTCTTTGTCAGTTTTGCGCCCTTTGACTACAGGCATAGCCAGTACATTTTCCAGAAAATCTGCATAAATGTTCAACATCTGCTCCGTTTCAAAACGTGCGTCCTCCTCTGTGGCGTGCATGGTGTGACCCTCCTGCCACAAAAATTCACGGTGACGCAGGAAAGGACGGCTGGTTTTTTCCCAACGCAGCACAGAACACCACTGGTTATACAGTTTGGGCAGGTCACGATGGGAATGAATTACATTCTTATAGTGTTCACAAAAGAGGGTTTCAGAGGTGGGGCGGATGCAGTAGCGTTCTTCCAGCTTCTCACTGCCGCCATAAGTGACCCATGCACACTCAGGAGCAAAACCCTCTACATGGTCCTTTTCTTTTTGTAGCAGGCTCTCAGGAATCAGCATAGGAAGATATACATTTTCATGCCCGGTAGCTTTGAACATCTTATCCAGTTCACGCTGAATATTCTCCCAGATGGCATAGCCATAGGGGCGGTAGATGAACATACCTTTGATAGAGGAATAGTCAATCAGTTCAGCCTTTTTACACACATCGGTGTACCACTGAGCAAAATCAACCTCCATATCGGTGATTTGCTCTACCTGTTTTTTGTTGGTATTCTGTGCCATAATTGGTTCAGTCCTTTGTTGTTATAATAAAAAAGAAAACTCGTACCAATTATTTTATAAATTAGAACAGAAAAAGTCAAGGGAAGGGATAGAAAAAACAAAAACTTGTGTGTTAGAATGGGAACAGTGATGATGGGAATGGAGGAAATAGATTCAATGGATGCAGCAACACGCAGAAACGCCATATATACAAAATTAAAAGCGACCCAATGCCCAATCAGTGCAACTGCATTGGCTACCCAGTTTCAGGTGAGCAGACAGATTATTGTGGGAGATATTGCCCTGTTGCGTGCTGGTGGCTTGGAAATTATTGCAACGCCACGGGGTTATCTGCTGCCACAGCGTTCCTCTGCCCTGACTAAAACGGTGGCATGTGTACATGGGGCAGAGGGGATGGAGCGGGAATTGGAGTTGATTGTAGAAAATGGCTGTCAGATATTGGATGTCATAGTAGAGCATCCTGTTTATGGGCAGTTAACAGGGCAGCTCCATTTGATGACTCTGCATGATGTACAGGAATTTGTAGACCATGTGAGAAAGCATCAGGCACAGCCTCTGTCTGCATTGACAGGGGGAATCCATTTTCATACTCTGAAATGCCCAGATTTGGAATGTTATTATCGTGTTTTGGATGGGCTGAAGCGGGAAGGCTTTCTCTTTCAGGAGACAGATAGGGATTGACAAATCAAACAATCTGTGTACAATGAGGTTTACATATGTCAAGACATATGTAAACCTCATTTTTTGGGAGGGCTTGAAAATGGGAAAGATAAGGGAGTTTTTAACACGAAAGAATGTAATTATCTCAGCGAAACGGTATGGAATTGATGCCTTGGGTGCCATGGCACAGGGGCTTTTTTGTTCTCTGCTCATTGGCACCATTTTAAATACACTTGGAACACAGTTTCATATTGGTGTGCTGACAATGGAACTTTTGAACATCAATGGAACAGGCTACACAGTAGGCGGTTTGGCATCATTTATGAGTGGACCTGCTATGGCAGTTGCCATAGGCTATGCACTACAGGCACCACCCATGGTTTTGTTTTCTCTTGTGACAGTGGGATATGCCTGCAACGCACTTGGGGGAGCTGGGGGACCTTTGGCAGTGCTGTTTGTGGCAATTTTGGCAGCAGAAATAGGGAAACTGGTATCAAAGGAGACAAAAATTGATATTCTTGTTACACCCATTGTCACCATTTTAGTGGGAATAGGGGCAGCATGGCTCATTGCACCCCCCATTGGAGGAGCCGCCAGTGCCTTTGGGCAGTTGATTATGAGGACCACAGAACTACAGCCCTTCTGGATGGGTATTTTGGTGTCGGTTCTGGTGGGGATTGCTCTGACTTTGCCCATTTCTTCCGCTGCTATTTGTTCTGTACTGGGTTTGACTGGATTGGCAGGCGGTGCAGCCGTGGCAGGATGCTGTGCTCAGATGGTAGGCTTTGCGGTACTATCTTTTCGGGAGAACCGATGGGGTGGGCTGGTGTCCCAGGGGCTTGGTACCTCTATGTTACAGATGCCTAACATTGTGAAAAATCCTTTGATTTGGATTCCAGCCACATTGGCTTCTGCCGTGACAGGACCACTGGCAACCTGTCTTTTCCAGTTGGAAATGAATGGGGCAGCCATTAACTCAGGAATGGGAACCTGTGGTCTGTGTGGTCCCATTGGTATTTGGACTGGCTGGGTTTCCCCCAGTCAGGATGCACTGAATCAAGGTGCAGTGGGCATGGTACCCACTGGATTTGACTGGCTGGGGCTTGTCATGATTTGCTTTGTGTTGCCTGCGGTTTTAACTTGGGTGTTTGGGTTGTTGCTGCGAAAAATTGGTTGGATTCGAGAGGGAGACTTGACCCTTCCACAGTAGAAAAAGATTTCCAAAAACCATTGACAAAATTGAAAAATCAGATATAATAATAGGGCTTGACTGTAGAAATCAGTCAGGATATCCTTGCTCCTAACAGAAGGTTAGGGGCCACAAGACCATAAGGAGGTGCAACAAATATGGCAAAGATTAACGCAAACTACGAGGCAATGTATATCCTGGATCCCACCCTGGGTGAGGAGGCTGTCGCTGCTCTGGTGGCTAAGTTTAAGGGCGTTGTTGAGGCAAATGGTACTGTCTCTGAGGTTGATGAGTGGGGCAAGCGTCGCCTGGCCTATCCCATCAACGATATGATGGAGGGTTACTATGTGCTGATGACCTTCAACGCTGCAGCAGCCATTCCTGCTGAGCTGGATCGTATTTTCCGAATCACTGATGGCGTGATGCGTTCTCTGATCGTGTGTAAGGATCAGTAAGAGAGGCGAAGAACAATGTTGAATAGAATTATCATTATGGGGCGATTGACCCGTGATCCAGAGCTGCGTCGTACTCAGACAGGTCTGCCTGTGGCATCCTTTACCCTTGCAGTTGATCGGGATTTTAAGGATAAAACCACCGGGGAGAAGGGCGTCGATTTTATTGATGTAGTTGCATGGAGGAGTACAGCGGAGTATGTCAGCCGTTATTTCACCAAAGGACGCATGGCAGTTGCAGAAGGTCGACTTCAAATGCGTGATTGGACGGATAAAGACGGCAATAAACGTCGTACTGCCGAAGTAGTTGCAGAAAATGTATACTTTGGAGATTCCAAGCGTGACGGGGATGGTGGAAGCTATACTGGTAGTGCAGGGGCTTCTGGTGGTTATTCTAACAACAATTATCCATCCAATCAATATGCCTCACAAAATAGTTATAATGCCCCAGTATCTGGACCGGAGAATTCCGGTTATGGGTCATCTTCCAGTTTTGGAAATGACCAATACAGCGATATGTCCGATATTGACGGTGATTTACCGTTTTAATCTTGAACCGACATGGTTTTAAAAGGAGGTTACACTCATGGCTATGGAACGTGAAAACCGTGCTCCTCGCGGTCGTAAGCGCCGCAAGGTTTGTGCTTTCTGCGTAGATAAGGTAGAGTGCATTGACTATAAGGATGCAGGTAAGCTGCGCCGCTACACTTCTGAGCGTGGTAAGATTCTGCCTCGCCGCACCACTGGCACCTGTGCAATGCATCAGCGTCAGCTGACCGAGGCAATCAAGCGTGCCCGTCAGGTTGCTCTGCTGCCCTATGTGACTGACTAATCAAGGTCACAGGTTCTTTTTTGCAGTAAGAGAGCGGAAAAGATATAGAATTGTGCTTAAAATGGCATGTCCTTTCATGGGGCATGCCATTTTTGTGCTATTCATAAATTTTTCCCATATACAAAAGTTTTGCAACAGTTTGATAGTCTGTATGTTCTGAAAAAATATCGTCATCGCTAGAAGATGTGTCTTCAAGATAGCTTGCAATTTGCTCCAGATAATCAGAAATAGAGGGATTCACCCATTCATTGGCATGTTCTTTTGCATCCATTGCCAATGCGTTTATAAAACTGAGAAGTTCCGTTCGGTTTGTAATGTGTTCTATTTGCTCTACTAGATCTCTCATAACTACATCCTATAAAATTTGAAGTTTCATAATGTTTAAAAAAACCCAGCTTTATTTTCAATAGTCCCACTCCCATTCATGAAATGGTATGCCATTTCATGAATGGGAGTGGGAAAGAAATAAAGGGAAATCATGAATGTTTCATTTCGTGGGTCAAAAGCGACATAAGACTGGCAGAGCGGGGGGGAAGGGTGAGAATATGCCCCTCAGAGGAGACTTGCAGACGTGCAGAACCAAGCAACAACTGAATCCGCTCCTGTTCTTCCAGTGGCAGAGTTGCGCTTTCATCCCCTGTGTTAAAGGCGGCTAGAATCGTTTGCCCTTCTATGCTGCGTGTAAATGCCAAAATATGTCCAGTTCCGGCACGATAGACAATATCACCTCGACGCAGTGCGTTGTGTTGTTTGCGCAGGTGTCCCAGTCGAGAAAACCATCCCAGCAATTCTGAATCCTCACGTCCCCAAGGGAAGGTACGGCGGTTAAAGGGGTCCTCAAATCCCTCCATACCAGCTTCATCACCATAGTAAATGGTGGGAGAACCTGGGAAAGCAAACAAGAGAGCAGCCCCCAGTTTTAGAAGTTCTTTGCCACGCCTTCTCTGGTCTGGTTCCAGATGGAAATTAGCACGCCACTCTCTGGAGTGGTCACGGCAGTCACTGCCAGTTCCTAACAGAGTTAAAATGCGGGGTGTGTCGTGTGTGCCCAGAGAGTTCATAGCTGAGTAAAAGGCGAAAGGTGGGTAGTTCTCTCGCAAGGTTTCCATATCTTCTACAAAATATCGGGCATCTCCACCCAACAAATATTGTAGACAGGCGTTACGGAATGGGTAGTTCATCAGACCATCGCAGTGCCCCCCTAAAATATGGCGGCGACGGACCCCATAAGCCATTTTAGTGGAGCCATCTTCCCACACCTCACCAATGACCACTGCATTGGGGTTTTCTGCTCGGGCAGCCTCATGAATTCCATGTACAAAATCATCTGGCAGTTCGTCTGCGACATCCAGACGCCAGCCATCTGCACCCGCACGCAGCCAGCGGCGCACCACAGAATTTTCATCCCCAAAAATAAAAGCACGATAGGAGGGGTCGTGTTCATTCACGGCTGGCAGAGAGTAAATTCCCCACCAACTTTCATACTGGTCTGGCCAGTGGATAAAGTTAAACCAGGAGCGGTAAGGAGAGGTCTCAGACTGAGAAGCACCTGCTTCCTGATAGAAACCATCCCCGTTGAAGTAGCGGCTTACATAGCCAGTATGATTGAACACACCATCCAGCATGATTTTCATACCTAACTGGTGTGCCTTGTCACAAAGCTGAGAAAATTCTTCATTGGTTCCCAGCATAGGGTCCACACAATCATAATCAGCAGTTCCATATCTGTGGTTTTCAGCAGCCTCAAAAATGGGACAGAAATAGAGCGTCTCCACCCCTAAATTGTGTAGATACTCCAGTTTTTCCATAATACCACGGAAATTACCACCAAAGAAATCACGGTTGCGAATTTCACCGTTTTGGTCTGGGCGATACTCTGGGGTCTCCTGCCAAGAGGCATGAACCCAGCGACCACCAACCATACCGGTGGGGTCAGGAACACGGGTGCGGCGGAAACGGTCCGGGAAAATTTGGTAGGTTGTACCCTCGCCAAACCAGCTTGGAACCACCTCTTGATTGTCATACACTGTGAGCTGAAAGGGTCCCAGTTCCTGTTTCATTTTTCCATCAATACGGGTCAGCGTAAAGGAGTACCAAATAAGACCGACATACCCCTCTGTCTCCAGTGTACAGGAAAACAAATCCCGGTTTCCATCCATACCGCACCAAGGCAGAGGAATGGTGACAGCGCGGTTTTCCTGAAATTCATAATAAGCGGTTAATGTGGCGTAGGAAAACCCCTCCTGACGGTAGGGGCGAAGGGTCAACTGTACAGGGGTACCAGAGGCAACAGCTCCGTAGGGAGTTTTGTACCGTAAATCCCTGGAGTTAAAAGTGGACTGATGGGACAAACGGAATCATCCTTTCTTTGTCAATAGAATCAATGAGATAGAATACACCACCATTTTGAAAAATGGTGGCGCATGAAGAGAGCAACAAATTAGTACTGATAAGTGCCGCCACCAATGAACTCACGCAAAAGGGCGTCTTTGGCAACCAAAGCTGGATCGATTGCCTCAAAATACTGAAATGCCTGTGCCATATCAATGAGTTCAGCACGGCGTACATTTTCCTCGGGAATAGATTGCAGCATAGGCAGGGCATAGTGTTTCATCACAGATACTTCATATGGGAAGGAGGAGTCAAACATGATGTCTGCTTTGTTTTTATAGGGAGAGATATACAGTTTTTCGCCTCGACGTACATTTGCCCACATATCTAAAGTGTCTGTGGCATCGGTACCACGGAAATTGTAGTCACGCACCACTCGACGGGTGAGGCGCATCCAAGTTCCTTTGAAGCGAAGCACTGCCCCATCGTTGACATTGGAACGGGCTGAAATATACAGTTTTGTAGCCTCAGGGTGTTGTGCTGTGATTTCATCATTGAGGGCATGAATTCCCTCAAAAACTGCAATTTCATTCTTGCCAAGCTTCAGGGGGGTGCCTCGGCTGTCATTGCGCATTTGACGGACAAATTCGTACTTCGGAATGATAATTTCTTCTCCATTGGTTAAAGCAGTAAAATGCTGGTCTAATAGTTCCATATCCAGACACAGTGGAGACTCATAGTCAATAGCACCTTCTGGAGTGCGAGGAGCAGTTTTTGGATGAATGGTTTTAAAATAGTTATCCATCGCCACTGCATGTGTATTGACCCCTCGACGTTGTAGTTCCTCTGCAATTTTTAATGCAGTGGTGGTTTTGCCAGAGCCAGAGGGACCAGAGAGCAATACAATGGGGCTTTGTTCTAGGTTGGATAAAATTTTATCTGCTGCCAAAGCCACTCTTTGGGCATAGTTTTCGTCGCACTCAGCCAAAAATTCTACAACATCCGACTGAATTCTGCGATTGATTTCCTGTAGTTGATATGCCATAACACTCCACTCCTTCTCAAGTGACTTTTTATTGCTGATAAAATTTTAGAATCTGGTCTTTTTGTGCCAATACCTTTTCAAAACCAGAAAGGTAGTCATGGGGGTATTTGGGGTTGGGCAGACGGAGAATTTTCCCAGTGGAGCGGTTGACCAGTTTGGTCATGCCACCACCGCCCACAGATAAGACCGTTTGCAATTCTTCCATCATGACAATATTGTATACACTTTCGGTACCAGGTTTACACCAGCCTATATTTTCCAGTGAGCCTGACATATATTTTTGTCGATACAAGTAGTACGGGGTATAGTTGGCTGTTTGCAGTGCACAAAATGAGTAGTCAAGCATCTGAGAGACCATGTCTCCTTGATTGGATTGACAGCCGGATTCCATCAACTTGGAACCCTTCTTCATTGCCAGAGTATGCACTGTAATATTTTCAGGTGCCATAGCCAGTACTCCATCTAAGGATTGACAGAAACCAGAGTAGGTATCCCCCGGCAAACCGGCAATTAAGTCCATATTGATGGACGAAAAGCCCATAGAACGGGCAAGCTGGTAGGTATCTATAATATCCTGTGCGGTATGTTTGCGACCAATGGTTTCCAATACAGAATCCTGTAATGTCTGTGGATTGATGGAAATGCGATCAATCTGGTGCTGACGAAGAACTGCCAGTTTCTCTGGAGTAATGGTGTCAGGACGCCCTGCCTCTACAGTATATTCTATACACCCAGATAGGGGAAGATGTTTTTTTGCTACACTGAGTAGGCGGTCAAGCTGTGTGGCAGACAAAACGGTAGGGGTGCCGCCTCCTACATAGAGGGAGTAAATAGAAAACCCCATGTTCTCAAGAATGTTGCCAGTATAGATTAACTCCTGTTCCAAGTGTTCCAGATAGGGCTCTACCAGATGCAGCATTTTTCCAATCTCCCCAGAGACAAAGGAGCAATAGGAGCAGCGTGTGGGGCAGAAGGGAATTCCAATATAGAGAGATACTTGTGTAGGGGACAAGGTCTGCTCCACACTCAGGCTGTAATGGGCACAATTGGTGGCAAGCTTTGCACGGACAGGGGACACATGATAGACCTGCTCCAGTTCTTTCTGCGCAGCTTCTGGGGAATAACCCTGCCGCATAGCTTTGGTGGGTAACTTCACGGGTCGTACTCCGGTCAAGGCACCCCAGGGGGGATGCGCCCCTAAAATGGCAACACCAGCCTGATAAAATGCCAATTTCAAGGCGTGCTGTATGGAGTGGTAGACCTGCTCTGGTGAAAGGTCCAGTTCCTGAGAGGGAAAGGAGATGGCACCAGATTCTCTTTGTCCATTGCGAACCACTTGTGCAGTGATTGTGGTGTCTATATCTCCACGGTGCAGGGAAAAACAGGCGGAATTTTCCTGTTCAGAAAAGGGGTCTGATGGGTAATCTGGTTTTTCCCCGGGGAATAGCATCAGCATCATTTGCTCCACCGAATAGAGATAGCGTTGAGGTTGGTAGTCATAGTTATCAATTTGAAAAAATAGCTTCATAGCAATACCTTAATGGGCAAGGGCTTCCAAAACAAAAGGATTTTGTCTCCGTTCCCGCTCCAAGGTAGAGGATACATCGTGCCCAGGGCATACATGGTAGTCCCCCTCCAGTTGTGCCAGTCGTTTCAGAGAGGACAAAATTTCGGGATAGCTGCCTCCGCGCAGGTCAGTACGTCCACAGGAGCCACAAAAGAGGGTATCTCCAGTGAATAAAATATCCCCTACCTTTAAGGTGACAGAGCCACGAGAATGCCCAGGAGTGTGCAGGACCTCAATGGTCAGATCCCCTAGCTGCAATGTGTCCCCTTCATCATAGAGAAGCAAATCATCCAGTTGACTGGCTAAGGGAAACAGGGTGGAGCCAGCTCCATTTGCATCCGCCTGATGGATATAGACCTGTACATGGGGCAGTGCTTTTTTGATTTCGGGAACGGCGGTGGTGTGGTCATAGTGACCATGAGTTAAAAGAATATAGGAGAGAGAAACACCACGTTCTTCCACCATTTTTAAAATGCGGGGGGCTTCATCTCCGGGGTCAATAAGTGCTGCCTGGTGTGTTGCTTCATCTTCTAATAAATAACAGTTGGTGCCAATGGGACCCACCTGCATGACAGTTACCTTCATGAAAAATCCTCCATTGTTCAGGTTTCAGTATCAAATAAAATGGTGACAGGACCGTCATTGACGGAATGCACCTTCATATCAGCTCCAAATTTCCCATGTTCTACCACAAAACCACGCTGGCGGCAGGATTCCATAAAATGCTCATAGAGAGGAATTGCCAAATCAGGTTTGGCTGCGCCAGTAAAACCAGGACGGCGGCTTTTGGTGTCAGCATATAGGGTAAATTGGGAAATCACCAGCAACTTTCCGCCTACCTGCTCCAAATTCAAATTCATTTTTCCATTTTCATCTTCGAAAACACGCAGGTTACAAATTTTTTCAGCCAGTTTCTCTGCGGTGGCTGTGGTATCATTGGGACCAACCCCCAAAAGAACCAGATAACCGGTCTGAATTTCTCCTTCTGTTACACCGTCAATGACAACAGATGCAGAGGAGACACGGGTGACAACGGCACGCATTCCATCACTTCCTTTACTTCCCGTTGGAGCGGGCTACATGGTAGACGCCCTGAATGTTGTTGAGTTTGTTAATGACGCTGGACAGCTCCTGTTTGTCTTTCACTTCCAGCTCTATGGTCATAATGGCGTGACCATCTGCCATTGCCCGCACATTGAGGGCAGTGACCTTTACTTTTGCAGAGGAGAGGGCAGTGGCAATGTCCAAAGTGAGATTATCCCGATCTTTGGCAGAGAGTTCCACTGTGGTTTTGTAGTTGGGAAGGTTGCTCTCCACCCAGGAGACTTTTACCCAGCGGTCTGCCTCGTTTGGTTTTTGACGCTCAGGCTGTGCATTGGGGCAATCTGCACGGTGCACAGAGACACCATATCCTCTTGTCACAAAGCCCACTACAGCATCGCCGGGGACAGGGGAACAGCACTTTGCAAATTTTACAAGACAGTTGCCCATACCCTCTACAATGATGCCAGAATCAGAGTGTTTGGGGGTTTTACTTTGAGAACTGGAGGAACCAGAGTTGGGGAGAATCACAGCCTCTGCTGTTGTACGGGCTGCTGCTGCGGCTTTCTCTGCCTGCAACCGTCCCAATCGCTGTAATTCCTCTCGAATACGTGCCACAGATTTGGCAGCGGTGGTACCACCATAGCCAATGGAAGCATACAATTCATCCAAGGTTCCCAGACGTACTTTGTGTAAAATGTGGGGGAGTACCTCATCAGAAGTAATGGTGGCAAGGGAAATGCCTGCATGTTTCAGTTCAGACTCAAAGAGGGAGCGACCAGTGGCAATATTTTCCTCTCTGCGTTCCTTTTTGAACCACTGGCGAATTTTGTTGCGTGCTTCATTGCTTTTAGCCAGCTTTAACCAGTCACGGCTGGGACCTTTGGCATTTTTAGAGGTAATCACCTCCACAATATCGCCATTTTTCAACTGTGTTTCATAGGGAACCATGCGACCATTTACGCGGGCACCCACCATACGATTGCCCACGGCAGAGTGGATGTTATAAGCAAAGTCAATGGGAGTGGCACCAGCTGGAAGACTTTTCACATCTCCATTGGGAGTAAAGACAAACACCTCATCGGCAAACATGTCCACCTTCAGGGTGCGTACAAATTCCTCTGCATCAGTATCCTGTTGACTTTCCAACAGCTTTCTGACCCACTCGAAGTCCTGTTCTGAGCCTAATTTTTCATTGGCCAATCCCTGTTTATATTTCCAGTGAGCAGCAACACCGTACTCAGCCGTCTGGTGCATTTCCCAGGTTCGGATTTGCACCTCAAATGGAATACCCTCACGACCAATCACAGTGGTATGGAGGGACTGATACATATTGGGCTTTGGAGTGCCAATATAGTCCTTAAAACGTCCCAATACCGGCTTAAACATATCATGGATACATCCCAGCACATTGTAGCATTCTGGAATGTCATCCACAATGACACGGAAAGCGTAGAGGTCAAAAATTTCGTCTAATGTCTTGTTTTGCGTAAACATTTTGCGATAGAGGGAGTAGGTATGTTTCACACGACCGTAGACCTTGCAGCGGATGCCATCCTGATTGAGCCGCTCTTGAATGCGCATTTGAATGGAGCCTAAAAATTCCTCATGGGCGGCAGAGCGTTTTGCCATCTCATCCTCAATTTCCTTGTAACCCACAGGGTCAAGGTAGCGCAGGGACAGGTCTTCTAATTCCCACTTTAGCTTTTGCATACCGAGGCGGTGAGCAAGTGGGGCATAGATTTCCATCGTCTCCAGACTTTTTTCACGCTGTTTCTTGGGAGACTGATACTCCATTGTGCGCATGTTGTGGAGGCGGTCACAGATTTTAATGAGAATCACACGGATGTCATGGGCCATTGCCATGAGCATTTTACGCAGATTCTCCATCTGTTCCTCCTCTTTGGAGACATATTGTACTCTTGTCAGCTTTGTGACGCCCTCCACCAGCTCTGCAACAGGGACTCCAAACCGCTTGGCAATGTCATCGTGGGTGGCATTGGTGTCCTCAATACAGTCATGGAGCAGTGCAGCCACTACAGAGTCTACATCCAGCCCCAAATCTGCCACAATATCGGCAACTGCAAGGGGATGGATGATGTATGGCTCTCCGCTTTTTCGTAACTGTCCATGATGTTCAGAGTCAGCATAGGTAAACGCATCAAACAGTTTTTGTGTGTTTAAATTTGGTGTATAAAGAGAAACCTTGTTCTCCAGTGCTTGGTATCGCTCTAAAATTGGATCCATAATCTCACCTCATAATGGGATTCATACACAACACAGAGAAACTTATACTAGGAGAGAAAGGTGTGTAAATATTTTAGGATGGAAGATGCCTCAAGATCTACCTTTTGTGTTGTAGGATGTAATGTGATTTGAATACATTCTGTGTGTTCTACTGGTGTCAGAGACAAAAGCCCACGTTCTTCCATCACTTCCAGACAGATGGTAGTTCTATGGGGCAACTCCTTTTGATGATAGGTACGTGCAACGGTTTTGGAAATGTGTGCAATAGTCTGTTCCACATAAGGACGACCAGTGCACTGCATTTGCAAGTAACGCCATAGAGAGGCAAATTCACTGCGCTCTGGAATCAGAACCCTTGCCTCATCAGGGGAGAGGGGGGCTTTGAGGTGATATTTCTCCAGAGCTTGCCGTTCTAGCTCAGAACGAGACATGGCATGGCGTAAATCAACCAGTTGCAGTTGTACTGTGCGAGTGCCTCGAAACTCATTGATTTGAGGATAGAAAGCCACATCAATACGACTTCCCACACCAATACCCAACTCCCCTCCATCAGCAGAGAAAAAAATGGCATCAAAGCAGGTGCCTCTTACTTCCAATTTTAACTTCAAGTGACGACCACGCCCAACCTGTGCAGCGGAGAGTACGTGGGTACCAGTGAGAGCCAGAATCGGTCTGGGATTGCCCGTGCCACACGGTTCCAATAAATCAAGGGACTGTATTTCCTCAACGGTCAGTTCATGGGGGGATGCAATTTTGTCAACAGAGAGAACAGACAAAGGCTGAGCGCCTTGAAGCGCCTGTTGTACAAGGGATGTAAGCCGTTGGGTGAGCTGAGGCAGCTGGGATTCCTGCACTGTAAAGCCAGCAGCCAGTGCATGACCGCCAAAGCCGTCCAGTAAATCACTACAGGCTGACAATAATTGAAACAGATTGATGCCACCCCAGGAGCGGCAGGACCCTTTCCCAGCACCGTGGTCCAGACACACCATAAAGGTGGGGCAGGCGTACTTTTCTGCCAGTCTGGATGCCACAATCCCAACAACACCCTGATGCCAGTGTTCAGAAGCCAGAACAATGACACCATTGGGAGGGGACTGATCCAAACGCTCCACACACTCCTGAAAAATATCCCCTTCAATGGTTTGCCGTTCCCGGTTTAAAGCACATAACTCCTGCGCCAACAGAGAAGCACGCAACGGGTCACGGGTAAGGAGCAATTCTGTGGCAAGACCAGCCTTTCCCATGCGACCGGCCGCATTGATACGGGGAGCCAGCGTGTACCCGATGGAAACAGAGGTGAGAGGTTTTTCCCCTAAATTAGACTCCCGTATCAACTGCGCCAATCCAAGCCGCCTGGGATGTTCCAGCACAGCAAGACCATGCTGTACAATGGTACGGTTTTCACCGGTCATGGGCATAACGTCTGCAACGGTTCCAACCGCTGCCAAATCACAGTATTCCTGAAATGCCTGAAAGGCTTCATGTTCTGCACCAGCCAGAGCCATCACCAGTTTTAGGGCAACCCCAACACCGGCAAGCCCTTTGAATGGATAGGGGCAATCAGGGCGATGGGGGTCTACCACTGCAACAGCATGAGGCAAACATTCTTTACATTCGTGATGGTCTGTAATCACCACATCTATCCCCAAAGTGTGGGCATATTCCACTTCTTTGGCAGCCGTAATGCCACAGTCTACTGTCACAATCAGGGTCACCCCCAGTCCGGAAAGGGTAGCAACGGCGTCTGTATTCAGACCATATCCCTCCTCAATCCGGTCTGGAATATAAGAGACAACCTTTCCTCCAATTTGGGATAGGTAATCAGTCAGGAGACAAGTAGAGGTAATCCCATCTACATCATAGTCACCATACACGGCAATGGTTTCCCCTCTGGCGATGGCGGCATAGATGCGCTGGACCGCTTCCTTCATATCTTTCATAAGAAGGGGGTCTGGCATCGGTTCATCCCAAGGGGTGAGCAGTGGACGGACTTCCTGGAGAGAGGTGTATCCACGTGCAGATAAAATGCCAGCCAGCAGGGAGGAGATACCAGATGAAGTCAAACAGTCATATGCCTGAGAATTTTGGGGGAGCACTTCCCATTGTTGGTATTTCATTCCAATCCCTCCTTTCCGTTCAGATGGAATTATTATGGACATGTTACAGGTATTATAGCATATTTTATATAAAAGGCACAAGGGAAAATGGAGAAGGGGAAAATCCCTTGTGAGTGAGAGAAAAACGTGATAAAATAAACCGGTTTATGATATATGATACAGTTGGGGAATGAGAACATGATAAGACAATATGATGCAGGATGTTATGATGTGGCAGTGATTGGAGCGGGACATGCAGGGATTGAAGCAGCTCTGGCATGTGCCAGATTGGGTCTGAATACACTGTGTTTCAGCATCAATTTAGATGCAGTTGGAAATATGCCCTGTAATCCAGCCATTGGCGGAACGGGGAAAGGGCATTTGGTACGGGAATTGGATGTACTGGGGGGAGAGATGGGCAAAGCAGCCGACAGGGCATGTATTCAGTATCGGGTACTTAACAAAGGAAAAGGACCTGCGGTGTGGTCTCTGCGTGCACAGGCGGACAGACGGGAATACCAAAAGGTGATGAAGCACACACTGGAGAAGCAGGAGCATCTCTGGGTGAAACAGGCAGAAGTAGTAGAAATTTTAACAGAACACAACCAAGTGACTGGGGTTGTTACCCATACAGGAGCCACCTATCAGGTGCGTGCTGTGGTCATTGCCAGCGGTACATTCCTAGGGGGGCGTACCATTGTGGGGGAGGTTGTGCGGGATTCAGGACCAGATGGTCTGGCAGCAGCTTTGCCATTGACTGAGTGTTTGAAAAAAATGGGGCTGTCTTTGAGACGGTTTAAAACGGGCACCCCACCCCGTGTCAACGCCAGAAGCGTGGATTTTTCCAAAATGGAGGTACAGGAGGGGGATGCAGATGCCCAGCCTTTCTCTTTTTCTACCCAGGAACAGCCGGAAAATCAAGTGGTGTGTTGGCTCACCACCACCACAGCCAAAACCCATGAGGTCATCCGAGCCAATTTGGACCGTTCCCCCCTTTACTCCGGTGTGATTGAGGGAGTGGGACCCAGATATTGCCCATCCATTGAAGATAAAGTAGTGCGGTTTGCAGACAAAGAGAGACATCTGCTGTTTGTAGAACCTATGGGGTTAGATACAGAGGAACTGTATATTCAGGGCTTTTCCTCCTCACTGCCAGAGGAAGTACAAGTGGAGATGTTACACACCATCCCAGGATTGGAACAGGCAGAGATGACCAGATGTGCCTACGCCATTGAGTATGACTGTATTGACCCAACAGAGCTATATGCCACACTGGAAACGAAAAAAATCAGTGGGCTTTATGGAGCGGGGCAGTTCAATGGTTCTTCTGGCTACGAGGAGGCAGCGGTGCAGGGATTTGTGGCAGGAGTCAACGCAGCATTAAAACTGTTGGGACGGGAACCACTAATTCTCAGACGGGACCAGGGCTATATTGGCGTGTTGATTGATGATTTGGTGACAAAGGGCACCAATGAGCCATACCGTATGATGACATCCCGTACCGAATACCGACTGCTGCATCGACAGGACAATGCAGACCAGAGGTTGACTGCCATTGGCTTTCAGTTGGGTCTGGTATCAGAACAGCAGCTCCAGGCAGTGGAGGAAAAATATCAGGCAGTGGAGCGGGAGAGCAAGCGACTGGAGCACACAGGGGTGGCACCCAGTGAACCATTGGAACAATTCCTCCAAAGTCATGGGGAAACTGCGGTTCAGAATGGAGCAAGACTGGCAGACTTATTACGCAGACCTACCATTCACTACAATGAACTTGCACCATTTGACCCACAGCGACCCGACCTATCCACAGCAGTTGGAGAGGCAGTGGAAATTAAAATTAAATATCAGGGCTATATTGACCGACAGTTGCGACAGGTGGAGGAAATGCAGAAACTGGAGCGCACACCACTGCCAGAAAATATGGACTATGGGTGCATTCAGGGGTTGAGACTGGAAGCAAGACAGAAACTAGACCAGATTCGACCTCAGAATTTGGGGCAGGCGAGCCGGGTATCGGGTGTATCCCCTGCGGATATTGCAGTGTTAATGGTATATCTGAAACAGAACAGATAAACAGACAAAGGAGTTTATATGGAACTGAGACAGGTAAAAGATCATACATGGGTGCTGGAGGGATTTGAGTATATCCCCATCTATCGTATTGACCAACACAAGTGTATTTTTTTAGATACAGGATTGGCACAGGAGCGACAGGACATAATAGAGGCGATAGAGCAATATGCACTGGAACCTGTGGGAGTGCTCTGTTCCCATGCCCATGTGGACCATGGAGGAAACAACCGTTTTTTACAGGAGACCTATGGTATTCCTGTGGCAATGACAGCGGCAGAGGCTGGCATGTGTGCAAGCCTTCTGACTTTAAAATGCTACTTTCTGCTTTTGACACCGGAGACTGTAGAGCGTGAGGCAGCAGGACTGGTACAACATCCTGATGTGATTGTACCGCCAGAAAATGGAAAGTTCTCCTTTGTGGGAATAGACTTCGAAATCATTCATACACCAGGGCATTCAGCAGGGCATATTGTCATCGTTACACCAGATAAGGTGTGTTATGTTGGAGATGCGTTGCTTTCTGTGGAGATGATGGGCTCTAAACTTCCCTATAGTTTGTCCCATAAACAGGCAGCCGTGAGCCGCCAGCGGTTGCGGGATATATCCTGTGAAAAATTGATTATGGCACATAGGGGGGTTGCAGAGGGCAGTGAATTGCCCTCCCTGATTGACCAAAATGACGCACTGCTTGCACAGAGAGCGGCAGAAATTCAGTCTCTGGTGGTTCGTCCTATGACTGCCAGCGAAATTTCCAGAGCAGTATGCAATTATTATGAGTTATTTACAAAAAAAACCAGCCGTTCTCTGCGATTTGAGCGGAACATTCGCTTTTTTATCGAATATCTGGTAGATGAAGGGCGGCTTTTTATGAGCACAGAGGCTGGTGTGACAAAGTATAGCCAACTGCAATAAACAGGGGTACAACAGGAAAGTGGTCTTAACTCCATAGAAAAATGGACGATATATATGGTGGTATGTGAGAATGTTTTGTGGGGCAGAAGAACAAGTGCAAACAGAAGAACAAGGAGTGACCAACAGATGATGTTATATCCATTAGATACCCCGTTTTCAGGGAAACTGCCGTCCAGTATCCATGGGACACAGCCAGACCAGACTTCCGCAAATGTCATACAATCTGATACCACCTTTCAAAAACCAGAAAAGCTGTCTGATGGGACCAGTTTACAGACAGGAAACTATGACACCTTTCAACTGACAGAGGAACAATCAGAAGTGACATTAAATGTACCAGAAGAAATGACACATGAAGTTCCAAGAAAATGGACCATCATGTTGGAAACCATTCAAAGCAAAAACCAACAACTGATGGAGAGTTTGGCAAAGGCGGACAGCATGAACCTGTCCTTTGGGGACAGACTAACGTTCTTGAAAGAAGAGGGAGAAAAGTGGGTGTCAAACGTCCGTGAAAATGACCCAGAAATGTTTGTGGCATGGCTCAAGCTCAGCAAAGACCATATTGAAGAAGGCAGAAGTGATTTGGCTGGTCTACCGTCTGACTTTACAATGGAGGACTATTACTCTTATGTAAAGGATGAGGAACCATATTCTGTCTTAGCATAATGAAAAATGGGAATAAATGAAAAATCCAGCAAGAAGGGAACATGAAATACATCCTTCTTGCTGGATTTCAAACGTTATGCAGATTTTTCCCTCTCCATTAGCTGCACTACCAGAGCAGTGCGGTCATCTGTGGCAGTTTGAGGGCTTTGGGTGAGAAGCTGTTTGGCAAGTTCTTTTGGGCTCTCCCCTGTAAAGGCAGAGAATAATTCCCGAATCCACTGGTCATCCTCAATACTGCACACACCATCACTAATCATAAGCACACAATCCCCAGCGTTCAGGTGAATGGGGGTGCGGTCTGGGTTGGTATTTGGGTCCAGAGATAAGCCAGCGGGCAGGGAGGTTCCAGTGATGCGACGAATGGTGCTTCCTTTTTTCAAATAGGTAGGCGCAGCACCGAACTTAAACAGAATTCCATCCCCAGTGTAGAGGTTGAGTTGTAAAAGGTCAATGGTTGTAAATGCCCCCAGTTCTTCTTCTCGCAGTGCAAGAGCAGTGTTGAGTGTTTTGAGTGCGTGTTCTGTTTCCATCCCAGCCTGTAAAAATTGTTCCAGTAGCCGCAATGCCAGTGTACTTTCTCGATTGGCATGAATCCCACTGCCCATTCCATCGCACAGAAGCACGTATAAAGTGCCATCTGAACGCTTAAAATAAGTACCAGCATCCCCACTGACGGTTTCCCCATCCTTCTTTTGTGCGGCAACGCCAGCAATCGCCATAAATGGTTCCTGTTGTACTAAAATAAGACGATTGGGAAGCTGTTCTTCCATCCGCATTGGAACGGGAAACAGGTTCATCAGTTGGGAGAGGGCATTGGATGAGGCGAGCAACTGGCACTCCATGCCACTGAGCTCTACCCACAAAAGCCCACGGGAGTCCCGGTAGGTGCAGCCCTGCCACTCCCCTCCCAGAGACAGAAGAAACTGGTGCAAAGCAGTATTGTAGCGAGGTTCCGGCACCAACTCCTCACTGAGTTCTGTGGCAGCTTTTCCCAGAAGCGATGCCATTTCTCCATATTGACTGCACACCATAAGGCGGCTCTGTTGAATTTTATGCTGGTACTGTCTGCGGTAGAGCAGAGAGGTCAATTCCTGATTCACAGCGGAGAGAAATTTTGCGAAATGAATACAGCGACTGGAGAAGTATTGAGGGAAATCCCCAGCTTCTCCCTGCCCTCGCTCCAGCATGGCTTGTGTGGCATCGTTGAGTGCATTAAAGGTGGTCACATAGTTCTTTTCCCAACAGTCCGCACAGAGGGTACAGAATTTGCAAACACGGCAGGCGGCACGGTCAAAAATGGTGGCAATGTCATTGTCATTGCTGGGCGGTCGAAAACCAGTGCGCATGGTTTCATAAAGTGTACGAAATGCCTGGGCAGTGGCTTCCAGTTTTTTTTGAACCAACAAGCGGTGGTCTGTGGAGGGAACTGCTTCTGGAGTCAGCCAGATGCCAAGCCGTCTCAGAGGACGTTCTGGAAGAAGCAGAAAGCCAATAGAGGCTAGCACAGTTTCATATAAAATAGAGATGGGCAGTCCATACTCCCAAGTCCATAAAACGGCTGCGCTGTTGGTCAATACATAGGCAAGGACTGTATATCGCCGTTTTTTGTGGTGGTAAAATCCAGCACATAGTCCCGATATACCAAACGCCATGGCATACATAGGGTTACTGTTGGCGGCAATGTCCATAGAAAGCCCAGCAATCAGTCCCAAAACTGCCCCAGAAGTACAGTTTCCCTGCCATGCGACCGCCAAAACCATGACAATTGCCAAGGTACGACCAAGGGAGATATGACCAAAAAGTGAGATGGGAGAGAGTGCAATGAGAAGGGTACACAGGAGAAACACAAGGCTGGCTCTGCGTTGGGGGGAGAGAATGCGGTCACTGTGCCCACAGCGCAGCGGCAAAAGAAGTTGCCGGTAGCACCAGCAGCCCCCAGCTGTGACAAAACATTCCAAAAGAAAGTAAATCACATCCACAGTGCGCCAGCCGTGTTCTGACAGGTAGATAAAACTGGTACAGCCAGTCAGAAAGCCAGCACATGCTGGCATAACCCAAGGGTGCCGCAGTGCTTTTAGGTCATAAAAGGCAAACTGAACTGAAAAGGTTAAAATTGCCGCAGAAGCATACCGCAGCCCATCCACAAAACCCATGAGAGCAAAATACCCAAACACTGCCCCCAGCAGTGCCGCAGCACCACATACACCAGAACCGGCAGCACCCACCAGAGAAACCCCAAAAGGGGCATACCCACCAAAAATGGAAGCACCAGAACAGATTGCTGCAAGGGTGAAATGAATTCCAACATCCGCACTGCGCAGGAGGGCAGATGCCTGCATAGTCACCTCCCCTGTTGGTATGGAATGCCAGTTCCATCTTTTTAGTTTGGCTGTAAGCGAATCCTTGGCTGCCATAGCCGTTTCCTCCTTCGTATGGGGCAAATGTGCATACATTGCCGTAATTTTTCTGTGAAGCCCGTTCCACTTCACTGGTCTGTGGGGTTGCCATTATATTCCATGAACATCAAGAAGGAAGTCGGAACAGGGAGTGGGGATAGACTGTGACAGAAAGACTTACAAAGGGAGAAATGAATGCCCCTTTCGCAAGTTCTACTTGTAATTCTATGGGAAATAGACTACAATATAGCCAGTATCTATGAAATTGCATCCTATCCTCAGTGAAAGGAAGGTATCAACGGATGAAGTTACAAAATGAATTAGGTGAAATTCGGATTAGCAGCGAGGTGTTTACTGCTGTAACAGGCAGTGCTGCTACCAACTGCTATGGCGTGAAAGGAATGGCAGTCCGTTCCAAGACAGATGGGCTTGTCCACCTGCTCAAACGGGAGTCCATGGCAAAAGGAGTAAAGGTCTACTACAATGAGGATGGTACCGTATCCATTGAGCTGCACATCATTGTAGAAAATGGTGTGAACATTATGGCTGTCAGCCGTTCTATTATGAGTGAAGTCCGCTATGTTGTCAGTAAAACAACCGGAATTGAAGTGAAATCTGTGGATGTCTGTGTGGACTCCATGCGTTTTTAAAGGAGCGTCAAAGAAAGGAATATGTCTGAGATGAAACAAACCATTCATGCGGTTGATTTTCAACACATGGTCATCCATGCCGCTGCCTCCATCCATGCACAGAAGCAGCATATTAACGACTTAAATGTGTTCCCTGTCCCCGATGGAGATACAGGAACCAATATGAGCCTGACCATTGCGGCGGCAGCCTCAGAGATGAAAAAGAAGGACTATGAGACAGTGGGACAGGCTGCCCAGGCAACTGCCTCTGCCCTGTTGCGGGGAGCCAGAGGAAACTCTGGTGTCATTTTGTCTCTGCTGTTTCGTGGCTTTGCCAAAGCGATTAAGGAGCGAGAGAGCATTGATGGACGGGATTTGGCGATTGCCCTTGATTTTGGTGTTGCAGCCGCTTACAAGGCAGTAATGAAGCCAGCAGAAGGCACCATTTTGACCGTGTCTCGTCTGGCAGCAGCCAGGGCAGCCGGTGCAGCCCGGGAGAATCCCTCTGTGGAACATGTATTACAGGCAGCCATTCAGGAGGGACAGGTGGCGCTGGACAATACCATCAACCAGAACCCAGTTTTGAAAAAAGCGGGTGTGGTGGACGCTGGTGGTAAGGGATTTCTTGTGATTTTACAGGGAATGCTGGACGAATTACAGGGTGTCCCCATGCCTGAAGTTGTGGAAGATGAAGTGGCACCTGCGGAAAAGGCAGAATTTGGCGCATTTTCCACCGAAGAAATTCAATTTGGCTATTGTACAGAGTTTATCTGTTCCAGAGACAACCAGAAGGACCCTGAAAAACTGCGTGCGTTTTGCAGCCGTCTGGGTGATAGTCTTGTGTTGGTGGACGATGATGATATTATCAAAGTACATGTCCACACCAATGAGCCAGGTACTGTGTTGCAGGAGGCTTTGACCTATGGTGCCCTGCTAAAAGTAAAAATTGAGAATATGCGAGAGCAGCACACCGAAATTTTGGAGGAAGTTGGTGCAGTACAGGAGACCGCCCCAGCCAAAGCAGCACCAGAAAAAAAATATGGGTATGTGGCAGTGTGTGCTGGTACAGGGTTGGAAGCGGTGTTCCGTGATTTGGGTGTGGATGGTGTCATCTCTGGTGGTCAGACCATGAACCCATCTACCGAGGATATTTTGAAAGAAATTGACCGTACCCCAGCGGAAATTGTATTTGTGTTGCCCAATAATAAGAATATTATTATGGCAGCAGAACAGTGTGTGGGGATGTGTGAGGATAAAACCGTAGTGGTACTTCCCACCAAGACGGTGCCCCAGGGCATTGCAGCTATGATGGCAGTGGACCCTGAACTGGAGATGCAGGAGCTGTCTGAGACCATGCAGGAGGCATTTGCACAGGTCAAAACAGCAGAAATCACCTATGCTGCCCGTAATTCTGATTTTGGTGGCTTTGCCATTCAACAGGGGGACTATCTGGCACTGTTGGAACATCAGCTCTTTGGCACAGACCAAAATTTAGAGGCTCTTGTGGAAAAGTTACTCCAATCTGCGGAGATACAGAACGCCGAGTTTATTTCTGTGTTCTATGGAGAGGATGTCACAGAGGAGCAGGCAACAAAAATGGAGCAACTCATTGTGGATGCCTGTCCAAATGCAGAGGTGAATCTACTCTATGGTGGGCAGCCAGTCTATTACTACATGATTTCTGTGGAATAAACTGAGAGGCACAGAAAAAGGATTAGAAAGCAATAAAAAATCAGCGGAAAGTGTATTTATCTCACTTTCTGCTGATTTTTTGCTTGTCAAACAATTTAGTTCATATGTTTATGCTTCGAGAGGAATCAATCCCTGAAAAGCCGCATCTTCCGGTTCTGAAAATACCTTTTCAAATACCGAACGCTCCATAGTTTCATAACTTAGGAGATATTGGGCAGTCAGCTCCAATTCCTTGCGGTGTTGTGTCAAAATCTCCTCACAGCGGCGGTAGGCAGTGTTGACAATGGACTGTACTTCTTCATCAATCAGCCCAGCAATTTCTTCGGAGTAGCTGCGTGCCTGAGCCATAGAGCGACCAATGAAAATTTCACTGCTGCTGTTTTCATAAGAGATGGTACCCAGTTTTTCACTCATGCCATATTTCGTTACCATAGAACGAGCAATTTCTGAGGCTTTTTGAATATCATTGGAGGCTCCAGTAGAGATATCCCCCAGCACAAGCTGTTCAGCCACACGACCGCCCAGACATACCGCAATACGCTCCTCCAGTTCACGCTTTGAGAGGTAGGCTTTGTCCTCTTGGGGTAGAGAAATGGTTAAACCGCCAGCAGGACCACGGGGTACAATGGTAATCTGATGAACTGGGTCCTGAGTTTTTAATTCATGGATGACCACAGCATGCCCAGCTTCGTGGTAGGCAGTGAGCATTTTGGACTGAGGTGTTACCACACGGCTTTTTTTCTCTGGACCAGCAATGACCTTCAACATGGCATCCTGTAAATCAGAACGGCTGATAAAACGTTGATTGGCTCGACCAGCCAACAGGGCGGCCTCGTTCAGTAAGTTTTCAAGGTCAGCACCTGTAAAACCTGCGGTGGCTTTGGCTACATCGGAGAGGGAAACATCTTCTCCCAATGGCTTTTTTCGGGCATGTACTTTTAGAATTTCCTCACGCCCTTTGATATCAGGCAGTCCTACATAAATTTGACGGTCAAAACGACCAGGTCTGAGAAGTGCAGGGTCTAATATATCCTGTCGGTTGGTAGCAGCCATGACAATCACCCCATCATTGGAAGCAAAACCGTCCATCTCCACCAACAACTGGTTTAGAGTTTGCTCACGTTCATCGTGACCACCACCCAGACCGGCTCCACGCTGACGACCCACTGCATCAATCTCGTCAATAAAGACAATGGCAGGGGATTCTTTTTTTGCTTGGTCAAAGAGGTCACGAACACGGCTTGCGCCTACACCTACATAAAGTTCCACAAAATCAGAACCAGAAATAGACAGGAAGTGGACATTTGCCTCACCTGCTACCGCTTTGGCAATGAGAGTTTTACCAGTGCCAGGAGGTCCAACCAATAAGACGCCTTTTGGAATGCGAGCCCCCAAAGAAATGAACTTTTGTGGGTCACGGAGAAATTCTACAATTTCCTGTAGTTCTTCCTTTTCTTCTTCTGCCCCTGCCACATCTTGAAAGGTGACACGTTTGGTCTGATCTGTGATGGTTCGAGTACGTGCACGACCGAAACGGTTGGCACCATTGTTGCCACCATTATTGGCATTCACCTGCTGGAAATACATAAAGTACCAGAACCCAATCATCAGTAGCACAGCCAGCAGATAGGGGAGAGATTGATACCACCAGGAGTCACGCACACTGGGATAATACGTATAGTCCTCCAAAACACCAGAAGCACGCTGTTGGTCAATCAATGTGTGCATATCATTGTAAAACACATCAAAATTTGCAAGCTCAAATTGCTTTTTGGTTGTGGTATCGTCTTCACCACGCAGTTCAAGGGTAATCACATGGTCTTTGATAGTAAACGATTTTACTTTTTCCTGTTCAAACAGGACACGGATTTGATGATAGCTTGGACTTTGCTGTCGATTCATCTGTTGAAGTGTATTGATGGAAAACATCATCAGCAGAAACACAGCAACATAAATCACAAGATCTCGGGGGCTGATTCGCCTCAACTAGCTCACTTCCTTTCCGGCGGGTGCAGAGATGCAACAGTGGAAACGGTCCGCCAACTGTTCCACATGTGAGGGGTGTTACCCACCGTATACCTCAGGTTTCAGAATGCCAATGTAGGGGAGATTGCGATAGTGTTCTGCATAGTCCAGACCATAGCCCACCACAAAGGCATCAGGAATGGTAAAACCAGAATAGTGTACTTCCACAGGTTTGACCCGTCGATCAGGTTTATCCAACAGAGTACACAGACGGATAGAGGCAGGCTTGCGCTGCTGCAACACGTTCAACAAATAGCTCAATGTATTACCGGAATCCAAAATATCCTCAACAACTAAAATATGTTTACCAGAGATATCACTGGACAAATCCTTTGTAATTTGCACTTGACCTGTGGAGGAAGTGCCTGAGCCATAGGAAGATACAGACATAAAATCCACGGTACAGGGGAGATCAATGCGGCGGCACAGATCAGCCATAAAGACAAAAGAGCCACGCAGAACACTGATTAAGACTACCTCTTTACCCTGATAGTCCCTCATAATTTCATTTGCAATTTCCTGGCAACGCTGGGAGAGCTGTTCCTCTGTAAAAAGAACAGATTGAATGTCTTTTTCTAGCATAGAATTCAGTCCTTTCGTTGTTATAAATTATCACACAATTTATAGAAAATAGGTCGAATTTTGTGTTTGTAAGTGGGAAGTTTGTATGCTGCATTGAATTTGCCAAGCAAGCTCTCCCTTGGATGGCAAAAAATGAGCATCTGGACCCAGTTGTGTCACAGCGGCTAACTGTCCATCTGTAATAAAAACAGGTAATGCGTTTCGGATATGAGCTGGAATTTTCTCATCAATCATCCATTTCTTTACCGTTTTTCTTGGTCGGTTGGGTAATGTGAGCAAATCACCTTGCCTCCGACATCGCACCATTAAAATAGGGCATTTGATTTGGGATAAATAAAAGCAAAAAGTCCCCTGTGTCTGACCTTGGTATACTGTTGGTTCACAGGTGATGACCCACTGTCCTGCTATCGTTTCCCCTACCATAGAGAGGGGGATTTCCTCGGACAGCGAAACGGTCTGCTTGTGTTGAATCACCAGACGGTCATACTCTCGACAGGCGAGAAGTCCATTGGGCAGAGAGAGACTGGCAGAGGGCGACGGGGAATGGCACAGAGCAACTAACTGCTCTAAGTGGTAGCTGGTGCAGTTGTCATTGCCTTGTGTAGCAAAGCCAAGGAGAATGCGCACTGCTCTGCGTGCAAGGGGTGGAGGCATCTGCCCAATGAGATGGGCACTGGCGGAACAGCCACAGGGCTCCTGCTGAATTTCTCCCATTTGTATTTTGGCTGTCTGGGTCAAATATTCCTCGTCCTCCCATACAGTCTGTGCCATGGTTGAAATACGTTCCATCAGATTTGGGTTTAATGATTCTAATTCTGGAAGGACACAGTAGCGAATCCGATTTCGTGTATAGGTCAAATCCCGATTGGAGGGATCCTCACGCCAGGGGAGACCGTGATAGCGCAGATATTGTTCAATTTCCTGCCGCCGTGTTGTCAGTAGAGGACGAATAAGCAAACCCCGTTTGGGAGGAATGCCACGCAACCCCCGTAGCCCACAGCCTCGGATAAGATGCAGTAAAATGGTCTCCATATTGTCGTTGGCGTGGTGGGCAGTTGCGATGTAGTCAGCCCCAACTTGTCTGGCTGTCTCATAGAGAAAGGCGTATCGCATCTCACGGGCAGTTTCCTCCAGACCTTGCTTCCGCAGTTTTGCCTCTTTTGCTACATCACCACAGCCGGACACCAGAGAGACAGCAGGATATTCCTGAATGGAACCATCAGACTGAGGAAGTTTTTGCACAGTACAGCACAGAGAAACAAACTGCTGAACAAATTCAGCATCACAAAATGCCTCTCCCCCTCGCAGTTGGTGGTTATAGTGTGCTGCCACCAGATGAAATCCAAACACAGGGCGGAGATGGTAGAGACGATGGAGCAGATAAATGGAATCTGCCCCTCCAGAGACAGCACAGAGAATGGTGCTGCCTGGAGGAATTAAGTTGTATGTTTCAATCAGAGAAACCATAGAATCGTGCATATGTCCTCCAAGCCCAAAACTCAATATTCACTGTGTTTCCAATCAATGTTATCAAATGCGGTATACTCTGGCATCCACTGTAACTGAACCGTTCTGGTTTCACCGTGGCGGTTTTTTGCAATAATGCACTCTGCCAGATTTGGAGTGGCACTGTCCCGATCATAGTAGCCCTCTCGATAGAGAAACATAACAATATCAGCATCCTGTTCAATGGCACCAGATTCACGCAGGTCGGACAGCATAGGACGTTTATCACTGCGGCTCTCATTGGCACGGGAGAGCTGAGACAGGCACAGCACAGGTACATTCAAATCCTTTGCCATCAGTTTTAATGCACGGGAAATTTCAGAAACTGCCTGTTGACGGTTTTCACTGGAATTGGATTTTCCACCAGCAGATTGCATCAGTTGCAAGTAATCAATGACAATCAGCCCCAAATCTTTGATGGGACGGCATTTTGCCTTAATGTCTGCTACGGTGACAGAGGAATCATCATCAATCAAGATTTTGGTATTGTTAAGAGAATCTACTGCATCAGAAATTTTCAGCCATTCTTCCTCTGACAGATTACCGGTCATCAAGTTCTTATTGTCTACAAAACACTCGCTGGAAATCAGCCGCATTGCCAGTTGTTCCCGGCTCATTTCCAGAGAAAAAAAGGCAACTGTTTTTCCGGAGGTTTTTCCAGCTTTTAACAGGACATTCAAAGCCATAGAGGTTTTGCCCATACCCGGACGGGCTGCCAGCAAAATCAGGTCTGATTTGTTTAAACCAGAGATGGCACGGTCTAAATCCACAAGACCTGTGGGCAGACCGGGAATATCAGAATCACTCAATGCCAGTTCATTCAGTCGGTCGTACACATCAATCATCACAGAGGCAATGGGCATCAGTCCCCGATAGGTGCGACCCTCACGAATATCATGAAATTTTTGTTCTGCTGCATCCAGAACCATCTGACCAGTTTCTGTGCCCTGCTGCACAAGAGAAGAAATCTCATTGGCAGTTTCTGCAACTTGACGCAAAAGAGTTTTGTCTTTGACAATGGAAATATACTCTTTTACGTTGGATGCAGTGGGAGTGGCATCCATTAACTGAAGGAGATACCGCTGAGAGACTTGGTCCTGAAAGGTGCCATTTTTCCGCATCCCTTCCAGAATGGTGACTGCATCAATGGTTTGGGCATAATTGAACAGTTCATAAATGGTCTCATAGATATCACGATTTTGCTGGATATAGAAGTCATTTGGCTTTAGCTGGTCGATGACTTCAGGAACACAGCGTGCATCAAAGAGAATGGACCCCAATACCGCTTGTTCCGCTTCTACGCTATGGGGCAGTTGCCGGAGTAATAATTCATCCTCAATGGATGCCATAGTGTTCACCTCCTGTGAATACAATCAAAGAGTGTGCCCTCATCCCAGGATTATGGGTACCGGAGATGAGGGCAGAAAACCCATGATAATATTGTTATGCTTCTACAACCTGTACTTTTACTGTACCAACAATTTCATAGCCCAGCTTAGCTTTGATCTGATAGCCACCGCAGGCTTTGATGGGCTCATCCAGCACCAGTTTTGACTTTGCAATCTGAATGTTGTGCTGGGCGGATAGATATTCAGAAATCTCTTTTGCAGTAACTGCACCAAAGAGGCGTCCACCCTCGCCAGCTTTAGCGGGAACAGTGACGCTCAAAGTTTCCAGCTTTTTGGAGAGTGCTTCTGCTTCTGCCTTTTCCGCAGCTTCCTGTGCCTTGCGTGCCTTCTCCTGCTGTTTCATAGTATTGATATTTTCAGCGGTTGCAACTACAGCCAGTTTTTTAGGGAGCAAAAAATTGCGGGCGTACCCATCGGATACTTCCACCATCTGACCCTTCTTACCCTGTCCCTTTACGTCCTGCTGTAAAATTACTTTCATACCTAAATTCCTCCAATTTTAAAGAAATCATTTACTAATTATCAAGATATTGGTCAATGGAGTGGTGTAGTTCTGCCACCACCTGTTCCAATGTCTTATCAGGAATCTGTCCACCAGCGGCGGCGGCATTGCCACCACCTCCCAGTGGTTCCAGAATCACCTGTACATTATGTTCCCCCATAGAACGGGCAGAAATGATAATACGCTCTTTGTCGGGATAGAGCACAAAGGAAGTGTCAATTCCGATAATATTGAGCAATTCATCGGCAGCTTGAGCGGCTGTGATACGGCTTACTGTATGGTCTACCACTGCAATGGCAATTCCCTTTCGATACAGTTTTGCATTTTGAATGATAGAATATTTGGAAATGGTACCTTCCAAATCATTTTGAAACAGTTTTTTCACTTCTCCAGTGTCTGCACCCGCACGACGTAAAAATGCAGCCGCTTCAAAGGTGCGTCCACCTGTGCGCATGGTAAAGTTTTTGGTGTCCAATACAATGCCAGCCAAAAGAGCCTCAGCCTCTGCACGAGTCAGGTCAGTGGGGTCTGCAATATATTGCAACAGTTCTGTCACCAACTCTGAAGCAGAAGAAGCATAGGGTTCATGGTAGTTTAAAGCAGCCCCTTCGATGTAACTGGCTGCACGGCGATGATGGTCAATCACAGCAACACGGTGGCAGGCATCCAAAAGGGGAAGATACTGCACTTGTTCAGGTCGGTTGGTGTCCACCACTACCAGCAGAGTTCGTTCATCCACCAGTTGCATGGCATCCTGTGCCCCGACAAAGCAGGTCTGATATTCTGGCAACAACAACAACTTTTCCATCAGAGGTTTCGCTGGCGGAGTACCAGCTTCCTGTACAATATAGGCAGGAACCCCTTTCTTTCGTGCAATGGCACACACGCCAGCAGCAGCACCAATACAGTCATTATCTGGGGCTTTGTGACCCATAATAATCAAGTGGGAGGCATCTGCTACCAAAGCAGAGATGGCATTTGCCATCACGCGGCTTTTCACCTTGGTACGCTTCTCTGTCTCTCTGGAGCGACCGCCATAGAACTCAAAGGTGTGTTGATTGCGAATGACAGCCTGATCACCACCACGGGAGAGAGCCATCTCAATGGATAGATTGGCAAATTGCAACAGTTCTTGAAAACTGCTGGCACCTTTTCCAACACCAATGGAAAGGGTGGCAGAAAGCCCAGAGGGATTCATCACTTGATGAATGGTATCCAATACATCAAATTTCTGGGCAACAAACTGGGAGAGATATTGCTCCTCAAAGAAATAGATGTAGCGGTCCCGTTCCACGCGGCGCAGCATACCGCCAGTGCCAGCTACCCAGGCATCCAAACGGGCATTCAGCTCAGAATAGATGGTGGAGCGTTGATTTTCTGTCAGATTGCTCATCAAATCTTCGTAGTTGTCTAATAACAGCACAGCGGCTACCGGACGGGTAGCATCGAACTGGTCCCGAATGTGACAAAGTTCTGTAATATCCACCCAATAAATGGTGGCAAGAAATCCATTGCTGCGGTCTCCTGTGCGTACAATGTGACCATACAGACGAAAGGTACGCCCATTGAGAGCCAATTCATAGGGGGCCTCTGTTTTGCCCTCCAACAGCCAACGGGGGTCAAAATCAGGAACGATGGTGGACAGCTTTGCATCAAAGAGATGTTCTTTTTCGTTGGTTAACTGCAAAAAACGGTCGTTACTCCAAATAATATCCCCATTTTCAGGTCGAAAAATCACCATGGGCAGGGGGGAATTGATCATGGTATCCTTAGTTGCCATATCCACATTGCCAGTGATGTTTTCAATATACTTGGTAATTTCCCGACGACGCTTGTGGGAGTTTGTACGGTGATAGATGCCCAACAATAAGATGATCATCAGTTCCACCAGAGCCAGGGGAAAAGAAAACCAAAAGCTCACCAGTGCAAAGACCAGTAAAACAAGAAAATAAAGTTGTACACTTGGCTGCAAAATCTGAATAAACTTTCGATTCAAGAAAAATTTCCTCCTCTCCAATGAACTAGATGAAATCAGTGTTTCATTATATCAGATAAATCAAAAAAAAACAATAAGGGGGCAGGTGGAAACCGGGTTATTTTTGAGAATAAAAATCCTGTGAACAGACAGGAAGGTCCATTCACAGGAGAGAAAGTCAATAGGTGGGTCTACAAGGGCTGAGTGCCCGGAATTGTCTTGTCATGGTGAGACATACTTCATTATAATACTCTAAATATGCCTTTTTTTTCTGACGCTGTTCCCGTTGTTTTTCCTGCATCTGATGGAAAGAAGCACAGGATTTATGACAGCCGGTGTGATAGTTTGGACAATTTGTTTGACATGGAAGCATCATAAACACCCCTTTTGATTCATTCCCTGTGAGGGAGGGCAAAAAAACACGGCAAATCCCAACTGGTTCAGAATACATCTGTAACCAATGAAATTTGCCGCAGTTTATGCCTTACCTCAATTTCCTGACTCGTCTTTTGATACCACTTCATATCAATCACCTCAGCCTTTGTTTGATGGCAAGTTCAGTATAACAGATTTTACTGAGAGAATCCAGAGGATTTGTGTAATTGATAGGTTAAATTCAGAGCCAGCCCTAAATCAAACGTGGCAGGCAGTCAATAGACTGCCTGCCAGAACAGAGGGATTAACGCTTGATATCATAGCTCATATTCATGAGATTGAGAATGGTATTTGCATCATCTGTAATATTTGCATCCCCATGAAGGGTGTGTTTGATGGCACTGCTTGCCACAGCAAAGTTTAGCATGTCCAGGGGTTGGTAGTGGTTCATCATAGCATAAATCAGACCACTGGCAAAGGCATCTCCGCCTCCTACTCGATCCAGAATGTTAAAGGTAAAGAGTTTGCTTTCAAATGTCTGTCCCTCATACCACATAAAGGCCTTTAAACTGTTCTCACTGCCACTGTAGGCATAACGCACATGGCGTGCAATGCACTTCAAATTGGGATAGCGATCCACAAAATGCCTAAAAATCTCATCCTGTTGTGCAAAATCAGGCTGGAATGGCACATTGTCTTTCCAATCTCCTAATTCATGGTTGTCCTCATCTTTCCAGAGGTGATAAGGCTCAATGCCAAACAACACATCCACATAAGGCAAGCATTGGGTACAAAAATCTCTTGCCTGTTCCCAAGTCCATAAAAGACTGCGGAAATTTCCGTCGAAACTGACCGTTAAACCATGTTCTTTGGCAACTTTCAGGCAGTTCATAATCAAATCTGCACAGTTGGGAGAGAGGGCAGGGGTAATGCCGCTGAGATGCAGCCAATCATAGCCGCTGAGCAGTACATCCAGATCCACCTGTGAGAAGTCATATTCACTGATGGCACTTTGCTTTCGGTCGTAAATCACCTTGCTGGAACGAATTCCATACCCAGTCTCCAAATAGTAAGTTCCCAGACGATGGGTTGGGGTTTCGGCAGGTGTGCTGAGAATAATAGGAGAACAGTGTACATCATTGCTCCGCAGCATACGAATGGCACTTTTTCCCAGACTGTTGTTGGGAACAACCGTAAAAAAGGTGCTGTCAATCCCCAAATTGGCAAGAGCCAGAGCAATGTTTGCCTCACTGCCGCCATAGCTTGCCTCAAATCCAGTTGCCATACGGATTTTCTCATAATTAGGTGGTGTAAGACGGAGCATAATTTCGCCAATGGTAATAAACTTTTGTGTGGAATGGTCTGTGGGGTGCAACATAGAGAACCCTCCTCCGAGTACAGAAAATTAGCATGCAAATAAAATGCGACAACCAAGACACAGAAGCAATCTTTGGAACACTGTGCCCATTTCCGTGATTACAGATTGAAGTAACGCACAGCGTTGTAATAGCAGACACCTTCAACAATCTTTTTCAAAGCAGCTTCATCATTGGGATACTCTCCATTTTCTACCCAGTTACCCACCAAATTGCAGAAAATGCGACGGAAGTAGTCGTGACGTGCATAGGAGAGGAAAGAACGGGAGTCTGTAAGCATACCGACAAAGTTTCCAAGTATGCCCAAGCTGGCAAGGGATTTCATCTGCTCCTCCATCCCAGTTTTGGTGTCATTGAACCACCAGGCAGAGCCATGCTGGATTTTTCCGGGCAGTTCAGGGGATTGGAAACAGCCAAGCAGGGTACCCAGCTGGGCATTGTCCACAGGATTCAAAGAATAGAGAATGGTTTTGGGGCATTCACCGGTTTCTTCAAGGGCAGAGAGCAACTGAGCAATATTTCCACCACAGGTATTTTGATTGATCATATCATAACCGGTATCCGCACCCAGTTTACGGAAAGCACGTTCATTGACATTGCGCAGACAGGAGTAATGGAGCTGCATGACAATGTTCAGACGATGATAGGCTCTACCCAAATGCAGCAAAAGAACGGTCTGATATTTTTCGGCTTCTTCCACACTGACAGTTTGTCCATCCATTGCTTTTTTATAAATTGCATTGACCTCGTCCATAGATGCTGTGCGGAAAGGCACATAGTCAAGACCATGGTCGCTGGCACGACAGCCCACAGAGGCGAAAAACTCAAGTCGGGTTACAAGGGCATCACATACATCCTCCACACTGTTCAGAGAGGATTTGCCCACACTGTCAGCCAATTTCTTGATATAGTCAACAAAACCCTCTTTATGAATGTTCACAGCCTTATCTGGGCGGAAAGAGGGGCAAACCTTAGTAGAAATGGTGGAATCTTCAGCAATCTTTTTATGCCATTCCAGAGAGTCAATGGGGTCATCTGTGGTGCCAACCATAGCTACATTTGCCTGCTGAATGAGACCACGAACGGTCATAGTATCCTCAGTGCGCAGTTTCTGACTGCAAGTTTCCCAAATTTCATCTACAGAGGCAGGAGACAGACAGCCATGGTAATCAAAGAACTTACGCAGCTCCAGATTACACCAGTGATACATGGGATTTCCAATGGCAAGCTCTAATGCCTCGGAAAACTTACGCATACGGTCAAGCCCTGGCTGACTGCCAGTTACATAGTCCTCACTCACCCCATTGGAACGCATCAAACGCCACTTATAGTGGTCGCCAGCCAATGTGCCATCAGGATTTTCTCCCCCTAGCCACACCTGAGCCAGATCATCAAATCGACGGTTCTCATAAATTTCCTGAGGGGAAATATGACAGTGATAATCTACAATGGGAAGTTTTTCTGCATAGTCATGAAAGAGATGTTTGGCTGTTTCTGTTTCCAGCAAGAAATCTTTGTCCATAAAAGCTTTCATAAATTTGTTCCTCCTAAAAAGTAAATGGGGAAAGATGCCCTTCACTGTAATATATTATAATACTTGTATACTAGAAAACAAGATAGAGACCACAAAATTATGGTAGAAAATTTTAATCGGTAAATAAAAAACTCTGATATCATACCCCATAGTGGCGGTGCATAAGGTAAAAGGAAGAAAGCGGTATGGGAGGTAGTCAGTATATGAAACCAATTATTTTGTGCAGGAAAAAGTGGCTGGTTGCACTGGGAAGCGGAATTCTTGGTCTTGTCATTTTATATTTAGCCTGTTGCCCTGTGACTTTGGAGACATCTGCCACTGTGCGCCAACTCCCGATTTACTGTGTACAGAGAGACCAGCCTATGATTTCCATTAGCTTTGATGCAGCATGGGGAAATGAAGATACACAGGAATTGATTGATATTTTGGAGCGATATCAGGTAAAAGCAACCTTCTTTGTGGTGGGGGATTGGGTAGAACGCTACCCAGAATCCGTCAAAGCATTGCATGAAGCAGGGCACGAAATTATGAACCACTCCAACACCCACGCCCACTACCCACAGTTGTCTGTGGATGAAATTGTGGTTGATTTACAGGCGTGCAATGAAAAAATTGAAGAAATTACAGGGGAATGCCCTACATTGGTGCGCCTTCCTTATGGGGATTATGACGACAAATCCATCCATGCAGTGCGCTCCATCGGAATGGAGCCAATCCAATGGGATGTGGACAGTTTAGACTGGAAAGAGATCCCCGCATCGGAAATTTCCCAGCGGGTCATTAACAAGGTACAATGTGGTTCTATTGTCCTATTCCATAATGCAGCTCTCCACACACCAGAGGCATTGCCTACCATTTTGGAGACGTTGATACAGGATGGATATACCTTTGTGCCCATTTCCCAATTATTATTGCAGGAAGAATATACACTGGATCATGAGGGTCGGCAGTGCCCGGTTTCTTGAGCGGAACCAGCCCTTCATCCCATCTTTCAAGCCTCTAGATATGCCAGGATCTGACGCACCATTTCCTGTTCAATATCGCCTCCATTCTGCCAAACCTGGCTCCATGCAACGGTATATTGAACTGCATCATCAATATGCCACCTGGGCTGCCAGTGGAAGGTGTGTTTTAATTTGGTGCAATCTAGCTTTAAAAAGTTTGCTTCATGAGGGGCATTGGGCTGGGCATGGCTGGACCATGTTAGTCCATTGCCCCATGTTTGACAGAACAAATCCACAAGATGCCCTGTTGTAACACAGTCACAGTCATCAGGACCTACATTGTACCAACCAGCATAGTTGCGATTCTCAAACTGTTTTTGTGCAATCATAAGGTAGGCAAAGAGTGCCTCTAAAACATGTTGATAGGGGCGAATAGAATGGGGGTTTCTCACAATAATTTCTTTTTTTGAGATTGCAGCTCGCACACAATCTGGAATGATGCGGTCATTGGCAAAATCGCCACCCCCGATGACGTTGCCTGCCCGTACAGTGGAGACAGAAGGGGCATCCGGAGCATGGAAAAAGCTGTTGCAATAACTATGGGTAACCAGTTCAGAACAGGATTTTGAGTTGGAATAGGGGTCATAACCGTCTAGCATCTCATCTTCCCGATAGCCCCAACACCACTCCCGGTTCAAGTACACTTTATCTGTTGTAACATTCACAACAGATTTCACAGGAGTGCCTGCACAGCGTACACATTCCAATAAATTGACAGTCCCCATTACATTGGTCTCATATGTGAGAACAGGATTTCGATAGCTGTCACGAACAATGGGTTGTGCTGCCAGATGCAGTACGATTTCAGGTTGCACTTCATCGAAAACCTTTATCAGTGTCTGTTGCTCCCGAATATCCCCAGTCCATGAAGTAATTTTTTCCGAAAGCCCTGACAGAGCAAACAGATTTGGCTGTGTAGGAGCAGACAAAGAATACCCTGTAATTTCTGCACCAAACAGGTGTAAAATCTCACATAGCCATGCCCCTTTAAAACCAGTATGCCCTGTAATCAATATTCTTTTTCCATGAAAAAAGGTTGGGTTTAGTATGCCCATCAATCTGCCCACACTTTCCATGGGGCTTTTCCTAAAGCCCACATTTCTTCTAGTTGTTGTTTTTCTCTCACTGTATCCATACACTGCCAGAATCCAGTGTGTTTATATGCCATAAGTTCCCCTTCCTTTGCAACCCGTTCCAAAGGGGATTTTTCCAGTATCACATCATCACCATCAATGTATTGGATAAATTCTGGTTGACAGACCATATATCCAATGTTGATTAGGTTTCCATCGCCCTGTGTCTTTTCCCGAAATTCGTTGATATGCCCATCTGGATCAATATCCAGCACACCAAACCGTTGACCGGCATTGTAGGCGGAGATTGTGACCAGTTTTCCATGGGAGCGATGGAACGCCAAAAGGTTTTTGATATTGATATTAGATACACCATCTCCATAGGTTAACATAAATGGCTTATTACCTACAAAATCTTTAATTCGTCGAACACGTCCACCGGTCATGGTATGGAGTCCAGTATCTACCACAGTAACCTTCCAAGGTTCAGAGGTATTTCGGTGTACAATAATTTCATTTTTACCCCTGGTAAAATCATAGGTAATATCAGAGGTATGTAGAAAATAGTCGGCAAAATACTCTTTGATTACATGTTGTTTATATCCAGCACAGATGATAAATTCGGTAATTCCATAGTAGCCGTATAACTTCATTATATGCCATAAAATTGGCATACCACCCAAATCCACCATGGGTTTTGGCTTGAATTGGCTTTCTTCAGAAATTCTGGTGCCAAAGCCACCTGCTAAAATAACCGCTTTCATGTCTTTATCTCCTTACTATATCCACAATCCGACTATAAACGAGGGACAATGATCAGGATTATCGTTCTGTACGGATTGGATTGGTGAGAAAGTCCTGATATGCCAAACGAATACCATCCTCAAGTTCAATTGTGTGGTGCCAGCCAAGAGCATGGCTTTTTGATACATCTAAAAGTTTACGTGGTGTACCATTTGGACGGCTGGTATCCCACAGAATTTTACCCTGATACCCAACGATAGATGCTACCAGTTCAGACAATTCTTTGATACTTAATTCTTTTCCAGTGCCTGCATTTACAGTTTCATTTCCACTATAATGGTTCATTAAAAAGACACACAGATTTGCAAGATCATCTACATATAAAAACTCACGTTTTGGGCTGCCATCGCCCCAACAAGTGACAGTAGGCAGATTTTGCTCTTTGGCTTCATGAAAGCGACGAATCAGGGCTGGTAATACATGGCTGTGAGTGGGATGATAGTTGTCATTTGGACCATACAAGTTTGTAGGCATAACAGAGATAAAGTCGGTTCCATACTGACGATTTAGATACTCACAATATTTAAGACCAGAAATTTTTGCCAATGCATATGCCTCGTTTGTTTTTTCAAGCTCAGAGGTAAGCAGGTAACTTTCTTTCATTGGCTGAGGTGCCATGCGTGGATAAATACAAGATGATCCTAAAAATAAAAGCTTTTTACATCCATTTTGCCATGCAGCATGGATAACATTCATTTCCATAGTCATGTTTTCATACATAAAGTCAGCGAGTGCCTGTTGATTTGCTACAATACCACCAACTTTAGATGCAGCTAGAAACACATAATCTGGTTTCTCTTGTTGAAAAAATGTCTCAACATCTAACTGTCTACACAAATCTAAATCATGATGAGTACGCGTTACAATATTATCATAATCACAACGTTTCAGTTCACGTATAATGGAGGAACCAACCATACCCGTATGCCCTGCTACATAAATTTTAGAATTCTTTTCCATATTAAGCCCTCCAAAAGCTCTCTGCTTAAATACAAGCAGTGAATCTATAAAAATAGAAACTTCAATTCTATCACCATTATACACGTTTCCTTCTATCCGTAAAGTTGTTTTGTTATTTTTTTGGAGATATAGGTAAATATGATATAGAGAACAGTAGATTCAAATAAAACATGCCTTCTTGTTTTATACCATACATCCCTTCTTAAATGACAGAAAAAAGCACAAAAATATTTGTGACTCAAAGGAAAATCTGGTATAATAGCATAGATTTTCTGAGGAGAATAATACAGGGAAAGGGATGGTATACCGATGGCTGTAAAAAATTTGTATACTGTAGTTGTGGCAGACGATGAGGATGAATTGCGGGAAGCTGTGTGTACCATGATTCCCTGGGAGGAGTATGGGTTTTGTCTGGTTGGAAGTGCCAGTAATGGATTAGATGCTTTGCAACTGGTAGAAAAACACGAACCGGATTTGTTGCTCACCGATATTCGTATGCCATTCATATCAGGAATTGAACTGGCTCGACAGGTACGGGAAGTGCGACCAGCCATCAATATTGCATTTCTCAGTGGGTATGATGACTTTGAATATGCCAAACAGGCGATTCAATATAACATTATTAGTTATATGCTGAAACCATTGACCATTGAGGGCATTGGTGCAGAACTGCGGATTATCAGACAAAAAATTGATGCACAATTTGAACTATTTCGACAGGCTTCTAAGGTGGAAGGGGCAGATATGCGTGCAGCAATGGTCATGCCTCTGGTGTTGGATGACTATGCCCATATGGAGGAAAGTGGGCAAATAGAGACATATGCGCAGCAATGTGGTCTGCTACGAGATGAAAAAGACAGACCCTATTATACAGTGATGGTGTCAACATTACAGGAGGAAGACGGAAGCAGAGGTGCACCGCCATCATTTGTAGCCTCTGTGGATTCTCTGGCTGGCAAGTACCTGCGCAGTATCAGTTTTTTTACTTCTGGTCGAGTGGTTACTGTACTGTTGGGAAATCCATCCGATTTTGAAGAATATCTACATATTTTGGCAGATGAGATTGTACAGATGGCTTCCCGTGTACTTGGGAAAGGGTGTCGTATAGGAATTAGTCGTATTGTCAGAACGCTGGGAGAAATACACACTGCATATCGAGAGGCAATGGAGGCGTTGGGGCAGGGAGACGGTAAAATTCAGTTTATCAGTGACCTGGCACCAGCAGTCAAAGGGGGCAACCTGTTGTGTAAACGGGCCATAGATACCATTTCTCAACATTATATGGATGCCAATCTCTCATTGGTTTCTTTAAGTGCCATGTTGGATGTAAGCCCAAATCACCTCAGTGCATGTATCAAGAAATATGCAGGAGAAACTTTTATCAATATGTTAATCCGAAAGAGAATGGAGGCAGCAAAAGAACTGCTGGCAAACCCAGAATTCAAAATTCAGGATATAGCCCAGCGTTGTGGCTATACAGACCAGCACTATTTCAGCTATTGTTTTAAAAAATACTGTGGAGAGTCCCCAAACGCTTTGCGTAGACGACTGGAGGCAGAAAAAGGGAGTGAAAGCAAGTGAAACGGCACTTCTCCCATACGGGGATACGGATTACTACAATTTTGGTCTCTATGGTTGTAGGGGTTGTGGCAGTTATCCTATGTTGTTGTATTTTATTGTTTCTTGACCGATATCGCAGTGCTATGATACAAACCGCCCGTACCACAAGTGCTCAGGCAGTGAGTCAGGTGTCCAACACGGTGAGCAATTATTTGTGGGATATGGGGCAGGCAATGGAACTGGTGGAGCAATCCATTGCACAGCCAGAACAGGAGAGAAGTGAGCGGCTAGATTCCTTTTTGACCTTTCGACCGGATGTTGTGGCAGTGACAAGCTATACTGCGACTGGAGAGTTAATGCAGTGTTGGTCTCTGGGCAGAGAGCCAAAAGAGAATCTGTTTGCCAATCTTTCCTTCAATTTACAACAGGTGCAACATGCACAGGGAACTGTGATGTCAGCCCCCCATGTAACCACTTTATTTGAAGGATATTATCCCTGGGTTGTCACCATGACAGCCCCACTGCCTCAGGGCAGTGAGGTGAGTTGGGTCTCACTGGATTTGAGTTTTTCCAGTATTTCCAGCTATATCAACAATGTAAGCATTGGGCAACGAGGCTACTGTTTTCTGATGGATGCAAAAGGGAACATTGTTTATCACCCCCAACAACAGCTTCTCTATGCTGGGTTAAAAAAAGAGGACACAGAAAGTCTGGCAACATTGTCAGATGGGATCTACAACGATGATGCCATCATTCATTGTATTACCAGTGTGGAGGGGAGTGATTGGAGAGTGGTGGGGGTGAGCTATGTTGATGAACTGGTCAATCGAAATGTAGTGGAGATGTTGAAAATTTCCGGTGTTGTTGCAGTCGTAATATTATTGGTTGCTTTACTGACCAGTTGGCTCCTTTCCAACTTTCTTGGGCAACCCCTGAAAAAATTGGCATCTGCAATGGAGAGTTTTGAGGCAGATGCAGATCACTTCACTTACTGCCCTGTTGGCGGCACAAAAGAAGTGCAGGAGTTGTCCTGTTCATTTGGACATATGGTAATGCGCATTCAACAGTTAATGACAACAGTACGAGAAGAAGAAATCAATCTGCGCAAAACAGAACTCAAGGCACTGCAAGCCCAAATCAACCCACATTTTCTATACAATACATTGGATTCCATTGCTTGGATGTGTGAGAGAGGACGTAATGCAGATGCAGTGAATATGGTACATGCACTGGCCTGTCTATTCCGTATCAGTATTAGCAAGGGGCATGAACTCATTCCCATTGCAAAAGAAATCCAACACGCAGAAAGCTATCTGCAAATACAGAAATACCGCTATAAGAATCAATTCACTTACCAATTTGATGTAGACCCACAGTGCCTAGATTACTACTGCAATAAAATCACCCTTCAGCCAATTTTGGAAAATGCCATCAATCATGGCTTGAATTTGCTGGTGGATGAAGGACAGATTTTGGTGAAGGTGTATCAGGATGGGGAGGATATCATCTTCTGTGTACAAGATAATGGGGTTGGTATGAGTCAGGAAAAAATTGAGGCGGTGCTACAGGATGGCAAACGGGAAAATACAGGGATTGGCATAAAAAATGTCAATGACCGGCTGAAAATTTATTTTGGCAAAGAATATGGACTGCAAATTTCCAGTAAACCGGATGAGGGAACCTGCGTCACCATCAGAATGCCCAAACAGCGGGAGGGAGAGTATGGCAAGTAGACAGAGTATATGGATTGTAGTAGGGCTCTTGTTGTTTGGGCTTTGTGGTTGCACCACACAGACAACTGCACCAGAACAGCATTCTGTGGCTCTAGTGGCAAAATCTACAAAAACTGAATTTTGGTTATCTGTTTTCGCAGGTGCAGAGGCAGCAGCCACAGAATACAACTTAAAGCTGACAATTATGGGACCGGAGACAGAGGAGGACTATGAGACGCAGAATGAAATGGTGGCACAATGTGTAGAACAGGGGGCACAGGCACTGGTATTTTCTGCGATTGATTATGATAACAATGGAGCAGCGATTGATGCAGCGGCAAAAGCTGGCAGCAAAATTGTAGCAATTGACAGCAATGTAAATTCTGAAGCGGTCAGTACCTATATTGGAACGGATAATTACGCAGCAGGGCAGATGGCGGCTCAGGCAGCGTTGGAGCGAGTGGAAGGGCAACTGAACATTGGCATTATTAACTACGATATGAGCAGTGCCAACGGACAGGAACGGGAACGAGGTGCCATTGATACCTTTACAGCGAGTGGAAGGGCAAAAGTATATGGTGTCATCAATACATTGGCAGAGGCATCCCAGTCCAAATTGGATACAATCAATCTACTGCAACAATACCCTGATATCAATGTGTTACTGGCGTTCAATGAGCCAACCAGCATGGGGGCAGCACAGGCAGTGGAGGAAATGGACTGTGTGGAACAGATTTTTTTGGTGGGGTTTGATTCCAATGTAGAAACGGTAGATGGTTTGCAGGAGGGGAGTGTGGATGCACTCATTGTCCAGAATCCCTATGCAATGGGGTATCTAGGGGTGGAGAGTGCCTATAAATTACTGACTGGTCAGGGGGGCACATTACAGGAGACTGTGGATACATCCACTCAGATTGTAGACAGAAATAATCTGTTTTCTATGGACAGTCAAAAAGCCCTGTTTTCCTTTGAACAACGCAGAATACCGTAAAAGTGCACAAAATAAGAGGATATGCTTTTGGTATTGTGTCGGAAAACAATAAAAATTTACCCATGATTCGGTGAAAATTCCCCTTGTTTTTTTACGTCATTTCCACTAAAATTACAGGTGTCAGGTGGGACCTCACTGGTGAAACCCACAAAATGTGAGGAATGAATGAAAAAAGGAGAATGAACATGAAAAAAGCACTTGCACTTACCTTAGCGGCAACCATGGCTCTTGGTTTAACTGCCTGTACAGGCGGCACCACATCTTCAGGTTCTACAACAGGCTCCACATCAGGTACAACCTCCAGCGCAGCCAGCAGCGGCACAGGAACCTCTCAGGTTGCCAACAAGGACAAGCCCTTAGTTTGGTTTAACCGTCAGCCCTCCAACAGCTCCACTGGTGAGTTGGACATGAACGCTCTGAGCTTCAACAAAGATACTTACTATGTTGGTTTCGATGCCAACCAGGGTGCCGAACTTCAGGGCACCATGATTATGGATTACATTAAGGCAAACATCGACACCATCGACCGCAATGGCGACGGTATCATCGGCTATGTATTGGCCATTGGTGATATTGGTCACAATGACTCTATTGCCCGTACTCGTGGCGTACGTGCTGCTCTGGGTACCGCAGTTGAGGTAAATGGAGCCATTGACAGTGCTCCAGTTGGTACTAACACAGATGGCACTGCAACCGCAGTAAAGGACGGCACACTGGAGGTCAATGGTAAGACCTACACCATCCGTGAGCTGGCTTCTCAGGAGATGAAGAACTCCGCTGGTGCTACTTGGGATGCTGCGACTGCTGGTAACGCCATTGGCACATGGACTGCTTCCTTTGGTGATTCCATTGATGTAATTGCTTCTAACAACGACGGTATGGGTATGTCCATGTTCAACGCATGGTCTAAGGAGAGTGGTGTTCCCACCTTCGGTTATGATGCCAATGCTGACGCTGTGGCAGCCATTGCAGAAGGTTACGGCGGAACCATCAGCCAGCATGCTGACGTTCAGGCTTATCTGACTCTGCGTGTACTGCGCAACGCTCTGGACGGTGTGGATATTGATACTGGTATCGGAACTGCTGACAGTGCTGGCAATGTGCTGACAGATGATGTGTATTACTATGATGAGGAGCAGCGTTCCTACTATGCTCTGAACGTAGCTGTGACCGCTGAGAACTATCAGGACTTCATGGATTCCACAAAGGTCTATGAGCCAGTTTCCAACCAGCTAGATGCTGCCACCAGCCCTGAAAAGAGTGTGTGGCTGAACATCTACAACTCTGCTGATAACTTCCTCAGCGCTACTTATCAGCCCCTGCTGCAGAACTATGATGATCTGCTGAACCTGAAGGTAGAGTACATCGGTGGTGATGGTCAGACCGAGGCCAATATCACCAACCGTTTGAGCAACCCATCTGCCTATGATGCATTTGCCATCAACATGGTGAAGACTGATAACTCTGCTTCTTATACTGCTCTGCTGAGCCAGTAATAGGAAGGAATCGGTGGGTTTTGCTCTAACCGAGTAATTAGTACGTGTAATGTTGTGGTTCGGGAGAAGGAATTCTCCGTTCTGGGAAGCGATTCTCTGTACGGCAGAAGGAATTCTCCCGAAGCACTTCCAAGGAAGATTGACCCGGCAGGCTCGGCCTTTTGCTGACTCTGCCAAAACAGCCAGCTTCCACAAGGCTGGGAGAGGTGCTGTTGGAATTTGCAATAATGGGAGTAACTACAATGGCAGATGCGAAAGACGATATTGTCCTGTCCATACGTGGTATGTGTAAGTCTTTTGGTCGCAATCGGGTGCTGGATCACATTAACTTGAACGTGAAGCGTGGCACTGTAATGGGGCTGATGGGCGAAAATGGTGCTGGCAAGTCCACCATGATGAAGTGTCTGTTTGGCACCTACCAGAAGGACGAGGGAAAAATTTTCCTGAATGGAAAAGAAATCAATTTTACAGGTCCTAAGGATGCGCTGGAAAATGGAATTGCTATGGTGCACCAGGAACTGAACCAGTGCCTGGAGCGCAATGTAATTGACAACCTGTTTCTGGGGCGTTATCCTACCACATCTACCGGCATGGTAGATGAGGGACGCATGAAGAAGAAAGCTTCAGAGCTGTTCAGAAAGCTGGGCATGACTGTCAATTTGACACAGCCTATGCGCAATATGTCTGTTTCTCAGCGGCAGATGTGCGAAATTGCAAAGGCAATTTCCTATAATTCCAAAGTAATTGTATTGGATGAGCCCACCTCATCTCTGACTGTGCAAGAGGTGGATAAGCTCTTTGAGATGATGCGGATGCTCAAGGAGCAGGGCATTGCTCTCATTTATATCTCCCATAAGATGGATGAGATTTTTGAAATTTGCGATGAAATTTCCGTGTTGCGTGATGGTAACTTGGTGATGACAAAAAGTTCCAAGGAAACCAATATGAATGAGCTGATCTCCGCTATGGTGGGACGCTCTTTGGAAAGTCGTTTCCCACCAGTGGACAATACACCAGGAGATACCATTCTGTCTGTGCAACACCTGTCTACAAAGTATGCCCCGCATCTTCAGGATATTACCTTTGATGTGCGGGAAGGTGAGATTTTTGGTCTCTATGGTCTGGTGGGTGCCGGTCGTACCGAGTTGATGGAGACAATCTTTGGTGTACGAACCCGTGCAGCTGGTCGAGTTTACTTCAAAAACCGCCTCATGAACTTCAATAGTGCCAAAGAGGCAATCGACCATGGATTTGCTATGATTACAGAGGAACGAAAAGCAAATGGATTATTCCTGAAATGTGACCTCACCTTTAACACCACCATTGCAAACCTGAACCAGTATAAGTCAGGCATTGCATTATCCGATGTAAAGATGGTCAAAGCAACCAATAAGGAAATTAAGACCATGCACACCAAATGTATGGGACCAGATGATATGATTGCCAGTCTGTCAGGCGGCAACCAACAGAAGGTGATTTTTGGTAAATGGCTGGAGCGGGAGCCGCAAATCTTTATGATGGATGAGCCAACCCGTGGTATCGACGTGGGTGCAAAGTACGAAATTTACGAGCTGATTATCAACATGGCAAAGCAGGGAAAAACCGTCATTGTGGTTTCTTCTGAAATGCCAGAAATTTTGGGCATTACCAACCGAATTGGGGTGATGTCAAATGGACACCTCTCTGGAATTGTCAATACAAATGAGACAAACCAGGAGGAGCTGTTGAGACTCAGCGCAAAATACCTATAGTGGGAGATAACGTATATGGCAGCGGTAAAAACAAATATTTTAACGGCTGAACAGGAGGCAAAGCTCCGTCAGTCCATTGATGAATATGTAGGCAGTATCCAAAGTAAGATTGATGCACTTCGTCAGGATGGCACCGATAAGGTGGTAGAATTGCAAAATAATTTGGACAGCCTGAAGCGTGACCGAATTTATACACAGCAGGAAAAAGATGCACTGGCAGCCAAGTGGACTCAGGAGCTGGAACAGGCAAAGGCAGTGGAAGCCAAAAACAAGGATGAAATTTCTCGTTTGATTGCAGATGCTGAGACCTATCTGAATGCACATTTTGATAAGGACTACTATCAGGCTGTGGTAGCAAGCTGTAAGGAAGAAAGAGCAGAGGCACAGGCAAAATATCAGGAAGCTGTGGCAAGACTTCAAAAAGAGCATCAGGAGACTATGTCTAAGCTCACAGATCAGCATGAGATTAAGGATGAGAAGTACGTCCATAAAAATCGCCTGTTTGATGCAAAAATGCAGCTTGCCAAGAATTTGCAGGAAATTAAGGACAGACAACACAATGCCTTTGATCATCGCTATCATTTGATTGACCTGTTGCGCATGTCCCGCTTTACCATTGGGGAGACAATACAGCAAAAGTGGGAGAACTACAAGTATACATTCAACCGCCGTGACTTCCTGTTGCGCAATGGACTGTATCTTGCCATTATTGTGATTTTCATTGGTCTGTGTATTGCAACTCCCATTATCAAAGGTCCCAATGTTCAGCTTTTGACCATGAACAATGTGTTGAATATTTTGCAGCAGGCCTCTCCCAGAATGTTCCTGGCACTGGGTGTTGCTGGTCTGATTCTGCTGGCTGGTACTGACCTGTCCATTGGTCGTATGGTTGGTATGGGTATGACAACCGCTACCATCATTATGCACCAAGGTCCCAATACTGGTTCTGTTTTTGGTCATATTTTTGACTTCTCCACAATGCCAGTGTTTGTTCGTGTTGTTCTTGCATTGGTAGTATGTATCATATTGTGTACTGTTTTTACTACCATTGCTGGTTTCTTTACAGCAAAGTTTAAGATGCACCCCTTTATTTCCACCATGGCAAATATGCTGGTCATTTTCGGATTGGTTACTTACTCCACAAAAGGTGTTTCCTTTGGTGCTATTGACCCCAACATTCCCAAAATGATCATTCCTCGCATCAACAATTTCCCCACCATTATTTTGTGGGCAATTGCAGCCATCGTTGTGGTATGGTTTATCTGGAACAAGACCACCTTCGGTAAGAATCTGTATGCAGTAGGTGGCAACCCTGAAGCAGCAGCAGTGTCCGGTATCTCTGTATTCTGGGTTACTGTGGGAGCCTTTGTTATGGCTGGTATTCTGTATGGCTTTGGTTCTTGGCTGGAGTGTATCCGCATGGTTGGTTCCGGTTCTGCCGCTTATGGACAGGGCTGGGAAATGGATGCCATTGCAGCTTGCGTGGTAGGTGGCATTTCCTTTACTGGTGGTATTGGCAAGATTTCTGGTGTAGTTGTTGGTGTGTTTATCTTCACTGCTCTGACCTATGCCCTCACCATTCTGGGTATTGATACCAACCTGCAATTTGTGTTCTCTGGTATTATCATTCTGGTGGCTGTTATGCTGGACTGTCTGAAGTATGTTCAGAAGAAGTAAGGGTGCCACGGTCTGAATTGTATTGCTGAAAAACAAGAAAGTCCCGGCAGGATGTGATCACATCCTGCCGGGACTTTTTGTAGCTTGTTGAAAAGAATGTTGATTTCCATTCAACACCTGCTTTTATTAAAATTCTGCGTTGCCTACGGTACGGGGGTGCAGTTCCACATCTCGGATGTTGGAAATACCTGTGAGATACATCACCATACGTTCAAAGCCCAAGCCATAACCGGCATGGCGACAGGAGCCATAGCGGCGCAAGTCACAGTACCACCAGTAATCAGCGGGGTTCATACCCAGTTCTTTGATACGGGCTTCCAGAATGTCAATGCGCTCCTCACGCTGGCTTCCGCCGATGATTTCGCCAATGCCAGGAACCAGACAATCAGCAGCGGCAACCGTTTTTCCATCCTCATTGAGTCGCATATAGAAAGCTTTGATTTCCTTGGGATAATCTGTGACAAAGACGGGACGTTTGTAGACTTCCTCCGTGAGATAACGCTCATGTTCTGTCTGGAGGTCACAGCCCCAGTCTACCTTATAATCAAACTTGTCATTGTTCTGTTTGAGAATTTCCACAGCCTCTGTGTAGGTAACACGACCAAACTTGGCAGATGCCACATGTTCCAGACGCTCTTTCAGACCCTTATCTACAAAGGAGTTGAAGAAGTTGATTTCATCTGGGCACTTTTCCAAAACTGTGTTGATAATATACTGAATCATGGCTTCTGCTGTGTCCATATAATCCCCAAGGTCAGCAAATGCCATTTCAGGCTCCACCATCCAGAATTCAGCGGCATGGCGTTGGGTGTTGGAATTTTCTGCTCGGAAGGTGGGACCAAAGGTATACACATTGCCGAAGGCCATGGCAAAGTTTTCTGCATTTAGCTGCCCGGAAACGGTCAGGCTGGCACGTTTGCCAAAAAAGTCTTTGGAGTAGTCCACAGAGCCATCTGGATTTTTGGGGACATTTTCCAAATCCAAAGTGGTGACCTGGAACATCTCACCGGCACCTTCACAGTCACTGGCGGTGATAATGGGAGTGTTGATGTAGACAAAACCGCGGTCCTGAAAGAAGCAGTGAATGGCGTGGGCAGCCACAGAACGCACACGGAAGGCAGCAGAAAACAGATTGGTACGGGGACGCAGATGCTGGATGGTGCGCAAAAATTCCACACCATGACGTTTTTTCTGGAGGGGATAGTCAGGGGCAGAGACACCCTCTACCTGTACAGAGGAGGCCTTGATTTCCAGTGGTTGTTTTGCCTCAGGGGTCAGTATGACTTCACCAGTCACAATGAGGGCTGCACCTACATTCTGCCCTGTGATTTCTTTATAATTTTCCAATACAGAGGCATCCAAAACCACCTGTAGATTTTTGAAGCAGGAGCCATCATTCAGCTCTACAAAGCCAAAGGTTTTCATATCACGGATGGTACGAGCCCAGCCACAGACTGTGACAGTCTGATGACCTAGGGTCTCCTTGTCCGCAAAGATTGCGGCAACGGTCATACGCTCCATAGTGTTGTCTCTCCATTTCTAATCAAAATTGGCACTTTCGTGCACAGTTACCCCATATTATATCCCTAACTATGTTTTTTTACAAGAGGATACTTCAAGGGCAGTGCTCCTTTTTTAAGCTGTAGATTATGGTATGGGATGGGTTGGGGTTTCCTCAATAAAACAAGCAACTTTCTGATAGACCTCGCTTTGCTTGATTACCATCAACCTGACATCATCTGGTTCATATTGAGAAAGAATTTGTTTCACTTGTTCTGCTAACTCTAATAGCTCAGGGCTGGCAGAGGCTAGGCGTTCTTGATGTTCGATGAAATCAAGTTGGATCTCAACCATATCTTTCAGATCAGGGTGTGCCTTAAGAGCCAAATTTAAGAAACTCACTGCCTGAGTAAACTGTTGTGTCTGTAGGGCATGTTCTTCCTGTACAAGATACCATAGGCACTGGTGGAGTGAGGGCAGGATGGAGATATCATCCTGGGAAAGGTTTGGCTGATAAATACAGGACAGAAGACGATGAGCCAGTGTGCATAGATGTTGTAACAGAGAAACAGCATCTTTATGGTGGGCAAAGGTTGGATTGCACAAAGCATAAAAGATGATTTCCACCTGAAAGTTTAGTGCAATGGTACCAAAAAAGCTGTCCCCTTCCCACTGGAGTAGATGAGGTACAAATTCTGCATCATACTTTCCAAGTGTTTTTGCAATGGGGAGCAACTCTTCATGGGGTTGTGTCTGGTAGAATGACAGTGGGAAATGGGCATTGCATGCAATGACATGATTAAGAACAGGGGGAGGGATTTCCCCCCAGTTCTGAATGTTTCCTAAAATACACTCAATTTCAGTAGGGTTCTCCATAGCCATCACCTGTGCGCCTTTGCCCATATCAATGGATACGTCTTGATAGAGCCGCCACTCCTCCCGTGCCTGACCGGGCAGGAAAGAGAGTGCCATCCGCTTCAGACATCCTTCCCGACGGGCAACGGCACGGGGTGAGGTCTGTTCCACGTGCAGAAAATGCGACATATGCTCTGCCACAATGTCAGGAGTTTCCGGGCAGTGCAGCAAAAGAACCGCAGCGTCCAGAATGGCCATGGCAATTTTGGGTGGGGTGTTGTCCGACACGGGAATGGTGCGCAGTGCCGTTAATGCCCGTTCGTCCTGATGTAGGTTGGCAGCGGACATCGCCTCCATAATGTAAATTTCCTGCTGTGTCTGTATGGCAGCACGATAGAGACCGGACACCCCGAAATTGGTGATGGGGTACCCTCCGGAATAGTATTTTTGAATGCCTGCATAGTAGGATGGAACCAGCTCCAGCACAGCTTCATAACGGTCTGAGAAGAAGGCGCGATAAATGGACTGATAGACAATATCCACCTCTGTATAGGGGGAGTGGGGGAACAGCTGTTGCGCCAGAGCCACCCAGTCGTCAAACTCAGGCATCTGGTAGCGGTTGGCCGCATCCACACATTTTCGTAAAATAGCCGGACTTAACTCTTCCCAGTGTGCGCCATGAGGTTCCATGGTAATCCATCGAACGCAGGCTCTGGCATATTGTTGCGCCTTTTCCGGAATGCCAACACCAGCATCCAGACACTCCATCAACAGACCTCCGTCTTGAGAAAATCCATCTTCCAGCTGTGGCTCCAACAGAGCCAGATTGCGCTCAGCTTTTCTCAGTGCATTTTCTTTGGTCTCGTAGGCGTAGCCATCGTGATGGAGAATGGTGTGAGTGAAGGCGTGCCAGCAGGAACCGGCTGGCAAATCCCACCGCTCATGAATGACACTGGTGTAGCGAATGCCAGTAGCCATGCGCAGCATGCGTATGGCAGCAAAGTCGGTGTATTCTCCCAGCATATCAGGGGTAATATAGTTGCGGATGGTCAGAGTACACACAGTGAGGTGGTCGTACTGTCTGGCAGAGAGAAACGCCATCAGTTCAGACAAATCTTCGTCAAAAAATTCATCTGCATCAATGGACAGGTACCAGTCTCCCGATGCACGATCCATCACTGCGTTTCGGGCAGCGGAAAAATCATTGCACCAGGGAAAATCAAAGCAGAGATCTGCATACTGCATGGCAAGTTCACGGGTTCCATCGGTAGAACCAGTGTCAGCCACAATCAGTTCACATGGGATGGCATCCCGCAGAGGTTGCAGTGATTGAAAACACCGCTCAATACAGCGCATTTCATTTTTGACAATCATACCGATGGTCAAAATGGGCTTTTGAGTTGTTTCCATAGGATGTAACACTCCTTTTACTATCGGATTTTGGAACAGGGACTGAAATACAATCCACATTCCAAAAGCAAATAGAACTGGGGCGAGCCGTGCGCCCGCCCCAGAAACATGCTTGTGATTTTGTTGTGTGGTCGTATCCACAGAACCAGATTAGCCCAGCAGCTGCAGAACGCCCTGAGGCACCTGGTTGGCCTGAGCCAGCATCGCCTGAGCGGACTGAATCAGGATGTTGTTCTTGGTGTAGTCCATCATTTCCTCTGCCACGTCGGTGTCACGGATGCTGGACTCAGCATTCTGGATGTTCTCCTCCATGACAGACAGGTTGTTGATGGTGTGATCCAGACGGTTCTGGGTGGCACCCAGAGTACCGCGGATGTCAGACACCTTGTTGACAGCGGCCTTGATGATGTCAATGGCTGCCTTAGCACCCTCAGCGTCACCGATATCCAGATCAGCCAGACCCAGGGACTCCACGTGGGTGTCCTCAATGGCCACAGACAGCTGGTTGAAGTCATCAGAGGTGTCGCCAATCTGCAGATCCAGTGTGCCGCCGCCCTGGGACAGCTTGTCGTTGCTGAAGATGATATCAGTAGCCACCACATCGCGAGAGGTATCATTTGCTTTGGGAACCTCTGTCTGCATCCCGGTGACGCGGGTGATTTCAGTGGCAACAAGTCTGGCGGCATCCTGGTCCAAGGTACCATCTGTGGTAATTAGATTAATGTCGCCATCCAGCGCCTTTTTGGTGTCGTTGGACAGATCGTCAGTGCTGTCCAGCAGCAGGAACTTGTGCCCGTTCAGCTCAAACACCTTTGCCATCAGGTCATCCATTTCATCGGTGCTCGCTGCAAGCTTGTCGGTCATTTTGGCCAGATCAAATTTCTGGAGAGCATCATAGGACTGAACCGTTGTGGTTGCCTGCCCTGCACCAGTGGTTGGATTCTGGAAACCAGCGGAGTTCACAAAGGCATCGGTAAAGTTGTTGGTGAAGTTGGCACCGGTCACTTCGGCGCCAGCGGAACCCTCCACCTTTGCTTTCATGTACAGAGTACCATTGGCGGAGGTGGACACATCGAAGTTGGCAGAGAAGGTATCGTCTGCCTTCAGGCTGTTCAGAATGGCAGTGGTCAAATCTGCTGCTGTCAGATTGCCAGTGGCAGTGGACAGATAGTACTTGCTGCCGGTGTTGTCGGTGAAGTAGTTTTTGGTGACAGTGGAGTTGTCAATGCCGGACTGGTCGCCGTGGTAGGTCAGGGAGACGGTGGTGGTCTGCTCCTTGCCGTTGCCGTCCACCCAGGTCACGTTGTAGTTCAGGGACTTGCCGATGTCATCTGCACCCAGGTCACGGAAATTGTTGACAGCACCTGCGGCATTCAGAGAGTACTCACCCTTTACAGCCTTGCTGTTGCTCATGGTTACGTTGGCATACTCGGAACCGCCGGACAGGGAGCCGTCCAGCAGCTTGATGCCGTTGAAGTTGGCGCTGTCGGCAATGCGGTTGATTTCGTCCTTCAGCTGATTGACTTCCTTCTGCAGCTGAGAACGGTCGGTCTCGCTCTCATAGGTGCCGTTGGCGGACTGGGTAGCCAGCTCTGCCATACGGTTGAGCATGTCGTGCACCTCAGTCAGAGCACCTTCAGCGGTCTGCACCAGAGAGATGCCGTCCTCGGCGTTCTTCTGAGCCACGCCCAGACCGGTGATCTGAGCACGCATCTTCTCGGAAATAGCCAGACCGGCGGCGTCGTCACCAGCACGGTTGATGCGATAGCCGGAGCTCAACTTCTCCAGGTTTTTGCTCAGTGCGGAGTTGTTGCTGCCTAAGTTACGATAGGCATTCATAGCCATAATATTGTGTTGGATACGCATACTTGTTTCCTCCTATAAAAATAGTCAACCGGAAGGTTCCTTCCCTCCGTATCATTTAGGGGCTTGACAGCTGTACTGTTGGTACCACACAGGACGGATGTCAAGCAACATCGGAGCCAGTGCCCGGAAATACACCGCCTCACCCGTTCACCCATAATATCGGCAGGGGGCTGGAAAAGTTAAGTGTTTTTAGAAATATTTTTTTTCATCAAATTAAGAAAGTCAGAGGGGAGAAGGCATTGGAACGAAAGGGGGATGTGGCAGATGGGGTGCAAAAAAGACAGTTTCCACGAGTGCAGAGCAGGACGGGCAATCAAAGAGGGATTTTCTGTTCCATAGAGAAAATCACCCACCAGAGGATGCCCCAGATATGCCATATGAACTCGAATCTGATGGGTGCGCCCTGTCTCCAGTCGTAACTCCACCAGACTGTATGACCCATTGCTTTTTTGAACATGATAATGGGTACAGGCATATTTTCCATCTGGTCGCACACAATGCTCCACAAGAGAGCCTTCTCTACGCCCAATGGGCATACAGATGGCACCCTGTTCTGGGCTGACATTCCCCTCACAGATGGCAAGATAGCTGCGCACAAAATCTGGTGTATGCAGTTGTTGTTTTAATTTCTCCTGTGCGTGGGGATGCTTTGCCACCACCAATAGACCAGAGGTGCCTCGGTCTAGGCGATGGATGGGGTGAAAGTCGCACACCTGCCCAGTTTGCTGGTAGTGGTACATGAGAAAGTTGCCTAGGGTATCATCATAGTGCCCTAATCCAATATGAACAGGTACACCAGCCTGTTTGTTTAAAACAATCACATCTGGGTCCTCATATACAATGTCCAAAGGTCCTTCTCTGGGGACAGTGCCCATACTGGGCTGGGTGTCAGACAGTCGCACCGATAACCGTTGCCCCTCTTTGGGAAAGAAACGGGTGTTTACCCGTTGCCCATCCACCAAAATCCCATCCTCTAGGAACTTGACCCGTCGCACCATGCTGCCAGATAGCCCAAGCTGTTTTCTTAAAAGTGTGTCCACATCCTGTCCAACCAATGTGGAAGAAATCAAAAGCTCCAACCGCCTGACCATAAAATAAAACCCCCTTTTTACACACAAAAGTATGACAGAATGGGGAAAAAAGTCAAGAAAAAGGTTTTTTGGACAAAACGCTCCTTGCACTCCCAACTTTGGCAGGCTATAATAACATGAAATTTGTTTAGAGGTGTCGATTTATGTCAGAAAAACTGGGCATTTATATTCATATCCCATTTTGTCGTCAAAAATGTGATTACTGTGACTTTTATTCCATTGCAAATGGGGAGGACAAAATGGATTTATACCAGAAAGCCCTCCTTGCTCATATCAAAGAGACAGCTCCCATGACAGAAAAAAATACCATTGACAGTATTTATATTGGGGGCGGAACCCCAAGCTATTATGGAGAAAAGCGACTGAAGGAACTGCTGTCTATACTCCACAAACAGTTTTCTGTGGAAAAAGATGTGGAAATTACTGTGGAGTGCAATCCAGACAGCACAACCCCAAAGCTATTGCATACACTCAGAAAGGCTGGTGTCAACCGAATTTCTATGGGAATGCAGTCGGCAGATGCAGGGGAGCTGTGTGCCATTCATCGAATTCATACCCCAAAACAGGTAGATGATGCCATGACACTGGCAAGAAAAGAAAAATTCAAAAATCTTTCCTTGGATTTAATCTATGGGTTGCCTGGGCAGACGATGGACAGTTGGAAGGCAACCGTGGAACATGCCCTCTCTTTGATTCCACAGCATCTCTCCTGTTATGGTTTAAAGGTAGAGGAGGGGACGCCACTCTACCATCGAGTAGAACAGGGGGAGCGTTTGCCAGATGATGATATGCAGGCAGAACTCTATTTATGGACAGTGGGACGACTGGAGCGGGCAGGCTACCACCAATATGAAATTTCCAACTTTGCAAAAACCGGTTTTGCCTCCCGCCACAACCTGCGGTACTGGTTGACACAGCCTTACATTGGGTTTGGACCGGGGGCACATTCCGATTTTGGGGGCAGGCGGTATTCCTTTGTCCGTGATTTGGACCAATACATCCATGCAGTGTTACAGGGGGGACAGCTCATCGAAACCTCAGAGCTGATTCCACAGAGAGAACGCTGTGGGGAGTATCTCATGCTGCGTTTGCGTACCACGCAAGGGATTGACCCAGTAGAATACCGCAGCACCTATTTTATGGATTTTGCGCCATTGCAAGCACGCCTGATGGAATTTCAACAACAGGGTTGGGCGGAGCAAACACCAGAAGGGCGATGGCACCTGACACCAGAGGGATTTCTAGTGTCCAATCAGCTGATTGGAGACTTGTTGGAGCGACAGGAGCAGGCACAGTGGAAAGATTTGCTGAATCCTGCACAAAAAAGAGGGGGAACTGGGGAGGCGTGAACTCACATTTCAACCGACCATTATAAAACCGCACCAACTCTGGAAGTGATTTCCTGTCCATTCCTACTTTTTACACAATTTTAGGATTTGGATGCAAATTTATTTGCCTTTTGACCATACTAATGCTATAATGTACCTGTTTTATAGCGTTCTGAGACAGATACTCAGGGCTAATTATGATATAATATGGTGAATTTCATCATTTTCTATAATAACCCCAAACCTATATTTTTTGAGAGGGTGCTGTTTTGTTGACAAAGTATCAGATTCAGGGTGGAAAACCCCTTCATGGTTCTATTACCATTAGTGGTGCAAAAAATGCTGCTGTTGCGATTATTCCGGCTGCTCTGTTGGTAGATGGTGTGTGTCGGATTGAAAATATTCCTCAGATTAGTGATGTGACCCTTCTGCTGCAAATTTTACAGGAGCTGGGTGCAGAGGTGCGAACAGTCAACCGCACTACAGTGGATATTGATTGTTCTCATATCCGAAACAGACAGGTTCCCTATGACCTTGCCCGTAAAATCCGTGCCAGTTACTATCTGGTTGGTGCGCTGCTGGGTCGCTTTGGCTGGGCTGAAGTGCCTTTGCCTGGTGGCTGTGACTTGGGAGGACGCCCCATTGACCAGCATGTAAAGGGCTTTGTTGCCATGGGTGCAGAGGTGGATGTGCGCAATGGTCTCATTTGTGCCAAAATTCCCAATGGTCGCGTGGCTGGTGGACAGGTCTATCTGGATATGGTCACTGTAGGGGCCACCATGAATATTATGCTGGCAGGCACTTTGGCAGAGGGTATGACAGTCATTGAAAATGCTGCAAAAGAGCCTCATGTAGTAGATTTGGCAAATTTCCTCAACTCAATGGGCGCAAATATCATGGGTGCAGGTACCGATGTGATTAAGATTCGAGGGGTCAAGCGGCTGAGAGGTGGCTGTTACTCCATTATTCCCGACCAAATTGAGGCGGGCACCTATATGGCAGCCGTGGCAGCTGCCGGCGGTGAAGTGCTGATTCAAAATGTAATTCCCAAACATTTGGAGTGTATCACTGCAAAATTGGTGGAAATGGGTGTAGAAGTGGAGGAACTGGATGATGCAGTGCGAGTAAAACGCACAGGGATGATTAACAGAGCCAATGTAAAAACCATGCCCTATCCCGGATTCCCCACTGATATGCAGTCTCAGATTGCAGCAGTTTTGTGCATTGCCGCTGGTACCAGTGTTTTGACAGAGGGCATTTTTGACAGCCGCTACCGCTATGTGGATGAGCTGCGCCGGATGGGTGCCCATATTCAGGTAGATGGCAAGGTAGCAGTGATTGAGGGCGTTTCCTCCCTTACTGGTGCCCCTGTCCATGCCTGTGACCTGAGAGCTGGTGCTGCAATGGTGATTGCGGGCTTGGCAGCTCAGGGGACAACAGAAATTGACGGGATTCACCATATTGAGCGTGGATACGAGAATTTGGTAGGAAAATTGTCCGGCGTAGGGGCTGATATTCGTGAAATTACAATGGAGGACGGAGAATTACAGACCCATGTGGGATAATGGGGAGGTGTTGCGGGTCTGGGGCAGGCTCAGACCCGTTTCTTCCTGTCCGTGATACAAATGAAAGGTGGATTTCATGGAATTTTGTACGCTTGCCAGTGGTTCCAGTGGGAATGCGGCGCTGCTTCGCTGTGGAAAGACCACAATTCTGCTAGATGCCGGTATTTCTGCCCGACGGATTACCACTGCCATGAAGGCACTGGGCATTGCCCCGGATGATTTGACAGGGATTTTCATCACACATGAGCATTCCGACCACATTTCAGGGCTTGCCACCCTCACAAAACAGTTGCAGGTGCCAGTGTATGCCACTGCACCTACCCTCCATATTTTATGCCAGAAAATTCCCATGTTGCAGGGTAGATGCAGAGAAATTTACCCAGGCAGAGGAGTAGAACTGGAGGAAGTATTTGTGCACTCCTTTCCCACTTCTCATGATGCTGCCTGTAGTGTAGGCTATCGAGTGACAGGAAATGATGGGTGCATTGTGACACTGGCAACGGATTTAGGCTATTTAAGCCAAGGAGTCAAACGGGCGGTTCAGGGCTGTGATTTGTTGGTGTGTGAAACCAACCATGATGAAAACTGGGTGCGCACAGGTCCCTATCCTTACCACTTAAAACAGAGGGTGCTGGGGGATTATGGGCATTTATCCAATGAAGTAGGGGCAGAACTGGCGACGATGGCGGTGGAATCTGGGGCAAGAACGGTGTTACTTGCCCACCTCTCCTCAGAAAACAATACACCAGCCCGAGCGAGACAGGTGGCAGAGCTGCGCCTTTCCTACAGTGGGATTGATGCCCAACGGGATATTACCCTTGCAGTTGCACCAAAAAAAGAGATGGGAGCGATGTATCAACTCCACCACAGAGGAGAGGTGTGTCAGTTCCCAACCAGAGAGCAGGTGGCTGTGTGCTGAGTGTTTATCTCATCTGTGTGGGAAAATTGAAGGAGCGGTTTTACATAGATGCCGCTATGGAATATCAAAAACGGCTCTCTGGCTACTGTAAATTCACACTATTGGAGCTGCCGGAGGAGAAATTGCCTCAAAATCCCACCCAAGGGCAGGTGGAACAGGCTCTCTGGAAGGAAGCCCAGTCCATCACTGCAAAACTGCCTGCAAGCTCCCATCTGGTTGCCATGTGTGTGGAGGGGAAGCCCCAATCCAGTGAACAACTTGCTCAGATGATGGGGTCTGTGCAGCAGAGCAGCGCAAAACATTTGGTATTTGTGATTGGTGGTTCCTACGGATTACATCCGTACATCAAAGAAAAGGCAGCCGTTCGGCTCTCCATGTCACCCATGACATTTCCACACCATCTGGCGCGGATTATGCTGCTGGAACAGATTTATCGTGGATTTAAAATCCAGGAGGGCTCCAGTTACCACAAATAAAGCAAAAGAACCTGTAAAATATTACATTTCATACTGGAAATTTATCCAAAAATATGGTAGCATGTCACTATAGTATGTGGGCGTCTGTATCGTTCACAGAGGAGGTATGTTTGGTATGTCCTATCAGGAAAATTACAGGAAATGGCTGGAAAGTGCTGCTCTATCTCAAGAGGAGAAAGCAGAGTTGCAGGCGATTGCCGGAGATGAGAAGGAAATCGAGTCCCGTTTCTTTGACCAGCTGGCATTTGGTACAGCTGGTTTGCGTGGTACCATGGGTGTGGGGCTGTATCGTATGAATATTCATGTCATACGCCATGCCACTCAGGCTTTTGCACAGGTGATTCTTGCAGAGGGACAGGAGGCAGTCAAGCGTGGTGTAGCAGTTTGTTTTGATTGCCGCAACAATTCCGATGTGTTTGCCAAAGAAGCTGCCTGTGTGATGGCAGGCAATGGAATTCCTGTGCGGCTGTTTGAGTCTCTGCGTCCCACACCAGAGCTGTCTTTTGCAGTACGTGAGTATGGCTGCATTGCTGGAATCAATGTGACTGCCAGCCACAATCCCAAAGAATACAATGGCTATAAGGTTTACTGGCAGGATGGCGCACAACTGCCTCCAAAACATGCCGATGAAGTGGCAAAGAAAATGCAGGAACTGGATGTTTTTGACTGTGTGAAGAAGATGGACTATGATGCCGCAGTGGCACAGGGTCTGATTACCATCATGGGGAAGGAGACAGATGAGAAGTTCCTTGCCAATGTAATGGAGCAGGTCAACGACAAGGCAGTTGTTGAGAAAATGGCAGATACCTTTAAGATGGTATACACCCCATTCCACGGCACAGGCTATCAGCTGATTCCTGAAGCATTGAAGCGACTGGGAATGAAGCATGTCATCTGTGTGCCTGAGCAGATGGTGGTAGATGGTAATTTCCCCACTGTGGTATCTCCCAATCCAGAGAATCCAGAGGGATTTGAACTGGCTGTAAAGCTGGCTAAGGAACACAATGCAGATTTTATTCTTGGTTCTGACCCTGACGCGGACCGTGTGGGTATTATGGTGCGTACCAAAGAGGATGACTTTGTGGTGATTTCCGGCAATCAGACTGGTGTATTGCTGCTGGATTATCTCATTGGGGCAAAAAAGCGTACTGGAAAGATGCCAGAGAAACCGGTTGCCCTGAAAACCATTGTGACGACAGAAATGGCACGTAAGGTAGCTGAGGTAAATGGGCTACAGTGCTATGATACCTTTACTGGCTTTAAGTTCCTGGCTGAGAAGAAGGACAAACTGGAAAATAACCATGAGGGGAAGGTTATTTTCGCCTATGAGGAGTCCTATGGCTATATGCTGGGAGACTATGTGAGAGATAAGGATGCCGTCTCTGCCTCTGTTGAGTTGACTGAGATGGCGGCTTGGTATGCCTCTCAGGGTATGACCCTCTATGATGCATTGCAGGCACTGTTTGAAAAGTACGGGTATTATGGGGAAAAGACCCTGAATTTGGTGATGCCTGGTCTGGATGGTTTGAAAAAGATGGCAGACCTGATGGCTGGGCTGAGGGCACATCCTCCGGTAGAAATTGCTGGTGTTGCCGTGAAGCAACAGAAGGACTATAAGGATGGCAGTGTGGTCACTGTGGCAGATGGCACCAAGGAGACTATGGAGCTGTCTGGCTCCAATGTACTGCGCTATGAGATGGTGGATGGCACCAGCCTGATTGTGCGTCCTTCTGGTACAGAGCCAAAGGTGAAAGTGTACATTCTGGCAAATGGAGAAAATAAATCCATCTGTGATGAAAAAGTGGCAAAGTATGCCGCTTGGGCTGAAAGTCTGAAGCAATAACATACAAAGGCTGCAACGGGCTGAGGGGTCGTTGCAGCCTTTTGTCGCTCAAATGAATGGAATATGGGGGGATTTTTCATGCAGGAGGTGATTCTCAATATGCTTCCGCTCAGAGGGGACGAGCGGTTGGCATTTGAGGAGGCGATGCCGGATGCTGTGCATCTCTATGCACGCAGAAGCAATGTCACAGAGGAACAACTCTCTCAGGCTACGATTATTTTAGGCTGGCCAAAACCGGAGTGTGTACCCAAGGCAAGGAATCTGAAGTGGTTGCAGTCTTTGTGGGCTGGCACAGAGGAGTACGATGGGTATTTGCCCAAAGGTACATGGCTTACCAGTGCAGCAGGCTGTAACAGCCGTGGTGTGGCAGAGCATATGATTGCCAGTTTACTGGCACTATGCCGAAAACTGCCACTATATCGCGACAATCAACAGAACCATGTGTGGAAAGATATGGGTGATTTAAAAACCCTGACAGGTGCAACGGTTTTGGTGGTGGGAGCGGGAAATATAGGCTCCTGCTTTGCAGGCTTATGCAAGGCAATGGGGGCTGGGCAAACCATTGGATTGAAACGAACGGTCACTGGTCCCATGGATGGGTTTGACCAAGTGGAATCTATTTCTACACTGGAACAGTGGCTGCCTGTAGCAGATGTAGTTATGCTGTCACTGCCACACTCCAAACAGACCGAGGGATTGATGAATGCAGAGAACATTTTCAGAATGAAACAGGGGGCAATTTTGCTCAGTTGTGGTCGTGGCAGTGTACTGGATCAGGAGGCTTTAGCAGATGCGCTATGTTCAGGGCACCTGTGGGGTGCCGCTTTGGATGTGACAGAGCCGGAACCTCTGCCGTCTGAACATCGTCTGTGGGATATACCAAATCTGTTGCTGACCCCTCATATTGCAGGGGGAATGCATCTGGATATGACACGGGTGAACTGTGTGCAACTGGCACTTGAAAATCTGAAGCGATATACTGGTGGAAAGCCACTGAAAAACCGAGTACAATAGCAGAAGGGACTTCATCCGCAAAAAAGGGATGAAGTCCCTTTTCTACATGTTTTGCAGAGAAAATATCGTATGCTATTGCTCTAAGCACATAAAAGACCGTCCTCCCGCATACACATGATATCAGAATATCCTGTATCTGAGGGAGGAAACAATATGAAAAAGAATCTAGTGGCACTGATTCTCATGGCAGCACTGCTGTTGAGTACAGTGCAGGCTGTAGCGGTGCAACAACCAACACTGCCACTGTCAGCAGCATCTGCCCTACTTATGGAAAAAGAAAGTGGGCAGGTTTTGTATGAACAAAACAGTCAGGAACAGATGGAACCTGCCAGTGTAACCAAAATTATGACATTACTGCTGATTATGGAGGCATTACAGGAACAGCGCATTCACAAAGAAGATATGGTAACCATATCTGCCCATGCAGCAGGTATGGGTGGTTCTCAAGTCTATTTGGAGCAGGGAGAACAGATGAGTGTTCATGAACTGGTGAAGTGCATTACTGTGGTGTCAGGCAATGACGCAGCAGTGGCAATGGCAGAGTATTTGGCAGGCAGTGAAGAAGTGTTTGTGGAGCAGATGAACCAACGTGCCTTGGAGCTGGGGATGGTGAATACCCACTTTGTGAATTGTACGGGATTACCTGTAGAAGAGCATGTAACAACAGCCTATGATATTGCCCTGATGTCCAGAGAATTGATTTTGCATCATCCAGAAATTCAGGAGTATACCACTATCTGGATGGATTCCATTCGGAATGGTGCATTTGGACTGACCAACACCAATCGACTGATTCATTCCTATCAAGGAGCCACTGGATTAAAAACAGGTTCTACTGACTCTGCACTCTATTGTATGTCAGCCACAGCAGAGAGAGATGGTATGGAATTGATTGCGGTTATTATGAAGGCACCTACTTCAGCAGATCGGTTTCAGGATGCACAAAAACTGTTGGACTACGGTTTTGCAAGCTATCGTTTACAAGAGGTTTATCCAGACCAGCCTTTCGCACCAATTCCAGTACATCTGGGGACACAGGATTATATACAGCCTCAACTTGAAAAAACATGCAAGGTATTGATTAAAAATGGACAGGAGGAAAGCGTTACTAAAACTGTAACCGTTCAAAATGAAGTGTCTGCTCCCATTGCACAGGGAGAGAGTATTGGAACATTTCAGGTGTATGTGGATGGAATATTGTATGAGGAGATTCCCATTGTTTCCACTCAAAGTGTAGATAAAATTACTATATTTGGAATTTATCTCTCACTCTTGCAACAATTATTGTTGTGTGGTAATAATAGTTATAACTAGATAAGTATAAAATCTCGCCCTGTACTTTTTCCTGTAAGAAAATTCAATTCCGATGCTTTTTACTTGACGATGGCTGGGGTGTGTTGTATAATTTATATAAATATTGAAAGGTCTGTTTTGTGCCGTTGGTGATAATGAATGTAAAACGGGAAAAAAGGGGACGAGGTGATCTCATTGGTGAAATATGATACAAAAATAAGCGAGTATGATTTGTTTTTAGAATTGGAAGCATTTTCAGAGGGCAGGAGCTGTCATGCGTGGCGTTGCTTTGGTGCACATCCCGGTGAGCAGGATGGACAGGCTGGCTATGTGTTTCGGGTTTGGGCACCCAATGCAAAAAAAGTGTGTGTGTTTGGTGACTTTAATGGCTGGAACGAGACTTCCCATCCTTTGGAAAGTTTAGAGGGTGGTATCTGGCAGGGATTTATTGCTGGATTGAAGCAGTATGATACGTATAAATATGCGGTATTTGCACAGGATGGTACTATGGTAGCCAAGGCGGACCCCTATGCGTTTCATGCTGAGACCAGACCAGGCAACGCCTCCAAAATCTATGATTTAAATCCATATCCTTGGGGAGACGGAAGTTGGATGAGCTATCGTGCTGCCAATCCCCCCTATCAACGTCCTATGAACATCTATGAGTGCCATCTGGGTTCATGGCGGAGAACAGGAGAAGGTGATTTTCTCTCCTATCGGGATACAGCACAGTATCTGGTGCCCTATGTGAAAGAAATGGGATTTACTCATGTGGAGTTAATGCCTGTTATGGAGCATCCTCTGGATGCCTCTTGGGGCTATCAGGTGACGGGGTATTTTGCTGCCACCAGTCGGTTTGGTACCCCAGATGATCTAAAGTATCTGATTGACCAGCTTCATCAGGCTGGAATTGGTGTGATTTTGGATTGGGTTCCCGCTCATTTTCCACGGGATGCCTTTGGTCTTTACCACTTTGATGGTGGTCCCACCTATGAGTATGCAGATGCCCGAAAGGGAGAACATCCAGACTGGGGCACACAGGTATTTGATCTGGGCAGAAATGAGGTGCGTTCTTTCCTGTTCTCTAATGCCATGTTCTGGTTGGAGGAATACCATGCTGATGGTCTGAGAGTAGATGCGGTTTCCTCTATGCTGTATCTGGATTATGGACGTCAGGATGGACAGTGGATGCCCAATATTCACGGTGGAAAAGAGAATTTAGAGGCCATTGAATTTTTCCAGAAACTGAATACCGCCATTTTTGCAGCACACCCTGACATTTTAATGATTGCTGAGGAATCGACTGCATGGCCAAAGGTGACACATCCTGTGGATGATGGTGGACTGGGCTTCAACTTTAAGTGGAATATGGGATGGATGAATGATATCTGTCACTATATCAAGCTGGACCCCTATTTCCGTCAGTTCAATCACCATGATATTACCTTCTCTCTGATGTATGCCTTCTCTGAGAACTACATTCTGCCTCTGTCCCATGATGAAGTAGTACATATGAAAGGGTCCTTCTTGGGTAAGATGCCAGGAGAGAACAAGGAAAAGTTTGCAGGTGTCAGAGCATTCTATACCTATATGCTCACACATCCAGGCAAGAAGCTCTCCTTTATGGGTGCTGAATTGGGGCAGTGGAATGAATGGCACTATGAGTATTCTCTGGACTGGCATTTGCTCCAGTATGAGCAGCACCGCCAGATTCACCAATTCTTCAAAGCTGCTAATGCCATGTATTTGGAGGAACCCTCTCTCTGGGAGCAGGACAACTCTTGGCAGGGCTTCCAATGGCTGTGTGCAGATGACCATACTGCCAATACAGTGGCATTTTTGCGCTGGGATTGTCAGGGAAAGCCCCTTGTCGTGGTAGCAAACTTTTCTCCCAACCACAGAAAGGGATATTGTGTGGGCGTTCCATTTGCTGGCACATGGACCCCGATTTTCAATACAGATAACCCAGAATATGGTGGAGATGGACTGGGGGATACTGCTCCAGTTAAGACAACGTATAACCCATGTCATGGGCAGGAGCAGTCTATGATTATTGATTTGCCACCCATGTCTGTTATGATTTATCGCTGTACTCGTCGTAATCCACCTAGAAAGAAATCTGTGGCAACGCAGGAAAAGACAGGTGAGAAAAAAGTAGCAACGGCGAAGAAAAAAACCACTTCTACAAAGTCTACAACCAAGACAACCCGAGCCAAAAAGGCAGAAAAAGCGTGAGCAGACATTCTGTGTGCGATTGTTTAACATACATCTTGAGGTGAAGAAGAAATGAAGAAAGAAGTTGTGGCCATGCTGTTGGCAGGCGGACAGGGAAGCCGTCTTTATGCACTGACCAGCCATGTGGCAAAACCAGCTGTTCCATTTGGGGGAAAGTATCGCATTATTGATTTTCCTCTCTCCAACTGTGCAAATTCCGGGATTGATACCGTGGGTGTGCTGACTCAGTATCGTCCTTTGGAGTTGAACAGCTATATCGGATCTGGTCAGCCTTGGGACCTGGACCGCTCTGATGGCGGGGTACATATTCTCCCGCCTTACATGAGAGAGGGAGATCAAGGTACATGGTATAAGGGAACAGCCAATGCGATTTATCAGAATATTGGTTTCCTGGATCTCTATGACCCTGAGTATGTGGTAATTCTGTCTGGTGACCATATCTACAAAATGGACTATGCAGATATGGTGGACCTACATAAAAAAACAGGGGCAGCATGTACCATCTCCGTCCTTGAGGTGACCATGGAGGAGGCCACACGCTTTGGTATTATGAACGTAGATGAGACAGACCGCGTCTACGAGTTTGAAGAGAAGCCAAAACAGCCCAAAAGTAATCTGGCCTCTATGGGTATTTATGTCTTTACCTGGTCCAAATTGCGTCAATATCTTATAGATGATGAGGCAGACCCCACTTCTTCCAATGATTTTGGCAAGAATATTATCCCCAGAATGTTAGATGCCAATGAAATCATGATGGCATATCGTTTCCAGGGCTACTGGAAGGATGTGGGTACCATTGACTCTCTGTGGGATGCCAATATGGATATGCTGGCAATTAAGAATGAAAAAGGGATTAACCCATATGATCCCTCCTGGCCCATTTATTCCCGCACTCCCATTCGTCCCCCCCATGTGACTGGAGAACATGCAAAGCTGTCCCACTCACTGGTAACAGGTGGCTGCAAAATTGATGGTGTGGTGGAAAATTCTGTGCTGTTCCACTCTGTTGTAGTGGAAGAAGGGGCAGATGTCCAGTATTCCATTTTGATGCCTGGTACTGTGGTGAAAAAAGGTGCAAAAGTGGCTTATTCCATTGTGGCAGAAGGTGCTGTGATTGGAGAAGATGCTGTAGTGGGAGCTCCCCCCTCTGATGAACCAGATTGGGGTATTGCAGTTGTTGCTGGTGGTGTAAAGATTGGGGATAAGGCTGTGGTCAAGCCCCATGCTATGATTCGGGAAGATGTAAAGGGAGGTGAGCAGGCATGAAGAATTTACATGGAATTATCTTTGCCTGTCGCTCAGATGCAAACTTGGGAGAGCTGACTCGTCCCAGAAATACTTGTTCTTTGCCTTATGGTGGACGTTATCGTCTGATTGATTTTATGTTGTCCAACTATGTCAATGCAGGGATTACAGATGTGGGTATCATCGTTCATGAGAGTTATCAGTCTCTGCTGGATCATGTTGGGTCTGGTAAGGACTGGGAGTTGAGTCGGACTCATGGCGGTTTGAGAATTTTACCTCCCTTTGGCTATGCTGAGCGCGGCGGAGAGTATCGTGGTGATATGGATGCGCTGGAAGGTGTTGCAGACTATCTGGAAAACATCCGTCAGGAGCATGTCATTTTGGCATGGGGTGATATGGCAGTAAATCTGCCTGTGGCAGATATCTACCGCAGACATATTGAAACAGGCGCAGATGTGACTATGGTGTGTACACCCACACTGAAAGGGGCACCACGGTTCTCTGAATATGTAAAAGTAAACGAGGAAGGACGGGTGACAGAACTGTCTGTCCATCCTGTAGCAGCAGACCAAGCGTTGGAGAGCTTGGAAATCTATGTGATTTCAAAGAAACTGTTACTGGATTTGGTGAACTACTGCTCCGCCCATGATATTTATCAGTTTAGCCGTGGTGTACTTCAACCCAGACTGAAGGAATTGAAGTTGATGAGTTATATCCATGAGGGGTATGTGGCCCGTTTCCAGTCTGTGGCTGGCTACTATGACCATTCTATGGAATTGTTGGAGCCACAGGTGTATGGGGAACTGTTTAATTTGGATAGACCAGTTCGCACCAAGGACCGTTCTAGTTGCCCTACATACTATGGACCAGATGCAAAATCCAACCATTCACTGGTGGCAGATGGCTGTATCATTGAGGGTGAAGTAGAGAATTCTATTATCTCTCGTGGGGTTGTGATTGAGAAGGGGGCAAAAGTGACCAACAGTGTGTTGATGCAAAATACTGTTGTCAAGAGTGGAGCATCCCTTGCCTATGTGATTACAGACAAAGATGTGTTGGTCAATGAGGACAGAATGTTGATGGGACACGCCACCTATCCTCTGGCGATTGCAAAGGGTTCTGTCGTTTAAAAAGAAGTTGTGATGGAATGATGTGCCGAGAGGGGAGTATGACTTCCCATCGGCACAGTTTCCAATGTTTGAATGGCTGTGTGAGACATAGAAAGGGGAATTGTTGGTATGAAAATTTTATTTGCTGCCTCTGAGGTGGCTCCGTTTATTAAAACAGGTGGGCTTGCAGATGTGGCAGGCTCTCTCCCAAATGCACTTGCGAAGGCTGGTCATGAAGTGGCAGTCATTTTGCCACTTTATGAGGGAATCAGTGGGGAATGGCGCAGCCAGATGACATTTTTAAAATATTTCAATGTAACATTGTCTTGGCGTCAGGTCTACTGTGGTGTATTCCAGTTGGAGCGGGATGGTGTACTCTATTGGTTTGTAGACAATGAGTATTACTTCAAACGCTGGCAGCTCTATGGTCATTTTGATGACTGTGAGCGGTTTGCCTATTTTTCCCGTGCTGTGATTGAGGTGCCAGGGCAGCTTGACTGGGCACCTGATATCATCCACTGCAATGACTGGCAGACAGCACTGGTTCCAGTCTACCTGTTAGAGGACCGGTATCGTATTCCACAGCTTGCCAATGCAAAGACAGTATTTACCATTCACAATATTGAGTATCAGGGTCGCTATGGTGATCAAGTACTGGAAGATGTAATTGGTTTGGGACGAAACTACTTTAATGAGGGAATGCTGGCGTTCCACGATGATGTCAACCTGATGAAGGGAGCCATTATGGCTTCTAACTTTGTGACCACTGTGTCCCCCACCTATGCACAGGAACTGCGTACCCCCTTCTATGCACACGGACTGGATGGCATTATCAACCAGCAGAGTGGAAAATTGCAGGGTATTTTGAATGGAATTGATATGGATTTCTATGACCCTGCCAAACGGACTGGACTTGCCGCCAATTTCAACATTAAGACACTGAAAAAAGGTAAAGCCGCCTGCAAACAGGCACTTCAGCGTGCAGTGGGACTGAATGAGGACCCCAATGTGCCCATCATTGCCTGTGTCTCTCGTCTGGTGGGGCATAAGGGCTTTTCTATGGTCACAGATGTACTCAACAACATTATGGAGCAAAATGTTCAGATGGTGGTATTGGGTACTGGTGACTGGCAGTATGAGGAGGCATTCCGCCATGCACAGTGGCAATATCCAGGACGTTTTTCTGCGCAGCTTACTTATTCTGGTCCCCTGTCTGAGCAAATTTATGCAGGTGCAGATATGTTCCTGATGCCCTCTGTCAGTGAGCCATGTGGTTTAAGTCAGATGATTGCCATGCGGTTTGGCACCTTGCCCATTGTCCGTGAAACAGGCGGACTAAAGGATACTGTGTTCCCCTATAACCGGTTTGAGGGAACAGGTCGTGGATTTACCTTTGCGGACATCAATGCCTATGATATGCTTTGGGTGATTCGTGAGGCCATTGGATTGTACTATAACAATCAGGAGGCATGGGTCAGCATGCAGAAGGAAGGCATGACTGCTGACTTTAGCTGGAATCAGTCTGCGCAAGAATATCTGAAGATTTATCAGAGAATTTAACAAAATATCAAAGAATTGTTTTCAAAAGTGTAGTCCATACCCTCTCTGTGTATCCATACAGAGAGGGTGAATTTTTTTGCGTTTCTACTCTTGCCCATTTTTCAACAATATAAAACTGTAAATTGTGTAAGGATTCGGAAAAAATGAGCCTGTTTTTATAGCCTTCTGCGCATTGACGGTTTTTTCAAAAACTGCTAAAATGGAAAGATGTGGGGGGTTCTATCAGAATCCCTAATGGATGTAAAATGAATGTAAATACGGGAGGCAGTATAATGGCAGAATATACCAAGGCTCAGTTAACCGAGCTGATTGTCGGAAAGCTACGCCGCAATTTTGGACGTGACATAGAAGATGCAACAGAGACCCATGTATTTAAGGCATGTGCTCTGGTTTTGCGCGATATTATGTCTGGGCACCAGATGAAGACCAGTAACCTGGTTTGGGAAAAACAGGAACGTCAGGTACACTATCTCTCTTTGGAATTTTTGATGGGACGTTCTTTGGAAAAGAATGCCTATAACTTGGGTATTTTGGATACTTTAAAAGAGGCATTGGAGGATTTGGGTTACTCCGCTTCTGATTTGTTTGAGATTGAACCAGATGCAGGTCTGGGCAATGGTGGTCTGGGTCGTCTGGCAGCCTGCTATCTGGATTCTATGACCACACTGAAAATTCCTGCCACTGGTTATACCATCTGTTATGAATTGGGTATTTTTAAGCAGAAAATTGTCAATGGCAAGCAGGCAGAGCAGGCAGATAACTGGTTAGGTCTGGGTGATGCTTGGTTGATTCCCAAAATGGATGAGACAGAAGAAGTCCGTTTTGGTGGGCAGATTGTGGACCACTGGGATGACAAGGGCAATAACCACCCTGAACATGTGGGCTACACTACTGTATTGGCAATTCCAAGAGATATGGAAATTGCAGGCTATAAGACCACACACACCAATACTCTGCGTCTGTGGGATGCCAAAAGCCCTGTGCCTGTAGATATGTCCCTCTATTCCCGTGGCGAATATCTGAAGGCAGTGGAGCAGCAGGCAATGGCAGAAGTGATTGCAAAGGTACTGTATCCTGATGACAACCACTATGAAGGTAAGTCCCTGCGTCTGAAACAGCAGTATTTCTTTGTTTCTGCTACTGTTCAGTCTATTGTGCGTAAGCATCGTGCCCAGTATGGCACACTGCGCAATTTCCATGAGAAGCATGTCATTCAAATCAATGATACACATCCCACTCTGGTCATTCCTGAACTGATGCGGATTCTGTTGGATGTGGAAGGCTATAGCTGGGATGAGGCATGGAACATTGTCACAAAGACTGTGGCATACACCAACCATACTGTGCTGGCAGAGGCACTGGAACGCTGGCCTCAGAGCTTGATTGAAACTCTGCTGCCCCGTATCTGGCAGATTTTGAAGGAGATTGCTGCCCGTTACCAGAGAGAACTGGAGCTGCATTTCCACGGCGATGTGGGAAAAGTAGCAAATATGGCAATCATCTGGGGTGGCGAGGTGCGTATGGCCAACCTGTGTATCTGTGCCTGCTATGCGGTGAATGGTGTATCTGCCCTGCACTCTGAGATTCTGAAAAAAGATGTGTTCCATGATGCGTATACCATGCACCCCGACCAGTTCAAGAATGTGACCAATGGTATTGACCACCGTCGCTGGCTCTCCCAGATTAACCCCAAGCTGGATGCGCTGATTCGTGAGTGTACAGGTGGGGATGAATATCTCATTCATCCAGAGGCAATTTGTGGACTGGAAAAATATAAGAGTGATGCTAATGTTCTCAAAAAGCTGGAGATGATTAAAAAGGAGAACAAAAAGCGGTTTGCCTCCTATGTAGCCCGTGAAAGTGGTGTGGTTCTCAATACCGACGCCATTTTTGATGTACAGGTGAAGCGTCTGCATGAGTACAAGCGTCAGTTACTGAATGTGATGCACATTATCCACCTATATGACCAGTTGCGGGATAACCCCAATATGGAGTTTGTACCCCAGACCTTCCTGTTTGGTGCAAAGGCAGCTCCTGGCTACTATGTGGCAAAGAGAATCATTCAGCTCATCAACTCTCTGGCTGCTCAGATTAACGCTGACCCAATCTGTAAGGATAAGTTACAGGTGGTATTTTTGGAAAACTACCGTGTGTCTCTGGCTGAAAAGCTGATGCCTGCTTCTGAAATCTCTGAACAGATTTCTACCGCTGGTAAGGAGGCCTCTGGTACTGGTAACATGAAGTTCATGATGAATGGTGCCCTGACCATTGGTACACTGGATGGTGCTAATGTGGAGATGCATCAGCAGTTGGGAGATGAAAATATTTTCCTCTTTGGTCTCACTGCCGACGAAGTGGCACAGAGAAAGGCAAATGGCTACCGTCCCACAGATATTTACTATCAGAACGCCGCAATTAAGCGTGTGATTGACCAGATTTCCAGCGGCTTTGCAGATGGCGAGCCCTATGAGGACATTGCAAATCGCCTGATTCATGGGGATGAGTACCTGCTGTTGGCTGACTTTGACAGCTATTGCCAGGCCCATCAGCGTGCGTTGGAGACCTATGGAAACCACAAGCTGTGGAACCAGATGTCTCTGATTAATATTGCCCGTTCCGGCATTTTTGCAGCAGACCGTTCTATTCAGGACTATGCACGTGATATTTGGCACGTTCCCACCCGTAAATAAGAAAGCAAGAGCAGACACCTTTTTGGAAGGGTGTCTGCTCTTTTCTGTTGACAAGGTTAGATTGACTGGGCATAATAAAAGGCAGTATTGCACAGAGAAAGAAGGAACAACATGATTCAGGATATTGCCCCACATCAATATTTCAATGAATATAAGCCAACGGAGCCAAAACAAGGGGATGCAATTTTTTTCTATGAAAAAGGGGATACCCTTCTGGATAAAGAGACAGGGCAGCCATTTTTGTGGGAACAGGTTTGTATGTTCTTAAAAGATGTACCACTTACTTACTATTTTCGGATTGATGAACAGTGTTTTTTTGCAGCCAGTGTGGTTCCAGAGGAAGTAAAAAACAGGACAATTCCCACCAGTTGGACAGTACTTCGCACCATGCAGCCGGAGTGGATGGCATTTGCCTGTATTACAGCCCATCAACTGCATGGCTGGTATGAAGCCCATCAATTCTGTGGAAAGTGTGGGCACAGGACACAACATGACCAGGTGGAACGGGCTGTACGGTGTCCAAATTGTAACCATCTGGTCTATCCCACCATTTCCCCTGCGGTCATTGTAGGTGTAACCCATGGAAACCGCTTGTTACTGACCAAATATTCAAGACCCGGCAGCTACCGCAATTATGCCCTGATTGCCGGATTTGCAGAAATTGGGGAATCTCTGGAAGCCACAGTGCGCCGTGAGGTGATGGAGGAAGTGGGTCTGCCAGTAAAAAATATCCGCTTCTATAAAAGCCAACCCTGGAGTTTTTCCAGCAGTCTGTTGGCTGGCTTTTACTGCGATTTGGACACAGAGGATGAGACTGTCACCCTTCAGGAGGACGAACTGGGGGAGGGGACATGGTTTGAACGGGAGGAACTGCCAGTGGGAGGGTCCTCGATTTCCCTCACTCGTGAGATGATTGAGCAGTTTAGAAAGGGTCTGGTATAAAGAAAGAGCCATCCAAGTTTGGATGGCTCTTTTCTGTTCATCAAGTGTGTGGGGTGGTTTCCCGTTGGAATTTTTCTAAATAGGCATCTTGCAGGAGTTTGAGGCGTTTGGGGTCTTTTCCACCCACAGGAATACGGTCAATAGAAGCGGCTTTCATACACAGGGCACTGCTGCTGGTGACAATAATTTCGTCTGCATTCATTAGCTCAACCATAGAAAATGGCTTTTCCAGTGTGGGAATACCATGTTCCCGAGCCAGAACCAGCAAATGTTTACGGGTAATACCAGGTAAAATCAGTTCATCAGCGGGAGCAGTGCGCAAAATGCCATCTTTCAAAATGGAAATGTTACTGTGGGCACATTCTGTGACCCGACTGCCACGGTGCAGAACAGCTTCATCACAGCCCTGCTCCACAGCCCGTTGATTTGCCAATACACTGGGAATTAAGTTCAAGGTTTTGATATTACACAGTTTAAAACGGATGTCCTCCATAGAAATGAGATGGTAGGGTTTATCCAGTGGTTTCATAGTGTGGGGTTTGATATAAATCATCAATGTGGGTTTTACATCAGCAGATGGGAATGGATGATTGCGCATTGCCACACCACGGGAAATTTGCCAGTACAGGAAATGGACGGGAGAGTCCTCAGCGGTATCAATGACCTTTTGCAGTTCTGCCTTGACTTCCTCACGGGACATGGTGAATGGAATTTCTAACAGACGGAGACTATTGTACATCCGGTCAAGGTGGTCATCCAGTGCAAATGGGATGCGGTTTGCAACACAGGTTGCCTCATAAATTCCATCGCCAAAATAAAGTGCACGGTCACCCATAGGTACCATCATTTCTTCCAGAGGTCCTATGGTACCATTATAATATCCAACGGTTTTCCACATCCTGATTCATTCCTTTCTCATTGGTGAAAAGACAGTGAAATCAGGGGCACTGTCCACCATTTTTCTTTAGCATAGCAGACGAGGGGAAAAAAGTAAAGAGATGGACTTAATCTTTGTGGTCCTCTGGTACTGCACCAGATTTATACGCCTCTACCAGTGCATGGAGGTCATCTGCCTGTGCCTGCAGTTTACGACCAATATCACTTTGGGCAATTTTAATACGTGCATCCATCCGTTCAAAGACTTTGGAACTGCTTGCAATGTCAATATTGTGCTCAATGGCCATTTTTCTGCCACAGAATGGTTCATGGGACACAATGCGCAGTACCCAAGAGTTATAAATCAGGGTGTAGCCTGCGATACCGGTGGTGGGCTGGTAGGCTTTACAGAATCCGCCATCAATGACCAGAAGTTTGCCACCGCCCTTAATGGGGCTCTCCCCCTTTTTGGATTTGACGGGAATATGCCCATTTACAATGTGACAGTGAGGACCTTCCAATCCAAATTCTTTTAAAAGAGCATCACACACAGCGGGGTCCTGATAGAAGGTGTAATAGGCGTTCTTTGCCTCGGTCCAGGAGGACTCGTCCCGAATTAAACGGCGTTCAAATGTGGTCATACGGTCACGACCAAAAATGGGGCTGTTACGTCCAGCCCACAGGAACCACAGGAGGTCCATGCCCAGTTTCCGTTCTGGTGTACCGGATTTATAATAGTAGGCCTGTCTGGCAGCGGTGTCTACATAGTCAAAGAAATCCTTTCCTTTTCGGGATTTCCCACCAATGGTAAAGGTTTTTAGTTCACCGGTTTCTGTCATGGGGATACAGCCATGGAACAGAAGATTGCCGTTGAATATTTTGTAGAGGCTTCCTTTTGAGTAGAGGAAACGCACATGGTTTTGCAGTTTTTCACTTCGCTGGAAAGAAGTGGTCAGTTGATTGATGACACTTTCCTCTTCCTCGGTTAAGGTATAGGGGTCGCTGGGGTCTACAGTTGGGAAATCAGTGTCCTCCAAAGTGTAGGTGGTGCCATTGATAGTAATACACTTTTTCTCGTAGTCGATTTTATCCAGCAACAGGCGGTCGTTCATTTCATATTCTGGGTGGCGCAGGATTTTTTGACCCTCCAGCTTAAAGAGAATAATGGTAATTGCTTTGTGCATCCGTGCAGAAAGCAATTTGTCTTTTTCGCTATACTGTTCTGCATCATCGCCAGTCAGTTTGACTGCAAAACGGGATACATCACAGTCTTTGTATACCTCATTGGCAAAGACAGAAAGGGGACGCAAAGAAATGCCATAGCCTGTTTCAATGACTTCCAGATTGTTGTAGTGGATGGAGTTGGAAAGCACCGTTGCCACCAGAGTACGGGAACCACTGGCAGCACCCATCCAAAGAATATCGTGGTTGCCCCATTGGATGTCTACACTGTGATAGTTCAGGAGAGAGTCCATAATAATATCTGCCCGTGGTCCACGGTCGAAAATATCTCCTACAATGTGCATATGGTCCACAGCCATACGTTTGATGACCTGAGAGACGGCCTCAATAAATCGGCCAGCCTGCCCCAAATCAATAATGGTGCTGATGATATTTTCGTAGTAATCCCGTTTATCTGCCTCATCATAGTGAGTATGGAGCAGTTCATCAATGATATAGGCGTAATCCTTTGGCAGAGCTTTACGCACTTTGGAACGGGTATATTTGGAAGTCACCCACCGACAAATTTCAATGAGGCGGTGTAAGGTAATGCGGTACCACTCGTCCATGTCCTCATATTTGTTGTGAAGCTGCTCCAGTTTTTCTTCTGGATAATAGATGAGTGTGCATAATTCGTCCCGGTCTGTTTTTGGGATGGTGGTGGCAAACAGGTCATCGACTTTTTCTTTGATGACCCCAGAACAGGAATTTAAAATATGTAAAAAGGCCTCATGTTCCCCATGTACATCAGAGATAAAATGTTCTGTGCCTTTGGGAAGGTTTAAAATAGCCTGTAAATTGATAATTTCACTGCTGGCAGCCTGCACGGTTGGGTATTGTCTGGCCAGAAGTTTCAGGTAACGTAATTCTTCTTCGCTGAACCGTTTTTTTAATTTCATACTTATAACCTCCTGAGAGATAAGAGTTGCAATCTGTGCCTATTATTTCACACTTATCTAAAACTTGCAAGGGAAATTGTGCACTTTAATAAAAAATTAACGGTTTAAATCAGTGTGTTAGAGACGAGTTAAATAAAAAAAGAAAAGTCAACACATGGGGTTCCATTTGTGGTATACTACATCACACAGAAAGGAAGCGATGTATGTGTCAAACCCCCATGAACAGGAACAGAGACTGGCAACAGAGCCAATTGGCAAACTGATGTTGAAAATGGCAGTTCCATCTGTGGCAGCACAGGTCATTAATATGCTCTACAACATTGTGGACCGAATTTATATTGGGCATATTCCTGAAATTGGAAATGTGGCGTTAACAGGAGTGGGTGTGACATTTCCCATTTTGATGATTATCTCTGCATTTGCAGCGTTTGCGGGACAAGGTGGAGCTCCATTTGCCTCCATTCAGTTGGGAGCGGGACGGCGGAAGGAAGCAGAGGAAATTTTGGGGAATTCCCTGATGATGCTGCTGAGTTTTGCAGTGGTGCTGACAGTCTTTTTTCAACTATACAAAGAACCCATTTTATATGCCTTTGGTGCATCAGATGATACCATAGGTTATGCGATGGATTATATTGGAATCTATTTGATTGGCACTATTTTTGTTCTGCTGGCGCTGGGCTTGAATACTTTTATTACAGCACAGGGAAAATCCTTCATTGCCATGCTCAGTGTGCTCATTGGAGCAGTGCTGAATATTGTGCTTGACCCTATTTTTATTTTCGGATTTGGTATGGGGGTGCGTGGTGCAGCCATTGCAACTATTCTTTCTCAGGCAGTCAGTGCCTGCTGGGTAGTAGGATTTTTGCTCAGTCCTCGCAGTGGATTGAGAATTCAAAAAAGCACTGTGAAGTGGAAGGGAGCAGTGATTGGACGAATTTCTTCATTAGGGATTGCTCCTTTTATTATGCAGTCAACAGAGGGATTGGTGACAGTGGTACTCAATTCTGGAATGCAGACCTATGGAGGCGACTTGTATGTTGGTTCCATTACCATTATGCAGTCCATTATGCAGATGATTACCATGCCTGTCATGGGAATTACCCAAGGCACACAGCCTATTATGAGTTACAATTATGGAGCAAAGAACTATAAACGGGTGCGTGAGACATTCCGAAAACTGCTCATCGTGATTATGACTTTTACTACAGTGTCCACCCTTTTGGTAGCTATTTTCCCCACCTTGTGGGCAAGAATTTTTACATCAGATGGGGAATTGATTGCATTGGTTGGCAAAGTGATGCCAATCTTCTTTGCAGGTATCTGGGTATTTGGAGCACAAATGACCTGTCAAAGTACCTTTGTGGCTCTGGGGCAGGCAAAAATCAGTCTGTTTCTGGCGTTGTTGAGAAAAATTGTGTTGCTCATTCCTCTTGCACTGGTTTTACCAAAACTAATGGGAGATGTGATGGGTATTTATATTGCAGAACCCATTGCAGATATTGTAGCAGCCAGTACCACAACCATTTTGTTCTTTGCCATGCGGAAAAAACTGCTTCCAGTAGAAGAAATGAAACAGTAAAAAACTGCCTGTGCTTTGCTCAACCAAGCAAATCACAGGCAGTTTTTATATTATGTACTTAAGAAAAGGATACTGTATAAGTCAAGATTTCCTTTTGGTTGGGTTGCAAGGTGCGGATTCCTATTTTTTCGGACAGTTCCCGACCGGCAAAAATGGCATCAGGCAGGGTGCTCCAAGGTTCCAGACAAACGTAGTTTGTGTCAAATGGTTTTGCCTGTGTCCAGATACCCAAATAGGGAAAGTCTTGATATTCCACAGTCACACGGGGGGTTTGATGGCTGTCACACAGCATCACAGTGGCTGGGTCTGTGCGGTCTAGTACCACAGTGTCCAGATGATAGGTGGCAGGGATCAATGCAATGCGGCTGTCAGGAGTAGGGATGGGGGGCAGTTTTGGAGTTAGCATACAGTGTTCATCCATGCCATAGGGCTGAATGGCAGTGACACCTGGCAGCAGAATGGAGTAGTCACCCATAGATTCGTCTGGGGATAGGGGAGCCTGAAATCCGTCATGTGCCCCCAGTTCATAGTACATGATATTATTAGAACAATTTTCAATGGTATGAGATTTGGTGAGGCGATTTTCCTCTAGTGAGTAAGTAACTGTGAGAACAAAGGAAAATGGATAGACTTTTTTTGTTTCTGGTGTATCTTTCAGTTGAAAGGTAACAGAATGTGCAGAGTGGGAAACCACAGAAAATACCATATCACGGGCAAATCCATGATTGGAAATGGTGTAGGAAACATCATTGAGTAAATAGCTGTTGTTTTGTAGCCGTCCAATGATGGGAAAGAGGATGGGAGCCCGCCGTGCCCACACTTCTGGATTACCCTGATAGAGATATTCTGTGCCATCTTTGGTACGAATGGAGGCAAGCTGTGCCCCTAAATCCTCAATGTCCACAGTCAAAAGTTCCGATTGCAGTGTATAAATCATAAACCATTCCCTCCTTTGATGTGAATTCCATCTAAAACAGCTTCCACCAAGATGTCACCCTCATAGCAGAGTTTGAGAGAAAAGAAAGGCTGTTCTGGGTTGTCCAGCAATTTGAGAAAAATTTCGTCCCCTTCCCAATGGGGCAGAGAGAGCAGGGTATCTTTTTGCACCCACTCCAGAACCCCCTCATCACACTCTTTCAGTGTCCCAGTGAATCCAGAGGCAGTAAACAGGTGCATATGTTCGGATGGGTAGCGGTCAGAGACAAAGGTGACAATCCCTCGATAGCGGTACTGGGTCAAGGTCAGACCTGTTTCCTCCAATGCTTCACGCAGCAGACAATCTTCGGGGCTTTCCCCCTCCTCAAATTTTCCACCAATTCCAATCCACTTATCTTGGTTCAGGTCATGCTTCTTTTTGATGCGGTGAAGCATCAAGTAGGCATTGTTTTGTTCTATGTAGCAAAGTGTGGTTTGAATCATGGTCGTGCCTCCAGTGGATAGCCCAGTTTTTGGGCTACTTTGTCATAAGTGGGAGTGGGTACTTGGTACTGTCTGCCCAGTCGAACCACTTCGAAAATTAAACCATCTACTTCTGAGGGTTTTCCAGCATCTAAATCCCGCTTGAGAGAGGTGGAAGCATCTGGGTCAAGCCCATCTTGAATTGCCAGGCTGCGCTCCACCGGATTGGGTTGTTCTGGGAAGGGATAGCCCATGGCTGTTGCAAGATTAGAAATTTCCTGTACACAGGATTTAAAGTCTTCTCTGGGAGTGCCGGGAATCTGCATCCCGGCTACTGTTACATTGTGGTAAATGCCACAGGCAGCCATAGGGGAAACAACAGAAAATTTCAGTAAGGCATCCCGTTGAATTTGGGTGGATAATATGCCCTCAATACCACAGTCGCACAGGTCATGCTCAATTTGCTTCAACTCTGGACGCATCTCTTGGTCTGTTCGCACACCAAAGACAATGCGAAAAATATCACCGCTCATATGGATGGTACCAGGGCATTTCACCTCAGCGGCAATATAAATACACCCATCTGTCACCAGACAATCTGGCAATTCTTTTTGCAGGGTTGCACCCGTGGTAAAAATATTTAAAATAGGGATTATGATGGTTTTTGGACTGGAAATTCTCCTCAGCTCCGGTAAAATTTCTGGGATTGAGTAGCCTTTCACACAGACAAAAATCACGTCCGGTGTGTCATGATAGTGTTGGATATCGGTTGCCTGTACAGGGATAGAAAAAGAACCATGTGCCGTTTCAATAATGAGGTCTTGTTCCTGTATAGCGGACAGATGCTTCCCTCTTGCAATCAAAGTCACATCTTTTTCTCCCTGTGTCAGAAAAGCAGCCAGACAGCCACCAGTTCCACCTGCACCATAAACGAGATACTTCATCCTGTTTTCCCCTTCTTTCTATTGTCATACATTACATGAGTATACCATGAAGTTTCCACTGAAAAAAGAATTGACAAACGAGGAAATTGGGAGTAAGATTGATGAAACTTAAAATGCGATTCTGTTTGATTTTTGAAAGTGGCAATGACCGGGCAGTAGGCGGACGAAAGCGAATCAGAGAGGGAACGGCTGGTGAGAGTTCCCCGTAGACGTTCAAGGCTGAATCTCCCCCGTGAGCTGTTTTTCTGAACGGAGGTCACTCTTATTAGGAAAAAACGGTGTCCCACCGTTAGAGGGGAAATGAGTGCACAGGGGAAATCTGTGAAGTTAGGTGGTACCACGGAGTAATACAGCTTCGTCCTATCGTAGGAAGATGGGATGAGGCTGTTTTTTGTTATGTCGTATGGAGGTGGAGCAGGGATGAATGGAGCACAGGCACTGGTGGAAAGTCTGCTGAGAGAGCAGGTAGAGCACATTTTTGGATATGCAGGAGCCACCATCTGCCCTACAGTGGATGCATTGAAGGAACATCCTGAGATTGGATATACATTGGTGAGAACAGAGCAAAATGCAGGGCATATGGCATCTGGTTATGCCAGAATTAGCGGAAAAGTGGGGGTATGCATGGTCACATCTGGACCAGGAGCCACCAATTTGATTACGGGAATTGCCACCGCCTATATGGACTCCATTCCCATGGTTGCTATCACAGGGCAGGTACCCAGCCACCTGTTGGGACGAGATATTTTCCAGGAAGTGGATATCACAGGTGCGGTTGCTCCCTTTTCCAAGCACAGCTATTTGATTAAGGATGCAAACCAGATTCCCCGTGTGGTGAAAGAGGCATTCCACATCGCCTCTACTGGCAGACCGGGACCTGTGCTGATTGATATTCCCATTGATATCCAAACACAGGAATTAAAAGAATTTTCCTATCCAGAGGAAGTAAATATACGGGGTTATAAGCCCAGTGTGCGGGGAAATGAACTGCAAATTAAACGGGTCATAGATGCCATTGCCAGAGCCAAACAACCTCTGATTTGTGCAGGTGGTGGTGTGTGGCTGGCAAATGCAAAGCAGGAGTTGCTGGAACTTGCAGAGCAGTCAGCCATTCCTGTGGTGAAAACCATGATGGGACTTTCCATTATGCCCACTGACCACCCCCTCAATATGGGGATGATTGGTGCCCATGGCAACCACTGTGCCAATCAGGCACTGGCAAAGGCGGATTTGCTGATTATGGTGGGTACAAGAGCGGCAGACCGGGCCATGGTGGACCCCAGAGAAATTCAGCGGAGAATGGCCACCATCCACATTGATGTGGACCCAGCAGAAATCGGGAAAAATATGCAGGCAGCCATTCCACTGGTGGGAGATGTGAAGGTAATTTTACAGCAGATTTTGGAGAAGCAGGCACCTGTAACAGATTCTGCTGCATGGCTGGAACAGCTGCGGGATTATCGCAAAGCGGAGTTAAACCGCACATTCCCCCATCAGGATGGCTATGTATTCCCAGGCACCATGTTGCGTACACTGGGCAAGAAGCTACAGGATGATGCAGTGGTCAGTGTAGACGTTGGACAAAATCAAATTTTTACCTGCAAGTATCTGCCTCAGAAAAATGGTCGTTTTCTCACCAGCGGTGGACTGGGAACCATGGGATATGCCCTGCCGGCTGCCATTGGGGCAAAGATTGCTGCACCAAAGAAACAGAATATTGTCATCTGTGGAGATGGTTCATTCCAGATGGCGATGAATGAGTTGTCTGCCATTCGGGCAGCCAATCTGGACATTAAAATTGTATTGTTGCGCAATCAGGTACTGGGACTTGTACATCAAATTCAAAATGTACCACCTTATCATGGTCCTTTTGGTGTGGCATTGGATGGCTCCCCTGATTTTGCAGCGTTGGCAGCCGCCTACCAGATTCCCAGTTTGTATGTCAATGATGAGACAAAGCTGGATGAAGTGTTGGGTGACTTTTTGTCCAGACAGGGGAGCTGTCTGTTGATTTGTGAAGTGAATCCAAATGTAAGTACCAATGACTGAGGGAGGGGAGAGGATGAAGCAGACCATTTCTGTACTGGTAGAGAATCAGGCAGGCGTTTTGAACCGCATTACAGGCTTATTTTCCCGCCGTGCCTTCAACATTGAATCTTTGGCAGTAGGTGTGACCGATGACCCCACCGTTTCCAGAATCACCATTATTGTGGACAGTGGCAACAGTGTGGTGGAGCAGGTGGAAAAGCAACTGAATAAACTCATTGAGGTTATTAAGGTGCGAACTCTGGAGGAAACTGCCATGATTGGGCGTGAATTGATTTTGCTCAAGGTCAACGCCAATCATAAGACAAGACAGGATATTATGACCATCTGTGAGATTATGGGGGCAAAGGTGGATGATATATCCCCCAGTTCCATGACATTGGAACTATCTGATACCCCCGACCGAATTGAGACCTTTGAAGCCCTCATGCGTCCCTTCTGTATTTTAGAAGAGGTACGCACAGGTGTAATTGCCCTGCAAAAAGGGGGAGGCAAAATCTAATGGTGGGTTTGTCCGTGAGAAAGACAAGGAGTGAGGCAACGGCATGAAGGTAAGAGCAACACAGGCAATTTTGGAATGTCTGCTGGAACAGGATGTAGATACTGTGTTTGGCTATCCCGGTGGTACTATTTTGAACTTATATGATGAGTTATACCACTATCAAGATAAAATCAAGCATATTTTGACTGCCCACGAGCAGGGAGCCTCCCATGCAGCGGACGGGTATGCCCGTTCCACTGGAAAAGTGGGGGTGTGTTTTGCCACTTCTGGTCCTGGTGCAACCAATTTGACCACAGGGATTGCTACCGCCTATATGGATTCCTCCCCGGTTGTCTTTATCACCTGCAATGTCAGTGAGGAACTTCTGGGTCGGGACTCTTTTCAAGAAGTGGATATTACAGGCATTGCAATGCCCATTACAAAGGCGACCTATTTGGTACGGGACCCACAGACCATTCCAGATGTGATGCGGCAGGCGTTTGCAGTGGCGGCAACCGGTCGCCCCGGACCTGTTCTCATTGATTTTTTGAAAAATGTAACTGCGCTCAATGTGATGATTGACTATGAGTTCATTCCATGGACAGAAAACCGCAATACTGACAGCATTCGAGAATTGGCAGTGAGTCATGGGCTGAAAGCACCAGAACCAGACCTCAATGACATTGAGACACTGGTGGACTTGATTGCACAGGCAGAGAAACCACTGCTCATCTGTGGTGGTGGTGTAGTCCGTGGACGAGCACATGAGCAATTTCGGGAATTTGCAGAAAAGATGGATGCACCAGTTGCCATTACCGTTATGGGTGGCGGTGGATTCCCTGGGGCACACCCTTTGACCACTGGCATGATTGGTATGCACGGCACACAGGCATCCAATGTGGCATGCAATACCTGTGATTTGCTCATAGCTGTGGGGTGTCGTTTTTCAGACCGTGTGGCACTAAAGCCAGCAACCTTTGCGCAGCAGGCAAAAATAGTGCATATTGACATTGACCGCTCAGAAATTGATAAAAATGTGCGGACAGACCACCATATTATTGGTTCTGCCAAACGGGTACTGGCTGAATTAAATCAGCGGCTTCCTCAATATCATAGGACAGAGTGGAAGGGGCAGATTCTGTCTCTGTTGGAGGACCAACAGATTGATGAGCAGGATAAACTGACACCCAGTCAGGTGTTGGATGCCATTGAACAGGCAGTTCCAGAGGGCAGTATTGTGGCAACCGATGTGGGACAGCATCAGATGTGGTCGATTCAGCACTTCCACTTCCAGTATCCTGGGCAGCTCCTGACCAGTGGTGGATTTGGGACCATGGGGTTTGGATTGGGTGCAGCCATTGGAGCCAAAGTGGGCAACCCTGATAAAGTGGTGATTCATACCACTGGGGATGGCTGTTTTCGGATGAACTGCCATGAGCTGGCTACGGTACAATACTATAATCTGCCCATTATTACAGTAGTATTTAATAATGGCACATTGGGCATGGTGCGCCAGTGGCAGCACCTGATTTATCAGGAACACTATTCACAGACTACACTGGACAGGGCACCAGATTTTGTAAAGCTGGCAGAGGCGTATGGCTTGAAAGGCAGACGAGTGACCAATCGTCAGGAGATGAAAGAGGCGATGGAGGAAGCGTTGACCTGTGGCTGTGGCTATGTGATTGACTGCATGATTGATATGGATGAAATGGTGCGTCCTATGGTACCTGGTGGCGCACATATTACAGATTTTCTGCTGAAATAGGGGGGAGCGGTATGAAACGAACAGAATTTGATACCCAGAAAAAATATTATACCCTCTCTCTGCTGGTGCAGGATATTCCAGGTGTGCTTAGTCAGGTGGCACGGCTGTTTTCGAGAAAGGGTTACAACATTGAATCCATTGTTTCAGGCGAAAGCAACCACCCCGGGCAGACCAGAATTACCATTGTCATTAAAGGCGATGAACTGATGGTCAACCAGATTGCTGCCCAGTGTCGGAAGCTGATTCCAGTACAGGTGGTAAAAATTTTGGAGGAGGACACCTCTGTCCAGAGGGAGACCGCTCTGATTAAGGTGATGGCAGTGGACCGCACCACCAGAGATGAGGTCATTCAGATTGCCAATATTTTTAGGGCAAATATCATTGATGTAAGCCGTGAAACTTTGACTGTGGCAGCCTTTGGAGACCATGCTAAAATCAAGGCACTGATTAAGTTGCTGGGTGATTTTGGAATTCTGGAAATGGCAAAGACAGGGACACTGGCAATCGAGCGAGGGCGCAGTTCCATCTACGATGAAAGTAAGCTGCGTGAGGAATACAATTACAGTAAGAATGTATTGTAATTTGGTCTATGAAACAGGCATTTGCCTGAGTTGAATAGAAAATAAGGAAACAAATTTGAAGGAGTGTATTACCAATGGCAAAGATGTACTACGCAAAGGACTGTGATATCAACTATCTCAATGGCAAGAAAATTGCCATTATTGGCTACGGCTCTCAGGGGCATGCACATGCACTGAACTTGAAGGATTCCGGCTGTGATGTGTGTGTGGGTCTGCGCGCAGGTTCTAAGAACTGGGAGAATGCAGAGAAGGCAGGTCTGAAGGTGATGACCATTGCAGAGGCTGCCAAGTGGGGCGACCTGATTATGATTCTGGTCAACGATGAAGTACAGGCTGATGTCTATAAAAAGGAGATTGCCCCCAATCTGGAGGCTGGCAATGTGCTGATGTTTGCCCACGGCTTCAACATCCACTTTAAGCAGATTCAGCCCCCAGCTGATGTGGATGTGGTCATGATTGCCCCCAAGGGTCCTGGTCACACTGTCCGCAGCCAGTATGTGGCTGGTAAGGGTGTGCCCTGCCTGATTGCTGTGGAGCAGAATCCCTCCGGCAATGCCTACAAGCTGGGTCTTGCCTATGCTGCTGGTATCGGTGGTGCCCGTGGCGGTGTGATGGAGACCACCTTCCAGGATGAGACAGAGACTGACCTGTTTGGTGAGCAGGCTGTGCTGTGTGGCGGTGTCGTTGAACTGATGAAGCTGGGCTTTGAGACACTGGTTGAGGCAGGTTATGCCCCTGAAAATGCTTACTTTGAGTGCATCCATGAGATGAAGCTCATCATTGACCTCATCAACAAGGGTGGCGTGGCTATGATGAACTACTCCATTTCTGATACCGCTGAGTATGGTGAGTATGTATCCGGTCCCCGTATTCTGCCCTATGAGGAGACCAAGAAGAACATGAAGGCAGTGCTGACTGACATTCAGGACGGCGTGTTTGCTGGCAAGTGGATTGCAGAGAACAAGAATGGTCGTACCTTCTTCAATGCAAAGCGTGCCCAACTGGCAAAGCACCAGATGGAGACTGTGGGTGCAGAGCTGCGTAAAAATATGCTGTGGGGCGATGATACCGACCCTGATACTGCATCTAACTAAATCAAATTTTTACCCCACCAAATGGTGGGGTATTTTTTTTATAAATGAGTTGCATTATGGAACATTTTCGGATATACTGAGACGAACAAAGAAAGGAGAGTTTATTATGGTAAGACCACGCAGTGTTGCTTTGTGCATCGTTTTAAGTATTGTAACCTGTGGCATCTATGGTTTATATTGGATTGCTTGCCTCAATGATGATATTAACGAGGTGACAGGGAATACTGGTACGTCTGGTTTGATGGTGGTGCTGTTTTCCTTTATCACCTGCGGTATCTACTTCATCTATTGGGGTTACAAGATGGGAGACATTCTGGACAGAAACCGGATTCAGTACAAAGTTCCTACCGGTTCTTTGCCCATCGTTTTTCTGTTGCTGAATCTCTTTGGGCTGGGTATTGTCTCACTGGCACTGATGCAGAACGAAGTAAACCATTATAGCCCAACTGTATGAGGAAAAGGGTACAACATGTAATAGGAGTAGCAACGGCTATTTTCCTATTGGGGCTTGGCTATGCCAGTTGGATTTGGAACACTGGCATAGCCATTCCCTGTTTTTTTCATAAAATGACAGGGTTACAGTGTCCTGGTTGTGGTGTTACCCGCATGTGCCTAGCACTGCTGCAACTGGATTTTGCAGGGGCATGGCGAGCAAATGCAGGGCTTTTTCTGTTATCCCCTCTACTCATATGGGCACTGTGGAATGCTGCCATACAATATATAAAAAGAGGTCGTTTTTGTCTCAACCCAAAGGGAGAACGGCTTGTTTTTGTGGCAGTTGTGTATCTTGTGGTCTGGGGATTGCTCAGAAATTTCTTATTGTAATGGATAGGATATTGACAATCAGACAGGATGAAATCCAAAATGTTTGTCTCTTTTGGTTGTAATCTGGAGAGATTGCAAGAAAACAGAACCATCCAAATTGCCATTTTATAAAATCTTAATAAATATGGAGAAAACAGGGAGGAAAGGGAGAAAAATGACGGGAAATATGCAATGTTACGGTTATGTTACAAATGGGAAAACCCCGTTGACTTTTGCTGTGGGGTCTGGTAGTATAATGCCACGATGAGTTGAGCTGCGACTCTGCTTCATCGAAACAGTTTTAGATATGGTTTCTCAGTCTTGACTAGGACTGACAAACCACGATATTTAAGGAGGAAATTCCAATGAGAAACTTAAAGCGTGTTCTCAGTCTGGGTATGACCGCCGCTATGATTTCTGGCCTGATGGTCAGCGCTGGCGCTGCTGGTTACACCGATGTGACTGCAGAGGATAACGTAGAGGCTATTGAGGTGCTGCAGACTGTTGGCATCATGGTTGGTGACAGCAACGGCAACTTCAATCCTGATCAGAATGTGACCCGTAACGAGATGGCTGTTATCATGGCCAACTTGATGGACTACCGTGTGGCCACTTATGCTGGCACTTCTCCCTTCACTGATGTGCCTTCCTGGGCTGAGCAGTATGTAGCTGCCTGCTATGCCAACGGCATTGTGGCTGGCACCAGCGCTACCACCTTCGGTGGCAACGACACTGTGACTGCTGGTCAGGCTGCTCTGATGCTGATGAAGGCTCTGGGCTACTTCAAGTATCAGTCCGACTTCGGTTCTGACTGGCTGCTGGCTACCACTCAGGTGGGTACCCGCATCAACCTGTTCAGCGGTGTTGAGGCCGGCGTTCGCGAGGCTATGACCCGTAACGATGTGGCTCAGCTGGTGCTGAACACTCTGCGTGCAACTATGGTTGACGCTGAGAACAATGGTGTGTCTGTAGAGGGTGACGGTATCTCCATCACCACTGGTAATACTAAGTACTACTACCGTGTTGACACCAAGGGTGGTTCTTCTTCTTCTGCTGGTGGCGGCAGTGCCAAGTACAATGCCATTGATCGCGATAAGACTGCAACCGGTATTGACAATGCTACCGGTCGCACCTTGGAGTTGGGCGAAGAGCTGTTTGAGGGTGATCTGAAGAGAAATCGTGTATCTGACACCTATGGTCGTCCTTCCACCGAGTGGAAGTACAAGCTGGATGTGATTGGCACCTATGCTGATGGTGCTCTGGCTGTGTACAACACCAAGGTTTCCAAGGGTGAGCTGTATGACCTGATTGGTAAGAGCAACATTGACAATTTGTATGAGCCTGGCAGCAGCAAGGAGCCTGTGCTGACTGTATATACCAATGGTCAGGAAGATGCATACATTACTAACAACGATGTAACAAGAAAACTTGTGACTACAAAGGAACTGTTTGATCGCAACAGCTCCGGTGCCGCTGGTATTGGTTACTCCAATGCTGAGGCTGGCAAGGGTGTGCAGACTGAGGTATATCTGGATGGCGATGGCAATGTGACCATTGTGTACATCAACACCTACCTGATGCGTGCCATTGATGACTACAATGCTGACAAGGGTGTCATCAATGTTGAGGTACTCACCGATCCTACTGTAATGCGTGATGGTGCAAGTGTTAATGTGGTTCAGCTGAGCGATGACGAGTTCGAGAACATCAAGAACTTCAAGGAAGGCGACTACATCCAGTACACTGTGGGCGATGATGGCAGAACTGTTGCCAGCGTTGCTGCTGCAAAGGTGGTAACTGGTAAGGTAGATTCCTACTCTGAGGGCTCCTATGTCACTCTGGATGGTACAAAGTATGAGTACTCCTCCAAGATTGAGGGTGCTAAGCAGTACAGTGATGATGAGCTGGAGAAGAGTGCTGCTACCAAGTACCGTGTAGGTGACACTGCTTCCATCGTAGTGGATGACTATGGCTATGTGCTGTATGTAGATAGTGCTGCCATTTCTCTGGGCAACTATTTGTTTGCACTGGATACTGGTAGCTCCGGTTCCACTGATCTGAGCAAGGGTGACACTGTTGCTGCTATCTTTACTGATGGTACTGCACAAGAGGTCGCTATCAATAAGGTGTATGACGCAGATGGAGATGAGATTGCCAAGAGCAGCATTGCTGGTCACTGGTACTCTTACAGCGTGAACAGCAGTGGCAAGTATACTCTGAGAGAGGCAAAGGATGCCAATGTAACTTCTGGCACTGGCACTAAGAAGGTAACCGGTGGTCAGGCAGACTTTACTTCTGGCGCACTGGCTAACGATGATTCCGTTCTGGTTGTATATGATCAGAAGGAGAAGGATGTCACTGCTTATGTTGGTGTTAAGAACTTCCCAACCATTAAGGATGGTGCCACTAATGTTGAGTTTGTAAAGGACACCCGTACTGGTTATGTGCTGATGGCTTACATTGCAGTTGCAGACAGCAGCAAGATTGAGGACAATGGTGAGGAGACTCTGACCATCTTCCTGAAGAAGAACAGCACCTATATTGACACTGCTGACAATGAGGAAGTCTATGTCTGGTCTGTCATTATGGACGGCGAGGTCAAGGAGATCGAGCTGAAGGGCAAGGTACTGAATCCTGAGGCTGGCGATATGTACTACAAGCTGAGCACTGATAAGGACGGCTTCTATGAGGACGGCAAGGAGTTTGTGAACGGTGCAAAGAACACCTTCTATACTGGTACTATTAGTGATGAATTGACTGTGGAAGGCAGTGCATTGAAGATTGAGGGAGTCACTGACAGTTACCTCATTACCAGCGACACCAAGATTGTTGTGGTGATGAGACCTGATGGAACTGGCTCTCAGAATCTGAAGGACGGTCTGATGGTTGACTCCGCAGCTAAGTGGGAGTCTAAGACTGTGACCGGCAAGCAGCTGAACAACATGTTTGGTAGCTACCAGAACGTCTATGGTTCCTTCTACATGGTAAGATCTGCTAGCGACAGCTATGCACTGGATACCCTGTATCTGGACATCACTGGTGTTGGTGAAAAGAAGTAATTTAGGAGAATTCTTCTCACTAAATGAACCGAATTTTCCCGCAGAGCGAAAGCTCTGCGGGGTTTTTATTTGCCATAAAATTGACACTGGACAGAAAACTTGATATAATGCATCAATGCTTCCCAGTGGTTTGAAGGGGAGCAAAACCAAACAACTTGGGAGGAAGTGCCATGTCCAATCCAAACCCCGTACCCTCTCACGGGAACGGAAAAAATCTGATGCCTGACAGCATCAGTGGGAAACAGTTGGGAATCATGGCAGCATTGGGGGTTCTATGCTTCCTGTTGCTATGTCTCACCACCAGTACCCATATCAAATTTCTTGCCCTTGTAGCAACCTTGCTGGCAGGAGGAACCCTGGTTCTGCGTGTACCAGATATTCGAGAGCGGTTTACACTGCCTCTGGTGGTAGTAACCGCATGGGTTATTATGCAGGGAATTTCTACCCTCTACGCCGTGTCAGGCAAATTTGCGATTTATGAGTTTACAAAAGTTCTCTTTTCTTTTGGTGTGTTTGTGCTGATTGTCTCTTATGAGACGGAGGACAAGGAACAAGTGGGACGCAGAACAGCCACCATTGCGGAAACAATGACAGCACTGGCAGGTCTTTTTAGTATTGATATGCTGTCTACCCATCTGCTCAGTACACCATTGCTCACTGTATTGGGATTGTTTACAGATTCCTATACTACTTTGTCTGGAGTAGAAGTGGGAACCCGTATGACTTCCCTGTTTGACAACCCCAATATTTTTGCCGGCTGTGCTGGTATTGGTGTGTTGTTGTCTTTGGGACTTGCCACCACAGCACAGAGCAGAAACGCAAGACGGTACCATGTCATCTGTCTGGCTGTCAATGCCCTGTCCTTTGTGCTGGCATTCAGTATGGGTGCCAGTGGTGTGATTGCACTGGCATTTGTGGTCTATCTGATTTTTGAACAAAAAAGCCGTCGGGCTGATTTGATTGTACTGATGGTAGAGACATTGGTGCTGTCTGTGGCTGCCATGTTCCCCATTTATGTAACCTCATTTGATGCGTGGGACGGTATTCAGCCCATCCCTCTGGTGTGTACCATTGTGGTGGCTGCCCTGCTGTGCGTAGCTGACCAGTTCAGCCAGAAGGTGCTGGTACCAAAATTGCAGCAACACACCAAAGCGGTGATTGGTCTCATTGTGGCAATCTTTGTTTTGGTGGGTGTCTATGCAGCCCTTGCCCTGAACATTACAGGGAGCATCAATTTGGGTGCCGGGGAAACACTGCGCCGTTCCATCTATCCTGCGGCTGGAACCTACACCTTACAGGTGGAGAGTGACAAAGAAGTATCTGTTGTCATTGAGAGCCAGAACAGAGAAGATACTATGATGCACACCAGCTCTGTGTTGTACTCCGGTTCTGCACAGGGGGCTTCCTTTGTTGTACCAGAGGACAGTGAGGTAGTTTACTTCAACTTTACCGCTGGTGAGGCAACCCAACTGCTTTCAGCTACCTATCAGGGGGATAGTGGTCAGGGAGAAGTGAAGCTGGGCTATAAACTGCTGCCCGGTTTTGTGGCAAACCGTCTGCAAGGTCTGTTTGCAAACCAGAACGCCATTCAACGCCTTGTGTTCTTTGAAGATGGTATGAAGCTGTTTCAGCGCAGTCCTGTCTATGGTCTGGGTATGGGAGCCTTTGAAAATGGTGTAACCAGTGTTCAGAGCTTTTTCTATGAGACAAAGTATGCCCACAACCACTATATTCAGGTACTGGTAGAAACGGGTGTCATTGGCTTTGTGTTGTTTCTTGGAACATTGCTCTCCATGGCTGCTGTATTGCTGCTCAACCGTAGAAAGAAAGACTTGGCACACCCAATGGTACCCGCTCTGCTGGCTACACTGGTCTTTATGGCAGCCCATGCGGGAGTAGAAGTGGTATTTTCCAGTAACTTCTATTTACCACTGGCATTTCTTGTTTTTGCATTGATTTGCCTGTGCTGTGGAGAGGAATTGTCTCTGTTCAAAGAAAAAGAACTGGTGAAAACCTGTGTACAGCGTGGTGTAGCAGTGTTGATGGGTGTGTATGTTCTGCTATTGGGTGGCAATATGTGTGCCCAGTATATGTTCCAAAAGGCTGCCACCTATGATGCCATTGAAGATTGTATCATGGTAGATAAATTTGAGTGGGCAGACTATATGTTGTCCTATGTATACAGTGCATCTGCAGAGGAAAACCCAACCTACCAAATGGAGCAGAATCTGCCCAAGTATATGGCAAAATTGGAGCAGCAAAACTCCAACACCATTCCTCTGTATCTGGCTCAGGCATACTTCAATCTGGGACAGACAGAGGACGCCATTCGTATGCTGGAAAAGTATGTGAACTACGTGCCATCTGACCCTGCTACTTGGAATGCTGCATTCAATACCCTGATGACCAATGTACAGGAAGAACAGGCATATGTGGATGGAGTACGCCGTATTTATGATATGATGAAGCAATGGGAATCTGAAAACATGGGAACCATTACACTAGATCAAACAGTGAGTGCTTTTTTGGGTTATATGTTACCTGATACAGTACAAACTCCAGTTCAGTAAAAGCAAACCAGAGTGTTTTGAAAAGAAACACTCTGGTTTTTCTTTGTAAAAGAAAGACTTGTGAAAAAAGAGAGACTTTTTTCTGCCCCTGTAGTATGATGAAAAGAAAACGGGAGAGTGTCAGCCATGTGCAAAATCTTGTCTGTCTCAGTTCAGAGAGCAAATCCGGCAGGAAATATTACCCTGTATGTGCTGGATGAAATCGCACCGGAAGAAAGACCCCAAATTACAGCCTGTCTGATGGCACAAAAGGAACTGCAAACGGAGCAGATTGCCTATTGCTGCCCTCCCATAATGGGGGGCGAAGGGCGGATTGAAATGGCAGGTGGGGAATTTTGTGGCAATGCAGCCAGAGCCTTTGCCATGCTGCTCCAACAGAAAAGACAGTTGCCCACAAGCTTTTCTTTGGAAGTCAGTGGCTGTGACCATCTGGTAGAGGTACAGGTGGAGGGAGACAAAGCACAGGCACAGATGCCACTGCCCAAGTGGGTGCGAACTGTAAAAGAAGTGGATGGCGTACTGGTACATCTGGGAGGGATTGCTCATCTGGTCGTCAAACGGGCACCCAGTGAGGAATTTCTCAATCAGATGGAAGGAATATTTCAAGAAATTCCATCATTGGATGCCTATGGTGTGATGTTTCTGACCGAGCCAGAGGGCACAATGGTTCCTCTTGTAAAGGTGCCAGCAGCTCACACACTGGTGTGGGAAGGGAGCTGTGGCTCTGGCACACTGGCAGCATCCATAGCCATGTCCATTCATGAAGTGGATGGTACATTCTCCTATTCATGGAAACAGCCCTCTGGAACGGTGGAAGCCACCATTGAAAAACGAGATGGGCAAGTAATTGCAGCCCGAATTGGTGGATTGGTGGAACTGGATGAGTCCATCACAGTGGATGTGGGGATGCAGTAACCCAATCAGGTATCTCCACATAGTATGAGGTGAGGAGATGATGGTAATGGTTCAAAACATCGTGTCCCTTCTAATCAACCTTCTGTGTATTAAGAATGTAGTAACGCTCATTCTCACATTGGTGTTTGGGCACCTCTCCATGACAGGAAAAGTAGATACTCAGGATTTTTTGTCCATTTTTTCCATTGTAATTGCCTTTTATTTTGGCAGTCAGGTAGCAGCACCTTCCAATTCAAAATCCTAACACAAACTTGATGGTCGCTTTTGAAGTTTCCCTTCCATTTTCCATGAAAATGTTGTATGATAGAGGCAGGAGCAAGGTGACATGCTCCCAAGGGTATCTTGAGAAAGCGAGGGTTGACCTATGGAAGCAAATGTACACAACAAGTTGATTATGGCTGTGGTGCAGGAGGATGACTATGATACTACAGTCAGCGAGTTGAATGAGAATGGTTTCTTTGTCACCATGCTCAGCTCCACTGGCGGATTCTGGAAAAAGAAAAATATCACGATTATGTTGGGTGTAGAGGAGAGTAAGCTGGATACAGCTCTGCAAATTCTTAAGCGATGTGCAGGGAAGCGGAAGCAGACCATCTATTCCAATGTGTCTATGCCCACTGGCAGCCAGTATGCTGTGGCAATGCCATCAGTTCCTGTCAATGTGGAATTAGGCGGTGTGGCTGTGTTCGTCATGGATTTGGAACGACTGGAGAAGTTCTAAAAATCCCCTTGACAGCAACAGCAGGCTGTGTTACCATACCCCCTACCAGTAAGGGAGTAGTCGGCACAGTGGTTTTGTGTAGCTAAGTCAATAGACTGGGGCAGTAGAGTGCCTCTGGCTTTGCTTTTTATGATGAGACTTATCTGGGTGTGTCGCCACGCCCAGATAGGTCTTTTTTTGTTGTCGAAGCTCCCAATATTAGGGAGGAAGATGTAGTATGAGTTATGTAGAACGATTCATTTTGGCGGTTGCACTGTCTATGGATGCCTTTGCAGTGTCAGTCTGTAAAGGGTTGGCAACAGGGCAGGTGAGTATGAAACATGCCACCATAGCTGGGGGATGGTTTGGCGGTTTTCAGGCGTTGATGCCTCTGGTGGGTTGGGCATTGGGGGTCCAGTTCCAGAATTTGATTACCAGTTTAGACCACTGGATTGCATTTTTTCTGTTGGGATTTCTAGGTGTGAACATGATACGGGAGGCAATGAGTCAGGAGGAGGAAGAAGTAGAAGGAACTTTTTCCATCAAAGCTATGTTTCCTCTTGCACTGGCAACCAGTATTGATGCCTTGACGGTGGGTATTACTTTTGCGTTTTTACAGGTAGATATTCTTCCAGCAGTGGTGCTCATTGGTGTAACCACATTTGTGCTATCTGCCATTGGTGTAAAAGCAGGTGGAATCATAGGGGAAAAAGGAAAATCAAAGGCAGAATGGTTGGGTGGAATTGTTTTGATTTTAATGGGAACAAAAATCCTGTTACAGCATATGGGCGTTTTGATGTAAATACAGGTATAAACAATAGACTCATCCCATAGAATAGAGCAAACAGAAAGGATGGGATGATATGGCGTATGAAAGTGGAGGGTTTTCCACAACTACAAATCACCATATATTATTGGAGGACAGACAGAGTTTGACTGTATCTGGTGTGGAGGAGGTAGAGAGCTTTGATGAAGCCACCATTGTGATGGTGACAGTAAAGGGTACATTGGTAGTGCGTGGAGAGGGATTACATATCGAAAAACTGTCTTTGGATGGGGGAGACTTAAAAGTAGAAGGCAGTGTGGATTCCCTCTCCTATGAGGACACAGGTCGGGAGCGAGGCGGACTGCTTGCCCGTCTGTTGGGCGGATGAATGTAGATGTAATGGCACAAGTTCAAGCCATCTGGCAGGCAATTTTGCTGGGATTGATGGCAGGTCTGTGTTATGACCTGTTTCGCATTTTCAGGGTGCGGATTCCACTGCCTTTTTTGGGTGGTTGCCTGGATTTTTTATTCTGGATTGGCTGGACGGTGGTTCTGTTTTTATGGTCTCAGTGGGCGTGGGGTGGATTGGTTCGTCTCTATGGAATTGCTCTGTTATTTATGGGTGGTGTACTGTACTTCTGCCTTCTGAGCCGCTGGTTGCTGTGGTTGGGTTATCGTATTGCAGATATGATTACCTATTTTATCCATATTCTGTTGCTTCCAGTTGTACTTTTCTTTGCAATGTTGAAAAAAATTAAAAAAGTTGCAAAAAACATCTTCCTTTCTCAGCGGAAATGGTATAGAATAAACCAGATAACTCGGGAAATGGAGGATACAGCCAGCCACTGGGGAAAGAGAGGAGAGGATTCCAATGAAGCTCAAACGGGCAGGAATGCTGACCAAAGTGATCATTGTGGTTCTATTGATCTATTTCACAACCTCTTTGCTGGATTTAGAGGGAAAAATTCAGGACACAGAGAAGGAGATCGGGGCATTACAGGAGCAGGTGGAACAGCAGAAGATTCAGAATCAACAGCTGCAACTCGCCATCGAAAACAGCGATGACCCTGAAACTCTGGAGCGTGTGGCCAGAGAGAAAGGCTATGTGAAGCAGGGAGAAACCCTGTATATTGACATAGCAGGCTAGTACACTCCGTTGGAGCAGGATTGCTCCAGTCGCTGCCCAGATTGGGAATGACTTCAGAGGGAAATTTACAAGGAGGATGTTTCAGTCAGTTATGGAGTTTGGTGTTGGGTCCATTTTGGACGGTAAGGTTACGGGAATTACCAAGTTTGGCGCATTTGTTTCACTGCCAGAGGGGCGTTCTGGACTGGTTCACATTTCAGAGATTGCCTATTCCTATGTCAGTGAGGTGTCAGAGCACCTGAAGGAAGGACAGGAAGTTAAGGTGAAGGTCATCGGAATTGATGAATCTAACCGCATTAACCTGTCAATTAAAAAGGTCAATGATCCACCTCCCCGCGCCCAGGGAGCACCTCAGGGCAATCGCGCACCCCGTCAGGGTGGTGCACCCAGACAGAACAGTGCACCTCGTGGGGGTGGCTTTGCGCCCCGTCCAGCTGCACAGAAGGAGCCAGCTGGCTTTGAAGATATGTTGCGTCAATACATGCAGGCTTCCGACAGTAAATTTTCTGAGATGCGTTATCTGGAGAAAAAGGGAGGCAATCGCCGCAGTGGTGGTGGCGGTCGTCGGTGATGAATGCCAACACGGTGTGGGATGTATTCCTGCACCGTGTTTTTATATTGAAGGCAAAAAAAGATGCCTCCCAAATGGGAGGCACCCAGTCTACGGGGGAGTAAACAGAGATTGCAGAATCATCCATTGGTGAGCTGCAAATAAAAGATACCATAATTTGTAAATCAATGCAATAGGAACTTTTGTCGAATCAGGGGTTCTGGAAAGGAAATACCATGTTGATTATCAATGGAACAGTGCATACCATGGATGGAATCACAATCCCAGATGGATTTGTACAGGTAGAGGGCAGTAAAATTGCAGCGGTTGGACCCATTGAGCAATGCCCTAAACAGTATGATGGAGAAATATATGATGCCAAAGGAGGGCATATTCAGCCTGGTTTTATTGATGCCCATTGTCATTTGGGTATGTTTGGGGACGGGCTTGGAATTGAAGGGGACGATGGCAACGAAGCCACAGACCCATGTACCCCACATCTAAGGGCAATTGATGCTATTAACCCGCTGGATCGCTGTTTTCAAGAGGCAAGAATGGCTGGTGTGACCACGGTGCTTACAGGACCGGGCAGTGCCAACCCCATCAGTGGACAGTTTGCAGCCATTAAAACGGATGGAACTTGGATTGATACCATGATACGCAAAGCCCCAGCAGCCATGAAACTGGCATTGGGAGAAAATCCGAAATTGACCTACCATGAGCGCAGGGAGACACCCACCACCAGAATGGCAACCGCTGCCCTGTTGCGGGAGCAGTTTTCCAAAGCGTTGGAGTATATGGATAAACTGGAGCGGTCAGAGCAGGATGAAGATGAGGATGCCCCAGATTATGATGCTAAACTGGAGGCATTACTGCCAGTGATGCGAGGAGAATTGCCTGTCCATATCCATGCCCATCGAGCAGATGACATTGCTACAGGAATTCGGATCTGTAAAGAATACAATCTGAAGTATGTCATTGTACATGGAACAGAAGCACATCTGATTCCTGAGTTGCTGGCACAGGAGGGGGCTGGAGTGATTACAGGTCCCTGTCTGACAGACCGTTCCAAACCAGAATTGAGCAATGCAACCATTGAACTGCCTGCCATTTTACAGCGATTTGGCATTAAAACAGCCATTTGTACCGACCACCCTGAAACGCCCATTCAATATTTGCCTCTGTGTGCTGCCATGGCGGTGCGTGGCGGTATGACCCCAGAGGGGGCATTGGCTGCCATTACCATTCATGCAGCAGAATTGGGTGGGCTTGCAGACAGAATTGGCTCTTTGACTGTGGGAAAGGATGCCGATTTGACGGTTACCAGTACCCACCCATTGAACTGGCTGAGTCGTATGAAACTGGTGATGCTGGAAGGAAAAGTTTTGTACTGCAATTAAAAAGAGTATATGCTAACCATAGGAAAACCCAGCCAGAGTGGGGAGAGTATCTCCTCATGTGGCTGGGTTTCTCTGTGTTAGGAAAACTGATTTGTAGTGGGTTGATAAGTAAAGCCAACTGCTTCCAATGTTTCCAGTAAGGTCTCCTTGTCCACATCCTCACTGGCACACAGTTCCTCTAAAGAGCTGTACTCGTCACGCAGTTTTGTATTCACATAGCTAAGAAGAATAATGGGGTCTTTGGGTAGCATAGTAGAAAACCTCCTACGAGAGACATAATCCATAGATTTGATTGGCATTGGAGTAGAACACCTTTTCCCAATGTTGTTCTGGAACAATATGCTGAATAAAAGAAATATAATCCCCCAGATTGATAATGGGCCAATCTGAGCCATACATGATTTTATCCCAACGACCCACATAGCACAGCCAGCTTTGTAATAAAGAGAGATAGCCTGCCCGCTCCTGATAGAACGTGGGTAAATCCACAGCCCCTTCCAAAAGACCAGAGAGGTCAGTGCTCACATTGGGGTTTTTCTCCAAAACAGCAGCAGCTTCCTGTAAAAATGGATTGCCAAAGTGGCACATGACAAAGCGTGTTTTTCGATGGTCTGCCGCTGCCTCATCCAGTGCCAGAGGGTGACTGTACTTTAGATAGGCTCTTGGATAGGCAGTCAGCCCCATATGGACTGCAACTGGTTTATCATATTGGGCAGCCAAACGGTAGATTGGCTCATAAATGGGGGAGGTAAGCCAGATTTTATTATAACCTGGATAGAGTTTGACGCCACAACAGGCTTCCTTTTTCAGATGTTCTTCTATCTGGTCTGGAAGGTCAAAGGGGATGGTATTGCCACGGTCTAAAACCAGACTATCAAGCCCCACACAGTAGTGGAATAAGTCGCTGGGATAATTGGTTCCCTGTTTGGTTAAGTCACGGTTTCCCATGACCACACCATGAACGATGGAAAGAGAGGGGTACACCTGTCTCAGATGCTCCACAGAATTTTCATGCCCCACACGCTGGGTCATGGCGTTGATGTTTGGTTCAGAGGGAAAGAGGTGGAGATGTGCGTCAATGATGTTCATCATCATGAAACTCCTTCCGAATAAAATTGTGGGTGCAAAGGTTGACTCCACACCCACATTATATCAGTTTTGTACTGTCTTGGAAAGGGTCTTTGTTTTTCGATGACGGTAGATGAAATATCCCAACAAGACAATGACACCCAGTCCAATCTCCAAGTAGGGATGAAGGGATAAGGTAAATTTGGACAGGAGGACAAGCTGTCCCTGACTGGGAGCAGAAAAGACATAGTAACTTCCATCTATTTCTCCCTGCATTTCAGACCATATTCCATCAAGGAGACAATAGACAACAGGATTGGTAGCTCCCTTTGTGGATAAACGTAGCGTCACAGTGTCCTCTGAGCTGTTGGAAATTTGATAATTCCAAGCACAGACAGGAGTGGCAGAAGTCTGTATAGAGAGATCTGGTACAGCGGCAGGAGAAATTTGTACCGCAGCATCAGGAGAGAAAGAACCCTGTGCCAACAGGATAGGGTGTTCCCCGCCGGAAGATAAGGTGGAGGTTGGCATTTGAAAGGTTGCCTCAATATCCAGAGAACGGGTGAGATGTTCGGTAGGGAAAGTGCCCCACTGCCCATATTGCCCGTTCCACTCAGGGGCAGATGGGAGAGCAGTGGCTGGGATACTGTCCCCATAGGAGAAGGGGATTTCTGCAATAATAGTTCCATTGACCAAAAAGCGATAGGAAAATTCCAGAAAATCCGATGGAATCCGGTCCAGTTTGGAGAAAGAGGAGAATTCCAGTCCCTGTGCCTGATAGGAGTAGTCTACACCATCTATACCTGCAAGGTGTTCTTTCAGGTAGTAGTTATCGGAAAGACTACCGGTTGCCTGTCCTGCAATGGCACCACAGTATTCACCAGAACCACCACCCTGTACCATTGCACCACAACTAGTGATGTCCTGTCCCAGTCCGGCAATGCCACCAATCCAGCTTTCCCCTGAGAGTTGGACAAGGGAAGCGCAATGTTCTACAAGCCCTTTGGTGCGACCTACAATACCACCACAGTAATCTGTTCCTGTCTCTATGGTTCCCCGTGAGATACAGGAAATCAGGGTTCCTACTTCACTCCAACCCACAATTCCTCCAGCGCTGTCATTGCGTGCAGAAACAGTGCCATCGAATCGACAGTCTCGCACCACAGCACGGAGGGTTGCTACGGCATCTGACAGGAGTTCAAGTTCATCCATAGAAAAGGTAGCCTCTGGGTCATCTCCCAGTTCAGGTGCAATGGTTCCTACAATACCCCCCAGATTGTTGTCCCCATTGATTGTTCCAGAGGAAGTGCAGGAGAGAATGAGACCATTTCCATCTGTGATGTCTCTTACATAGGATATGGTGAGTTCTGGTTTCTTTTTTAAATCATAGATGGACTGTCGTACCTTGTCCATTGAGGTCATAATGGCACTGGTAGTAGTGCGGATGGTAGCATTGTCCTGTGTGGCAGCAGCATTCATTTCGTTGAGCTGGTCTTGAATGATGGTAAATTGGGCATCAATGTCATCAGCAGTAGATTGTGCCTGTTCTGCTACCAGATCCGTATAGTCCCGGAGAAGAGCTTCGATTTGATTGCATTGAGTGTGGATGATGTCAAAATCAGTGGTAGATTGTTCGATAAGTGTATGAGTGGAATCTATGAAATGGGAGAGGGTACGGTTGAGCTGGTCGGCAGCTTCATTTGCTTGTTCCCTGTGTGTGTTCATCTGGTTGGAAGTCTGCTTGTAAATGTTCTCAAATTGGCTTGTGAGTGTCTCCAAAAGCTTGGTGCAGGTGAGCAGGGAAGAACCAATTTGCTGTAAGTGTCCCTTAGGATTGAGACTTGGAAATGGAGTAGACAGAGCACCTAATATATCACCAGAAGCCAGCGCATCTGTAACAGTATCTGCATATTGACGAAGGGATTCCAATTCTTGTGCCATTCGATGAATGGCAGACTGAATGGTTTTTGCCTGATTGTAAATCTGTGAGGTGGTATCAGAAAGCTGGGAAATTGCCTGTCTGGAACCATCATCCAGTTCATCCATCCAGCTGTTGAGGCAGGAGCGCAGTTCCTCCGCAGTAGATAAAATGAGGTCTAAATGCTGCTGACTGAGGTCGTTCCAATGAGTCAGCCAGTCATTGGTATGGTCTAACGCTCTGGTAATCTGTCTCACAGATTCATCCAGTTGATGGGACATAGTTTGAAAATCCTCCAGCCCCTGCGTACCACTTTCATAGGTGCGGTCCTGAATGGCACTGACTGCATTTTGAATGACCAGCATATCCTCAAGTCCCTGCCCAGTCATGGTGTAGACCTGTTGAGAGAGCTGTTCCATTTGGGAAATAAGGGTAGACAAATTTTCATTGAGAATTTCTGTGGGGTCTGGACCATAAGTGAGTTCTGTGGTTGGTTCGAACTGTCCCACAATTCCACCAATATCCTTGCGACCATAGATGGTACCAGAGTTGTGACAGAAAGTGATAAAGCCGGAGTGCATTCCAGCAATACCCCCCATATTGTATCCTAAATGCTGATAACCAATGGTTCCAGTATTTTCGCATTGTTTGATTATGCCACGGGATAGACCAGCGATTCCCCCCACATTGGTGGGGATGGTTTGGTCTGGGTTGTCATTGAGTGTACCACTGTTCTGACAACCCAATAGGGTACCGAGATTTTGCCCGGCAATTCCACCTACATTGGTCACACCTGCGACGGAGGACTGATTCACACAGTTTTGGATGATGCCACTTTCCCCATTCAAACCAACCAGTCCACCCACATCCTCTTTTGCAGAAAGACTACCAGTGACAGTACAGTTTTGAATGGTACCATTGTTTTCACCAGCCAGACCACCCACCTGACTGGCACTGCCATCAGGAGAAAGTGCAACATCAACGGTCAAATCCTGTACTATGGCAAGGGGAGTCAATGTACGAAACAATCCAACCTTTGAGCCTTTTTGGGTAAAAGAAATGCCAGAAATGGTGTGATGGTTGCCATGAAAGGTACCTTGAAAAATAGGAATGGGTTGTAGTTCCAGTCCACTCATGTCAATATCACTGGTTAATTCCACTGTTTTACCAACCGACCATACATCACTGGTACAGTTTTGAGCAAATTGTAGCAGTTGGGCAGGGGTTTGGATTTCAATGGTGCTCTCACTGGCAAGACAGGGGGAGATGGTGGAAAGAAACATGGAAATGAGTAAAAAAACAGAAATCAGTATTTGTTTGTGTTTCATCATGTATCCTCCTCATCTATGTCCAAATCCTGATATTTACTTTCAATCAAAGCATCCACACTGCCATGTACAATACCCTTGAATTCTCCATCTACAAAACCAGAGACATGACCACGAATATGACCATCCAACCGCATGGTGCCTCTCTGGAAACGCTGTTTTCTATCACGATTTAGGGTAATGGCAGTACGCTCAATGAGAGCATCACCCAAAATGAGCAGTTGAGGTAACACAGTCATTACCAGAAGAATAGAGGTCACAGTGCCACGCCCCAGCGTCTGTCCCACAGAACCGATGGTAGCATCGGTGGAAATTCCACCAATGAGAAAGCCAGAGACTGCCATAATACTGCCGGAGGTTAAAATGGTAGGAAAACTCTGGTCAAGAGCCTGAATGGCTGCCTGATACCGCCCCAGTTCTGGTTTTAACTCCAGATATCGGTTGGTAATCACAATGGCATAGTCAATGGTAGCGCCCATCTGAATGGAGCTGACCACCAGATAGCTGAGGAAAAAAAGATTGCTTTCTTGTAAGACAGGAAAAGAGAAATTGATCCAGATAGAGCCTTGGATGGTCAAAACCAGCAGGAGTGGCAGACCAGCGGATTTAAAGGTAAAGAGCAAAATTACCATTACAAAGAGGGCAGTTAGAATGCTGATTTTCAGATTGTCCTCTGAAAAAGAGTTGGCTAAATCTCGTGCATTGGTGGAGTTTCCCACCAAAATCACAGAATCTCCATAGTAGGTCTGAGCAATCCCCCGGATTTGGTCCAACAGAGCATAGGTTTCTTCACTTTCCGTGGGTGTATTGGAGATAAAGACCATTCTGGACCAGTGTTCCCCTCGCAACTGCTCCAAACCAATGTCCAGTTGTTCTTGTAGTTCGTCCACTTTTTCTTCCTGTTGTTCTGTGAGAGAGACCACTCCTTTGTCTTTCTGTTCCAGCAGAAATTCAAAAATGTCAATCAGGGGGACAGAGTAGTCATCTGGTTCCTGAAAAATAGCACCATATTCTTCGACACTCAGACCATATGCCTGATACAGTAGACGGGCAAGCTCCAAATCCACACCGGCAAGTTCAGAAAACTGTCTGGGATTCATAGGATCTGTCAACATACGCCCATCTTCCACTGAGATGTTGGCAAGTCCTGTTGCTGTGGTGATAGAGTCAATGGCAGATACCTGCTCTAAAATTGCCTGTTCTTTTTGGTAATCTCCACGGGGAACTAGAACAGCAACGGTATTTTGATTGCCAAAGGTGGCAGTTACTTTTTCCTCTGCAAGACGCCAGTCTGGCTTGTGGTCAAAGTCTGAATCATTGGCATCAAATACATAGTCACACTGACTGGATAAAATGGCACCGGCAATCAGAACCACCAGAAAAATTGGGGGGAGTATTTTTCTGGTTTTTACTGCAAAATTGCCCAGAAACTCGATATGTGGTACCAGATTTCTGTGTCTGATTGCTTCAATGGGTTTATGAAACAACATAATCAGACCAGGCATGAGCAAAAAGACACACAACATACTGGCAATGATTCCTTTGGCAAGGACAATACCCATATCGAATCCGATTTTTAGTTGCATCATCATCAAAGCCACCAGCCCAGAAATGGTGGTGAGACTGGAGGAAGAAATCTCCACAATGGCTTTGGACAGGGCGGCTATGCTGGCTTCTCTGGCTTCCAGACCGCCATCTCGTTCTTCCATATACCGGTGACAAAAAATGATGGCATAATCAATGGCAAGAGCCAACTGCAACACAATGGCAATGGACTTTGTGATAAAAGAAATGGTACCAAACCAGTAGTTGGTTCCCATATTTAATACCGCAGCTACCACAAAGACAATTAAGTACACAGGTACTTCCATATAACTTTTGGAGGTAAAAAGCAATACAATCACAATCACCACAGCAGCTATCATTAAAATGATGGTCATTTCCTGTTGTAAGCTGGCTGACTCGTCACGTCCCACAGTGGTAGAAGGGTAGTAGTCATAGCCATCCAAAAGGGTTTTTACTTCCTGAAGGGCAGCAATGGTATCTGGGTCCTGCTCCTCCCCATCAAAAGAGATGGTAAACAGAGCAGATGCCCCACGATAGTGGGCATCACTGTCATCAAATGCAACAGAGGACACACCAGAGATCCGCTCTATTTTGGGTACAAGATTTTGGGCAGCTTCCAGTGTGATGTTGTTCACCATAATATTGGCACTGCCTAAGGTGATGAATTCCTCATCCATTAACGTCAGTCCACGTCTGGTTTCTGTTTCAGATGGCAAATAAGTGGTAATGTCGTTGTTCACCTGCACTTTGTTGATAGAGGCAGCGCAGAAGAGAAATGCGGCAATAAAGACTAAATAAAATGCTTTTCGCTTATCTACAATAAAGCGGGCAAGTTTAATCATAAAAGAATCTGTATTGGTTTCTGTTTGGGACATTGTGATCATTCCTCCATTTGGGTTTCATAGGATGGGAGGAAGTAGGAAAAGTTTTGTAACAACAATTCTTTGGTTACAGGGACATCACTACTTAACCACCAGCGAATCAGGGACAACATAGCACCAGCATAAAATCTGGCTGCAATCTCTGGATGAATGTGGGGCACTGTTTTTTGAAATTGAGGTTGAGAAATCCGTTGATAGAGTTCCTGTGCAGCATAATCCTCCAGCATATGTGCCGCTGTACTGGCACCACTGTCTACACAGGCTTTATACAGGGTGTGACGTGCAGACAGAAAATCCAATACCCGTTCTGTTGCAATCAAAAAATATTCCCGTGGATTGGTGATGGTACCTTGAGGTAGACAGGTATCAATACATTCCTGTTCCAGTTGGTGGAGCATATAGTGCAGTAATTCCTGTTTGTCTGAAAAATGGGCATAAAAGGTGGTGCGGTGTACCATAGCAGTTTGACAAATATCAGTGACAGACAGTTGAGAAAAAGGCTTCTGCTGTAAAAGAGAGATGAGAGCATCTACTAACAGTTTTCGTGTTTTTCTCTGTCGTAAATCCAGATGACTTTCGGATTCATTCATATAGACGACCTCCTTCCGTTGTGTGGAACAGCATACTACGTTTCACTACAAATGTCAAGATACTATACAAATGTAGATTATATAGGGCAAAACAATCGCAGCCACAATGGGCTGCGATAGAGACAGAATCAGAAATTTTGTTTTTTCAACCGCCGAATGTCTTCCCCAAAGAATTGTAGAATATAGTATTCTCCTGACAAACGGGATGCAATTTGAGGTGAATACCGTTGAGCAGTTTCTTCAATGGTCAGATTGGAGGAGATAACAGTACACTTTTTCGCCACAAGACGGCTGTTAAGCAGGTCATACAGGGTATGCTGTACAAATTGGTTGGTCATTTCTGTGCCTAGGTCGTCCAAAATCAGCAAGTCACAGTTGTGGTATCGTCTGGTTTCATCCAAAGCGAGTTGTACTTCTCCACCATCACGCTGAAATTTTTTGGTTTCAAACTGGTTAAAAATATTTGTGGCAGTGTCATAAACAACAGAAAAGCCCTGGTCAGATACTGTGCGTGCAATACAGGCAGAAAGAAAAGTCTTTCCTAAACCGGGTGCTCCAGACAAAAACAGGTTGTGTATAGGGAAGCGACCAAAGTTCAGGGCATATTTTTGGCAGGTATCGTAGATAAACTCCATATTTTCCCGGGGGGATATGTTATGGGCTGGGTCCACAGTCCGACTGTAGTAGTCCAGTTGAAAGGATGAAAACGACTGCTCCCCTAAATTCAAAAGCTTGGATAAATCTTGGATTTGCTCCTCCTGACATAGAGCACGCAGACAGTTACACATTTTGTTTCCAATCCAGCCAGTGTCACCACACAAAGTACAGTCTGCCTTTGCCTCCAGACAGTCGGCAGATAGTCCCAAAGCTTGCAACAATTTGGTACGTTCCTGCTGTAAACTGAGGTTACGCTCACGCACTGCACGCACTGCGTCTCCAGCCTTTTCCCCTTGGCGCAGACAGTTGGCAATCAGGTTGGACATGGTAGCCTGTAATTGGCGGTCCAGTGCTTTAATGCGGGGGTCTTTTTGATAAATTTGCTGGCGCAGTGCTTCACGCTGCGTATTTCGTTCTCTGCGTTTGGCATCCAGACGTGCTGTGGCACGGTATAAAATGGTCTGGTCATAGGACATAGATTATTCCTCCATCTTTTTAAACTGTTCCATCATGCGCCGTATACGAGCCATATCATCGGCAGCCTGTGGAGATTGCTGTGGAAGTGCTCCGTTTTGTTGTGGGGTGGTGGAGTAAGTAGTGCGAGCCAGCTTGTCGTTGGCTTCCACAGCAGCCAGTGTATGAAGCCCCTTTTCATGCCAGCGACGTAAAATGGCATTCATATACCGCCAATCCATCGCCTGTTTTTTCATAATGGTGCGTTCATAGGCAGCCCGCAGCATCTCATCGTCAAATCCCATAGCATCCCAGCTGGCAATAAAATTTTTTTCCTGTTCCACCAGTGGTCTGGGTGGGATGTCCAAAATACGCAGAACCTCAGTTCCTCGGCTTTGTAAGCGAATCAATGTTTGCAGGTGATGTTCTGCGGCTTCTATAGTATCAATGTTCTTTTTTGCCCAAATAAAGCCCTCCCGGCGAATTTGAGACAGGGTGGGGCGTCGTCCCTCGCCATATTTGCGTTCAATTTCTTCAATACACCAGTTGATGAGCAGACAAATTACCTCAGGAGGCAGGGAGAGATAATCATACAGGGTATACAATACCTTTAAATCATTGGAAGACATCTTTTTACCCAGACGGCGTTCCGCCTCTGCGGTAAGTGCAAGGAAGGTGGCAGAGGGGTCTTCCATAATCTGTGTGATATCTGCAATGGAGTAGTCAGGTGGTGGTGCTTCTGGTGGTACAACAGGTTCAAAACTGGGTTCCAGTGTCAAAGTGGATGGCGCAAGCCCCTGTTCCTTTAGAATTTGCAGTGCGGTCTGTTTGCGTTCCTCTGGCCAACGTAATCCATCCAGATTACCTTGACGCAGCAAGTAGAGGTAGAGTAATGCAGCATCACCATGGTCTAACTTAATTAAGCGATCCGCTGCCTGATTGGTCATAGAGAGAATGCTGCCTGGCAGCAACAGTTGAGCCATAAAAGAGAGCTCCTCCTTTTGGTAAAACAAGTGGGAAAGTACCACTATTTTTGTTTTCATTCTACCGCAAAATTTTCGTTTCGTAAACAGGAAATGAACAGAAGTTCGGGTTGTAATTGGTATAGACAGTGGGGAGCGGAAAGAGAAGGTTGTATTTTGTGAAAAAGATAGGGATTGTCATAAAAAATTCATTGTAAATTTGTTTTTCAAATGGGGGTAAGTGTGCTATAATACACTCAATGCTGTGGTGTTGCAGAGCAGATATCTGAATGAGAGATGTTAGAACAAGCAGATTGGAGGGATTCCAGATGAAAAATAAAATTACCGTTTCCATTGCAGGTCAGGAGTACACTATGGTGGCGGATGAAGATGAGTCCTATGTCCATCGCTGTGCCATTTTTGTAGATAATCAGGTACGGGAAGTGATGAATGGTTCCCGTTTGAGTAAGGCAGATGCCGCTGTGTTGGCAGCGATGAACATAGCGGACCAATATTTTCGAGAGCTTGAGACAGGAGAAAACCTGAGAAAGCAGATTAAAAATGGATTGGACGAAAATGCAAAGTTGAAAATGGAGCTGTCCGAGGCAAAGCGGGAGCTGCTCAAAGAGCAAAAATAAAGGAATGTCTCATGGTCCCCAGAGGATATGAGAAACAAAAAGGGGGATGGAACCATGTTGGAGCTGCTTGCTCCTGCTGGCTCTATGGAGTCAGTCATCGCCGCAGTCCAAAACGGTGCAGATGCCGTCTATCTGGGCTACGGCGATTTTAACGCCCGCCGTAATGCAAAAAATTTTACACAGGATGAAGTGGCTCAGGCAGTTCGTTACTGTCATTTGCGGGGAGCAAAGGTCTTTTTGACACTCAATACATTACTGACTGATCGGGAACTGCCAAATGCAGCCAAGGTGGTGCAGCAGGTCAATGAGATGGGTGTGGATGCAGTGATTGTTCAGGATTTGGGTGTGGTCCGTATGCTCAGACAGGTGGCACCCCAACTCCACATCCATGGCTCCACACAGATGACAGTACATTCTCTGGATGGTGTGAAACAGTGTGCAGATTTGGGTATGACCAGAGTGGTGCTGTCCAGAGAACTGAGCAGAGACCAGATTGAGGGAATTTGCGCCAAAAGTCCCATTGAAATTGAGACATTTGCACATGGTGCCCTTTGCATGTGTTACTCAGGGCAGTGCTATTTTTCCTCTGTGATTGGAGGGCGCAGTGGCAACCGTGGGCTATGTGCCCAGCCATGCAGACTGAAATATGGATGGGGAAACAAGGCAAATGAGTTTCCTCTGTCACTGAAAGATATGTCATTGATTCGTCACTTACGGGAACTGGAGAAGATGGGGGTATCCTGTCTGAAGCTGGAGGGACGGATGAAGCGACCAGAGTATGTGGCAATTGTGACAGGAATTTATGCACGAGTTTTACGGGAAGACCGCTTGCCCACTCCAGAGGAGGAGCAGCAGTTGGAGGCGGTGTTCTCCCGTCAGGGATTTACACAGGGCTATTATCTGGATGAACATGGGAAGGACATGTTTGGTACCCGACAGGAGGAGCAGCCACCATTTGAACTGTATGCACAGGCAAGAACCACTTATGAGAGCGGAGAAAACCGAAAGGAACCTGTGCGTATGTATGCCAGAATTCGTGCAGGGGTGCCTGCACAGGTGGCAGTCGAGGATATTTTAGGGCATGTGGCTACAGTAGATGGACCTATACCCGAATGTGCAGTGAATGTGCCACTGACCAGAGAAAAGGTGGAAGGGCAGTTGACACGCACAGGTGGCACACCCTATCTATGTGAAAAGTGTACTGTTCAGGTAGAAGATGGGCTTTCTCTGCCCCTTTCTGCCCTCAATGCCCTGCGTCGTCAGGTGTTAGACGAGCTGAGCAGTCAGCGAACCGCTTTGCCCAAACGTACATCAGAGGAATTTCATCCTGGGGTGCGCTATGAAAATCCACAGACACCACCGGAATGGGTTGTATCTGTCCATTGTGCAGAGCAAGTGACAGAAGAACTGGTGCAGTGTAAACCGGCGATGCTCTACCTTCCAGTGGAGGAGGGGGCAGCCTGCCCTGAGGTCATCCAACGCTGTCATGAGGCAGGTGTGGAGGTGGCAGTCATACTGCCCCGCATTTGCTGGGACCGAGAACTGCCACAACTGAAAAGCCAGATGGAACTGGTGCAGCGGGCAGGCGTGAAACAGGCGGTGGCTGGGACACTGGATGCAGTGCGGCACGGTATGGAGGCTGGATTTCAAATACGGGGAGACTATGGATTGGGTGTCTACAACAGCCAAACATTGAAGGAGCTGAAGCGGATGGGTCTGGTCAGTGCAACAGCATCCTTTGAGCTGAAGTTTGCCCAGATTCGGGATTTGTCCAAAGGAATTCCAGTGGAAGCCATTGTGTATGGGCACTTGCCATTGATGATTACAGAAAATTGTATCATTCACAACCATACAGGGGAACATAGTTGTAACGGAAGGCAGCGGCTGATTGATCGCAGGGGAGAGACATTTCCTGTACAAAAAGCCTATGGATGCAGAAATGAAATTCTCAATGGAAAAACTCTGTTTCTGGCAGATAAGATGGGAGATTTTCAGAAAATCGGGCTATGGGCAGCCAGATTGATGTTTACTACCGAGACGCCAGAGGAGTGTGTGAAGGTTTTGGAGCGGTACCGGGGTCATGGTCGATACAAGCCCGGAGAAGTGACACGTGGACTATACTACAGAGATGTGGAATAAAAGGAAGAAGTAACACTTATGAATTTGAAAATAAAAGCATTGTCCCCAAAAATCGGGAGAGAAATTCCAACCCCATTTTATGCAACGGGTGGCGCGGCGGCGATGGATTTGCATGCCTGCATAGACCAAGCAGTGACCATTCCAGCCGGCGGCAGGGCGGTGATTCCAACTGGGATTGCCATTGCATTGCCAAGTGCAGACTATGTAGCGTTGATTTTTGCACGCAGTGGTCTGGGTGTCAAGCATGGAATTGCCCCTGCCAACTGTGTGGGTGTGATTGACAGTGATTACCGTGGAGAACTGTTGGTAGGGCTGCAAAATTCCAGCGATGTGGTATATACCATCCAGCCAGCAGACCGCATTGCCCAGTTGATGATTACACCTGTCATACAGGCACAGATTCAGATGGTGGAGGAACTGGATGACACCACCCGAGGTGCAGGTGGCTTTGGCTCCACTGGTGTGTGAATGGTTTGTTTGAGGTGTTTCAATGGCGATTATATTAGCTTCTCAGTCCCCCAGACGGCGAGAATTGCTGATACAGATGGGACTGACAGAATTTGAAATCTGCCCTGCACAGGGAGAAGAAAAAATAGATGCAGCACTGACGCCCAGACAGCTTGTGGAACAGCTCTCCCTGCAAAAGGCACAGGAGATTGTGCAAAAACGAGGGGAGGAACATCTCATTATTGCCGCAGATACCGTGGTATCCATTGATGGGCAGGTGCTGGGGAAGCCACAGAATGAGCGGATGGCAAAGGAGATGCTGCAATGTCTCTCTGGACGGGAACACACAGTTTACACAGGGATTACCGTGTGCCAAAATGGTTTGATTACGACACAGAGCGAGAAAACCAAAGTGCGGTTTTATGCTCTTACTGAACAGGAGATTGACCAATACATTGCCACAGGGGAACCAATGGATAAGGCAGGCAGCTATGGCATACAGAACTATGGGGCTCTGTTTGTGGCAGGAATTGAGGGAGATTACTTCAATGTGGTAGGGCTGCCCATTGGACGGCTGCACCGAATTTTGTTACAGTATGGAGTGGATGTACTGTCTGAACAAGCAGAAAAGAGGTTGGGCAGGTGAAAGACTTTCTACGCCACAATGGAATCTGGCTTCTCATCATTGCCTTTTTGCTCAGTGTCCTCATCTGTATTTCTTCTCTGATGATGGGTGGGACAGCCAATCCATTTTCCAATCTGATGACCAGTATCACTGCACCCATTCGAGATGGTGTGACAGCGGTGGCAGACTGGGCAGGTGGGGTACAACGCTATGTCCTTCACTATGGCGAGATGGAGGAACAGATTGCTGCACTGGAAAAAGAGGTGGCAGAACTTCGGGCACAAGTACGGGAAAATGAGGCTGCTGTGGCAGAAAATGAGCAGTTACGGCAATTGTTAAACCTTCGAGCAAAACGAGAAGATTTTGTGTTTGAATCTGCCAAGGTCAATGCCCGGTCTACCGCTAACTGGCGGTCTACCTTAACATTGAGTAAGGGCAGTGATGCAGGTGTTCAGGCTGGAAACTGTGTGGTGACAGAGACTGGTCTGTTGGTGGGAGTAGTGACTGAAGTTGGCAGCAACTATTCCATTGTGACCACCATCATTGATACCAGTATGGAAATTGGAGGGCTGATTACCAGAACCAACACAGCAGGAGTGCTGGAAGGGGAACTTTCTCTGATGCAGGAGGGAAAGTTAAGACTGGGCTATTTGCCTGATGATGCAAAGCTGGTGGCAGGCGATGAAGTCCTCACATCGGGGAAAGGGGATGTGTACCCCTCTGGTCTTGTTGTGGGACAGGTGGAGGCAGTCTTTGATGAACCATCTGGCATGACACGCTATGCCGTGGTTGTTCCAGAAGTCAAGCTGGATCAGCTCATCGAGGTATTCATCATCAAATCGTTTGATATTGTAGAATAAGAACCCATATGGGAGGAAAAAATGACATATCGACACCAATTTCATAAATGGTTTTGTTACAGTTTGGCACTGTTGTTGGTTTGGTTTATGGATAGTCAGGTTTTGAATCGTCTGCCTGTATTTGGTGTGGTTCCCATGCTGTTGCCTCTGGTGGTGGTTATTGTGGGGGTACTGGAGGGAGCCTATGCAGGGACAGGATTTGGCATGGCAGTAGGACTGCTGTGGGAGTTGACCTATCCAGATGGATTTGGTGGTCTGGTCTTTGGAATGGCACTGGCTGGCATGGTGACAGGAGCCATTTCCCAGTACGCTTTGAGTCAGTCTCTCCTGAGTTGTATCCTCTGTTCGGCTGGAGTGCTGACGATTTTAGATGGTATGAGAATTTTGAGGGCACTGTTTATTCAACTGGATACATTGGATGTATTGCTTGGAATTGCAGTGCCTGAAGTGTTATGGTCCCTATGTTGGACCCCCGTTGTCTACCTATTATTTCACCGTGTCTTTCAGAAAGTGGGAGGAACACGGCTTGCGTAACAGCGTGCAGGGAAAGGAGCTGACACAGTGAATCGAAAACAATTTAACCGCCGTATTTGGGGTGTGGTTATGGTACTGGTCAGTTTGCTGACCTTTCTTTGCTCCAATTTGTACACACTACAATATACCATGGGAGCGGAGTATGCCACACAGTCTGTGGCAAAGGTGGCAGAGACAGAGGTGGTGCCAGCCAGCAGAGGTCTGATTTTGGACCGAAATGGAACCGTTTTGGTGTCCAATGAGGTGTCCTATCAAGTATCTTTAAATACATCACAGATGGGAGATTCCTCAGAGCGGTGTGCAAATTTGTTGTCACTCATTGAAGTGGCAAGGCAGGAGGGAGTAGTGTGGGCAGATACCCTGTCCATCTCCACCACACCCCCCTTTACCTATACCACAGATGATCCATTTTTCACTGTCAGCACAGATGAAGAAGGCAATGAGGTCAAAAAGCTGACAAAGCTGGGCAGCCTGGCTGTCAATATGAAATGGATTAACGACCCCACAAAAGAACCGGAACCGGTGGAGGAACCCGAACCGGAGGAACCCAGTTGGTGGGAGAACCTGATGATTTCATTGGGATTTGCGGAAGAGGAGCCAGTCAATCAGGCCTCAGAAGATGACCCCAATCGTCTGCCCACAGCAGAGGAGCTGCTGGGACGGATGTGTAAGAGCTTTGGAATCCAGGGAACTGGTGCTGTGGATGAAGACGAGGCGAAAAAAGAGGGAAAGACAGTCCCCACATTGAATCTTGGTGATATGTCTCAAGTAGATGCCAGAGCTGTGGCAGGGGTGCTATATGAGCTGTATTACCGCTCAAAAATCAACAACTGGCCACTGTATGTATTTGCTGAGGATGTCAGCACCAACTTTATTACCAGTGTAAAAGAACATGGTCTGCGTGGTGTGGAAATTGAGGCAGTCACCGTGCGTAAGTATAACACCCAATACGCAGCACACCTGCTGGGACGTGTGGCAAGCATGAGCCCAGAGGAAGCCGATTACTATATGGGGTTGGATGTAGGGTATAACCTCAATGATAAGGTGGGAAAAGAGGGGGCTGAATGGGCATTTGAGCAGTATTTGCGTGGTACATCTGGCACCAGAACCATTGAGCGCAATGAAAATGGAAAAATTATCTCCTCAAATTGGCTCACTGATACGGAAACAGGGGAATTGATGGCACCAGAGCCGGGAAACAATGTGTTTTTGACCATTGACATTGATTTACAGCAAAAAGTGGAAGAAATTCTGGCAACAGGTGTAAAAAATCTGGAAAGTAAGGAAGTGCGTGGTGCAGCATGTGTGGTATTGGACGTAGATACAGGTGAAATTTTAACATCTGCATCCTATCCCACGTTTTCCCTTGAAAATTATTCTAGGGACTACGCAGAAAATGCGACTGACCCATTATCTCCTCTGTTAAACCGTGCGTTTATGGGTCTCTATGCGCCAGGTTCCACATTTAAGATGATTACCGCCATTGCAGCATTGGAGGAAGGACTGGTTACTCCCAATACCAAAATCAGAGATGAGGGTAAGTACACCTATTGGTCAAAAACCAACGCCCCACAGTGTTGGATTTATCGACAGTATGGCAGCACACATGGTTTAGTTGATGTGACAGAGGCCATAGAGGTATCCTGTAACTACTTCTTTTATGATGTGGGCAGACGGATGGGAATTGAAACCTTGGATCGCTACGCTGAGATGTTTGGATTGGGGCAAAAGACAGGCGTGGAACTTTCCGAGTATCCAGGTGTTCTAGCAAGTCCTGAATATTCAGAATCTGTGGGACAGAAGTGGTATGAAGGTAACATCACATCTGTGGCCATCGGACAGGAAAACACACAGGTAACACCCATCCAGCTTGCCAATTATATTGCAACACTGGTCAATGGTGGCACAAGATATACTACCCATCTACTGAAAACAGTCAAGTCTGGCGATTTCTCTCAGGTGGTTTACAACTATGAACCGCAGGTGGTCAACAGCATTCAAATCAAAGAGGAAAATCTGGATGCAGTCAAGGAAGGTATGCTGGATTTGACCACAGAGGGTTCTGTTGCCTATGCCTTTGCAGATTTACCATTTCAGGTAGGAGCAAAAACAGGTTCTGCACAGGTCAGTGTGGAATCTCAATCCAATGCAGTGTTTGTCTGTTTTGCGCCTTACGACGACCCACAAGTTGCAGTGGCTCTGGTGGTCGAGCGAGGCGGCAGCGGTTCTACCTTGGGTGAAATGGCAGCACAGGTTTTGACTTATTACTTTACCACAGAGGGCAATCAGGGGCAGTTACCAGTAGAAAATGTATTGCTTCCCTGATCTGTCCCTGTACTCAATTTGGTTCCAACTGTGATAACAGCTTGAACAAATAGATTTTATGTCTCAAAGGAAGAAAGGAGACAGACAAAATGTCTGAGTGTACTCACAACTGTTCTACTTGCAGTTCTGACTGTAGTTCCCGAGATATGAGAGCTCCAGCCAATGCAAAATCCAGCATTAAAAAAGTCATTGCCGTTGTCAGTGGAAAGGGAGGTGTTGGAAAGAGCACAGTGACCGCCTCACTTGCCATTGCCATGGCACGCAGAGGTCACAAGGTGGCTGTTTTGGATGCTGATATTACAGGACCTTCCATGCCCACTGCATTTGGTATCCATGAACGGGCACTGGCAACAGAGGATGGCATTCAGCCTGCTGTTACTGCCAGCGGAATTAAGCTGATGTCTTTGAACCTGCTCACCGCCAATGAGACAGATCCCGTCATCTGGCGTGGACCTGTGATTGCTGGTGTTGTCACTCAGTTCTGGAGTGATGTAGAGTGGGGAGAGGTGGACTACATGTTTGTGGATATGCCCCCAGGAACAGGGGATGTGCCCCTGACTGTATTCCAGTCCCTGCCTGTGGATGGCATTGTAGTGGTCACATCTCCTCAAGATTTGGTGTCCATGATTGTGACTAAGGCTGTCCACATGGCACAGATGATGTCAGTACCTCTGTTGGGTCTGGTGGAGAATTACAGCTACTTCCAGTGCCCTGACTGTGGAAAGCAACATGCCATTTTTGGAGAGAGCCATCTGGAACAGGAGGCAATGAAACTGGGTCTGCCTCTGCTGGCAAAGCTCCCCATTGACCCCAATCTGGCTGCCGCTTTTGATGCAGGTAAACTGGAGGAAGTAGAAACCAATTATCTGGAAGGGGTCGCAGCCCAACTGGATGTTTAACAAGTGGAAAAGTCCGCAAAAATCAATCGCAGCGATGAAGCTCATCGCTGCGATATTTGTTTAGATATGCTCTTTTACCTTTGCCATTTCTTCTGCGATATTGAGAACATGGTCACCAATTCGCTCAAAGTCTGTAAGGAGTTCAGCATAAATAATACATGCTTCTTCGGAACAAGTACCATCTTTCATACGGGCTAAATGGTTGCGGCGGAAATCTCGGCGCATATCATCAATTTTCTGCTCCAGAGCAGACACTTCTGAGAGCCAGCTTTGTGTGCCAGCATGTTCATCCAGCAGTTGGTTGATGCCTTCCTCACAAATATCCCGCATGGCGGTAATTTCTCCAATGGCTGCATCTGAGAAGATGATATTTCGAGTGATAAGTTTTTTGGTGTATCCAGCCAAGTTGTTGGCATGGTCACCAATTCGCTCAATATTACCGGAGATAGTAAAGAAGCCACTGACAACCGCTGAGGCCTGTTCGTTGGTCTCATAGGCAATCAGTTTGGATACATGCAGAGAAATTTCCTTGTTGAGAAAATCCAGATATTCCTCTACTTCTTCTACACGCTCCAACTGGTCTACACTGCGATTTAAAACAGAATGGAAGCTGGTTTCCACATTTTCCTGTGCCATTGTCATCATACGGCGCAGCTCATGTTGAAGCTGGTCCACATAGATAGCAGATACACCCAGCCCACCATCTTTGCTGCTAATCTGTACAGGGGTCAGGTACTCCAGATGCATCTGACCATCTCTGTCCTCTGGGCACTCAGGCAGAATTTTGGTGGCAGCCATAGCTAGATAGTTGCCAAGGGGCAGAAGCAGAATGGTAGTGATAATATTGAAACAGGTATGTGTCAAAGCAATCTGAGCGGCAGGGGATGTGGGCATCATCGCAGAAATGGATTGCCCAAGGGAACCGGGGAGCACAATGGTACCATCAATCACATGGGCAATGGGGAACAGAATAAAGAGAATGGTAAATATAATGGTACCAATCACGTTAAACATGAGATGGATAATGGTGGTACGTTTTGCACTGCGGCTGGTACCAATAGAGGCCAGCACTGCTGTGATACAGGTACCAATATTTTGACCAAACAGCACAAAGACGGCACTGGAAAGGGGAATGACGCCACTGTTGGCAAGTGTCTGCAAGATACCAACAGAGGCAGAGGAGGACTGAATCACAGCAGTAAAGCCAGCACCTGCCAAAATACCCAGCAGAGGATTGGAGAAGGTGGACATCAAATTGATGAACGACTCAGACTCACGCAGAGGGGACATAGCACCACTCATCATGTCCATACCAATGAACAGCACACCAAGACCGGCTAAAATTTGACCAATGTGCTGAAGTTGTGGACGCTTCACAAATACTACAAGAGCCACACCCACAAAGGCAAACAGTGGAGCCAATTCACCCACATCTAGGGCAATCAGCAGACCGGTGACGGTGGTACCAATGTTGGCACCCATAATAATCCACACAGCCTGTCTAAGGGTCATCATACCAGCATTGACAAAGCCAACCACCATAACGGTAGTGGCAGAGGACGACTGGATGACGGCGGTAATCAGGGCACCCACCAGAACACCCAGAAAACGGTTGGCAGTCAGCCGTTCCAGAATTAGTTTCATTCGACTGCCTGCGGCGGCTTCAAGACCGGAGCTCATCATCTGCATTCCATAAAGGAACAGAGCTAAGCCTCCTAACAGGCCTAAAAAGTCTGTCATTTGCATGTTTGGATTTCCTCCTCATTCTCTACAATAACATTTGTGTGTAATTTGACTGGGATCATTCATCCAAAAAACGTAAAAGGCATCACCCGCGTAGGATATTGTATTCTTACGCAGGTCATGCCTCAATTCGTTTTTTGATTGTTTAAGCCAACTCCTGTTGACCCGGGCACAGATGCTCCCATGGCATTGCTACCTCTCTGTACTCTTATTTTCTAATTCCAAACCATTTACTATTATAAAAAACAAGTCAGCACTCGTCAATAGATTTTACATGGAGTTTACAATCTTCAAACATTTTCTCCTGTCTCCATAGAAAATCCCCCCTTTTCATCACAGAAAAGAGGGGATTTTCACGAATAGATGGTAATTATTGTTCTTTTTGTGTTTCTAAATAGTCATCATAGGACATGAGGCGGTCAATTAACTTTCCATCTTCTGTAAAATCAAAGATGCGGTTACAGACTGTCTGAATGAGCTGGTGGTCGTGGGAGGATATCAGGATGTTGCACTTGACAGCTTCCAGTCCGTTGTTCAATGCAGCAATGGATTCCAAATCCAGATGGTTGGTGGGCTGGTCCAGCATCAGCACATTGGCACCAGAGAGCATCATACGGGAGAGCATACAGCGCACCTTTTCACCACCCGAGAGCACCTTGACAGGCTTGTAAACTTCATCGCCAGAGAACAGCATACGCCCTAAAAATCCACGCAAATACTGTTCTTGTGGGTCGTTGGAGTACTGGCGCAGCCACTGTACCAGATTGTCATCACAGCCTTCAAAATAGGGGGTATTGTCTTTGGGGAAGTAGGAGTAAGTGGCAGTCTGACCCCATTTTACAGTACCCTCATCTGGCTCCATTTCGCCAGCCAGAATTTTAAAGAGGGCAGTGTGGGCATTTTCATTGTCACCTACAAAGGCAATTTTATCCCCATGGTTCACAATGAAAGAAACTTTATCCAATACTTTGACCCCATCAATGGTTTTACTCACATCGGTTACAAACAGAATGTCCTTTCCTACCTCACGGTCGGGAGAGAAGCCTACCCAGGGATAGCGGCGAGAGGATGCAGGCAGTTCCTCAACGGTCAATTTATCCAGCAGTTTACGGCGGGCGGTTGCCTGTTTGGATTTAGACTTGTTGGCAGAAAAACGGGAGATAAAGTCCTGTAATTCCTTAATTTTTTCTTCATTGCGTTTATTCTGGTTTTTAATGAGCTGCTGTACCAGTTGGCTGGACTCATACCAGAAATCGTAGTTGCCCACATACATCTTAATTTTATTGTAATCAATATCTACAATATGGGTACAGACTGTGTTCAGGAAGTGGCGGTCATGGCTGACTACAATCACAGTACCCTCAAAGTCCAGAAGAAAATCCTCAAGCCAGTTGATGGCATCAATATCCAGGTTGTTGGTGGGTTCGTCCATCATCAAAAGGTCAGGGTTGCCAAACAGAGCCTGTGCTAGCAGAACTTTTACCTTGAGACGGGCATCCAAAGTAGCCATGTCGTTGTAATGCAGGTCGGTGCCAATACCAAGTCCCTGCAAAATACGGCTGGCGTCGCTCTCTGCTTCCCAGCCACCCAGTTCCGCAAATTCTTCCTCCAAGTGACAGGCAAGCATACCATCTTCATCGGTCATCTCCTCTTTGGCATACAGTTCTTCTTTCTGCTTGCCAATTTCATAGAGACGCTGGTTGCCCATAATCACGGTGTCCATCACATTGTAGGCATCGTAGGCATTCTGATTCTGCTTGAGTACAGACATACGTACATTGGGCAATAGGGACACCTGACCACTGGTGGGTTCCAGTTCGCCAGAGAGGATTTTGAGGAAGGTGGATTTGCCTGCGCCATTGGCTCCAATAATGCCATAGCAGTTGCCACGCAAAAATTGTAAATCCACATGGGAAAAGAGTGGCGTGCCGCTGTAGTTTAAGCTCAAATCGGTAACTGTAATCATGGTACGCTCCTTCAATTATAGTAGTATTCAAACAATCGGGTATTATCTTATCATATTATGTCAGGAAAGAACAGAGTTTTTTGAGAGAAAAACAGGGTGTTTTTTTCAATTTTTCCAGAATGGTTGCCAGAATATACATCTGCCCTGTGCAAAGGAATTGCACAGGGCAGATGGACTAAGGTAGGATTACCAAGAGAAACCGAAAGGCCAGTTATAGATTGGAGATTGCTGGGTACTCTGCTGACTGGATTGTGGCTGAATTTGGTTGGCAGCCTCTGTCTGTTCATTTTTCTCATCAAAGGTGATGGACAGTTCCAAAGTTTCTGTGCCACGAATGACCTTTAAAGTGGCTGTGTCCCCTGCCTTGTAGTCAGTGGAGAGGGCAGCGGTCAGAGCAGTGCTGGAGTCAATGGCAGTGTCATCAATGGCAGTAATGATATCACCAGATTGTAGTCCTGCCTTTTGGGCACAAGAACCATCTGCTACACTTTCAATAAAGGCTCCTGCACTAATGCCATACTTCTGGGCATAGTCGGGAACAGAGGTCACTTGTACACCCATGTAAGGCTTTCCCGTCACATAGCCATGTTCGATCAGATCAGTTAGAATTTGCTTCACATCGTTGATGGGGAGGGCAAAACCCAAGCCCTCAGTGGAGACACCAGAACTGCTCTGGGTATATTTGGCGGTGACAATGCCAACTACATTACCATAGCTGTCAAACAGGGGTCCACCAGAGTTGCCCTGGTTGATGTCACAGTTGGTCTGCAATACATTCAATGTGGTGGTCTCTGTCTGATTGGTGGTGGGGTTCACACTGGAAGTGGTAATGAGACGTTCCAAAGCAGAGACAATACCATCTGTCAAAGAGTAGGTCAGTTCACCCAGGGGGTTGCCAATGGTATAGACACTTTCTCCTACCACCAGTTGACTGCTGTCACCCAGGGTGACAGGAGTGAGACCAGTGGCTTCAATTTTCAAAACTGCTACATCGTTGTCTTTTTCGCCGCCTACCAGTTTTGCAGTGTATTTGGTGCCATCTGCAAAGGAGACTTCAATATCAATGGCAGAGTTGTTGGCAGCGTCCTCAATCACGTGATAATTTGTGGCAATGTAGCCATCAGAGGTCAACACAAAACCGGAGCCGCTGGCGGCGGAAGTTGTGACCTGACCAAAGAAGTTGGTGGTGGTGGATACAGTGATACCAACACAGGAAGCCAGATTTGCAGCGTAAATCTGTTCAGGGGTCATGGGCTGATTGTTGTTGGTATTGACAACGGTTTCAACCTGGGGACGATCCCCCTGATACATCACAGTTTCAGGCTGGGTGGAAGCGTTGTAGAGAGCAGCTCCACCAATACCGGCACCGCCGCCAACCAGAGCACAAGCCAGAACCAAAGCAATGGCACGTTTGGAAATACTGCGGTGAGGTTTTTGAGGCTGAGGAGGAGTTACCCCATTGTAGTTTGGGGTGGGGTCGGTGTAATCTCCAAATCCACCACGGTAGCCATCATTTTCACTATTATAAAAATTGAACTCATTGCGATCCATGTTTCAATCACTCCTAAATCTGTTGCATCGGTAGTTTTTCCTTTGAACAAGACAGAGTATACCGAATAATTATGAAGAAAACATGAAGAAATATAGGGGGAATTTTAAATTTTTCCAAAACGAACTTTGAATATCCTTTAGGGAAGATTGCCCCGTAAAATAGCAATCATATCCCAGACAGCGGTTTCTATATCCTGTCTGGTGCGCTCGAATAATCCCAATTTTAACAGATTGATGATGGTAAGCATCACAGTGGGACCAAGTACCATACCCAAAACGCCGGCAAGACGCATACCAATGTAGATACTGATGAGAGATACAATAGGGGAAAGCCCAGTCTGGTCTCCTACAAATTTTGGTTCCCCTACTCGCCGGAATAAAGCGATGACACCCCAAATCAACATCAATTCAATGGCTTTTGGATAGTCCTGCATAAAAAGGGCAATGACAGCCCAAGGAACCATCACAGTACCTGCTCCAACGATAGGAATAAAATCCAAAATGGCAAGTCCCAGTGCCAGTAACAGACCATAGGGCTGGCTGGTCATGAAAAACCCAATTAAGAGGATAAAAAAGACACCCACAGACAGCAGAAGTTCTGCACGGATATAGCCACCAAAGGCAGAGAGCGCAATATTGCGCACCTGTGAAAACAGATGTCTCAACTTGTGGTGGGTACGCTGTGCAATCTGGCTGCGTAAGTTGGAGTAGTCGGCTGTCATCATATAGGCAGCCATGAGATAGACAATGACGCCCAAGCCAAAAGAGGGGATACCCTTGGCAGCCTGACTGGTAGAGTCAATCAGGCGGTTTAAAATCTGAGGGACTGCACTGCCTAACCAGGAGAGAAAACTGTCCATCATAGATTGAATGGACTCATTAAACTGCACTGGAACCAGTGTAAATAAATGGGAAGAAGCCTGTTCCAGCTGTTCCATAAACTCCTGAAAACGGAATAACAAAGCATTCCAATTTTGTGCCAGAGAGAGAAGTTCCAACCCAGCCATATAGACTAAATATCCAATTCCTACACCAATTAAGCCAAACAGAAGCAATAAAATAAAGAGAGCAGAACATTTTTTGGGTAGTTTTAAGGTATGATGCAGTAGCAGAACCAACGGATGCAGAATGGCAGCTGTGATGAGGGCAGCCACAAAGGGAGTAAGGAGAGAGAGCAGAGGAAGTCCCACAATTTTCAGGGCGAAATAAGCCATTAATAAAAGTAAAATACGAATTCCAATGCGAAGCCAGAGTGCGCCCCGTTGGGACCAGGATAAGGGAACAGATTCCATATCAATCATCCTTTCCGTCCAGTACAGATAGAAACAGAACAGGCTCTATCTCAAAAAATGTGAGATAGAGCCGATGGCATACAAGGTCCTCAGGAACTGGATTTTTCCAGATAGACAAGACCAATGATATTGGGACCGGCGTTGATGGCAATGACACCACCAATGGGGTACGTCATGGTAGAGTGTTCTCCCAAGGTCTGGGCACAGGCTTCCTCCATTTTGTGCGCTAACTCCTGATTTTGACCACGGATGACAAAATAAGGTGTACCCTTTTGGCGACTATTTTCACACAGAGACAACAGGGTAGGAATCACATTTTTTTCTCCCCGTACTTTGTTTAGAATTTTAGAATCCCCATTTTCAAACGTCATAATGGGTTTTAGACCCAGAGCATCCCCCACAAATGCAGCCGCGGCGGACACACGACCAGATTTCTTTGCAAAACGCAAGTCTAAGGGGGCAAAAATCACCCGCACATGGTCAATCCAATGTTGCATAAAGGACAGAATTTCCTCTACACTGCTTCCAGCCTGTGCCATTTTGGCACCTTCCATCACAGCCCAGCCATAACTGAGGGTGTAGTTGTGGGAGTCTATAATGTGAATACGGAAGGTGTTTGTTGTGTCTGGGTACTCCTCATAAAATTCATCCCGAGCCTGTAAAGCGTTCTGGTAAGTAGCGGACCCCTTGGAATTGATAGAGGTATAAATCAGGTCAGTGGCACCTTCACGATAGGCAGCCTCATAACACTGATAAAACACAAAAGGGGTTAACTGTGCATGGGTGGGAATTTTGGGTGCTGCAAGGAGCATCTCATAAAATTCATCAGGGGTAAAATCAAAGCCATCCTGATACTCTTTTACTCCCATAGCAATGGGAAAGGGTAGAACCTGAATACCTAACTGCTCACGGCTGTCTCTGGGAATATCAGCGGCAGAGTCAGTTACAAATTTAATGTGAGACATATGGGGCTCTCCTTTATTTCAAAATGGAAGGGTACGCTGGTGCCATTATTACAGAAATTGAAAGACATGTCAACAAAGGGAAGCTACTCTGATTTCTTTTTCAATGGAATGCGGGTGCCATCCTCTTTTTGCAGATAGGTATTGGAGAGCTGGGCTTCCAAATTTGCTTTCACACTGTCAATGTATTCCCGACGCAACAGGGCACGCTCTTTGGTTTCCTCTGGGGTTAATCCCTCTGGGCTTTTGGCTTTGCGTGCCAGTTCATTGATTCGGTCAATTTTATACTGTTCCATACAAAACTCCTTGTATTCTTCAAATATATCGCTCCAACAGAAGCATCATTCGCCCTTTTTTGGACTGTCCCAATACTTCTTTTACCACACATTTTCCAAGCCCACGACAGGACAGCACATCCCCCTGTGTTACCAGTCGGTCTGCTTTGACACACTCCCGATGGTTCACAGAGACCCGCCCCGCAGAAATCAAATCAGATGCCTTAGCACGTGAGGTGGAAAATCCGCAGGCGAGGACACTATCCAGCCGTAGAGTGGCAACGGTATCACGGATGGTTTTCACTTGTGGTGGTTTTGGATGGAGCAGAGAAAGGGGAATTTCCCGTAACTGTAAAGTCCAACGTCCAGCAGAGTTCCATTGACTTAACACAATAGGCAGAGTTTCACGCAGCAAAATGAGCTGACAGGTCCCAGCATCCAGAAAGAGGTCCCCCAGCTTTTCACGAGTCAGCCCCAATCCCATCAAGCTGCCTAACATGTCTCGATGGGACAGGGTGGCATCGGTGGGAAATGTGGTTTCTATGGCAGCCAGTGTGTCATCTGAGCCATCCAGAATCCCATCCTCATCCTGCCAGTCTGGGAGAAAAAAGCAGACTTTTCGTTCTGCCTGCCCATGCCCACCCCAGAAAATATGTCTGGGATGCCCACAGTGGGGCAGGATATCAGCAATGGCTGCCTGTTCACTGGGAGAGAGAAAAGAAGTGGAGGCAGGTATATTGTGGTTCTGTGCAAGAGACAGCTTATCCAGTGCCCGTGACAACAAGATACGCTCCTCTGAATTTTTTCCATAGCGGTCGAGCAATTCAGTTTTTGATTTCATATTCCTATCTCATTTCTGTGAGGTTCCCTGTCAGTATAGGGGTTTCCAGTCATTCCGTCAAGTGATATTCTCCATACCATCTGTCATATAAAAGAGAGGAGAGAGAAGACAGACTTGTTATTCTATGCGATTTGCACTATAATAAGGGGGATTATCACAAGTGAGGAGGGCAATGATGTACAATAAAATGAGAGGGATTGCACTGCTGTGTGCAATGATTACCATAGGCAGCATGACAGCTTGCCAAAAACAGGAAGAAGCGTCCTCGGAGAGTTCACAGGAGGAGACCATCTCTGTTCTGGCACCTGTGGAGGAGCCAGAGCCGGAACCAGAACCAGTATTGCCCTATCTCAATCCATTGACAGGAGAGAGACAGGCAGAGGACAATGCAAACAATCGCCCTGTTGCAATTATGCTCAATAATTTAAAAAAAGCACTGCCTCAGCTTGGTGTGGGACAGGCGGATATTATCTATGAAGCCCCCGCTGAGGGTGGCATTACCCGTATGATGGCTGTATTTCAGTCGGTGGATGATGTGGGTCAGATTGGCTCTGTCCGTTCTGCCAGAGAATATTATGTCTCTCTGGCATTGGGACATGATGCCCTTTATCTCCACGCCGGCGGCAGCCCTGGGGCTTATACTGCCATCAAAGAGTGGGGTGTGGCAGCGTTTGACTGTGTGAATGGTCCCTATGAGGGGACGCTTTTTTGGAGAGATCAAGATAGAAGAAAAAATATGGGCTATGAACATAGTGTCATTACAACAGGGGAAACCATCTCTGAACTGATGCCCACCTATTCTTATAGACTGACCCATAAAGAGGGGTATGAATATCCAATCCACTTTCTGGATGAGGATGAGCAGGCACAGGGCAGTTCGGCTGTGCAGGTAGAGGTTCCATTTTCTACTTATAAAACAGGTGTGTTTTCCTATCAGGAGGACACAGGACTATATGAAGTTTTGGAGTATGGAAAGCCCTATGTGGATGGCAATACAGGAGAACAGGTGGAAGTAAAAAATGTGTTGGTTCTGTTCACAGATGTATCTCTCATTGCTGGTGATGAGGCAGGGCGACTGGATGTACGCACCACTGGTACAGGGGAGGGAAAATTTTTCTGTGATGGAACTGTACAGGATATTACATGGTCGAAAAAAACAAACAGCACCCCACTTTCTTACTATCAACAGGATGGGACCCCGCTGGAACTGGGTGTGGGAAAAACCTATGTGAATGTAGTAGATGATGGAACAGAACTTGTCATTACGGAGTGAGGAATATGGAATTTTTACTGTGTGATACTCCATTTGGTCAAATAGGAATAGGGCAGGAGGAGGAAGTCTTGGTGCGGCTCTACCTGCCCAATACCCCTGTGCCACATCTCATTTCCAGAGAAACTCCACTACTAAAGGAGGCAGAGGAACAACTGCTTGCCTACTGTGCAGGGGAACGAAAGGAGTTTTCATTGCCATTCCAATTTAAGGGCACTGAATTTCAAAAAGAAGTGTGGCATTTTTTGATGAAAATTCCATATGGAACTGTGTGTACCTATGGAGAGGTGGCAGAAGCTGTGGGAAAACCCAAAGCTTTTCAGGCAGTGGGTGCAGCCATTGGAAAAAATCCACTTCCTATTTTTGTCCCCTGTCACAGAGTATTAGGGATAGATGGGAGTTTGACCGGGTATGCAGGTGGGTTAGAATTAAAGGCACAGCTTTTGACTTTAGAGGGAATTGCATGGAGAGAACGGGAAAGACCATAGTTTTTACCTAAAATCACCATGAATTTTTCTTGAATCTGAAACGGAAATTGTGTTATACTGAGTTTGTATGTAGAAAACTGTTTCCCTTATCCGTCTATACGGGTAAGGGAAGTTCTTAATCTGGAAGGGACGTAGAATCTGATGGAAGACCGAAGTTGCAGCAGGGATGCAAAGGACTGCTGCCACAAACAGGAGGCGACGGAGTGAGGACGATAAGTTCTATTCTATGGCTGCCTGAAGGTTTGTATGCGGTGGAGGTACAGAGAGGAGAGACTCTGTGCCTTTTGTGTCCCCTGAAGTGAGTTAGAATGGAAAAGGGGGAACTTTTCACAATGCACGAAAATTATGATTTGGAATTGTTGCTGGAACTGGTGAAGGGAAAGCAATTTCGCCGTCTGCGTGAGCTGCTGGAGGGGATGAACGAGGTAGATATTGCAGAGTTTTTGGACGAACTGGGTCCAGAAGAACTGCTCATTGTATTTCGTCTGTTGCCAAAAGAGATGGCAGCCGATGTATTTACAGAACTGGAGGACTCGGATGATCAGGAACGATTGATCAATGCGTTCAGTGACCAGGAGTTGCGGGATGTGTTGGATGAGCTCTATTTGGATGATACAGTAGATGTCATCGAGGACATGCCAGCCAATGTGGTCTCTCGTATTTTGCGCAACAGTGATTCAGCAACCAGAAGTCAAATTAACCAGTTGCTCAACTATCCAAAGGATTCGGCAGGTTCTATTATGACCACGGAATATGTGTATCTCCACCCAAACGCCACAGTGGAGGAATCCTTTGCCCGCATTCGCAAGGTAGGCATGGACAAAGAGACCATTTACACCTGTTATGTGACTCAACGAAGAATTTTGTTGGGAGTGGTAACAGTGCGGCGGATGCTCCTGTCCAGCTATGAGACACGGATTCGGGATATTATGGAGACCAATGTGCTGTCCGTCAATACCCATGAGGATAAGGAAGATGTGGCACAGACATTGAATAAGTATGCCCTGTCTGCCCTGCCCGTGGTGGATGCAGAAAACCGTCTGGTGGGAATCGTAACGTTTGACGATGCAATGGACGTCATTGAGGATGAGACAACGGAAGACTTTGAAAAAATGGCAGCCATTTTGCCCAGTGACAAGCCATATTTAAAAACGGGTGTGCTGGAAACATGGCGGGCCAGAATACCATGGCTTTTGCTGCTGATGCTGTCGGCAACCTTTACAGGCATTATCATTACCAGTTTTGAAGGAGCACTGGCAGCCTGTGTGGTTCTCACTTCATTTATTCCTATGCTGTCAGGGACGGGAGGAAATTCTGGTTCCCAATCTTCGGTGGCCATTATTCGTGCTCTGTCGCTGGATGAAGTGGAATTTTCAGATATGTTGTCTGTGGTGTGGAAAGAAATCCGAGTGGCAGTGCTATGTGGGGTCTGTCTGGCGGTGGCAAATTTTATAAAAATGATGTTGGTGGATCGTTGGTTGATGGGGAATGAGGAAGTGACCCCTATGGTTGCACTGGTGGTTTGCCTCACACTGGTGTTTACAGTGCTGTGTGCCAAAGTGGTGGGTTGCACATTGCCTATGGCAGCAGAAAAAATAGGGATTGACCCAGCTGTGATGGCTTCCCCTTTTATTACAACGATTGTAGATGCCATGTCCCTTTTGATTTATTTCTTCATAGCAACAAATCTTTTGCACCTATAAAAGATGTGCCTCTAACTATGGATGGTTAGGGGCACTTTTTGTGAATTGATAGACAAAGATGGAAAATCTGGATATAATAAAGGAAAATTCACAGGAAAGAAAGGAATAGGTATGGAAATTAATGGAGAGCAGGTCAATGGACAAGTCCACTACCACCAGCTCAATTTATCACCAGAAATCAGAAAAGCACTGGACAGTATGGGGTATCAACAGGCAACAGCCATTCAAGGAGGAGCCATTCCCTATTTTATGAAATATCGGGATGTGATTGCAAAGGCACCCACTGGCACAGGGAAAACGTTTGCCTTTGGAATTCCAATGGTAGAACATATTGACCCGAAGGCAACCCATGTGATGGCTCTGGTGCTTGCCCCAACCAGGGAACTGGCAATCCAGATACAGGATGAGCTGAGGGGGTTGTGTGCCTACAAAGAGGGGGTTCGCTGTGTCTGTCTCTATGGTGGGCAGCCCATCCAGAAACAAATTATGCAGATGAAAAAAAGACCACAAATTGTGGTCGCTACACCGGGAAGATTGATGGACCATATGAAACGCCGTACCATCCGTCTGGGTAAAGTGGAAACGGTGGTATTGGATGAAGCAGACCGCATGTTGGATATGGGATTCATCAAAGATGTGACCTACATTTTAGACCACATCCCAGAACGGAAAAATTTGGGGCTGTTTTCTGCCACTATTTCCAGAGAAGTCATGGATATTTCATGGGTATACCAGAGAGACCCTGTGGAGATTACAGTGCAGGCAGATGAGCAAAATAAACCTGATATAACGCAGTACTGTATTGAAGTAGAGCGAGGCGAAAAAGTGGATTTGATGATACGGTTGATGGATTTGGGGGAATTTGAACGTGTCATTGTGTTTTGTAATACAAAAAATATGGTAGATCGGGTGTGTGGGCTGCTGCGAATGGATAATATATCCTGTCAGGGCATTCATGGGGATATGCCACAGAACGTGCGAGAAAGGACCTTAAAGGCATTTCGAGATGGAAAGGCAAGGGTGCTGGTTGCCACCGATGTGGCAGCGAGAGGTTTGGATATTGATGATGTGGATGTGGTTTTCAATTTTGATGTACCAGAAGAAAATGAATATTATATCCATCGGATTGGGCGTACAGGCAGGGCAAAGAGGCATGGTGTAGCTTATACATTGGTTTCTTCTGTGACAGAGTCTGTCCGAATAGAAAACATGATGAGACAGACAGGGATGGAACTGCAACCGGTTGTACTCAATGAACAGGGGGAGTTGGTGAGGTGTTCATAGATTATGGCTCCAAAGAAAAGCATTTGGTTGGATTTTTTTGCTTGCTTTCTGATCCCAGCGTATACCCTTCTGTTTGCTGGGACGGTACAGTGGTTTGGGACTAATTTTTCTGTGCTTGCAGTGACAGGACCAAAACATTACCGTGGTTTTTTGCTGTGGGGGCTAATGGCAGGTAGTTTTTTCCTGGTGATGCTCTACCGGCTTAGCGGTACCTGTGCCCAGCGTAGACAACAGACCTGGGTGAGAGGTGTGACTGTGACAGCCTGTGGCAGCTTAATCAGTGCCATTATGGTGCCCTATTTGCCTGCCTATTTTCCACGCTATGCAAAGCTCCATATTGTCCTTGCGTTTGCAGCCTGTGTGCTGTTGATGGTGGCAATTTTGTGTCTGTTGCTCTGGTGGGAAAAGGAGAGCAGAGGCTATTATAAAAGACAAATGACCATATGGAAGCTGATTGTAGCAGGTTCAGGGCTTATTTTTTGGATGGGTGGTATGGTAACGACTGCCCTTGAAGTATTTTTTACCATTACAACTACCCTGCTGGTGCGTAAGGTGTGGCTGGTGCGAGTGGTACACAGAAATGGAGGAGAAGATTAGATGCAATATTGCCGAGTTTCAAAACAGGAAGATATTCCTCAGTTAAAAGAACTTTGGACACTCTCATTTGGGGATGAGGGTGGATATATCGACAATTTTTTTCAGCGGTACTACCGTCCAGAACGGATGCTGGTGCTGGAGCAGGCGGGAAGCATACAGGCAATGACAGCATGGTTTGATACAGAACTGGTGCTGCCAGACGGAGAGCGTAAACGTGCAGCCTATCTCTATGCAGTTGCCACCCATCCAGATGCACGCAACAGAGGACTGGCAGGGTATCTTCTAAAGGATGCAGATATGTATTTTCAGTCTATAGGGTGTGATGCAGTCACCACTGTACCAGCAGAGCCTTCCTTGCACCGGTTTTTTGCACGCCATGGCTTTCAGGAGTATTTTACCCATCAAGAAAAAAGATACACTAATGAGGGCAGACACACAGAAACACAATTTTCTATTGTGCCAATAGCACCCCATGAGTACACTATGCAAAGAGAACAGCATTTGAAAGGAATTCCCCATATTGCATTGCCTAAAGATGCTATTTTCTATCAACAGGGTGCTTGTGCTCTGAAAGAGGGGGGAGGGCTGTATCAGGCAAAGGCATTATTTGGGAGTGTTTTGCTGTGTGCAGAAGAAATGGGAAATGGAACTTTGCTGGTGAAGGAGATTTTGGGAGAGCCTTCTACAGTAGAGCAGCTTTTACAGGAACTTACCATCCATCTGGAGCAATGGTCAGGTCTCTATCGGATACCAGGAAATGGGACACAATTTGGAATGCTGAAATGGTTGAATGAGGAAAAAACAGGTGCATTTTTTTGGAAACAAAGTGGTTATCTTGGGCTGGCTTTTGATTGACAGAAATTCCAAGGGAGAGGTCAAGACAGAAAAGCACCTATGAAAACAGGGGACAGAAAAAGTAATTGTGAATAATTTTTTAATAGACGGAATATAAAAGTTATTTTTTTCAGAAAATGGACGATACACTTAATGGCGAGATCTGTTGAAAGAAAGAGGGAAAGAACATGAAAAGTATCCGAACAAAAATACTGGCTGGTATGATAAGTGCGATACTGATCAGTATGGTCTTATTGGGTGTGGTCAGTAGTTTGTTACAAATCAGTAACTCGAATGAGGTATTACGTTCTACCATGGAAGAAACAGTTTCCATTGCAGCAGACCGTGTGGAACAGGAATTACAAGTGTATAAAACAGTGGCTCGTGCGGCAGGATGTATTTCAAGGTTGAGTGATAGTACAGTTTCGATTGCAGAAAAGGAACAGATTATCAATCAATGGGCTGAGAGTTATGGACTGGCAAGAGGAAATCTGTTGGATACCAACGGAATCAGCCCAATTACAGGGGTGGATTGTTCAGATCGAGACTATTTTTTTGCGGCTATGGACGGGGAAGCCAGCGTTTCCACCCCTATTATCAGCAATCAGACCAATGAATTGACCATTATTGTGGCGGCTCCGGTATGGGAAGATGGGGAAGAGGGGACCACAGTTGTTGGTGTTGTATACTTTACACCAGATATTGAATTCCTGAATGATACCATGCGCTCTATTTCTGTAAGTGAGCACTGTAGTGCCTATATGATTGACAAAGATGGCAATACCATTGCAGATAAGGACAGCAGTAAGGTATGTCAGGAGAATATAGAGGAACTTGCAGCCAGCAACTCTGATTACGATGATTTGGCAGACTACCACATAAAAATGCGTGCTGGAGAGACAGGCAATGGAAGTTATACTCTGGATGGAGTAAAAACGGTGTTTGCCTATACACCAGTGAATGGAACAGATGGCTGGAGTATGGGATTGAGTGTTCCAGAATCTGATATGATGGGACCCATCTATCGTGGTATTATCATTACCATTATTCTGATTGCTATTGCAATTTTTGTCTGTTCTGGCTGGGCAGCCGTTTTGGCCCGTTCCATAACCAAACCGATTCAACTGTGTGTACAGCGTATTGAACAGCTTGCAAAAGGAGACCTTATGACCCCTGTGCCAGAATTGGACATCAAAGATGAAACAGGGCAGTTGATTGCATCTACCAAAACCATTGTGAATGTATTACATAGATTGATTGATGACATTGACTACTTGATTGTCAATATTTCAGAAGGAAAGTTAAATACTAGAAGTGAAGATCGTAGTATTTATATTGGAGATTTTGTGAATGTATTGGAGTCTCTTCGCCGTCTTACACGGGGATTGAGTGCTACAATGCTTCAGATCGGACAGGCAGCAGATCAGGTAGCAGCCGGTGCAAATCAGGTGTCCGATGGAGCGCAGGCTTTGGCACAGGGTTCCTCAGAACAGGCAAGTGCAGTACAGGAGTTGTCTGTCACCATTTCAGATGTCACAACAACCAGTCAGAAAACAGCAGAGATTGCATTGCAGGCAAAGACCTCAGCGGATGAGGCGGGACAGAAGCTAAATGAGACAAATGGGTATATAGAGACGCTGAACCAGTCTATGAGCAATATTTCAGAATCCTCTGTCCAGATTTCTCAGATTATCCAGACCATTGAGGATATTGCCTTCCAGACCAACATCCTGGCGCTGAATGCAGCAGTAGAGGCTGCACGAGCAGGGGAGGCAGGCAAGGGGTTTGCAGTGGTAGCAGATGAGGTACGCAACCTTGCAGCAAAGTCAGACCAGGCAGCCCGTGCAACCAAACAATTGATTGGGAAGTCTATCTCCGCAGTAGAGGAAGGTGTAAAGATGATGGACCATGTGGTAAGAGTGGTGGATGATGTAATGGTATCTGCCAATGCAGCAGTCACCAGCATGGATTCCGTGGCACAGGCGGTACAACAGCAGAGCACAGCGATTTCCCAAATCAACATCGGCATTGACCAAATTGCAAGTGTGGTCCAAACCAATTCTGCAACCTCAGAAGAGTCAGCAGCAGCCAGTGAGGAATTGTCCAGCCAGTCCACTATGTTGAAAAACTTGATTGAGAAATTTGACTTAAGAAAAGAGTAAATTCTCTCACAAAATACATGAAAACAGTGGGGCTACTACAGCGGCTCCACTGTTATTTTATTTTTTTGGAGAAATCAATCGCTAACAATGTACAGATTGCGTCAAGTATTTGCCTTTGTTTTTAGTTTTTATGCCAATAATAATCGAACAAATTCTGTATATTATCCACAATAAAAAAATAGCTACAACAATTTCGTTGTAGTCACATCCATAAAAAATTTGCTTTACTTCCTGTGGGTTTGTGGTATGATATACACAAAGACAGGCGATGGACGCCGAGGTTCTCTGTGACTTCTGATAAAAGCAGTGGTTCGGTTGGAACCTGTCTGGATGTAACATTTCCTACAAACCATGTTTGATCAAAAATAGGAGGATGATTCCGATGAACAAGTACATTGAGAAGGTCCTGGCTGATACCAAGGCTAAAAACGCAAATGAGCCTGAGTTTCTTCAGACTGTGGAGGAAGTGCTCAGTTCTCTGGAGCCAGTGATCAATGCTCACCCTGAGTATGAGAAGGCTGCTCTGCTGGAGCGTATGGTTGAGCCTGAGCGTGTGATTGAGTTCCGTGTCACTTGGGAAGACGACAACCATGAGTGGCATGTAAACCGTGGCTATCGTGTGCAGTACAATGCAGCACTTGGTCCCTACAAGGGCGGCATCCGCTTTGACCCCTCTGTGAACCTGTCCATCATCAAGTTCCTGGGCTTTGAGCAGGTCTTTAAGGATGCTATGACTGGTCTGCCCATCGGTGGTGCCAAGGGTGGTTCTGACTTCGATCCTCGTGGCAAGAGCGATGCAGAGATTATGCGTTTCTGCCAAGCTTTCATCACTGAGCTGTATCGCCACATTGGTCAGGATATCGACTGTCCTGCTGGTGACCTAGGCTGTGGCGGACGTGAGATTGGCTATATGTATGGTCAGTATCGCCGCATCGTAGGTGCTGCTGAGTTCGGTGCTCTGTCTGGTAAGGCTGTATGCACTGGTGGTTCCATCCTGCGTCCTGAGGCTACCGGTTATGGTGCTGTTTACTATCTGGTAGAGGCTCTCAAGCACGACGGCGAGGATATCAAGGGTAAGCGTATTGCTGTTTCCGGTTTCGGTAACGTTGCTTGGGGTATCATGAAGAAGGCTGCTGAGCTGGGTGCAAAGGTTACTTATATGGCTGGTCCTGATGGCTATGTCCATGATCCCGATGGCATTGACACTGAGGAGAAGCTGAACTTCATTCTCGAGATGCGTGCAAAAGATCCTATGCACTGCAAGCCCTATGCTGACAAGTTTGATTGTGAGTTTGTACCCAACGAGAAGTGCTGGGGCGTGAAGGATGTAGATATCTATATGCCTTCTGCAACTCAGAACGATGTCAACATGGAGTGGGCAAAGAAGATTGCTGAGTCCGGTGTGAAGTACTACATTGAGGTTGCAAATATGCCTACCACCAACGATGCTCTGGAGTTCCTCAAGAGCCAGAAGCACATGGTTGTTGCTCCTTCCAAGGCAGTAAACGCAGGTGGCGTATCTGTTTCCGAGCTGGAGATGGCTCAGAACGCAGAGCGTCTGTACTGGAGTGCTGAGGAAGTAGACGCCAAGTTGCAGGGCATCATGAAGAACATCTATCACTCCTCTGTTGAGGTTGCTGAGCGTTATGGTCTGGGCTATGACCTGGTTGCAGGTGCTAACATCGTTGGCTTCCAGAAGGTTGCTGACGCTATGATGGCTCAGGGAATTTTCTAATCTGGGTTTCTCATTCTTCTTCCTATATGTTTCCCTCTATGGGCAGTCCTTTTGTGGACTGCCCATTTTTTATTAAAAAACGGACCGAAAATGGAAGATGTCTCTTTAAATGGGAATGAATTGTTAAAAATTGTACAAAATGGCAAATGGAAATGGCAGGAATGAAAAAAGAATCGTGATTTTTTTCTCTTTTTCCCATGAAAAATTCCTGATACAATAGAAAGTGTAAGAAAAAGATGGCTATGGCCGTCAGAAGAAGGAGCGTATAAAATATGGCAATTCGTAAAAAGCCAGCTGCAAAGCCCGAGTCTGCTGCCGTAGCTGCGGAGACTCAGAGTGCTGTCAAAAAGCCTGCTACTACAAGAAAGGCACCAGAAGCCAAGAAGGCTGAAGAAATGAAGGTTACTGTGGTTGTGCAGTATCTGGGCAAGGAGTGGACACAGGAGGCACTGGTTGAGGCTGTCAAGGCACAGTGTGCTGATGTGGCAATTACTTCTCTGAATCTGTATGTGAAGCCCGAGGAATCTGCTGCTTACTATGTTGTAAATGGCGATGTTAGCGGTAAGATTGACCTGTAATTGTTATAAATAGGCATAAAAATCCCTCAAATGTTGGTCACAAACCAACATTTGAGGGGTTTTCTATTTACTCAGTTTTTCAGACTCTGCATAGGGGCAGGAATGCGACCGCCTCTGGCAACAAAGAGGGCAGAGGAGTATGGGTGTACTGCCTGTACCGGTGCGGAACCCAAAAGTCCGCCAAATTCTACCATGTCACCAATCTGCTTGCCGGGAGCTGGAATCAGGCGTACAGCGGTGGTTTTGGAGTTTACCATGCCAATGGCTGCCTCATCAGCAATGATAGCAGAAATGGTTTCTGCACTGGTGTCTCCAGGAACCGCAATCATATCAAGACCTACGGAGCAAACACAGGTCATGGCTTCCAGTTTGTCCAGAGTGAGTGCGCCAGAGCTGGCAGCGGCAATCATACCCTCATCTTCACTGACAGGAATAAAGGCACCAGAAAGACCGCCCACATGGGAGGAGGCCATAACGCCACCTTTTTTCACTGCATCGTTCAGCAGAGCAAGGGCAGCAGTGGTACCATGTGTGCCACAAACTTCCAGACCCATTTCTTCTAAAATACGGGCAACGCTGTCTCCTACTGCTGGGGTTGGGGCAAGGGACAAATCTACAATGCCAAATGGAGTATCCAGTCGACGGCTTGCCTCCTGTGCCACCAGTTGCCCCATACGGGTGATGCGGAATGCTGTTTTCTTAATGGTTTCTGCTACCACATCGAAGGGTTGCCCTTTGACTGATTGGAGGGCATGATACACCACACCAGGACCAGATACACCCACGTTAATGACTTTTTCTGGCTCTCCGACGCCGTGGAATGCACCAGCCATAAAGGGGTTATCTTCTACTGCATTACAAAACACAACCAGTTTGGCACAGCCAAAGCCGCCTTGATCCGCGGTACGTTCTGCCAACTCTTTGATTGTGTAGCCCATTTGTGCCACAGCATCCATATCAATGCCTGCTTTGGTAGAGCCTACATTGACAGAGGCACAGACAAGGTCAGTAGTAGAGAGCGCTTCTGGAATAGAGGCAATGAGATTTCTGTCTGCCTGTGTCATACCTTTTTGGACAAGGGCAGAGAATCCACCAATAAAATTGACCCCTGTTTGTTTGGCAGCACGGTCTAAAGCCTGTGCAAAGGGGGCATAGTCATTGGTATCGGAAGCAGCAGCCACAAGGGCAATGGGAGTGACAGAAATGCGTTTATTCACAATGGGAATTCCAAATTCCTGCTCAATATCCTCACCGGTTTTTACAAGATGCTCTGCGTAGTGTGTAATTTTATCATAAATTGCATCACATGCCTGTTTGGGGTCGCTGCGGGCACAGGACAGCAGAGAAATTCCCATGGTGATGGTGCGTACATCCAGATGTTGCTGGTCAATCATCTGAATGGTCTGCATAATTTCGGATTGATTCAACATAGTTCTCTTGCCCCCCAATTAAATTCGATGCATTGCGTTGAAAATATCCTCACGCTGAATACGGATAGAGAGATTGCGCTCCTGACCATTTTGCTCCAGTAAAGTGGAAAGTTCTCCAATGGTTGCATCACAGGCACCTAAGTCCACCAGCATCACCATAGTAAAGTATTCCTGTAAAATAGTCTGATTGATATCCAGAATGTTGATATTATGTTGGGCAAGCAGGGTACAAATGGAGGCCGTAATACCCACATGATCTTTTCCAATTACAGTTACAATTGCTTTCATACGTCAAACAGATCCTTTCTTTCTACTGAGTTGATTGCAGCTCATCCAGGGTCAGTTCAAAGCCAGGAAGACATTCTTGCATAAAATAGTGCACAGAACGCAGAGTAGAATCACAAAGAGATTGATAGATTTGTTCCTTTGCATGCAGAAACTCTGTATTCCCCACTTTGAGTTCTTCTATGCACTTAATATAGGCAGACAGTCGGTCAGCTGCTTTCACAATGGTATAAACTTGTGGAGATACATCTAAAATGGCTGACTGATAGACTACTTGAAGGGATTCAGGCAACATGGACAACAGCCGTTTTTGAGCAGTGCGCTCCACAGACTGATAAGCATTTTGAATTTCAGGGTTATCATATTTGATGGGAGTAGGCAAATCGCCAGTAAAAATTTCACTGGCATCATGGTATAAAGCCACAACGGTGACTTGACCCACATCATAGCAACCGTCATAAAATTGATTTTCGATTGTGGCAAGTGCATGAGCAAGAACAGCCACCATATGAGAGTGCTCCTGAATATTTTCCTGTTCGGTATTGCGCATCAATCCCCACCGATGAATATACCGCATGCGATAAATCATAGGAAAAAAATGCTTTGCCATGCTAATATCCTCCATATACAGTGCATCTGGGTTTCATTCTATCACAGAGAAAGGGTGTTGTAAACAGGGGATAAAACGCCTCTTTGCCCTACAGAGAAGAATATGATATAATATACAGGCATGAATGGAAGGCACATATAACACCAATATGGTCAGGAGGTTTTCTCACATGGATTTAGTAGAACGTACAGTGGAAAGTCAGACAATTTTTCAGGGGAAAATTGTGAAGGTACTGTTGGATCAGGCAGAGCTGCCCAATGGAAAACTGGCAAGCCGAGAGGTGGTACTTCATCCAGGTGGAGTGGCAATTCTTCCATTGGATGAAAATGGGATGGTAACACTGGTACAGCAGTATCGGTATCCATTTCATCAAGTGTTATTAGAATTGCCAGCTGGAAAGTTAGACCGAGAAGAAGATCATATGGCTGCAGCTGTGCGAGAACTGGAGGAGGAGACAGGATATCAGGCAGAAACACTGACCTATATGGGGTGTATTCTGGCATCACCAGGTTTTTGTAATGAAAAACTCCATATGTATCTTGCACAGGGTCTGACGCAGAGGGAGAGTCACCCAGATGACGACGAATTTTTAAATGTCGTCAAAATCCCCTTTGCCAAATTGGTGGAACAGGTGATGGATGGAACCATTGAGGATGCAAAGACGGTAGCTGCAACACTGAAGGCAAAGGTGTTATTGGAACAATAGGGAGACTTGGATATGGGAAAAACCATACTAATTGTGGAAGATGAGCCTAATATTGTAGATATCCTGTCCTTCAATTTGATGAAAGAAGGATATCAGACCATAGAAGCCTATGATGGAACCACCGGGTTACAACTGGCAAAGGAACAGAACCCCGATTTGATTTTGTTGGATGTGATGTTGCCGGGTATCAATGGGTTTGAAATTTGTAAAGCCATCAGAGCCTCTGGCAGTGCAGTTCCTATTTTGATGCTGACTGCTCGGGAGGAGGAGACGGATAAGGTGCTGGGACTGGAATTGGGGGCAGATGACTATATCACAAAGCCATTTGCAGTACGGGAGCTGATGGCCAGAGTGAAAGCCAATATACGACGAGTCACCATGCAGCCAAAGGAAGAACAGACCCCACAGCCTCAGGAAAACCAGCTCCGCTTGGGTCGGGTTTCCATTGATATGGAGGGAGCCACTGTATATAAGGATGGTCAACCGTTAGAGTTGACCCAGCGGGAGTATGATTTGATTTGTTTTTTGGCAGCCCAGCCAGGTAAGGTATTTTCCAGAGAAGCATTGATGGAACATGTATGGAATTACGATGGATATGTGGGTGATGTGCGTGCCGTAGATGTGGCAGTGCGGCGGCTGAGAGAAAAACTAGAGGATAATCCAGCAAACCCCACATTTATTGTTACAAAACGGGGTATGGGGTATTTGTTTAACTGCGACTGACTGGGAGAGGGGGTGCATCTATGCTGCGCAGTCTACATATGAAACTGGTGATGATTATGGTGCTGCTGATTTTATCACTGATGACAGTGGTGGGGGCATTTTTAATCAATTCTGTGGTTGTGTTCTATATGGAGGAGTTTTATAGCCAAATGGCAGATGTATTTGCAAGGGAATCCCTCAGTAGAGATTTGACCACTCAGGTACCAGGGGAGGAGGATGGAGCGCAGGCAATTTTGGAGGTCATCCGTTCCTATTCCGGTGAGTTGGGACTGGATGGCACAAGTCGCACCCTGTATATTTTGGATGGAGAGACAGGCGGATATTTAACAGGGACAGATGACCAGCAGGGGAAAGGTCTGGAATATAATTCTGTTAATTTGACCAAAGCCCTTTCGGAAAAACAGTCCAGCAGTCAGGCTAATTTGGCAGCGGACTATATGGATGTGGCGTTGCCAGTGGAACGGGGAGAACGGGAATATATTATCTATATCCTAGATAATAAAACCACTGTGAATCAACTGATTAACCAGATTTTTGTGCTCATTTTGGAAGCATTGATTTTTGGATTGGTCATATCCATTCTATTATCCTTCCTTCTGTCTAAAACTATGGTGATTCCCATCCAACGACTAACAGAAGGTGCCATGCAGGTGGCAAAAGGAGATTTCTCCCACCGCATTGAAGTAGGGTCGAGAGATGAAATTGGTGTTCTGACAGATACCTTTAACAGCATGGCCAGACAGCTGAGGGATACCATACGACAGGTAGAAAATGAAAGAAATAAACTGGACACCCTGTTTTTGCATATGACAGATGGTGTGGTTGCATTTTCTCACGATGGTATGGTGATTCATGCAAATCCCGCAGCAGCGAAAATGTTGGGTAGAGAAATTGCATTAAATACACATTATCAAGAACTATTTGGGGAGAGTGCCTCTCTTGCAGAGGCACTGATTACCCCAGACCATGTGGAAGAAGAATTTCAGACCCATGATAAAGTATTACAGCTTCTGATGGCACCTTTTGACCGGGAAAGACAGGGTGGTGTGTTGGTGGTGCTCCATGATGTGACGGAGCAGAGAAAAAACGAAAATATGCAGCGTGAATTTGTGGCAAATGTGTCCCATGAACTGAGAACACCATTGACCAACATTCGCAGCTATGCCGAAACACTGTCCGACAATGCAGGGGAGCTTCCAAAAGCCATGGAAGAAAAGTTTTTGGGGGTTATTTTAGCAGAAAGTGACCGTATGACCCATATTGTGCAGGATTTGTTGACACTTTCCCGGTTTGATTCTGGCAGAGATGAGTTAAAATTGGCAAAGGTATCGTTTGAAGGGATGCTTCAGGAGCTTTACCATGCAGTCTATATGGAGGCACAGCGGCATCAGCATACCCTAAAGCTAGAAGTGCCAGAGCAGTTGCCAGAAATTGTGGCAGATAAGGAACGAATTGTACAGGTGATGATGAATATCTTGTCCAACTCCATTAAATATACCCCAGATGGTGGTCATATTACCATCACAGCGGGCAAGCAGAATGAACATGTATGGATGCAAGTGGATGACGATGGAATTGGTATTCCAGCAGAAGACCGTCCACGTATTTTTGACCGATTTTATCGTGTGGATAAGGCACGCTCCCGACAATCAGGCGGTACAGGGCTTGGATTGTCCATTGCAAAGGAGATTGTGGAGCGGCATCAGGGAATGCTGTATCTGGTGGACAGGGCAGGACCTGGTTTGTCAGTCCGGTTGGAATTGAAAATTGAGGGTCCTGAACATGTCTAAAAAAGGAAGAAGAAAACGAACAGTAGAGCTAATAAAAACGATACTGATTGTGTTGCTGAGCATTTCGGCTGTTTATTTGACATTGCAAGTACAGGTACAGCACACCATTCCCCAAAGTTCACCAGAGGAGCACCCATCCGAACGATTTGAGATGGAAGGCAGGGATACTGTCCACCCAGTCAGAATGGCTGCTACTATGTATCAGGGGGTAGGGATACAACGCTATGCAGTCCAATACAATCAGGCAGAAAGTGATACCTTGTTTCAAAATACCTATCATCTTCTGGTTGAGGTACTCAGTGGAGCACAGGCACCAATAGAAATTGAGGAACAGACCTTTCAGCAGGCACTACAGCAGGCTCCCAGTTTATATTATGACTGGCAGGGAAGAATCCCCTATCCTGTATTGAATTATTGGCTTTCTGTAGAAAATGAGGCTTTGACAGGAACTGTCAGACATATGGTGCTTTCTACACAGGGAGATCAGGTGTGGCTATACTATCAGGATGAGCAAGATGGAAAGTTTTATGTCTGTCAGTCAGATGTTGTGAGCAAAGTGCGTATGGATGAGGCTTTTTACAATATCAAAAGCAATCAGGCAATTTTTGCGTTTGAAAATCAGGAATTTCATGCTTTTTCACCCTATACCATCATTTTGGAACAGCCACCAGTCCCAGAAATTTATCACATATCCAACCCCTTGACCCAACAGACACAGATTGGACAGTTGTTGGAACTATTGAACTTTCCTGAAACAACCAATTACTCTTATGATGGCGCAGGTGCAAAAGTGGTACGCAATGAGAATGATACACTGCGTATTGCAGAAGATGGCTGGGTCAGTTATGAAGCTGCCACAGAGGGGAGTACACGTTATCTGGTATCAGGATATACCCAACAGGAAGCCGCAGAAGCATGCCGACAGCTTTTGCAGAAGGTAGTCGAAAATTTGTGTGGAGAGGTTCGGATTTCGCTGGATGATTTGGAAACAACAGGGGAGGGGATGTACCAGATCTCCTTTACCTACCTGCTCAATGATACCCAAATTTATGCTCAGAAAAAGTTGGCAGAGTTTACAGTAGAACAAGGAAGCATCGTTTCTTTTCGTATTCTGGTGCGCAACTACACAGATTCAGGGACAAGTTCTGTGGTATTGCCAGAGCGGCAGGCAATGGCAGCTATGACAACCATGGGACATGAAAATGAAGAATTGGTGCTAGTCTACTTTGACACTGGAGCAGACACCATATTACCCTCTTGGGCTACGGCTGGAGAACTGAGGGGAAGGAGTGTGGCATAAGGTGTCTTGGAGTAAGTTTAAAAATATTGTACTGTTGATTTTGATTGGGACCAATATCTGTCTGCTTCTGTTTGTCCTCCACCGACAGATTTTAAATGAATATGCACAGAGACAGGTTAGAGAGCAAGTGCAAGCCTTTTTATCAGGCAATGGGATTTCCATTGCGGATGAGCTGATCCCATCCAAAATGGAATTAGAGCCACAGATTGTAATTCGCAACCAAGAGCAGGAGCGATTGTGGGCTGAGAATTTACTGGGAGGAGAACTACAAGAGGAGGCAAGAGGGGGAGAGATTTATCGCTATGAAGGTCCCCAGGGCAGTATCCAGTTCCATGAGGATGGAACCTTTCATGGAGAGTTGAAAACCAATACCTATACAGCGGAAGAAGGGGAAATTGTGTCATACTCTAAAGAAATCCTGAGGCGCATTGGATTTGAGGGGGAGGAAGTGATGGTCCGTTCTGCTGCAATGGGAGAGGAGCTTTATACAGAAATTACCTTCTGTGAAGAATGGAATGGGATACCTATTTTTAACTGCAATGCTACCCTATCCTATGAAAATGGGGTTTTGGTGGGGATTTCGGAGGGAAGGAAGCTGAATGGAACCCCAATAGAGGATGGAAATCAGACCCTGATTTCTGTACCAACTGCACTTTTTCGGTTTTATCATGGAATGACAGCGATGGGAGACGTATGCAGTCAAATTACCGAGATTGTATCAGGCTATCAAAATACAACATCCGCAGGCAGTGGGGTCTGTGTGCTGATGCCAGTGTGGCATATTACCACAGACACAGGAGAGTATTTATTGGATACTGTGACAGGGGAGCTGAGTCGGATGGAGCAGAGGACACCCTCATAGAGACAGGAAAGATACTTTCTTTTTTGTGGGGGACATGCTATCATAGAGGCTGAAACGCAAAGAAGGGAAGGTGGCATAGCCAGTGAATCGAACTTCTCCCATTGGTGTGATTGATTCTGGAATTGGTGGATTTAGTGTGGCAAAGAAGGTCCAAGAACTTCTGCCATGGGAAGATATTTTATATTTTGGGGATGGAGCCAATACCCCATATGGCAACCATGATGCAGATACCATTTTAGAAATGACCCAATATATGTTGGACTTTATGCGTCAGAATGAAGTAAAACTATTATTGGTGGCATGTAATACCATTTCTTGCCTGATAGATTCTTATCGAGATGAAATGAATTGCCCAGTTCTCAGTGTGGTCGAGGCAGGCGCACAGGCGGCAGCCAACTTGACAGGGGAGAAAATAGGGGTGGTTTCCACTTGCTTCACCCACCGGACCGGCTGTTATCCAAAAGCCATCCATGCCATAGCCCCAGAAAAACAGGTTTTTAGCAAAGGGTGTGCTAATCTGGCGCATCTGGTGGAGACCTATCTAGGGAGAGAGGATGGACAAGAAATCATACGGGCAGAAGTTCAAACAGATTTGGAAGAATTTGCAGTACAAAATCCAGTGGACTGCTGTGTACTGGGTTGCACTCATTTTCCACTGGTGCGAGAGGAAATTGACAATCTATTTCCAGGCTTGATGTTATTGGACCCTGCTGAGGAGATGGTGAATACTGCGCACAAATACTTGCAGGAGCGTGGAGAGGAACGGGAACACAGCCATGTGGGGCAGATGAAAATTGTGACCACAGGGGATGTAGAGGAATATGCAGCCAAAGCAAAGCAAGTTGGCTTAATAAATATCATATCGGTAGATGCCTGGCCGCCGATGCAAAAAAAATGGTGACGGAGTGAGTTCCGACACCATTTTTTTCAGGTTTAAAAAATTTTCACAGAAATGTTAAATGTTCGTCAACATAGCTTCTGATTTCCTCAATCATTTTTTCACATGCAGGAGAGAGCGTCTGTCCTTTCAAAAATCCCAGGGCAATGGTGCGATAAATATTGTCCTGCAAAGGAAATACCTTATAATCACCAGGCAATTTGCGAAGCACAAGTTCAGGCATGATGCTGCATGCCAAACCACCTTCAATCAGTGCAATAATAGAGCTTTCTAAGGTGAGATAGTGGAGTGGGCTGGTTTTGAGGTTGTGGTCAGAAAGAAACTGTTGAATGGTGCGGTCATAGCCACGTTCACATAAAATCAGGTTCATGCTGTGCAGTTCCTCATTGGATACATAACTGCCATTGGAAGGGGTGTAATCAGAAGGGGTAATGCAGACAAGGCGGTCATGCGCCAAAGTAATGGTAGAAAATTTATCGGAAGTGGGCAGGGAGAGAAAGCTCAAATCCAACGCACTTTCCAACAGTTTTTCTTCAATGGCAGTATAACTATCTTGAAAAATTCTGACCTGAATGTTAGGATATTTCGTCTGAAAGGAGCGAAGAATGGAGGGCAGCCAGTGAGTGCAGACGGTATTGAATACACCAATATGTACTGTACCATCGTACAGCCCATGAATTTTGGAAATTTCCTCTTGTAAGTGGGCTTCTTCAGATAAAATGGTGCGAATGCGAGGAAGAAGGGATTGCCCCAATGGTGTTAATGTAGCACCAGAACGACCACGATGAAAAATAGGAAAACCAAAGGAATCTTCTAAGGCACTGATGGCATGACTGGCAGCAGATGGCGTGATGTGCAGAGACTCTGCTGCCCGGGTCATATTTCCATATTCTGCAATGGCTACCACCAGTTGATAGGTAGAAAGAGACACCTGTGACACCTGCCATATCTTGAAATTTACTCAATATATCATATAATATTATGATATTTACTAAATGTCAACCTTGATGTAAGATAAAGACGCTCAAAGCGAGCTTAGGGAGATGAACGTAACTTTTATGAAGCTTCAGGGAATTTACACAGCATTGATCACTCCTATGCGTGATTTGGGACACTACTTTCAAGTAGATGAGGAAAAATTAAGACATCTGATCCAATTTCAACTGGAACATCATGTTCATGGTCTGGTGGTTTTGGGTGGTACAGGGGAGTACACTGCACTCAGTACAGAGGAGAGAGTGCGCGCGATTTCCATTGCACTGGATGCAGTACAAGGAAAATTGCCTGTGATTGCAGGGGTACTGGAAACAGGGTTTGGAGAGTGTGTGGAGCACTGCAAGCGATTTCAGGAGCTGGGTATAGATGGGCTTCTGGTGGTTCCACCTTTTTATCTCAAGCCATCTCAAGAGGGTATACTGGACTATTTTCAAAGGCTGGATGCCTGTGTGGATGTGCCATTGATTCTGTACAACATTCCATATCGTACAGGAGTGAATATTTTGCCAGAGACGGTGGAACAAATTCTGGACCATACAACCCATGTGGTTGGGATGAAGGAGTGCTGCCCGGATTTAGAGCAAAATATCGAATTGCTGCGCCGAGTGGGGCACCGAATTAGTGTGCTGAGTGGAGAGGAAGCCCTCTTTTCCAGTGTCATGACCTATGGGGCAAAAGGCGGCATGATTGCTACGGCAAATGTAGTGCCTGATGTGTGGGTGCAACTGTACAACAATGCACAGGAAGGAAAGTATGAGGAAAATGGGCTTCTGATGCAGAAGTATTTTCCTCTCTTTCGGGCATTGTTTCAGGAGTGCAACCCAGGTCCGATGAAGTATGCCATGTCCTGTATTGGTGTAGACTGTGGCAGCCCCAGTACACCCATTCTGAGTGAGCCAACCCCACAGACCAAAGCGTTGATTTCCAGTTTGTTAGAGGAGTTACGGTGTATTTGAGAAATCAAATTCATGGGATTTAGGAAAGGATGACGCAGCCATGTCGAATGGATATTTTATGATGGAGAAGCCAAAAAACGACCTTGTCAGAGGATATTTGCCCCACAGCCCAGAGCGTGAGGCTCTAAAGGCAGAGTTGGAGCGGCAGTCTAATCAGGTTGTTAAAATTCCTCTTATCATTGGAGGCAAGGAGATTTACACAGAAAAGACCATCAAAGTGACCATGCCCCATGACCATCAGCATGTACTGGCGGAGTGCTGCATGGCAGGAAAAGAAGAACTGGACATGGCGATTCAAGCGGCATTGGATGCAAAAGAGCAGTGGGAGCAGATGCCATGGGAGCATAGAGCGGCACTGTTCCTAAAGGTGGCAGACCGCATTACCCATGATTACCGTCCCATTTTAAATGCTTCTACCATGTTGGGGCAGTCTAAGACAGCCTATCAGGCAGAGATTGATATTGCTGAACTGGCAGATTTTCTGAGATTTGGTGTATGGAACGCACAGGAGCTGTTTCAAGAACAGCCATTGAGTGGAGATGGTGTTTGGAACCGTCAGGACTATCGACCACTGGATGGGTTCATCTGTGCCATTTCTCCTTTTAACTTTACCTCCATTGGCGGCAATTTATCCACTGCACCTGCGATTGTAGGCAATGTGGCACTGTGGAAACCTTCCAGAACCGCAGTGCTGTCCAATTACTACTACATGAAGCTGTTGATGGAGTGCGGTTTACCTGCTGGTGTCATTAACTTTGTCCCCTGTTCCGGTGGCGATATGTCCCGTTATGTAGTCAATCATCCCAAGATGGCAGGATTCCACTTTACAGGTTCTACAGGTGTATTCCAGAGTGTGTGGAAGCAGGTGGGTGAGCATATTGCATCCTATGCAAACTATCCCAGACTGGTGGGAGAAACCGGTGGTAAGGACTATATTTTTGCCCATGCTTCCGCAGATGTGGAGGCACTGGCAGCGGCCATTGTACGTGGATCTTTTGAATTCCAAGGTCAGAAGTGTTCTGCCTGTTCCAGAGTATTTGTACCAGAGAGCATCTGGTCTGAGCTGAAGGAACAGATTCAGACTGCCACTGCTACACTGAAAATGGGAGATGTGCAGGAATTTGATACCTTTATGGGTGCAGTCATTGACGAGAGTTCTTTTGAGACCTGTAAGGGATATCTGGAGCGGGCAAAGGCTTCCGACCAGTGTGAGATTCTCATTGGAGGGCATTGTGACAGCAGTAAGGGCTGGTTTGTGGAGCCTACCATCATCCACTGCTTCTCACCGGACTATGAGTCTATGACGGAGGAGATTTTTGGTCCCATTGTATCCATTTATGTCTACAAGGATACAGAGCTGGTGGAGACCATGAAAATCTGTGATACTGCCACACCTTATGCCCTCAGTGGTGCTATTTTTGCACAGGACCGCAATGCCATTGTGGAAATGGAGCGGGCTTTGCGCAATTCCTGTGGCAACTTTTACATCAATGATAAGTGTACTGGTGCAGTGGTTGGGCAGCAGCCCTTTGGTGGCGCAAGAGCTTCCGGTACCAACGACAAGGCAGGCAGTCTGTTGAATATGGTTCGCTGGGTCAGTGCCCATGCAACAAAGGAGAGTTTTTCACCCTCTAAGGAGATTGTATATCCCTATATGTGTGAGGCATAAAACAGAATTAACCTGATTTGATACAAGAAAACCAGTGGGAAATTCTACTTCCCACTGGTTTTTTTGAATCTTAGAACGCCATAAAAATTTCCCTGAGTACCGCTCATACTCAGGGAAATAAAATTTACCTTGTAACTCGATGGAATGTGACTGCTTACAGCCCCAGTGCTTCCTTTACCTTTGCAATGATGTGGGCACCGATGTCACGGGATGCGTCCACAGTCTGAGCACCCAGGTGAGGTGTTACCACAAAGTTGTCGCACTCAAAGAGAGGAGAATCAAAGCCAGCACCTTCTGTCAGACCGCCGCCTGCCAGCTCGTTTTCCATAACGTCAGAGGCATAGCCGCCGATTTTGCCAGCCTTCAGAGCCTCGTACATGTCCTTCTCATTGACAATGCCACCACGGCTCATATTCAGAACCACAGCGTCATCCTTCATGTTGGCAATGGACTTTGCATTAAACAGATCCTTTGTCTCTGGAGTCAGAGGCATATGGATGGAAACAAAGTCGGATACCTTCAGAACTTCCTCAATGCTCATGCTGGTGGCATGCTGCTCCTCAAATACATTGGCAGGCAGATAGGGGTCGTAGGCAACCACGTTCATCAGGAAAGCACGTCCCAATTCGCCCACACGCTGACCAATGCGACCAAAGCCCAGGACACCCAGAGTTTTGCCACGCAGCTCACGTCCAACAAACTTATACTTATCCCAGTTGTGGTTGACTTTTACATCATAGTTTGCAGGAATGGTATGGCGGGACAGATCCAGCATCTTGGAGATGGTCAGCTCTGCAACAGCGTTGCCGTTGAGACCAGGAGCATTGATGACCTGAATACCCTTTGCCTTAGCAGTCTCCAAATCAATGTGGTTGAGACCAACAGAGCAAACACCAATCACTTTCAGCTTGGCGGCTGCATCCAGAATCTCCTTGTTAATGGCAGGGTCCACACGCATAATCAGTACTTCATAGTCAGGAATCAGCTTCACAAGTTCCTCCTGAGTAGGAAGCATATGGGTATCAACCTGCATGTACTTGCCCAGTTCCTCAGCGATTGCACTGTGTACAACGTCAATGATAAGACATTTCATGGTGAAATCTTCCTTTCTTTTTCTTCCACCCTGTTTGCATCCACAGGGAGGAAACAATATTAACAAAAAAATTCTAAATTGAGCCTTTGAAACTATACGATTTTTTGTCATTTCTTATTAAAGCATAAAATCTGTCATCCGAACAGCACATTTTTTATGATAGTTGCCACAACCATTTGATTGTGATATAATATGCAACAGAACATAGAATAGAACAGAAAGGGGGTTGGATGGGTGAATTTTCTCCATCTGAAATATTTTTTATTGGTGGCAGAGGAACTGAACATTACAAGGGCAGCGGAACGACTGTATATTTCGCAACAGTCTCTGAGCAACCACATCAGTAATATGGAAAAGGAACTGGATGTAAAGCTGTTTACCCGCTCTCCAAAACTGTCTCTCACCTATGCGGGTGACTTACTGGTACAGACTGCCACACAAATTTTAGATTTATATAGCCAGTATTTGACGAAAGTGGGGGATATCAACCGCCATTATATGGGTGTGTTGCGGCTTGGCATTTCTCATACCTGTGGACTGGCTCTCCTGCCGGAGGTGCTGCCCCAGTTTCAAAAGGAATTTCCTATGGTGGAGTTTTCCCTTTATGAGGGCAACTCTACCCATCTGGAGGATGAACTGGCACATGGTCGAGTGGATTTGATTATTTGTTTTCAGCCAATCATGATGGAGGGTGTGGAAGTCATTCCACTGAGAGATGAAGAACTGATTTTGGCAGTACCCAAAGAATTTACCAATGAACTGTTTGGAGAGCGTGCAGACGAGATGAGGGCACAATTTTCCAAAGGGGCTGACATTGCAGTGTTCCAAACTATGCCGTTTGTGCTCATTAAACGGGGAAACCGCACCAGAAGTATCATTGACCAGTATTTCAGCCGCTATTTTTTTAAGCCAAAATTGTTATTGGAAACAGAAAATACCATTACGACACTGGCTATGGCTGAGGCCGGCATTGGGATTACCATTTGCCCGGAGCTGTTTTTAAAGACCATCCATATTACATCCTCAAAAACCACCACAGAGAAGCTGGATTTTTTCCCACTGACAGACCCATCTACCATAAGTAAACTGGTGGTGGGATACCGTCGGGACCGCTACCGCTCCCATTTTGCAGACCGCTTTATTGAATTGACCAAACAGGCATTACAGACAGGGCACACCTGAGGACAGCTTCCCTGTAAAGGAAGCTGCCTTTCTTATGCTTCACAGTAGCGCACACCATTTTCTGGTGTAATTCCACGGTACTCCAACAGTTCCTCTACTGTGAGAAAACAGTATCCCTGTTCTAAAAGAGCATCTACCACTTGGATGGCAGCATCCACAGAGCTGGCGTAGAGGTCGTGCATAAGAATAATATCCCCATCCTCCACTTCTTCCAAAATCGTTTGGACAATGCGGGAGACATTATCATCTTTCCAGTCCTCTGGGTCTACAGACCAGAGGATGATGGGGCTGTTTGCCCACTCTGCCATTTGCCTGTCTAAAATTCCATAGGGTGGACGCAGCCAAAATTCTTCGTCTGGGACGATAGCCTTCAGAAGGTCTCGACTTTTTTGTATTTGGGCTTGAAATTCATCCTGCGACAGGTCACGCAAAATCACATGGTCATAGGTATGGATTCCAATTTGGTGTCCCTCCTGGTGCATTCTCTGAATCAGTTCTTCCTGTCCCGAAATTCGGCTTCCAACCAGAAAAAAAGTGGCAGGCACTTCACGCAGAGCCAGCGCATCCAGTAATTTGGTTGTAGTGCTCTTTCTGGGACCGTCATCAAAGGTGATGGCAACGACAGGAACAGACTCCTCTTGAGGAAGTTCTACAGGAACAGTGGAGGTGACAGGTGCAACTGGTTCTATGGGAGTCAGAGCAATTGCAAAACAGAACACCAATAAAATCCAGCCAATCCCCCATGCACCAAAATCACGCATGATGATACCCCTCCTTTTACGTTGACTAAAAGGAGTATGTGATAAAAGGCATAAGAAATTTCACATCAAATTTTGCTAATCCCCTTTGTCTTGTGGTACAATGAGACATCACATTTTATCTACTTTGTAGATTTTGATGATTGAGAAGGAAAGGAAGTCAGACAATGAACTCATTATTAGAGCTTTTGGAGCAAGACTGTACCCAATCTCACGCCCAGTTGGCTGCTCAGGCAGGTATGACGGAGCAGGAAGTGAAACAGGAACTGGAGCGCATGGAAAAGGATGGTACGATTTTAGGATATCAGGCGATTATTGATTGGGACAAGGTGAAGCGTGAAACCGTAACTGCCTTGATTGAAGTTAAGGTTGTGCCACAAAGCATTGCAGGGTTTGACCGTATTGCCCAGAGAATTTATCAATATGATGAAGTAGAGAGCATGTATCTGATGAGTGGAGCGTTTGACCTGACAGTGATTATCTCAGGGCGTACACTGCGGGAGGTGGCACAGTTTGTTGGAGAACGGCTGGCACCCATTGAGGGAGTCACAGGCACAGCCACACACTTCATTTTGAAAAAATATAAGGAAAAACATCTGGTATTTGGAAAGCCAGAGCCAGAGGAAAGGGAGTTAATCTTTGTATGAATTATGATTCCTTGTTAAATGATAAAATCAAAAACATCAAGCCCTCTGGCATTCGGAAATTTTTTGATATTTTAGAGGAAATGACTGATGCCATATCATTAGGCATTGGAGAACCAGATTTTGTGACACCGTGGCATATTCGGGATGCAGGGATTTATTCTCTGGAAAAGGGGCATACCAAATATACTTCTAATGCAGGTATGCTGGAGTTGAGACGGGAAATTGCCAGATATATGAGCCGGCGATTTGATTTACATTATGAACATGCAGGGCAGATTCTAGTGACAGTAGGTGGCAGTGAAGCCATAGATTTATCACTTCGGGTATTGCTCAATCCAAGGGATGAGGTGATTATCCCCGTTCCCTCCTTTGTGTGCTATGGTCCATTGACAGAAATGGCAGGCGGTGTGCCTGTTTATGTGGAACTGAAAGGGGAAAATCAGTTCCGTTTGACACCAGAACAGCTAAAGGCAGCCATCACACCAAAAACAAAAGTATTGGTATTGCCATTCCCATCCAATCCCACAGGGGGTATTATGGAACGGAACGATTTGGAGGGCATTGCAGAGGTTTTGAAAGATACCAATATCATGGTGCTTTCCGATGAAATTTATGCAGAATTGACCTATGGGCAGCGGCATGTATCTATGGCAAATTTACCAGAAATGTATGAGCGTACCATAGTGGTCAATGGATTTTCCAAAAGCCATGCCATGACAGGCTGGCGTATGGGTTATGTGTGCGCACCAAAGCCAGTGATTGCAGCCATGACCAAGCTCCACCAGTTTGGCATTATGTCAGCACCCACCACCAGCCAATATGCAGCTGTGGAAGCCATGCGAAACGGAGATGGAGACATTGCCAATATGTGTGAGGAATATGACAGTCGTCGCCGCTATCTGGTGGAAAATCTCAATCGAATTGGGTTGGAATGTTTTGAACCCAAGGGGGCGTTCTATGTCTTTCCCTGTATCAAATCCACAGGGCTGACCTCAGAGGAATTTTGCCAGCAATTTTTAATGGAAGAAAAAGTGGCAGTCATTCCCGGTAATGCCTTTGGACCAGGTGGAGAAGGGTATGTGCGTGCCTGTTATGCCTCCTCTATGAAAGACATTGCAGAGGCAGTCAGCCGAATGGACAACTTTTTGACCAATCTACGCAGACGACAGGGAAAGTAAGGGGGATGAAAACCATGAATCTTGTATGTTTGGATATGGAAGGGGTACTGGTACCTGAAATTTGGATTGCTTTTGCAGAGGAGACAGGAATCCCTGAACTGAAACGGACCACCAGAGATGAACCAGATTATGACAAGCTGATGCAATATCGTATCAATATTTTGAAGCAGCATGGGCTGGGTTTGAAGGAAATTCAGGCAGTGATTTCCAAAATTGACCCACTGCCTGGGGCAAAGGAGTTTTTGGATGCCCTGCGTGCACAGGTACAAGTGGTGATTTTAAGCGATACCTTTGAGGAATTTGCCATGCCATTGATGAAAAAACTGGGCTATCCCACCATTCTCTGTAATTCTTTGGAAGTGACAGAGGATGGCACTATCACAGGGCATAAGATGAGATGCAGTCAATCCAAGCTGACCACAGTGAAGGCATTCCAATCCATCGGATATGATACCATTGCAGCTGGAGACAGCTTTAATGATTTGGCAATGATTCAGGCAAGTAAAGCTGGATTCCTGTTCCGCACCACAGAGCATATTAAAAAGGATTATCCAAATCTCCCTGCATTTGAGTCATTTGATGACTTGCTCCATGCCATTAAGCAAGCACTATAAGGGAGATACCATCCATGAGAACAATTCCCTTTCAGTCAGCAGATATTTTGCTCCCCTGTGGCTGTGATTATGAGATGTGGAGCGTGGTGGCATGTGACCAATACACTTCCCAGCCTGAATATTGGCAAAGAGTACAGACAAAAGTGGGAAATACTCCATCTGCGTTACACCTGATTTTGCCAGAGTACAGGTTGGAATGCGGTGGTGTAGAACTGGATATTCTGTCCATAAATAAAACCATGGAACAGTATTTGGAGCAAAAACAATTCGAGCTGTACCAGAATGCCATATTCTATGTTGAGCGAACCTTACACAATGGAAAAATCCGCCGTGGGCTTGTGGGCGTAATTGATTTGGAGCAGTATGACTATACACCTGGAAGCAATGCCCTCATTCGTGCCACAGAAGGAACCGTGCTGTCCCGGATTCCACCCCGTGTAGAGGTGCGCAAACATGCCCCCATTGAATTGCCCCATGTGATGTTGCTGATGGATGACAGGGAGCAGTCTGTGATAGAACCACTGTCAGAACAGACTGCCCAGATGACCCCACTATATGGGTTTGAGTTGATGGAAGATGGTGGGCACATCTGTGGTTGGGCACTGAATGAGGAGCAGAAAGCACATGTGCATCAGTCACTGGCAGCACTGATGGAGGAAAGACGATTTGAAACACTTTATCAGGCACAGGGGAAAGGGGTTATGTTGTTTGCTGTGGGGGATGGCAATCACTCACTGGCAACAGCAAAGGAGTGCTATGAACAGCAGAAAAAAGTGACCCCACAAGAGCAGTGGGACACACTGCCCTCCCGGTATGCACTGGTAGAACTGAATAATTTACATGACCCATCTCTGGAGTTTGAACCCATCCATCGGGTGGTATTTGATGTAGAACCACAGGAATTGATAGAGGCTCTCTGTGCCTGCTATCCTGAAAGCCATTCAGGGCAGGGTGAGGGGCATGTATTGCACTACTGTTATGGGGAGACACAAGGAACCATAACAGTGCCACACCCCACAGCACAGCTTCCTGTTGGCACATTGCAGGCTTTTTTGGATGTGTATGTACAACAACATCCAGACTGTCGTGTAGATTATATTCATGGTGCAGATGTGGTTCAAGAACTGGCACAGAGTCCAAATACGGTGGGCTTTTTCCTGCCTCCTATGGAAAAAGAGGACTTGTTTCCCACAGTGATTCATGATGGTGTGCTGCCACGAAAGACCTTTTCCATGGGAGAGGCACAGGACAAGCGATTTTATTTGGAGGCAAGAAAAATACGATAGACAAAAGAGGGGACGGAATCATGAAAGCCAATGCCAAAATCAATTTGACATTAGATGTACTGAGAAAACGTGAGGATGGCTACCACGATTTGTGTATGGTGATGCAGTCCATTACCCTCAGTGATACGCTGACCTTTCGCCCCAAACCACCAAAAGATGAGTTGCGAGTGTATAGCAACTTGGATTTTTTGCCTACTGGCAGAAAAAATCTGGCAGCTATGGCAGCCCTGAGCTTTTGGAAGGCGGCAGGGATGCCAGAGCAGGGACTGGAAATTCACATTGAAAAGCAGATTCCTGTCTGTGCGGGGATGGCAGGCGGCAGCAGTGATGCAGCGGCGGTGCTGCGTTGGCTCAACGAGCAGAATGGAAACCTGTTTACCATGCGGGAGCTTGCGAAAATTGGGGAACAGGTGGGTTCTGATGTGCCCTATTGCGTTTTGGGCTGTACTGCATTGGCTGAGGGACGGGGTGAGATTTTGACTGAACTGCCCAAACTGCCCCATTGCTGGGTGGTGGTTAGCAAACCAGAGTTTCCCATCTCTACACCAGAGCTGTTTGCCAAAATAGACAACACAAAATTGAGATGCAGACCAGATACCACTGGGGTATTGGAGGCATTGAAGGCACAGGATTTGGACGGAGTTGCCAAACGCATGTATAATGTATTTGAAGATGCTCTGCCCAAAATGTATTATAGCCGTATCTCAGAGTTGAAGCGTCTGCTCATCCACTATGGAGCTATGGGAGCAAACATGACAGGCAGTGGGTCTGCCACCTTTGGGTTGTTTTCTGACGAATCCACAGCACAGACAGCCTATGAAGAATTGAAGAAAAACTGCGATGAAACTTTTTTATGTGAGAGCGTTTAAAAGTGGAAAACACCGTCTATCCTCTATGTACTACATAGGAGATGGACGGTGTTTTTTATGATGGATCGAGCATTAAAGCGTTGGGAAATTGCAATTTTATTTGCGGTTTTGGTAAGTATTTGTGCAGGATTTTGGCTGGACAGTGAACAGAAAGCCCTGTCTGAACAGGTTATTCGTTTTCATGTGATTGCCAATTCAGACAGCAACGAGGATCAGGCACTGAAATTACAGGTGCGAGATGCTGTGTTGGAGGCAACCGAGACATTTTATCCACAGAATGCCACATTGGAGGAAGCAAAAACTGCACTGGCACAGCATCTCCAGCAGCTCTCCCAAGTGGGACAGCAGGTGGTAGAAGAACAGGGCTATGACTATACAGTGACTGCCACATTAGGCGAATGCTGGTTCCCTACCAAAGAGTATGATGGGTTTGCCTTTCCCGCTGGAACCTATACTGCACTGAATATTGAAATCGGAGCGGCAGAGGGTCAAAACTGGTGGTGTGTGGCTTTTCCGCCCCTCTGTATGGGAGCTGCCTCAGAAACTTTGGAAACTGCCGCAGAAGCTGGTTTTTTCTCTCAAAACCAGATTGCCCTCATTACAGAAGAAAATCAGGGCTATGTATTGAAATTTAAGTCGATGGAGCTGTTGGGACAGCTCAAGGAACTGTTTTAATCTGCCTGACGACGGAGCAGGGAGAGGGGGGGCACAGAGCAGGGCAACTTCATACGAAATTCCATCTGAGGTTTGCGTACTTCATCCACAGAATGCCCTTTCTCATCCCAAAGTGCATCTACAGTCAGAGGCATGGGCTTTACGTCAGGACCAACCAGTTCCAATGCCTCACCAACTCCAAATTTATTGCGTAAAGACAGAATGGCGTTGCCCAGTTCATCACACTCTTTCACAAGGGCAACAATTTGCCAATCCCGTACATAGCGGGAGTTTTCTGTATACTGCCCTGGCTCACCATAATAGAAGCCAGTGGCATAGTGGCGGTGGCTGACATGCTCCACTTCATCCCGCCAGATAGGGTCCAGTGGCTTGCCTGCCAGAGCAGCATCCACTGCATGGCGATAGGCATTGGTCACAACCGCAGCATAGTAGGCAGATTTGGCTCGTCCCTCAATTTTCAGGGAGTCTAAGCCAATGTTGATTAGTTCTGGAATGTGGTCAACCATACACATATCTTTGGAATTCATAATATAAGTGCCTTGGTTGTCCTCATAGATGGGGAAATATTCGCCAGGGCGTTTTTCTTCCACCAGTGCATACTGATAGCGACAGGGCTGGGCACAGGAACCACGATTGGAGTCCCGTCCCGTCATATAATTGGACAGCAGGCAGCGTCCAGAGTAGCTGACACACATGGCACCATGAATGAATGCCTCCAACTCCAGTTCCTTGGGGGTTTTGGCACGGATTTCACCGATTTCATCAAGAGACAGTTCCCGGGCAAGAATCACACGTTTTGCCCCCAAATCATGCCAGGCACAGGCAGACTGGTAGTTCACAATGCTTGCCTGTGTAGAGATATGCCGTTCCACATTGGGGGCGTAACGACCAGCCAGAGCCATTGTGCCCATATCTGCCAGAATAATGGCATCTACCCCCACTTCGTTCAGGAATTCCAGCCATTCTGGTAATTTGGCTACTTCATCGTTGCGGGGCATCGTATTACAGGTCACATGGACACGCACCTCCTTACTGTGGCACAGTGCCACAGCAGTTTTTAGTTCCTCCGGTGTAAAGTTTCCTGCAAAGGAGCGCATACCAAATGTAGTACCAGCCAGATAAACGGCATCTGCGCCATAAGCAACTGCCATTTGCAGACGTTCCATATCGCCGGCAGGTGAGAGCAATTCAATGGGTTTTGTTGTTGACATTGTAAGATCCTCCTGAAAGACGGGCTTCAGAACACTTCTGAAGCCCGTTACATGGTTTATTGGTACAGTTCCTGTGTAGCCATAAAGTTTTGCATACTACTATAGGTTTTAAAGAAACTGTGTTTGCCATCATCACCCAATACATAGTAGTAGTAGGATGTCTGATTGGGGTTCATGGCAGCCTGAATGGATTCAAGACCAGGATTTGCAATGGGACCTGGTGGCAAGCCCTTATACATATAAGTGTTGTAAGGAGAGTCAATTTGCTTGTCTGCCTCAATGGGAATCAAACCACCGTTGATATAGGCGAGTGTTGCGTCAATCTGTAAAAAACCGTTGGTGCCAGCAGAGGCGTTTGGGTTGTTCAATCGATTGTAAATGACAGAGGCAATATCCTTTCGGTCTGTGCCATCTGTCTCTTTTTCAATGAGAGAAGCAACAGTAAGAATTTCATGGATGGTCTGCCCCTTGTTGGCTACCTCCTGACGCATTTCATCTGTAAACTGAGCGTCGAACTGCACCAGCATTTTATTGATGACATAGAGGGGATTTTGTGGAGTGGTAAAGGTGTAGGTATCAGGATAGAGATAGCCCTCCAGTCGGTGATAATCTCCAAGGGCAATGTCCTGAAGGAAAGAGAAGGCATAGTCATGGGTGGCAGCCATATCCTGAAGTTCTTCCACAGAGGCAACTCCTTTTTCCTCCAGCAGTTTGAAAATCTGGTCAATGTTGTATCCCTCTGGAATGGTGACATTGATGGTTGCTTTCGTGGCAGAGTTTGCACTCATGCCAGAGAGGAGTGCACGGTAGTCCATATCGGTATTTAGGGTAAAGGTGCCAGCCACAATTTTATCTTTTGCTCCTGTAAAAGAGGCGAAAAGATTGAACAGGAGTTTTGATTCAATCATACCCTCCTCTTTCAGTCGGGAAGCCACAGTGCCAAAGCTGTCTTGTTCTGTAATGGTAATGGTAATGGTTTTTTCTGGTTTGTTCAGTGCCAGAATGTCATTGGCAGCCATCCAGCCAACACAGGCCAGTAGTGCAGAGATGCCAATGACAAATACCACATAGAACAGCATAAAGCCAACACCAGAAGATCGTTTGGCTACTCTGGATGAGGTTCTTTCCCGCTGCTGAGAGGAACGAGAGGTACGTCTGGGTTCTTGTGCCATAGGGTCAGCTCCTAACAGAGAAAAATTTTTCACTTAGGATGCACCTAAGTAGGTCCTTCACCATAGACTATAACAGACCGGGCGGGAACGACACCCACCGGAATCTAATAAGAGGTGAAAGATTATGTGTTGTGGTAACAATGGTAACTGGGGTAACAATGGTTGCATGTGGATCATCCTGCTGATCATTCTGTGCTGCTGCTGTGGCAATGGCTTTGGGTTTGGTAATTGCGGTGGCGGCAACAATGGTGGTGGCTGCGGCTGCGGTGGCAACAACGGCTGTGGCTGTGACAATGGCTGCGGCTGCTAAGCACTGACGTACACAGGATAGTCAAAATGCAGGCAGCGGAGCAAAGCAGCTCCGCTGCTTTTTTATTCATAGAAAAATGTCTCTTTGTCTGTGATGAGTACCTGAACAGACTGGTCATGGGGTTCCAGAGGAACGTGATCCTGTAAAATACAGCTACGGCACAGCCCAACAGTAAAGCCAGAAAACTGGGACAACCACCGGTCATAATATCCACCACCAAAACCAAGGCGGTAGCCCTGTCTGTCATAGCACACAGCAGGAACCAGAACAAGGTCAATTTCCTCTTTGGAGAGGAGAGGGGCATCTGTGGCAGGCTCCTGTATGCCAAAGGAGACAGAAACAAGAGGTTTTTCAGGCTCATATAGCCGCACTTCCATCTGATGTTCTGGGAGCATACGGGGTAGACCAACCCGCTTTCCCTGTTTTGTGAGGGTAGAGACCAGAATGGAAGTTTCTGGTTCCCTGCCTGGAATTCCCCAGAATAAAAACAGTGTATTGGCATGTTGTACTTGGGGAAGGGCAAGGAAAGAGGAGAACAGAGCAGCATCACTGGTTTGCAGTTGATGGGACGTAAAACTGGATAAGGTATTACGCACCTCTTTCCGCAGTGCTTTTTTCTGTTCAGCGATAGTAATAAATCCGTCCATTGATTTCCTCCACAGCTTCTTTGCCACGGAGCACCTCAACCAATTTCAGACCGAAATCAAAAGAGGAGCCACAGGCGTGACCGGTTACAAAATGACCATCTACCACCGTACGGGCAGTGGGTTCTACCAGAGCAGCCCCCAACTGTTGTTGACGTGTGGGATAGGAAACAGCATGCCGATGGTCCAGCAGTCCCCAACGACCCAGCAGCACGGGAGCGGCACACAGGGCAGCCAGCCAGATTTCTTTTTCTGCGGCTTCCCGAATGAGAGCAGATACCCGTTCATCATTCCAAAGATTTTGCACACCATCGCCACCACCAGGTAAGACAATCATTTCTGCCTTGGTTAAATCCAGTTGGGCAAGTGTACAGTCAGCCTGTATGGTAATCTGGTGGGAACCAGTGACATAGGAACCATCCAGAGAAACAAAGGCAGTTTCTACCCCAGCCTGTCGCAGCAGGTCCACAGGCACAACAGCCTCAGATTCTTCAAAACCGGGAGCCAATAATACATAAACCATATCAAACGTCTCCTTTCTACTTTACAGATGGGGAGATACCAAAGCCCAGATTTCCTGTTGAATGTCCTCAATGGAGCGGATACGACCACTGTCATCCAAACAGTTGATTTTATGCCAGCCCAGCACATCAGCGGCCTCCAGAGCACATTCCCGACAGGCAGCCAAATAGGCGGTGTCCAACTCATGAATATCTGCCTTTGTCTTGGTATCTACTTCCCGTTGCCGCATCAAGGTTACAGCCTGTGCCGTTGGCATATCAAGATAAATGACCAGATTGGGACGGGGAAGCCCCAATTTGTTATGTTCAAAATCATCCAGCCATTGCAAAAAGTCCTGTCGCTCTGCCTTGGGGCACTTCACCGCCTGATGTACTGCATTGGAGGTGGTATATCGGTCTGTCAAAATCAAGCCACCCTCTTTGTAGTAGTTTCCCCACACCTGCTTCATAGAGGCATAGCGATCCACTGCATAAAAGGCAGAAGCGGCATAGGCGTTGACATCTGCTGGATTCTTTCCAAATTCACCACCTAAATACATACGAATTAAGGCAGAGGAGGGCTGGTCATACTGTGGGAACACCAATTTTTGAAATCTGCGCCCTTTTTCTTCCAGAGTCTGTGTCAAAAGTCGAAACTGAGTGGATTTTCCAGATCCATCTGTTCCTTCAAATACAATGAGTTTTCCAGACATCACTCAAGTTCCTTCCTTTCTCTTATTGCTGATGCGCTGATGTGTGGCTTTCACAAGGACAAGAGGGAGTTTTGCCATACGTCCAATGCGTTTTGGTTCTTTGGAGAGGCGGTAAGCCCACTCAAGCCCTAATTTCTGCCATGCCGCTGGAGCACGCTGGATATTGCCTGCAAATACATCCAAAGCTCCCCCTAAACCGATGGCAAGTTTTGCGCCTGTGATGGCTCCATAGCGGGTCATCCACTTTTCCTGCTTGGGTGCCCCCAGACAGACAAAGAGAAGGTCAGGATTTGCCTGTGCCACCTCACATGCCACTGGGTCAGCGTCCTGAAAATAACCATCATGTGTGCCACATAATACAATGTTGGGATGTTTTTCTAAAATACGGCGACCAGCCTCCTCTGCCACACCAGGTTTTGCACCCAGAAGATAGAGACGTCCACCCATTTCGTTGAGTACCTGCAACATATCGCAGGCAAAGTCAAAACCTGCCACACGTTCTTTTAAAGGTGTACCCAAAATTCTGGATGAATAGACCACACCAATTCCATCTGGAAGCACCAGATTTGCACGGTTTAACAGGGCACGAAATTCTGAATCTCGTTCGGCTGCCAGAATAAATTCTGGGTTTGGGGTAACAACATAGTGGAAATCGGGACTGTGCAGCATGGCAGAGCCAGCTTTCTTTGCCTCCTCACGGCTGAGGTTATCAAAGGAAATCCCTAAAATTTCTGTTTTCAATGGAAGTTCCTCCTGCTTTTGTGGAAGTTCTCAATCATGTTTTGTGAGCAACCTATTCTATCACGCTTGAAAAGAAAAGTCTATGGAAATCCTGTGAAGGTTAGTATAGTTTCCAGAAATTCTATCCATTATCTGATGCAAACAGGTGTAATCTCTTGCCCTTGTATGGAAAAACTGATATACTGTGGGGAACAGACCCATAAGAATCACAGGAGGAACACTGGATGAAAACCTTAATGGTGTTAGATGGGAATTCAATTGTAAATCGGGCGTTTTATGGGGTCAATCAGAATTTGACCACCCATGCAGGTCAGCCCACCAATGCAATTTTGGGCTTTATTAACATCCTAAATAAAGTGTTAGACGAAATAAAACCAGATGCGCTGTGTGTCACCTTTGACCGCAAGGCACCCACATTCCGACATCTTGCATATGAGGGATATAAGGCAAAACGTAAGGGAATGCCAGAGGAATTGATGAGCCAGATGCCCATTTTAAAGGATATCTTGCGGGCAATGAATATCCCTATGTATGAACTGGACGGGTGGGAAGCAGATGACCTGTTGGGAACCATTTCTGTTGTAGACACCAATGCAGGGTGGAACACTGTCATTATTACAGGGGATCGGGATGCACTACAGTTAATTACAGAACACACAATGGTCAAACTGGTTTCCACAAGTAAAGGAAAAACAACCTACAAGGATATGACACAGACCACATTTGAAGATGAATATGGGTTTGCGCCTATCCACCTGATTGATTTAAAGGCATTGATGGGAGATAGTTCTGATAATATCCCTGGAGTGAAAGGGATCGGAGAGGTGACAGCACTGGCACTGGTACGGCACTATCACACCATTGCAGCCATGTATGAGGCATTGCCAGACCTGGAAATGGAACATGGCGTGAAAGCAAAGCCAGCAGTGATCAAGAAGATGACAGAAGGAAAGGAACAGGCACAGCTCTCCTATGATCTGGCACGGATTCGCACGGATGCCCCTATTTCTTTCCATCCAGAGGAAAATGTGCGAACAGAAGTCAATCAAGCAGCACTTTATGACCTGTTTTTGGAACTGGAATTTTCCAAACTGATAGAGAAATATCAACTCTCACCTTCCAATCAGGGGAGTGACCCTGTACAGGTACAGCAAATACAGAGTACCTACAGCAGCGAAATTGTCAAAGAACAGAGCAGAATGGAGGAGCTGCTGGCACTTTGGAGAGAGAAGGCATTTGTCAGTGTGATGGCACTGCCCTCTCTGGATGTTGTGTGTGTCACCTGTCAGACGGAGGAAAACCACAACCACAGTGCCATATTGTTGTCCTCTCAGATTAGCCACTACACAGACCACTTAAAGACACTGTTTTCTGGAGAAATCCGAAAAGTGGTGCATGGAGCCAAGGAGCTTTGTAAGCAGCTTCTGGATGAAAACATTACACCAGATGGAATTCTATTTGATACAGAATTGGCAGCCTATCTGCTTTCTCCCACTGATGGCAGTTACAGTTTGGATAAATTAGGATTATCTTATTACAAAATGGAACTACCCAAGGAGCAGGAGTACCTGTCACCAGAAGCATTTTCACCTCTGTCCAATCAGGAAGAATCTGCCCATGCACTGTCTTTGCATTGTGCACTGATTGGAACATTGTATCAGAACCTGTCTCAACAGTTGGAAAAACTGGGGATGATGGAGCTATACAATACCATTGAATTGCCCCTATGTATCGTATTGGCAGAAATGGAACGGGCAGGCGTTATGGTAGACCGAAACGCACTTCTTCAATATGGGCAGGAGTTGGCAGAAAGCATACAAGGGGTACAAAAGACCATCTACCAGATGGCAGGGGAGGAGTTTAATATTAACTCTCCCCAGCAACTGGGGCATATTCTGTTTGAAGTATTGGCGTTGCCACCTGTGAAAAAGACGAAAACAGGGTATTCTACCAATGCGGAGGTATTGGAGAAAATACAGGAATTGCATCCCATTGTGCCACAAATTCAGGAATACAGGCAGCTTACCAAATTAAAGTCCACCTATGCTGATGGTCTGGGTAAAGTGATAGGGGCAGATGGTCGCATTCACACCTGTTTCCAAAATACAGTAACCGCAACAGGGCGGCTGAGTTCCACAGAACCCAATTTACAGAACATTCCCATTCGTACTCCATTGGGAGCAAAATTGCGGTATATGTTTGTAGCTGGAGAGGGAAATGTTCTGGTGGATGCAGACTATTCCCAAATTGAACTGCGATTGCTGGCACATATGGCAGGGGATGAGCATATGATTGAGGCATTCCGTTCTGGAGAAGATTTCCACACAGTGACAGCTGCAAGGGTATTTGGTGTTGAACCAAAACAGGTTACACCCCAGATGCGCCGCTCTGCCAAGGCAGTGAATTTTGGCATTATCTACGGAATTTCTCCTTTTTCCCTGTCTCAGGATATTGGGGTATCCGTTTCAGAGGCAAAACAGTATATGGATCAGTATTTCCAAACCTATCCAAACGTAAAGGCATATATGGATGCAGTTGTGGAACAGGCAAAACGGGATGGCTATGTCTCTACCTTGATGGGACGCCGCCGCTGGATTCCAGAACTGAAATCTTCTAACTTTAATACACGTTCCTTTGGAGAACGGGTGGCTTTGAATACACCCATTCAGGGAACAGCCGCTGATTTAATTAAATTGGCTATGATTCGAGTGAGAAACCGTCTGCGCAATGAGGGGTTAAAGGGACAACTTGTGCTACAGGTGCATGACGAATTGATTGTGGAATGCCCAGAGCGGGAGCGGGAATCCGTTGCTCGTCTGGTACAGGAGGAAATGGAGCAGACTATAGAGCTGTCTGTTGCCTTGCATGCAGACACTGCATCAGGCAATAGCTGGGGTGCTGCCCACTAAGTTCAGAATGTAGGAAGATAAAAGAGAGGCTGTGTCCTAGGACACAGCCTCCCTTTTGGTTTGGGTTTATTATGCGAGGATTAGTAGGGTTCACAGTTCAGTTCAAAATAGCTTTTGCTATACTGGCAGGTAGGGCAAATTTCGGGGGCAGATGTACCCACGACAATGTGACCACAGTTGCGACATTCCCACACTTTTACTTCACTTTTTTCAAACACCTGTGCAGTCTCCACATTGTGAAGCAATGTACGGTAACGCTCCTCATGGTGCTTTTCAATGGCTGCAACCAGACGGAATTTGGCAGCCAGTTCAGGGAATCCTTCCTCCTCGGCTGTTTTAGCAAACCCATCATACATGTCGGTCCACTCGTAGTTTTCGCCTTCCGCAGCGTGTTTTAGGTTGTCTGCTGTACTTCCTAAGCCATGGAGTTCTTCAAACCACAGTTTTGCATGGGCTTTTTCATTTTCAGCCGTTTTCAGAAACAGTGCTGCAATTTGCTCATAGCCTTCATTTTGTGCAATAGAAGCATAATAGGTATACTTGTTGCGGGCTTCAGATTCCCCTGCAAAAGCAGCCAACAGATTTTTTTCTGTCTGGGTTCCAGCGTATGGGTTGCCAGCTTTTGAGGGACCTTCTTCTATCTTTTGGAATACAGAAGCAGGCTGTTTGCAGAGGGGACACACAAAGTCATCTGGTAGGGTTTCTCCCTCATAAATATATCCACAAATGCTACATTTCCACTTGCTCATAGAAGATGGTACTCCTTTCGATGTTTCAATAGAAGATGGATCAGCCATAGTTTCATGCCCTGATTTTTTTTGTATTAAATCGCTGCAATCAGTATACATAGTATGCAGCATTTTTTCTGCCAATTCGCTCAGAGGATGCCCATAAAAGGATTCATAAAGGGCTTTAATTTCTGGGTTTTCATGACTTTTTCGTAAGGTCATACCAGTGTCTCGCTGATACAGTGCAGAAATACGTTTTTTCCGTATTTCATCCATATTGCCTGCCATATTTTTTGGCTGTCCACCGCCGCCAATGCAGCCACCAGGGCATGCCATCACCTCTACAAAATGATAGGTTTTTTGGCTGTTTTTCATCTCATCTAAAAAAGCTTTGGCATTGGCAGTTCCATAGATAACAGCCACGTTGACAACCTGCCCGGCAATGTCCACCTGTGCTTCCCGTACACCTTCATAGCCTCTCACAGGGGTGAGCTGTAAAAGGGTGTCTGGTGCTTTTTGCTCTGTCAGATATTCGTAAGCAGTACGCAGGGCGGCTTCCATTACACCACCGGTATTTCCAAAAATCACACCAGCTCCTGATGCCTGTCCCATAAGAGAGTCATAGCATGAATCTTCTAAAGAATCCCATTCAATTCCCACCTCTTTTGCCCAGCGTGCCACCTCTCTGGTGGTGAGTACCTGGTCTGTATCCCGCATATGGGGGATGTGGTGGTAATCAGCAGCGGCGTGCATCTCCTCACGGCGTACTTCAAATTTTTTGGCAGTGCAAGGGGTTAGGGTCACATGGACGATTTGTTCTGGATTTAGTCCCATTTTTTCTGCAAAGTAGGTTTTTACAGTTGCACCCTGCATTCCAATGGGACTTTTTGCAGTAGAAAGGTGTGGTAAAAGTTCTGGTGCATAAATTTCTGTAAAGTGCACCCAACCGGGGCAACAACTGGTAAATTGGGGCAAGGGGCGGTCATGCTGGGTGACACGCCGAACCAATTCACTGGCTTCTTCGACAATGGTCAAATCTGCGGCAAAATTGGTGTCCAGAACATAGTCAACCCCCAACTTGCGCAGCAGAGCAACCATTTTTCCTTCCACAAAAGAGCCTGCATCCATGCCAAAGGCTTCCCCCAGTGCAACACGAACCGCAGGAGAGGTACTCACAATGACCACCTTATTTGGGTCAGAAATTGCTTCACGAACCAAGGGGCTTTCATCCCGTTCTGTGATGCTGTCTACGGGACAGGCATTGGCACATTGACCACAATAGATACAAATTGCCTGATGGTTACTTTCTTCCAGTGTGTAGGTACCATGTACCCCCATCTGGTTGGTACAAACTTCCTTACACATGCCACAACGAATACATTTTTCTTCCCAGCGTAAAATACTGGGGTTGTCCTCCTCAATGGGAACACGGACAGAGAGTGGTAGATGTTTCAGTTTACTCACATTCCTTTCCATTCATGGTCTTTTTACAGTTCTCACATACATAAATCAATTTAAGGTCATAGGAGAGGATAGAAATCCCAGCCTTTGCCTCAAGTTGCTGTGTCAAATCACCCAAGTCCACATCTAGTAGTTGACCACATTGGTGACATACCAAATGGTCATGTCGCTGTATGTGGTCATAACGGTCACACATCCCTTCTACAGATATTTTGCGAATGGCACCATCTTCACATAGCTTGTTTAGATTGTTGTAGATTGTAGCCAATGCCACCTGAGGATAGGAGTGCTGTAGTTCTGCAAAAATTTGCTCTGCCGTCATGTGGCGATTGGATGATGAGATAGTCTCTAAAATTTTTTTCCTGTACTTTGTCACAACACTCAACACCAATTTAGAATCATTCTAAAAGTAATTATATCGCTTCCCTGGTGTAAGTCAAGGGAGAAGGAGAAAAGTAAAAAATTTTTGATGTTGTACACAAAAAAGCGGCATTCTTTTTATGAAAGAATGCCGCTTGGACAGGTAGGATATAGAATCCCCCTGTTATTTGGTTGGTGGACCTGATCGGATTCGAACCGACGACCCCCACAATGCGAATGTGATGCGCTCCCAACTGCGCTACAGGCCCGTATGTGTCTATTATAGCAGAATTTAGAAAAAAGTAAAGGGTTATGACAGAATAGAAATTTTGAAAAAGCAGTTGATTAAATGTGGAAAAGATAGTATAATAAAGCACAGTTTTGCTCGGGCTTCGGCACGAGACAAGACCGCACTAGTTGGGGAGATAGCGGTGCCCTGTACCTGCAACCCGCTATAGCAGGGATGAATCCCGGTCCCCGGACGTGCGATGTGTCGTCTGACCTGAATAAGTGGTGATGATAGACCGGTCCTACGCAACGTAGCTCCGTGAACCGTGTCAGGCGGGGAACCGAGCAGCACTAAGCGGCCCGCTGCGTGTGCCGTAGGGTTACTGTTCTTGAGCTGGCTGTTCAGGTAACGGGCATATTGCATGATTCAAAGACCGGTGTGCGGTCTTGTCTTGTACCGAAGCTCTTTTATTTGGGGTGAATACCATCATGTATCAGGCACTTTATCGAAAATGGCGTCCCAAAACCTTTGACGATGTAGTGGGACAGAATCATATTACAGAGACTTTAAAGCAACAGGTGGCGGGACAGCGATTGTCCCATGCCTATCTCTTTACAGGCACAAGAGGAACAGGTAAAACCACCTGTGCTAAGATTTTATCCAGAGCTGTCAACTGCCTTTCTCCAGTCAGAGGCAATCCATGTAACAACTGTGAAGCCTGTTTGGGAATTGAAAATGGTTCTATTTTGGATGTGTTAGAACTGGATGCAGCTTCCAACAACGGTGTGGATCAGGTGCGAGAGCTAAGGGAGGAGGCAGTTTATTCTCCAGCGGCTGTACGCAAACGGGTCTATATCATTGACGAAGTGCACATGTTGACCAATCATGCATTTAATGCACTGCTGAAAATTTTGGAAGAACCCCCGAGTCATCTTATGTTTATTTTGGCTACAACAGAACTGCACAAAGTACCAGCCACCATCAAATCTAGGTGTCAGCAATTTGCCTTTAAACGTATCGTACCATCTCAAATTTCTCAACGGTTGCAATATGTGGCAAAACAGGAGCAACTACAACTGACCCCAGAAGGGGCAACACTGTTGGCAAGGCTTGCAGATGGTGGTATGAGAGATGCACTTTCTTTGTTGGATCAATGTTCCAGAGATGCTGTGATAGATGAAAAGTCTATTTTGGATACTCTGGGATTAGCTGGTAATTTGGAAACTGCTCGTATGTTGCAACTCGTAGCACGCCATGATACCAGTGGAGCACTGGAGAAGTTAGCTCGATTTTACCAGAACGGAAAGGATATTTCTACCATACTGGAGGAACTGTCCTGTTTGGTCCGGGACCTGTTGGTTTTAAAAACGGCTCCTAAGGGTGGAGAAACCTTGCTGACTGGTGGATATGATGAACAGACCATGAGGCGGTTGTGCGATGAACTGCCAGCTCCCAGGCTATTGTTTCTTTTAAAAAACTTACAGGAGACAATCCCACAGTTGATTAGGAGCCGAAACAAGAGAATAGATGCAGAGTTATGTCTCATTCGGCTGTGTGACGAGAGTTTGGATGACTCTAACACAGGGTTGCTGGCTCGGATTTCTAATCTGGAACAGAGACTTGCAAGTGGGGTAGCTGTATCACAACCGACGCCGATTCAAACATTAGAAAATTTGGAAGAAGCCCCTAAAGTGGAGCAATCTGAATTGTCGCCGCAAGCAAAAGAAGAAATAGACACAATAAAGAGTGAGCCACAGATAGCACAACCCAAAGAAATTCAGTACCAAGATATAAGTTTGTTCTGGACTGATTTTGTGACAGCAATTAAGAGCAATATGCCTCCAATGACCATTCCTATTCTGACCAATCCAGATAAAATGGTGGGGGTTTGGAATCCGCCTTATCTCAATTTGTGGGTGAGGGATTCATTCAACAAATCTGTGTTTACGAAGCCAGCAGTGATGGATCAGCTGGCAAAACAGGCAAAACTATACTTGAAACGTGAGGATGTTCAAATTGTGGTGCAGGAGGGAAAACTACCACAAGTGGGAAGTAGTTTAGAGACTGTACAGCATGATGAAATAAGTGGAGCACAGCAACAGGCAATGGAGCAGCTTTTGAAGTTTGGTGCACAGTTTGATAATATTGAAATTCAATAAGGAGTGATTAGAATGGCAAAAGGATTCGGAAGCCGTGGTATGGGTATGGGCGGCGGTATGAACATGAATATGATTAAGCAGGCCCAGAAAATGCAACAAGATATGATGCGGATGCAACAGGAATTGGAGGAAAAAACCTATGAAGCCAGTGCAGGTGGTGGAGTAGTCACTGCTGTTGTCACAGGAAAAAGGGAACTGAAAAGTCTGGATATTGACCCAGATGCTGTGGACCCAGAGGATGTGGAAATGCTTCAGGATATGATTGTTGCAGCAGTGAATGAGGCTATGCGTGCAGCGGAAAGTGATGCTGCCAATACGATGCAGAAATTGACAGGTGGTTTGGGGTTACCTTTCTAAAAGAGAATAGACCATAAAATATAAATGAAAAACAGTATGGAGAATTGCAGTCTTTGCAATTCTCCATACTGTTTTTTGACAATACACAACTCTTATGCATATACATCAATGTATTTTGCATCAGAGGGGGCAGGGAGCATATTGAGCACACCCTGAGCAACTGTCTCCTGAGTTTCCATAGCCTTTTTCGTCATAGCCAATGCATAGTCAAGTTGTAGGCTTGCAGCACTTGCAGACATAGAAGCGGATGCAATACTGGTTCCCATAGAAAAACCTCCTTTTTATCAATTCGGATTTATTTGAGAAAGTACCTGTTCCAAGCCCTCAAGGAAACCAGCGCTATCGGGTGTAACAGATGCTTGGTTGGCAGATACCGCCTCTTGAAGTTCACTACGAAGGATGAGTACATCTCTAGGAGCATTGATACCAAGACTTACAACACCACCAGAATCCACGGAGAGAACGGTCAATTCAATATGATCCCCAATTACAAGGGATTCTCCTTCTTTTCGTCTTAAAATCAACATCCTGCATCAGCCCCCTCTTTGTGAAACTCTGAGAGAGGGTGGCGCATATGATAGTCCTTCGTTTCCAAAATAACCTGTATCGCTGTTTTTTTATCAGGGTCTACCACAATGGGACATTTGAAATTCACTGTACTATCCTTCACAGGTTCCCGAACAGCACATAGGACGTAATAGCACAGCTCATGGCTGTCTGAAACCTGCATAAAATCCAACTCCTCCTGAGAGAGTGTGGGGGTATAGGTAGGATTCAGGGAAAAAGGGTTCATTGCAACAAAAGCAAGCCCCGGGGTTTTAGTACTTTGAAAGCAAAGCAAATTTCCTTGGCTTCCATGAAATGGAAGCAAGGCAAATTCCTTCTCATCCTCAAACCCAAAAAGCCCATTGGGGAATGAAAGCGCATCCTCTAATTCATACTCTATAGCCCCAAAATATTTTGTCAATAGTTGCAAGAGAAACCTCCGATCATGCTTTTACATCAATAGGTTCATAGTTTGGGTCAGAGGAAGGTGGAACATAGAGTGGACCGCCTACATACTTGACAATAATTTCAGGACGTTGTGTCATAACAAATTCAATGTCACCAGGGGTAAAGGTAAACTCGGACTGATTGATGCGCCAGTCCAACTGCAACTTGTCCATTTCGTAGCGGATGCTCATTTCCCCACCCTCCCACGACAGTTCAGGGGCAGCACTGGGAAGAAACTCCAAGTTAAGTTCCCTGGCCTCACCAATACTTTTCTGCTTAGCAAGCTGAGGGATCACATCTTGGTCCAGTTTTGCTTCCATCATCATTCGTCCCTCCTGTGCGATGACTGAAGTTGCCTTATAAGCACTTTGAACACCTTTTTCAGCGGATTGTTCAATACTCTGTGCTGTAGTCGGGCAAACTGAACTGCGGGCTTCAAAGGTGTCAATATTGACACGAATGGGATGACTCTTAATGTTAAGACCACCTTTATCGCGGGAAAGCTCCATCTGGGCTGTTCCACGGACATACTCCAGCTTCGCATCAGTGACCTTCATTTGAATTTCGATTGGGACGGTTGTTATTTCAATCAACGGATTCACTTATGATCACACTCCTCTTATCTCGTTTCTCCGTAGATTTCTATATATGATAGGGCGAGGATAGGCTCCATCCATATACTCGCCTCATATCATTAACGCAAATAGTCCATAAGGGACTGGGGGATCACATTGGTACCCACCTGTAGAGCCGCCTGATAACAGGTATTGGCTGCCATATATTCAGTGATAGCATCTGCAGGATCACAGTCCTCAATGGTAGACCGCTCTTGATTCAAATTGAAGAAGGTATCATCCAGACGTTCTTGGTTGGTTTCCAGATAGGTTGCTTGAGCAGATAGGCTGGTGTGCTGTTCACTTAGGGCTCCCTGTGCCTGTGTGAATTTTGAGGTGAGACGGCAGGCGTCATCATAGTCACCAGAAGGACCCCAGGTACTCAGGGAACTGTCATCTGTATTGTGTTCATATTCACCGAAAATATCAGAAATCTTTAACATAATGGAGACAATATTCTTGGGGTCACCATCTTCATCTGTGCCAAACCCAAGGAAGTTTAGACCAGAGAGTGAGGAATCAAAAGCAGTAGAATCAATGACTTCCCCATTGTCATCCAGTTGAAATCCCAACCCAATATCAACGAAAAGGGATTCATCTGCCATACTATTGAGTTCAGCAAGCGCATCTGAGTTGGTAAACAGCTGAATCGTGGAGCCGGGTTTCAGTTCCCCATCCACTAACTCAGAATCGGGTACCGGAACAATATCCCCATTGGCATCTTCATAAAGCAATTCACCGTTTAAGCTGCGATATGGTTCATCGTTATCGGGTACATCTACCCTCCACCCACGGAAGGTAAGGCAGTCCCTGGGAGGCTGCTGGGCATTGTCGGTTTCAATGGCGAATGGTGGCTCACTGGTTTCCGCACCATTAAATATAAATTTATCTGAATATTTTCCGTTCATAGCCTGTACAATGGATTCAGCACCAGAACGGATAATTTTGCTGTAGGGCTGAAGGGAGTCCAAATTTGTCCCATTCAAACCACCCAAAGCAGGGGCTTCTGCCAGGTCGTGGGTCAACTCATTTAAAACCTGATCCTCAATAGACCAGGCAGTTTCCAATTTACTTAATACTGACTGGTTATTCGTCGCCTGTGTGCGGGTGGCATTCAGGGAGCTATGGATATTGAATGCCCTGGTAGCCCCAGCTGGATTGGCAGAATAGGAGTCAAAATTGCGTTTGGATAGTATTTTGTTCATGGAAGTATAGAGACTATTTGACACATTCGTCAAATTGTGCTTATACATATACATTGAACCATTGGTTGTAATTCGCATAAAACATTCACCTCACTGGAGAGATTGATAGATTAGCCCATGCTAAGCAGGGAATCCAAAGCTTCATTGAGCACAGTCATTAGGCGACAGGCAGAAGAATATGCTTTCTGGTATACCATTAAGCTAGTGGCTTCATCGTTTAGATCTACACCCATCACGCCATCCCGATTGACGTATAACTCATTGGATGTAATAGAGAAGTTGTTGTGTACAATACCAGTACTGAGCTGATCCTCACCAAGAGTGGACTGGATGTGGAACAACATATCTTCAAATGTACCCTCGAAGGGGGCTGCATTGCTGGGTGTGGTCCCATCATCTGTGACCAGCTCGCCATAGTTAAAAGTCTGATCCTTAGTGAAAACATCTAAGAACTTTGCCAAGTTCCCCGTATCGCCACTGGGAGAATCAACAGTTTCTTTTGAAACCATGGAAATCGTACCTTCTCTCCAGCTTTTGGAAACAGAGATATTTGCAGCAGTGATACGGTCTGTAACAACAGGTTGACCTGAGACTGGGTCGTTTACTGTTGTTTGTGTATCGTCTGTGTTGCTGCCCATACTGAAGAGGGGACCAGAATTGGGGAATGCATCACCATTCTGATCATACATATTGAGCTGGTTCATTTGCTCTGCAAACTCATATGCCAGATGGTCAAGCGCCTTTTGATAATAGGGGATACCACGTTTTACAGAGGCCCCGGTATCTCCAGCCAGATCATCAGCTGTACAGTACTCGCCTTTTTCGGTTAGCAATTCCCGTGTAGACTGGAGTGCCCCATAGAGAAGCGTATCACTTAGTTCCTTCCCTCCAGCAGGAATCCAGTTTGGGTCCTGCAAACGACCTTTGGAGTCTGTCAGCTGGGATAGTGTGATAGAGTAGTTATCTGCCTCTGTTCCAGCTACCAAAGAAGTGGCATATGTGCCATCCACTAAAACGTCATTATTTTCACCATTGGCTATCTTAATTGTGAGACGTTCTACTTCAAGACCTGCACCCACATCTTCCATATCATAGGTGACATCAATCTTCATGTACTCACTTAACTCGTCAATCAGCTTATTCCGTTCATCCCGCAACTCAAGGGCAGGATCCCCACGGATATCGGAGTTACGAATTTGAAGATTTAGCTCTTTGATACCGTCTAAAATGTCATTTACTTTACTTACCTGGTCATTGAATTTGGTTTCGTAGTCATTCTTTAGATTCGCTAAGGCTTTTGCACTGGTATTAAACAGGGAGCATAGGGCATCCGCTGAAGTACGGATCAGACCGTCATAATCATCAATACCATTGGTGAGTGCCTGGCTAATCAGGTCACGTAAATCGTTCATCTGATTGAGGATGACACCATCATCTTGCTCTCCATCACCTTTTCCTACTTCGTCCAAAATAGAAGCCAAACTGTCTAAACCTTCCAATTTTGCCTTAGCAGAGTTTACATCTGAGACAGAGTTACGATAGGAAATATCCAGACTAGGGTCACGCAGTTGGGACATACCAGTGATAAGGACACCTTGACCTGGGTCAGCGTTATATTTGGATGCGGTACGGTCTGCACCAGCGTTAGCAACTAAGCTGACTTGATCTAGGCGCTGGCGTGTATAACCTTCTGTGTTGATGTTTGCAATATTGTTGCCCGCTATGTCCAGACCTTTTTGAGCAGAGTAAATGCCTAGACGTACTGTAGTGAATGTAGCAAAAGTGCTCATGGGAAGCCTCCTTAACTTGTCAGACCTTCAAGTCTGTATGGGATGGGGATGTTGTATGGAATGCAGTTGGGGTCAGTTCAGGGTCCAACCCACGCTGTTTTAAAGCCTGTTCAATTTGCTTTAGGTCGCGCTCAAGAACCGTGCGAGCTGTTTGTTCGGAGCTGGTATAAATTTCGTAGCTGTGGCGCAACGACTCTGCCAACTTGGAAAATTCGGTGTATTTTTCTGCCGGAACATGGGATGGGAGCTGCGTCAATGGGATATCTGCAAGCTGTAGCTCCTTCAGAATCCGGTTACGCTTCTGTTCATATCCACGCAAAGACATGGAAAAAGCCTGCTCCTGCTTCATGCAATGATCCAAAAGCTCCAGATTCCGTTGTTTTGCTGCATTCAGCTTTTCCATCTGCAATGCAGAGAGCTTATCCAAAGTTGTAATGATATCCGTAAAAAGGGAGGAGAGATTGGCGTAGGTTATCATGTGCATACCTCCGAATGGAGCAGCATACGGGCTGCCAGTCTATCTATATCAATTTGATAGGTCCCGTTCTTAATTTGTTCCCGCAGCTCATTGATTTCGCTGCGGGTAGGTCTTACACGCAACTGCTGCGATACCATGCCAGTTAGCTCTTGCAGCTTGCCCTCCTGACCAGTCAAACGGGCAGAGAACTGAACCTGGTCAAATTGCTGCGAACCAGAGGAACGTTGAGTGGATGAGGTTGCGGTTTTGGATGTCAATTCTCGGAATGATGTTTGCTGATTTCCTGTGATACGAAAGTTCATAAGAGCCCTCCTTTCTGGATTTGGGGCAATGAAATAGTGGGAGCTAGACAGAACACCCACAGTTTTCAGTATAAAAAGTAAAGGGTAGCCATAGTTGCCGTCCTCGTTTCATATGTATTATCGTCATAAAAGGGAAAAAGTTAAGATGTAATAAAAAGAAAAGAATAAGAATGAAGGTCTTCCTCATAAAAATCCTACAAAACAACTTGGATTTACACTTGATATTTCTATTGTTACAGTGTAAAATCTCAGTTGGTATATGATGACTTAGATGCAATAAAGGAGAAGAATGATATGTCACTTTTTTATGAGGTAACACCCGAATTAATGACAGGAAATACCCTGATTGATTCAGAACATAAGCAACTTTTTCAAGCGGTGAATCAACTGATGGATGCTTGCTCCAAAGGGAAGGGCAGAGAGCAGGTGATGCAGACAGCACAATTTCTTCGGCAATATGTGGATAAACATTTTCAAAATGAAGAACAGTTGCAGATGAAACACAATTATCCTGGGTATCCTGCACATAAACAGTTTCATAATGGATACAAACAAAAGCTAAATGAAACGATGCAAAATCTGATCAATGAGGGACCTACCGTAAAAACACTTGGAGACTTGAATCAAGTAGTGGGTGTTTTGGTCTCTCACATTCGAGTGGAGGATAAGAAATTAGCTCAGTATATCCGTGATGTAAGATGAGATAAAGACATATACAACATAACAGAATCATGGTAAAATAGGAGGGATAGTTCTAAGAACTATCCCTCTTATACTGAATTTCCTCTGTTTGTTAGGGGTTTATGATAAAAGGACGATGGTGTAATATGAAAAAAGTGTTACTCTCTGTTGGAGTATTGATGGAAAATGATAGGGCTTGTATAGAGAAATGCTTGCAATGTATCGAAAAACTGAGAGATCATGTGACATATGAGCTGGTAGTTGGAAATTTAGGGGCAACCGATGGGAGCAGGGAAATTGCGGAAAGGTACGCAGATCAGATTATTGATATTTCATGGAATGGGAGCATAAGTGATGCATGGAATACTGTGCTGAACCACTGTACAGGTGAGTGGTATTTTGGAATAGAGGCAGATGAGTATTTAGATGTGAGTGTAGAACAGCTTGTCAATTGCCTAAATGAAGCAGACTCTCTGAATGCGATTTCAGTTGCAATTCAAGAAACAGGTGCAGTACAGTGGGGAGAAGTAGGCAGTCAAATCAAAAGAGAGATTAGAGTGGTTCGGCTGGCTGAACAAGTGAGATATGAGGGGGATGAACTGCCCAAGATCACAGCAAATCATCAAAATGGGTTAGTTCATATCACTTCACCACTGCTACACCGAGGAGGAACAATCGCCAAAAGACTGGAAGAACAAAAGTACCCCTATGTCTATCAGCAGGGGGAAAATCTCTCTATACCATTTACCCCATTGTATCGGATGGTACAGGAGCAGATGGAGCTGCCTGCCCAGATATTTCAGTCCCATAGCGAGGAAATTGATGAACTGGTTGTATGCTTTCAAAAACATGAAAAACTGAGACCTCTGTGGATGCAGTGGCTGAAAAAACAAAATCTGATTCAGAATTTGGGAATGCTCCATTTTTATGCCCAGATGCTCTTTTCTATGCTCTGTGTTCAGGAGTGGGAAGAAGAGCAGCAGGCACAGGAATTGGTCACACAGTTTCTGTCCGTGATGCGACAATATTTAGCACAGCTCTATCACCCAAAGTGTCTGGGATGGGAACCAGGATGGGGTATGCTACCCACATTGCATCATTACGGTTGGCGGCTGGTAAGAGCAGTACAGCAGGCAGAGCAGGGGGATGAGTATGGATATTTATATCACCTCCATCATGCCAAACAAGCAGTTCCAGTATTCAGTGGATTGGTGGACTTTATGATGGTCCATCCACCACAAAAAGAGGATACACAACTTCAGCAACTGGCAAGACAAGTGCGAGCAATACTTTCACAGTATGCAGCAGATGATCCTGCATTGGTGGCAATTAAGTCTAGTGCAGCCTATCAAAAAGTGGCACATCTATTATGGGAAGATGGAACAGAGTGGACAACAGATGGGACAACATCGGAAGAACCTGACCCAAGTTTGGATGAGGATTTTCAACTTTTGATGGAGGTATCTACATTTGAAAGTCAGAGAGAGGCATTAGAGGGTATTGTTCACAGCTACGAGATGCTTTCAGAGGATGGACAGGATATTCTAAAAGAGTACTGGAATCAACATCCAATATGGGGCAAAGAAATTCCTCAGGTGATGCAGAATATTGCTTATACATTTCAGCAGCATAGGTGTGAATTTGAATGGCTTTATGGACGATTGGGAGACAATCGTTCCAAAAGAGTTTTGTTAGCCATTTTGTGTAACTGGCGTTTCTTTGATTTTACACGGTTAAAGAATGTGAAAGAAAAGCAAGAAAACAGTGTTTTACATCTGATGATGCCATTACAACAGGAGATGATTGTGGATGTGGGTGCAAAGATAGGGTTGTTTCATGATTCCTATGTAAAATGTTATGGCAATAGTGGCATTCAAAGCTATTATGCCTACGAAGAAGATGGGAAAAATTATCAACAATTACGACAGATGATGCAGCATGTAACATATGCAAAAGCTTACCAGACAGCTGTGGGAGCGAAAACCGGAGTTTTACATAGAGAAGAAAGCAATGGCTTGCATGAGTTGCAGATGGTAGCGCTGGATGACCATATCTCAGAAAAAATGACCCTCCTTAATATAAGTGTAGCTGGACAGGAATTAGATGTAATAAAAGGCTGCATGAATCATATAAAAAAGGATGGACCCTGTGTGATAATTGCACTACCAGAAAATTTTGAAGACATTTGGAGATTACCCAAAATAATGGATGAACTACTGCCAAGTTATCAGTTTTATTTGCGGTATGAAGGAGGAAATTTATGGTCATCTAAGACATATTTGGTGGCAATTCCTGTAAAAAAATAAAAAAGAAAACAAGACTATGAATAATTAGTAAATATCAGAAACAATTCTTACTACTTATATTTATGCATATTTTATACAATTATATACAGATATATGTAAGCACATATGTAAATTCTGACTTTTCCTTCACAAAATGCACGAAATTTATAAATAATAATGACAAATATTACAGTAAATTTCAAAAAAAGAAAAAATATCTTGCAATATAAATAGAGTTGGATTACAATAAAGAAAACAATAGGGATGCTATGCCTTTCTGAATGTCATCCCATAATAAATTGCAACAATATTTTTGGGAGAGGTCGTGAACAGAATGGATGTACTGACAAGCAATTCTTTGTATATGATGCAACGCTCTTTGGACTACCTATGGAGTAAACAGACTTGCATTTTGGATAATATTGCCAATGTCGAAACGCCAAATTATCAGGCGAAATATGTCACTTTTGAAGACACATTAAAACAGGCGATTTTGGATTCAGCGGCGGAGTCACATACAAGTGCAGCCATCCGTCAGGCAATTCAGGATACGCCTGTCGTTATTCATCAGGCGGAAGAGAGTACTCGTCAGGATGATAATGGTGTTGATATTACAGCACAGGCTGTGGAGTTATCTAGTAATGCATACCAGATGCAATATGTGATGAACTCCATCAGTACAGATTTCTCTACTTTGCGTACAGTCATTCGTGGCTGATAACTCCATATAGAAAGTGGTTGTGGACAATGGCATTTACAAATTCAATTGATTTAGTTGCATCTGGCATGACAGCCCAAAAGCTGAGATTGGATGTTGTGTCTGAAAATATTACAAATCGCACCACCACACGGACAGAAAATGGGGGACCTTATCGCAGAAAGATGGTGGTGTTTGAGCAGGAAGGGGTTATGACCCCCTTTCAGGCTGCGCTGGCAAGAGCCAGAGGGGAAGATGTGACATCACAAATCGGTGGTGTGCGTGTGACAGAGATTGTGGAAGATGAGTCAGATTTTAAGTTGGTATATGATCCCACCCATCCAGATGCGAATGAGGATGGATATGTAGAGATGCCAAATGTAGATTTGATTAAGGAAATGTCCGATGCGATGGCTGCCAGTCAGGCATATAGTGCCAATGTGACAGCTTTCAATGTGCTGAAGCAGGTTATGGCAAAGGGACTGGAAATTGGAAAATAAAATTTAGGGTACATGAAATGATAAGCTGAGCTGGGAGGAGTAGACATGAATATACAGTCAATGGGTGGGATTAGCCCCCTGTGGGTAGATCAGTCTGTGGAGACAGCAGACAAACAAAAAGAACAACCAACTTTGTTTGCAGATATTTTTCAGTCTGCCATTGATGATGTAAAAGAGACAGAAGCAGCCAAAAATGATGCACAGTATCGACTGGCTACAGGTCAGGTTGACAATCCAGCAGAGGTGACAATAGCGGCAACCCAATGGACCACATCAGTAGAACTTCTGGTGCAGCTGCGCACAAGAGCACTGGATGCATACAATGAACTGATGCGAATCAGCCTGTAAGCGGGTTGATGGAGCCAGGAGGAAATGGCTGTGCAAGAGAAATTAAAAGGGATTTTGGGGAATGTAAAAGAACGCTGGATGGCACTGGGAAAGAAAATCAAGATTGCCATTGGTGCAGGTGCTGTTGTAGCGGTTGTATTGATTGCTGTTTTGGTGAGTATGGGGTTGAACCGCCCCTATGTTACACTGTTTACGGATTTGAATTCCAATGATATGGGTGCAATGGTATCCTATCTGACAGAGAATGGAATTACGGGCTATAAAATTGAGGGAGAGGATACCATCCTGGCCACAGAGGATCAGGCGGATGCATTGAGAGCTGCATTGATTCAGGCGGGCTACTTAAACTCCGGCTTTGCTTATTCTACCTACTTAGATAATGTCAGTTCATTGACTACCGAATCAGAACGGAACACATTGTTGCGGTTTGAGATTCAAGACCGCACAGCGGCAACAATACGTCAGTTTGTAGGCGTCAAGGATGCAATTGTCGAAATTTCACCGGGGCAAAATAATAGCTTTATTTTGGATAGCAGCAATGTGGTTGAGGCAAGTGCACATGTTACTGTTGTGATGTATGATGGGATGGAAGTGACAGATGATTTAGCCAAGTCCATTCGTACACTGATCAGTCACTCTATAGAGGGCTTAGACATTACTAATGTCAGTATTTCCGACCAATATGGAAATCTATATTCTGACCAGGATTCCTATGCAGATATTGCAGATGTGTCTGAGTTAAAGCAGAAGTTGGAGGAGGAAACAAATAATAAAATTCGCACCAGTGTAATGCAGGTGTTGATTCCACTCTTTGGAATTGACAATGTGAGAGTAGGCGTCAACAGTGTGGTGGATGTGGATAGAACGTATACAGATTCTACAGACTACAGCCTGGAAGAAGGAGCCACAGAAGGCATTATCGGAAAGCGAATTTATGATCAGGAAATTATCCGAGGGGATGAGGCAGCCAATGGTGGTGTTGTTGGTACTCAGGAGAACTCGGATTTCAATACATATGTAGAAACACCTATGGAAACAGATGGAAATGAGACACTTGTCAGTTCCAAAGGTGAAGATAATATGCTGGTTGATACCACCAAAAAACAGGTGGAGCATTTGGCTGGTACAGTAACAGACGTGATGGTGTCTGTTACCATCAACCAGAATACCATAGGGGAAACCAATTTAGCTGATCTTTATGATCATGTAGCGAGAGCAGCAGGGATTGGTGTTGACCAACAGGATGATAAAATTTCCATCTTAGTTTCTCCATTCTATACTGATACTGCTACAGGTGGTGATGAGACTGTTGCAGGTGTACCTATGTGGGTCATCTATGCCGCAGCGGCTGGACTTGGTGTGTTTGTTCTTTTGTTGGTTCTTATTTTGGTTCTCCGCAGCAGAAGCAAAAAGAAGAAACAGCAACAGTTGGAAGCCGAACAGGCAGCAGCACAACAGGAGGCAGAGGCAGCAGCGGCTGCCAATTTGGCAGCAGTTTTGGCAGCTGGAGAGGCGGCATCAGCAGATGGCTCTCAAGGTGCGGATATTATGGAAATGGAAACAGAAAAGAGCATGGAGTTGCGTAAGCTGGTACGTCGCTTTGCTGAGGAGAACCCAGAGATCGCAGCTCAGATGGTGAAGACCTGGCTAAGGGAGAGTGAGGAATAATATGACAGAAGTGAAGCGTGGAGAACTGACCAAATCCCAAAAGGCGGCGGCAGTGATTGTTTCTCTTGGTGCGGATAAGGCCTCCCTTCTTTATCAGTATATGGAGCCGGAGGAAGTGGAACAGATTACCATTGAAGTGGCAAAGCTGGGTTATTTGGATGCACAATCTACGGAGAGTATACTAGATGAATTTTACCAGATGTGTATGACCAACAAAGCAGTCACTGAGGGTGGTCTGGAATATGCACGAGCTGTGCTGCAAAAAGCATTTGGTGACCAGGCAGCAGATAGTCTACTGGAAAAGCTGACAAAATCCCTGAAGAACAGAGAGTTTGCGTTCCTGAACAAGGCAAACGAAAAGACACTCTTTTCTGCTTTGCAGAATGAGAGACCCCAGACCATTGCACTGGTGCTCTCCTATGTGGATGCGGATAAAGCTGCTTCTGTGCTGGAGCAATTAGATGATGAACGGCAAGTAAAGGTCATTGAAAATATGGCAAATATGGACAGTGCTTCCCCAACAGCCGTTAAAATCATTGAAGCTGAAATGGAGAAGAAGTTCTCCAGTCTTGTCACGACCAATAACGTCAAGGTTGGTGGTGTGGACTATGTGGCAAGTGTGATGAACAATTTGGATCGTTCCAGCGAAAAGCATATTTTCGACAGCTTGGGAGAGCGCAATGCAGAATTGGTGGAAGAAATTCGCAAACGCATGTTTGTCTTTGAGGATATTACAACTATGGACGAACGCTCTATCCAGAGATTCATTCGTGATTGTGACCCAAGAGACCTGGTGTTGGCTCTCAAAGGAGCCAATGCCGAGGTGGCAAACAAAATCTTCGCCAATATGTCTACTCGTATGGCACAGACCATCCGAGAGGATTTGGAGATTACCACCAATGTTCGTATGCGTGATGTTGAGGAAGCCCAGCAGCGGATTGTTAGTATCATCCGTGATCTGGAGGAACGTAATGAGCTGATTATCTTGAAGGGCGGAAAGGACGATATCATTGCCTAACATATTCAAGAACTTTTTGCGTCCATCAGTCAATAACTATGTCTTTCCAGATGCAGAAAGCATCCAGGTGGAGCCAGAACAACAAAAACCCCCTGCATCAGAGCCAACTGTAGAACAGTTGATGCAAACAGTAGTGGAGCAGGCTGCACAAGTGCCAGAGGAGCAACAGGAGAAACCTGTCAATGAGGCAGTTCAGCACATTGAGTTTGCAAAGATACAGGCGGAAGAAATTCTGGCAGATGCCAGACGACAGGCGCAGGAACTGTTGGAGCAAATCCGTCAGGATGGGCAGAAAGAGGCAGAACAAGCCCGAAAAGAAGCCCAGGAGGATGGGTATCGACAGGGTTATGCAGAGGGACTGCTACAGGCACAGGTGGAATCCAAACGTGTGATGGAGGAGCAGGCACAAAGTCAGGCTGAACAGGTGAAGGTATTTTTAGAAAAAGCTACTACAGCCAGAGAGGAGCTGCTCAGGCAGGCAGAGAGTGAGCTGTGTGATATGAGTCTTGCCATTGCTGAAAAGGTGATTCATATCAGCCTGAAAAGCAGTCGAGAAGTCATTGCACGCATGATACAGGTGGCAACTGAAAAACTGAAACGGCGTGAATGGGTTCATATCTATGTGGGTGGCTGTGAAGCCAGAGATTTGGCTCAGATTACACCAGATTTGGAGGCTGCATTGGCAGGTCTTTCCGAACATATTAAGATTATTCCAATGTCGGAAGATGAGCTGGGGACTTGTATCATTGAAATGCCAGATGAAATTATTGATGTGAGTGCATCCACTCAGCTCAACAATATTCGTGGTATTCTGATGGATAATTGAGCATTGTGATAAGAAAGGCTGCAAGAACCATGTTTGAAGATAAAATTCAGCGAATTCAGAAGGCTGAGACAGTGAGCTACACAGGAAAAATTGAAAACATTGTAGGAATGTCAATTGAAGCCTCTGGCGGTCGTGCAGCAGTGGGAGACATTTGCCAGATTTACAGTGGTGAATCAGGTGGGCAAATTATGGCTGAAGTAGTGGGCTTTAAAAATGACCGCATTCTTCTGATGCCATATGCCAATATGAGTGGAATCTCTGCTGGCAATTTTGTAAGAAATACAGGACGGCGTCTGAGCTTGATGATGGGACCTTTTTTAAAGGGACGCGTGATCAATGCGTTGGGACAGCCCATCGATGGAAAAGGTCCCTTTCATGGTGGTGTTTCCTTTTGTGTGGAGCGAAATCAATACATTAACCCAATGGCTCGTCCACCTATCAGAGAGAGGATGGAATTTGGAATCAAAGCCATTGACAGCATGTTAACCATTGGAAAGGGACAGCGTATCGGTATTTTTGCTGGCTCTGGTGTGGGAAAAAGTACATTGATGGGCATGATTGCCAGAAATGTGAAGGCGGATATCAATGTCATTGCACTGGTGGGAGAACGTGGTCGAGAGGTACTGGAATTCATGCAAAAGGATTTAGGTCCCGAGGGCATGAGACGTTCCATATTGGTGGTGGCAACTTCTGACCAGCCGGCTATGTTGCGGAAACAGTGCCCATCCGTGGCCACAGGAATTGCGGAGTATTTCCGGGATCAGGGCTGTGATGTGTTGTTGATGATGGATTCTTTGACACGTTTTGCGATGGCACAGAGAGAGATTGGCTTAGCAGTGGGAGAACCACCTGTGGCAAGAGGATATACCCCTTCTATTTATGCGGAGTTACCAAAACTTTTGGAGCGCAGCGGAAATTTTCAAAAAGGTTCCATAACAGGAGTCTACACTGTGTTGGTAGAAGGTGACGATACCAATGAGCCTATTGCAGATACTGTGCGAGGTATTTTAGATGGGCATATTGTGTTATCCCGTCGATTGGCCAACAGCAATCATTTTCCAGCCATTGATGTAGGTGCAAGTATTTCCCGTTTGATGAATGATATTGTATCAAAAGAACATAAGTCGATGGCATCCCGATTGCGTGATGTGATGGGTGTGTATGAAAAGAACTCAGATCTGGTCTCTATCGGAGCCTACAAGGCAGGAACCAATCCCAAACTGGACTATGCACTCAGTAAAATTGATGGGATCAATCAATTCCTGATGCAAGACATTGGCGCATCTTTTACCTACGAACAGGATCTGGACATGATGAGACAGTTGTTATGATTTTGAGTGAAAGGGAGAAGGAATCACTATGAAGAAATTCCAATTTGGACTGGATGGTGTCATGCGCTATAAACAGCAGGTGCTAGAAGGGGCTCAAAATGAGTATGCAGCATTGGTGCAGCGTGTACAGCAGCAGGAACAGAGGTTGCAAGCGGTTGTAGAACGCTACAGAGCATACAATCAGGAATTTCGTCAGGCAGAAGCAGAAGGAATTACCATTGCACAGGCAATGGGATATGAAACTGGACTACGTGCGTTGGAACGGGAACAACAGCAGGAAGAGAAGCGGCTCAAACAGATGCAGGCTCAGGCGGAACAGGGTCGGCAAAGACTGGTAGCTGCTAGGCAAGACACCAACTCCCTGGAGAAATTGAAAGAGAAAAAATCTGAGGTTTACCGGAAAGAAGCCCAAAAACAGGAGGAGGAGTTTATTGATGAACTTGTCTCAAATACGAGGGCTGTTGCGGTGGGCAGTTTCGGATGATCACACTTGAAAGGAGGTGAGAACAATGAATGGAGTGGATGTTTTTAGTCAAATGTCCTTGATACTTTCCCAACTTCAGGCGGTTTCTATGCCTAATGTAGGTGGAAGTACCGGGGGGAATCAGCAGAGCTTTGAGTCCATGATGTCTGACAAGCGTGCAGAAAGCGATGCTTCCTCCACAACTGCACAGAAGCCATCCAATGGACAGAATACCCAAACCAAGCCCACAACGGATCAGGGGAAAACTGAGGATACTTCAGCTACACAGCCTGAACAGCCGCTGTCTGATGAGGAATTGGAGTTGCGTATGGCTTTGCTTGGTGGCATGAACCCCTACAGCGTCCCTGTACAGAATGTGATACCAGCAGAGGTCCAAGTGCAAGAGAATGGTATTGTGGAAGTCTGTGCAACAGGGCAGCAACCTGTAGCAGAAGTTGAGCAGACAGTTGCAGCAGTGTCAGAGGCAGGGCAAGGCACACAGCCAGTTGCTCCAATGGAACAGCAGCAGGAGGTATCAACTGCTGTGGTTTCTGAGCAACCGCAAAAGCAGACTGCAACACTGGAGACAGCAGAGACAACTGAGACACTTGAACAACAGGGAATTCAAACAACGGATAAGGCACAGATGCAGGAGCAGACTGATAATCAACAGGATGACTCTGCACAAAAGGACCACAATGGAACAACTGATGTACAGGTTACAGTGGGAACTTCCAAAGCACCAGAGCGAGAAACAGAGCAGACCATGATTAAGGTTGGTGATGGTGACACACTGGATGCAACCGAGCCTGAATTTGATACAAAGCTGGCAAAGCAGATTGAGACTGCTTTGGATCGTGGTCAGCAGAAAGTAACAGTTCAGCTCACACCTGAACATCTGGGCAAGATTACCATTGAGATGTCCAAAAACGACAATGGTCTTTTGAATGTTGTGTTAAGAACCGAAAATGAGCAAACTGCCCATCTGCTTCGGGAACAGACCAGTGCACTGAGCAACCTTCTGCAGCATGGTGGACAGGACGAGGTGCGCGTTCAGGTGGCACAGCCACAGGAGGCAGAAACTCAGTGGAAACAGCCTGATCAGGAACAGAATGGACACAATCAACAGTCTCAGCAGCAACCAAAAGAAAAACGGGACGAGACAGAACAATTCCTACAACAACTTCGGTTGGGATTGTTGACCCAGTCGGAGGAGGAGTAGCAGACAAGGGGGTTTCTTATGAGTACAGAGTTTATGCCACTTGGACTGGATACCATCAGTACACAGACCAATCTCTATGCCAGCAGTAAAAGCAATGGTACTACCATTGAAGATCTGGAGGATATGGGGATTACGGTTACTCAGCCAGGTGAAGATATTGGACTGGACTTCACAGACTATCTTGAATTGATGGTACAACAACTGCAAAACCAGACGATGGACAATACAGCAGATACATCTGATATGCTCAACCAGTTGGTTCAGATGTCTGTGGTTCAAATGATGACAGCAGTGAAAACCAGTATCAACAATCTGGTGGATGCAAGTACCCTGAGTTATGCTGCTTCCTTGGTTGGTAAAACAGTAACTGTAGCCAAGTACGATGATGAAGGAAACATTGAGGAAGTAGTTGGTGAAGTAACTGGTACTGGTACTTATCAGGGAGTGTCAGTCATCTTTGTCAATGATGAGATGTATGCACTCAGTGATATTATGGCAGTTGGTACCTTGCCTGAACTCCCAGAAGAGCCAGAAGGTGGAGAAGATGGCGAAGGTGGTACTGATTCAGGGGATGGAACTGGTGATGGTGGGAGCACAGAAACACCACCAGCAGAGTAAACAGATGGGATCTTGATACAAGGAGGTGGAGTTTATGATAAAAGAAGTATCGGCGATATCTGGATATGGTATGCAAATTTCTTCAGCCAATACAAAAAAGGCAGATGGCAAGTTTGCAGAAGCTTTGCAGCAGGAGCTGAGCAAAGGGGAGGGAAGGCAGGTCGCCTTTTCCAAACATGCTATGGCACGTGCAGAGGAGCGAGGTATTCAGGTAACAGATACTCTGCTTGACCGTTTGACCAGCTCAGTGGAGCGGGCAGAGGCGAAGGGAGCAACCAATATTCTTGCACTTGACCGCAGTCTTGCTTTTATCATCAATGTACCCAATAATCGGGTCATTACCACCATGTCCCAAGACGAGATGAAGGAAAATATTTTTACGAACATTGACGGAGCTGTTATTTTATAAACAGGGAGCAGGACCTTTTCGGATGCTCAGAAGGCTGCCCGAATGGTAGACCTTCCTCGTCATGTTTCAAGGTGTCAAAGCAAAGGAGAATCATAAGTATGGCATTAACAGGAGCAATGAGTGCAGGAATTTCCGGTATGAAAACCCACATGGAGGCACTCAATATTGTTGGTAACAATGTGGCAAACGTCAACACATATGGCTATAAGGCGGGGCGTGTTACCTTTAAGGAGAGTATCTACTCCACCCAGTCTGCTGGTTCCGCAGGAACTGATGTGGTAGGTAGTACAAACCCAAAGCAAACCGGCTATGGTTGTAGTATTGGTACCATCGATCTGGATATGTCTACAAAAAGCTTGGAGTCTACTGGTATCGATACTGACTGTGCCATTCAGGGTGATGGATTTTTCCTGGTAGGCACAAAGACAGTGGATATCAATAGTATGGACAGTGTCAAGGGGTTGTCTTTGAGCCGTGTGGGTAACTTTGAGTTCCGAGATGGCTATCTCACGGATGGTCAGGGCAATGTAGTGTATGGTTTTGTAACTGCTGTGTTGCCAGGTGCAGATGGTGCAACATCAGTCCCTGGTACTGAACCAAGTGAAACACCCAGTACAGCATTGGTACCCATCCGCTTGCCATTGAAGGCAACAGGAAGCGATGCCACTGTTGATCCAACTGATCCAAACTATATCGCTCCAGGTACTGCGGTATACCCAGGTGTAAATGCAGACAGTGGTAAAAACATGTATGCAGATGATGAAGGGATGCCCGATACCACCATCGCTACCACAGGGGAATACATTAAGGTAGAGAGCCTGAGCATTGACAATAATGGTCGTATTACCTGTGTCAATGGAGACACACAGGAGCCTGTGGTGATCGGGTACATTGCATTGGGCAGTGTGGAAAACCCTGGTGGTTTGCTTCATGAAGATGGTCCTTATTACTCTGCTGGAGATGCAGCAGGTGATATTACCTTAAGTGCTCCTGGCAGTTCTGTGCAGGGCAGTCTGAATAATGGCAGAATTCAGGTTGAAGATGAAAATGGAGATATGGTGGCTGATCCCACCACCCGTCTGGCAGCAGGCAGCAGCACAACTTTGTTGACTAGTTTCCTTGAGGCATCTGGTACTGATTTGGCCACAGAGTTTGCCAATATGATTACCTATCAGCGTGGCTATCAGGCAAATACTCGTATCATTACTGTAACAGATACTATGTTAGAAGAACTTGTGAATATTAAGAGATAATGGTATAATATAGCCCTGTCGGGGTACATCGCCCCGACAGGAGAAATAAAGTGAGGGATTTGCGATGATTATGCTCAGAAAAATGAACAATGAACGGTTTCTGTTGAACCACAACCAGATCGAGTGCATCGAGTTGATCCCCGAGTGCAAGATCGTGATGATGAATCGGGATTACTATCTTGTAAAAGATACAATCGATGAGATTGTCAAAAAAATTAAAGACTATAACGCCAAAGTAATGGATATTCACCGGGAATTGCTTGTGGTTGACAAGAGAAAATAATCCATATCCCATATGTGAGCGGATCTGGTAGTGAGATGCGGAGGAAAATCGTATGAATGTGGTATATTTGATAGGCGTTGGTCTGGCAGTACTGTTTACACTGTTTGGTATTGTGGTCTCCATTACGTTGAACCCCTTTGGTGTAAGTTTTAACATAATGGCACTGGTCAACTTCTTTGATATTTCCAGTATCTTGATTGTAATTGGTGGTACATTGGCGGTGGTTATCGCCTGTTATCCCAAAGAAGTAAAGTCTCTGCCCAAACATTTTGCGATTATGCTCAAGGCCAACGCCTTTGATCCAGCAGAATATATAGAGCAACTCACAGAGCTTGCTCAGATTGCCAGAAAGAATGGACTGCTGGCACTGGAAGAAAAGGGAAATGAGCAAACCAATACATTTTTTAAACAGGCAATCATGTTGGTTGTAGATAATAATGACCCCGATCGTGTACGCAGTATTCTGCAAAATGAAATTGAGCAGACATCAGAGCGACATCAGGTTGTGATAGGTATGTATGACCGAGGTGCAGGTGCGGCACCTGCCTTTGGTATGATTGGTACTTTGATTGGTTTGATTAACATGCTGAAGGATCTGGGTGGTGGTGATATGGATTCCCTGGGTCCTAGTATGTCTGTTGCATTGATTACCACGTTGTATGGTTCTTTTTTGGCTCACGTTATCTTCACGCCCATTGCAACGAACTTGACCGCTCGTGATGAGGAAGAAGTGCTCTGCCGACAAATCATTATGGAAGGGATTATGGCCATTCAATCTGGTGAAAATCCAAAGTTCCTGAGAGAACGTCTGATGACCTTTATGAATGAGAAAAAACGAGATGGTGCCGGTGGTGGAAGCAAAAAAGATGAGGGAGAAAAGAAGTAAGGACATCCACTTTAAGGAGGCGAAACCTGTGCTATGAAGGCGAAGAAAAAAGGCGGTGGCGGGGCCAACTGGATGGATACCTATGGTGATATGGTGACACTGCTGTTGTGCTTCTTTGTTATGTTATTTGCCATGTCGAAGGTAGATGAGACAAAATGGATTGCATTGGTACAGTCCCTTAATCCCAGTGCTGTGATTACAGGTACATCTGAAGTGCCACCACCAGAAGGAAGTACTGTTTCACCGGAACAGGTGGAACAGGCTATGGGAGAGTTGTACGAGTCTATGCAGCAATTTATTGAAGCATCCAATATGGGAAGTAGTGTGAGTGTTGGAAAAGGAAATGGATATGTGTTCATCTCTTTTGATGATGCAGTCTTTTTTAAAGGAGACAGCTATGAACTGTTGGATGAAGGAAAGCGACTTTTGGATGAAGTTGCTGTGACCATACAGGGAGTCAGTGAGTCGATTAACGAAATTCGGGTCTTGGGACATACTGCCCAAGCAGATCCAAATTCACCCAATAACCCATTAGGTGACCGTTTTCTGGCATCGAATCGTGCTACAACGGTTACAGTTTATTTACAAGAGAAAAATGTCATTGACCCAGCACGTCTGGTCAGTGTAGGATATGGACAGTGGAGACCTATCTCTAGTAACGCCACCTCGGATGAGAGAGCCAAGAATCGCCGTGTAGAACTTATTGTAACGGGACTTGATGTGGACAACCAGGCAGGCGACAACATAGAACAGTATTATACAATGCGTGAATCGGTAGGGGATATGGAGGAATTTACCTCTACCTCTGGCGCATCTGAGCAGGTACAATCTTAGGGGACGTTTGTGCCCTGAGTTGACCTCTGCCTGGGAGGGGAAGAAATGGCGGAAGTTTTATCACAAAGCCAAATTGATGCTCTGTTAAGTGCAGCTCGTAGTGGCGAGATGGATTTATCCGCATCGGCAGAAAAAAGTCAAGAGAAGAAATATAGAAAATACGACTTCTATAGCCCTCGAAAGTTTACAAAAGATCATATTAAAATTCTAAATGGTATTTTTGAAAACTATACCCGTATGTTGATATCCAGATTAAATGGTGTATTGCATACAAGCTGCGAAGTGACAGTGGAAACCATTGAAGAACAGCGTTATTATGAGTTTTCCAATGCACTGTCAGAGGGTGATGTATTGACGATTGTAGATGTCGATTCTGAGGGTGAGGATATTTCAGGAGAACAGCCCACCTTGCTGCACTTTTCCACCACGCTGATGCTCAGTATGATGGATCGGCTGATGGGAGGAGAAGGGGATGTAGATACAAAATTGCCAGATGAGTATAGTCTGACAGATCTGGAAATTCGTTTGTATGAGAGTCTGGCGAAGAGCATTGTTTCAATTATGGGAACGAGTTGGGAAAATTATACGGAGTTAAAGTTCAAGCTTAGAAGGATAGAGACAAATCCCACTTTGGTGCAGCTAATTGGTGTGGATGAAACAGTGGTGATTATCGGCATTAAGATTGAATTTCCGAATTGCTCAGGTCAGATGAGTGTGTGTCTCCCAGGAGTATTGTTGAGCAATGTTTTTAATAAAATTTCGTTGGGTATGCAAACTGGTCGGAAACAAGGGCAGGATCACTCCCATGAAATTATGGATATTCTGAAGGGATCAGATTTAGAGATTATAGCAGAGCTAGGTCGCACAGAACTTCATTTGAAGGATGCCTACTTTCTTCAGGTCGGTGATGTGATTGATTTAGGACATTCTGTAGACACACCTGTTCAACTTTATATTGGTGGAAGGCCGTGGTTTGGGGGGAAAATGGGAACCTCAAATAACAATATGGCGGTACGGATTGGAGAAGTCTATCATGATGAGGAAAGAGGGGACGATGAAGGGCTATGAGTCGAAAAGTATTTAGTTCAATGGAGTTAGATGCCATTGGCGAAATTATGAATATCAGTTTGGGCTCGTCTGCTACAGCAGTTTCTAATATGCTGGATCACCGGGTGGATATTACCACCCCTACAGTTTCGGTGGTTCCAGTAAGTGAATTTTCTCTGGGAGAACTTGAGCCAGCGATTGGTGTTGAAATTAAATATGTTTCTGGGTTGGAAGGTAGCAACCTGATGCTGCTCAAACGCAATGATGTGAAAGTGATTGTAGATATTCTGATGGGAACAGAAATCCCAGAGGATGAATTTGAGCTCAATGATTTGACCATCAGTGCGGTTTGTGAAGTAATGAACCAGATGATGGGTGCAGCATCCACTGCATTATCCAATTTTCTTGGACGATGTGTGAATATATCCACACCCCAGTCCTTTACATTGGACAATCTGGAGGAATTTAAGAAAGAGCATTTTCAATATAACTCAGATCTTCTGGTTGCAGTCCACTTTATGCTTGGCATTGAAGGTATGCTGCAAAGTGAGTTTGTCAACGTGATGTCCATCGACTTGGCAAGGGAACTGATTGCAGGCTTTGGGTTAGATTTAAGCGATGAGGAAGCAGAGGAAGAGCCAGAGCCGGAGCCAGAGCCAGAACAGCCCACAGCCAGTTCCGGCGGTAAAATGAGTCAAGAAGAAATTGAAAAGCTGATGGGTAATATGGGAGCAAGTGCCCCAGAGCCAGCCCCGGCTTCCAGTGGCGAAAAGATGAGCCAGGAAGAAATAGAGAAGCTGATGGGTAATATGGGAGCAAGTGCCCCAGAGCCAGCTCCAGCTTCCAGTGGCGGAAAGATGAGCCAGGAAGAAATAGAGAAGCTGATGGGTAATATGGGAGCAAGTGCCCCAGAGCCAGCTCCAGCTTCCAGTGGCGGAAAAATGAGCCAGGAAGAAATAGAGAAACTGATGGGCAATATGTCAGGTGCTTCACCAACACCACCACCAGCAGCCCCAGTGATGCAACCACCAGCAGTGGATATGAGTGGTATGGCATATGTAATGCCTCAGATGATGCAGATGATGCAGATGATGCAACAACAGATGCAACAAATGCAGCTTCAAATGCAGCAGCAGACGGCAGTGCAACAGACCCAAGCTCAGTCGGAAACAAAAAAGATTGGCTCAAAACCACTCCAGACACAGAATCTGGGAACCGCAGTACAGTTGGGCAAGGAGCAGGAACAAAATCTGGAAATGATTATGTCTGTGCCCCTCGAGGTGTCTGTGGAAATTGGAAGAACCAGAAGAAAAGTGGAAGAAATATTGACATTTTCCAAAGGTTCATTGGTGGTGCTGGATAAACTGGCAGGAGATCAAGTGGATTTGTTTGTCAATGGTCTTTGTGTTGCTAAGGGCGATGTCGTTGTAATTGACGATAATTTTGGTGTTCGAATTACAGAAGTGATTCGACAACCACAGTTATCGGAATTAACAAACAATTATAAAAAATCTTAAATTGAAAATTTGATGAACAGAAAAGGATGATTTGAGATGGCAAAGATTTTAGTGGTTGATGATGCTGCGTTTATGAGAAAGGTCATTAAGGATACTTTGACTAAAAATGGCTTTACTGACATTCATGAAGCAGTGGACGGTAAGGATGCAGTGGATAAGTATTTTGAATTAAAGCCAGACCTGGTTCTGATGGATATCACGATGCCCAATATGGATGGCTTGGAGGCTTTGAAAGCCATTCGTGGAAAGGATAATACTGCAAATGTTGTAATGTGTTCTGCTATGGGTCAGGAAGCAATGGTGGTTGAGGCTGTTCAGGCTGGTATTAAGGACTTTATCGTAAAGCCCTTTAAGGATGACCGTCTGATGAAGACTGTTACCTCTATTCTGGGAAATCCTTGAGTTGATAGAACATGCAAGAGGATATCTTAGCTCTTGTTTGGAGTATTGCTGTTGTCTGTGCCGTTCTTGCCCTTGCATATCTGTTCACAAGATATGTAGTGGGCAGAGCGGCAGGGCAAGTAAGAGGAAGAAAAATTAGTCCCATTGAGCAAATTATGGTGGGACGAGATCAAAAACTGATGCTTGTCCAGGTAGAGGATCGTGTCTATTTTCTAGGTATGTCACCTGGTGGGATTACAGTCGTTGATGTATTACCAAACGAGACAGTAGAGGCGTGGAAGCAAGAGAAAAAAGTGGAAGGCACGGGCAATACGATGGGCTTTCCTGATGCTCTGCGAAAGGTATTAGAGCAGAGAAAACAGAGAAAGGGGCCAGGGGAGTGGATGCACTAATCAATGTAAACGGAGACCAAGTTCAGACACTTCAAATTCTTTTTATTACCACAATGTTGGCGTTACTACCTTCTATTGTGGTTATGATGACTTCGTTTACTCGATATGTAATGTCGTTCTCGTTTTTGCGTGCCGCTATGGGCTTACAGCAAAATCCACCCAATATGGTGTTGGTGGGGATGGCACTTTTTTTGACCTTTTTTACCATGTCACCAGTGATTGGGCAGATTCAGGAGCAGGCATATGAGCCATATCTAGCAGAGGAAATCACCCAAGAGGAGTTTTTTGAAATTGCACAGGAACCACTCAAAAACTTTATGTTGGATCAGGTGGAGGAGAGCTCTATCAAGCTGTTTTGTGATTTGTCTGGTCAGGAGATGCCGCAAAATCGGGAAGAAGCACAGCAGCTTCCTATGAGCACCATTGTTCCTGCGTTTATAACCAGTGAATTGAAACATGCATTTATCATTGGATTCTATTTATACATTCCCTTTGTCTTGATTGATGCAGTGGTAGCCTGTACCTTGATGGCAATGGGTATGATGATGCTTCCACCAGCTATGATTTCAATGCCTTTTAAACTGCTTCTGTTTATCTCTCTGGATGGATGGCAGTTGTTGTTCTCCACTCTGGTCAAAGGATTCCAATAATGATGAGGGGGAGAGCATATGAGTTCTGATGTGGTAGATATTATGCGAGAGGGGCTGGGTGTGGCTTTACGACTTACTGTGCCACTGTTGGTGCCCAGTATGATTGTTGGTATTCTCATTGCAATTTTTCAGGCAGTGACACAGATTCATGAGCAGTCCTTAGCATTTATCTTAAAAATGTTGGTATCTATTTTAGTCTTGCTACTAGCAGGGCATTGGATGCTGGAAATTCTAATGGATTTTACAAAATATCTGTTTACATTGATGATGTAGGGAAACAGGATTATGTTTGACTGGACAGAACTTTTTTATTTTGAGCTGATCGTCATGCGAACCAGCGGTTTTGTATTGGGTAGCCCATTTATGGGTCGCAATAATGTGCCAAGCTATGTAAAAGCTGGTATGATTTTGGTGTTTTCTGTTTTCCTGTTTCTAATTGGAGAACCCAATTCCGTTCAACCACCTACCATGCTTTTGGAGTTGGTACTCAAACTGATAGTGGAGTTGTTGATTGGGTTGATATTGGGTTTTGTATTGCAACTGTGTATGATGACAGTGCAATTTGCAGGTGAAATTATTGACACACAAATGGGATTGACCATGTCCCAAATTTATGATGCGAGCAGTCAAATTAACATGACTGTAACAGGCTCTTTGCTGAACCTATTGTTTGTTTTGAACTTCTTTCTGGAAAATGGTCATTATACACTTCTTCGGATTTTTCTGGCATCAGAACAAGTGATTGCCTATGGTTCTGCACAGATCAGTGCAGAGATAACAGCCTATATTGTGGAAATTTTCCTATCCTGTCTTGTTGTAGCAGTCAAGCTGGCCATGCCAATTCTGGCAGCAGAGCTGATGGGTGAGATTGGTATGGGTATTCTCTTAAAGGCAATTCCACAAATCAATGCATTTGTGATTAACATTGAATTGAAGATCATTATAGGTATGATATTGCTATTTGTTTTTTTGGTACCAATGAATGAATTGATTTTAGAAATTGAGGCAGATATGCTTCAAACAGTCAGACAGGGGTTACTACAATTTGGTAGTTAAGAGGTGGTTCTTCGGCAAAGAGAGGTGATGGAGTTTGGCAGAGGGCGAAAAAACAGAACAAGCGACGCCGAAAAAGCGACGGGATGAACGAAAGAAAGGTAACATTTTCTTTAGTAATGATGCTGTTTCAGTGGTCGTTATGTTGGTTGGCTTTTTTGTGTTGAATCTATGTTCCCTATGGATTGTAGAAACAACCTATGGATTTTTAAAATACTGTATGGAATTGGCTCAGGCTCCTTTACAAAGTGCCTCCGGAATCAATGAGGGATTGTTTGTAGAGTTTTTGTTTGCATTTGGAAAAGCTGCCCTACCTGTGATGGCTGCTGTCACACTTGCAGGGATTGCAGCAACGTTTGCCCAAACACAGATGCTAGTCACTGGAGAATCTTTGAAACCGAAATTTAATCGGTTAAATCCATTACAGGGTTTTAAAAATTTGTTTTCTGCCAGAAGTTTGGTGGATGCACTGAAGAACCTCTTTAAGATATCGATCCTCTTGATTCTAATTTTTCAATATGTCAAGAACTTGGTGGATATTTTTCTGAAATATCTGCATACAGATTTAACAGCGGCTTGTGCACATCTGTTTGAAAACTGTTTCATGCTCTCTATGCAAATCGGGGTTGCATTTACTGTGTTAGCTGGATTTGATATATTTTATCAATGGTGGCAGTACGAAAAAAACTTGAGAATGACAAAAGAGGAAATCAAGGAAGAATATAAGCAGATGGAAGGTGATCCCAAAGTCAAAGGAAAAATCAAAGAATTACAGAGGAAAATGGCACAATCCCGCATGATGCAACAGGTACCTCAGGCAGATGTGGTAGTGAGAAACCCAACTCACTTTGCTGTAGCGTTGAGATACAGACCAGAAATTGACAGTGCCCCAGTGGTGCTGGCAAAGGGACAGGATGAGTTAGCATTGCGGATTGTCCGTGTGGCAGAAGAAAATAAGATAACAGTGGTGGAAAATGTGCCTTTGGCAAGGGCACTCTATGCAACCACAGAGTTGAATCAAGAAATTCCACCTGAATTATATAATGCTGTGGCAGAAGTTATGGTATACTTGTATAAAATCAATCAAACTCAAAGATGAGGGTAAGAAAGTAGGAAACAAGAGACATTATGAGACGTATATTAGACTTTATCATACCGTTGCTTGTAGTGGTTATCGTGCTGTTTCTGGTACTTCCACTGCCCTCGCAAATGTTGGATGTTTTGATTATCATCAATATTGCAATTTCCACTATGATTCTGATGATTACCATGAGCATTGGGGAAGCGTTGGAGTTTTCCATTTTCCCATCCCTGCTTCTGGTTACAACTTTGTTCCGTTTGGGATTGAATGTATCCTCTACACGCCTGATTCTCTCTGAGGGTGGCGATGCAGGTGTGGTGATTAAGGCATTTGGTACCTTGATTACCCGTGGTAACATTGTGATTGGTATTCTGATCTTTTTGATTATTGTTTTAATCCAATTTATTGTTATTACAAAAGGTGCAGAACGTGTTTCTGAGGTGGCAGCCAGATTTACATTGGATGCTATGCCAGGAAAACAGATGGCCATTGATGCCGATTTGAGTTCTGGTCTGATTACTGAGGCAGATGCCCGTGTAAGACGACAGAAGATTCAAAAGGAAGCCGATTTTTATGGTGCTATGGACGGTGCCACAAAGATTGTAAAAGGCGATGCAGTGATGTCATTGATTATTACTGCGATCAATTTTATTGCAGGTCTTATCATTGGTATTGTTCAGGGTGGCAATGACTTGGGTACTGTGGTCAGTATTTATTCTATTGCGACCATTGGTGATGGTCTGGTTTCACAGCTTCCCTCTTTGATGATTTCAACAGCCACTGGTATGATTGTAACTCGTTCTGTTTCTGATGGCACTCTGAATACAGACGTTATTGGTCAGTTTCGGGCACAGCCCAGGGCAATTATTGCAACCGGTGTGATTTTGCTGCTGTTGGCGGTGTTCCCAGGTACACCTACCATTCCACTTTTGTTGGTTGGTTCTGCTTTGACCATAGGTGGATATTGGTGCGAGAAGAAACTAGGGGAAGAGAAACATCAGGAAAAGATACAAGAACAACAGGAACAGCAGCCCCAACCTGAAATTCAGGCAGCCAGTGAAACTGATTTTTATAAAGATATCAATAATGTGTATTCACTCCTATCGGTTGAGCCAATCGAAATGGAGTTTGGATATAGCTTGATTCCACTTGTGGATGAGTCCAGTGGTGGAAAATTGATCAGCAGAATTGTTATTTTCCGAAGACAGTATGCACAGGATATGGGTGTTGTGATTCCATCCATCCGATTGCATGATGGAGCCTCTCTTGGAACCAATGAGTATGTGATTAAAATTCGTGGTGAGGAAGTGGCCAGAGGAGAGATTTTGGTGGATTATTACTTGGCTTTGGAGCCATCTAATCCGACGGGGGAGATTGATGGAATTGAAACCATTGAGCCTGCCTACGGAATTCCCTCCAGATGGATTTTGCCAGAAAATAAGGAAATGGCAGAAATCTATGGATATACGGTGATTGCACCATTGACAGTTATGCTCACACACCTGACAGAGGTGATAAAGAAACACACACATGAGCTGCTAACACGTTCTGAAACTGCTCAACTGGTGGAGCATATTAAACAGACAGAGCCCGACCTTGTGGAGGACGCCATTAAGGTGATTAGTTATGCAAAACTGGAAAAGATTTTGAAGAATTTGTTGAAAGAGGGCATTCCAATTAAGGATTTGGCAATTATTCTGGAGGCGATTGTGGATGCCAGTGCAACAATGCAGGATTTGGATCTGATTACAGAACAGGTGAGAGCAGCCCTCAGCCGTACCATCACCCGTCGTTTCTGTGAAAATGGTCAGTTGAGAGTGGTTACATTGGATGCGGAAATAGAAAAGAAGGTGTTGGGAGCTTTAACAAAGAACGAACACGGTGTATACTTGGCATTGAATCCAGATATTATGCAACAAATTATTGCACAGCTGGGTGAAATGAGAAAGAAGTTCAATGACCTTTCCCAAACGCCGATTGTATTGACAAGTCAGATTATTCGGGTCTATTTAAGCCGTATGATTGCCCAATTTTATCCTGATGTGTATGTTCTGTCCTTTAATGAAATTACGAGCAATGTTCAGATACAGGCCATAGGAAATATTGTGATGCAACAGGACAAGCCCAGTTAAAAAGGTTGGGAGTGTATGAAACAAACGGGAAAGACAGCCGATTGGAAAACAGGCGGTAGTATGCAAGAGGAGCTGGGACTTCGCCCTGAGTTTTCAGAAATGGATATACAGGGCTTGTTGTTAGAATATCAAAAAAACCATAATCTTGATATCAAATGGGAATTGGTACTGCGTATGATAGGTATGGTGCGGACCATTGCCATGCAGGTATGGGGTACTTATAATAGTTTTGCCCAGTTGGACGATATTATTAGTGAGGGGATACTGGTTTTACTGAATGCAATTGATAAATTTGACCCTAGCAAAGAGGTCAAGTTTGAAACCTATGTCTCCAAACGGTTGCGTGGTATGGTTGTTGATTTGGCCCGCAGTCAAGATTGGTTGCCTAGACAAGTACGTCAAAAAGCCATTCGGCTGAATCGAACCACAGAGGAGCTATCCATTGCACTAGGGCGATCGCCTACCAGTCAAGAAATGGCTGATTATATGGGAATCTCCTTAGAGGAATATGGAACACTGCTCTCTGATACAGCAGTATCGGGATTGATTTCTTTTGAGGCACTTCTGGATTCTTGTAGCCGCGTTTCCAATGGATTGACAACCAGTGAGAAAACGGACGAGAGACCTGAAGAATTATATGAAGAGCAGGAACTGCATCAGGTTTTAAAAGATGGAATCAGTGCATTGAGGGACAAGGAAAAACTGGTATTATCTCTCTATTACGAGAAAGAATTGAGTATGAAAGAAATTGCACAAGTTTTGAATGTGAGTGCGCCACGGGTATCTCAAATTCATAGCCGTGCTATTCAAAATTTAAGACAGCACATGAAACAGTATATACAGGGTTAATTCTTAGGAAAGGCAGAGAAAGGCAAATGACCAGAGGGTTTTATAATTTGACATCGGGTATGCTTTCACAGACGCGCAGACTGGATGTAGTAGCCAACAATATGACCAATGTGTCCACATCTGGCTATAAATCCGAAACGTATACAGACAGTACCTTTGGTGAGGTCCTGTTGAGTCGAGTTGGCAGTACAGACAAGGATAATCCACAGCCGGTCGGTGAAGTGAGTTCCATGTTGGCACCCAGTGAGTTTTATATCAATCATGAAATGGGTGGTATGGAAGAGACAGGTTTAACCTTGGATTTTGCCATTAACGGGGATGGTTACTTTGCCATTCAGAGAGAAGATGGTACCATTGAGTACACAAAAGCAGGTAATTTTACCCTAGATGCAGAGGGCTATCTCTGGCTTCCAGCCCAAGGACGAGTTTTGGATCGGGAGGGACAACCCATCCAATTGACCACAGATCAGATTCGTGCTGACCAATTTGGAAGAATTACCACAGAAGCTGGTGTGGAAATGGGGCAAATTGGTGTCTATAACTTTGCAGATCAAGAGCAGTTGGTGAAGGCAGAAAGTGGTCTGTTTCTGCCAAATGGTCAACAGGCAAATCTGGTGGATACCCCCATTCTATGGGGATGGGTGGAAGACTCCAATGTTGATATGATTCAAGAAATGAGTAACATGCTGACAGCTCAAAGAGTATTGCAAAGTGGGGCTCAAGTTTTAAAGCTGTATGATGCTCTACTGACAAAGACAACCACAGATGTGGCAAGACTGTGAGATTGAGAGGCGATAAGGATGATACAGGCCTTTTATAATGGAGTGGTTGGTGCCCAGCAACAGATGTTGCGTATGAATGTGCAGGCCAATAATATGGCAAACATCAATACAGGGGGATTTAAGGCACAACAGACTTCCTTTCAAACATTATTGTACCGAGATGTGACTGGAATTGATGGGGCACAGTTGCCAAAAGGAAGTGGTACATTGGTGGTAGCGACCACTGTAGATTATTCACACTCCTCTGTAGAAGCAACTGGACGAAAGCAGGACTATTCTATTTTAGGAGATGGCTTCTTTGCATTGTACGAGCCAGCCACACAACAAGTTTCACTGACCAGAGATGGTGCCTTTACAGTTTCTCAATTTTTAGAAATGGATGAAGATGAGGAGCCAATCACTGTCTATTATCTGACAGATGGAGAAGGACGTCAGGTTTTGGGACAGGATGGATATCCAATTCAGGTGACTGATCCTGAAGCAGAACAGCCAGTGGGAATTTTTGAAGTCCAGTATCAAAGTGGTCTACAGCATTTAGACAGCAGCCGATTTATTACAACAGAAAAAAGCGGAGCGATCTATTTAAGCGACTCAAAAGCATTACAAGGTACTTTGGAGGCATCCAATGCTGATATGGCTACAGAGATGAGCAAGGTGATTGAAGCACAGCGAACCTATAGCTACGCCTTGAAAATGGTAACAACTGCGGATGAAGTAGAAACTACCATAAATAATTTGACAAATGGATAGGCGGGATAACAATGAAAACATTCAATGAACTCAATATTTTGGAATTGGATACCATTCGAGAGATTGGTAGTATTGGAACAGGAAATGCTGCGACTGCATTGTCCAATATGTTGGGTTGTCAAGTTCGCATTGATGTTCCAGAGGTCCGCATTATGGAATATAATGAGGCGATTGATTGGATCGGAGGACCAGAGGCCATTACAGCCGGAGTTTTGGTCCGTATCAATGGAGAGGTCAATGGTATTATGTTGGCAGTGCAGCAAATTGAGTTTGTCAACATGATTTTGTCCCGTATTTTGGGAAAAGAAATTACCAGCTATGATGAACTGAAAGAGCTAGAGAGCTCTGCACTGGTAGAGGTGGGAAATATCACTATTTCAACCTTTATCAATGCTTTGTCCAGTTTAGCTGAGATTACCATGCATCTGACAGTACCAGCTTTTGCAGTAGATATGCAGGGAGCGATTTTGACAGTTCCTATGGCTGAGTTTGGTGGGCAATCGGACTATATTATGACCATTGGTTCCAACTTTATCTGTGACAATAAGGTAGTTCCCTACCGTTTACTGCTTTCACCTGACGTGCGTTCGCTCAATTTCTTGCTTAAGAAACTAGGTGTTCTGGATGAATGATAAGATTGTTGTAGGTATTGCCGATATGAAACTAGCGCAGCGTCAGGGAATGCTCATTACCTATGCTCTTGGGTCATGTATTGGAATTTGTTTGTACGACCCAGTGATTAAACTGGCAGGGTTGATTCATGTTATGCTTCCATTGAATATGGAGACAGGACGCAAATCACCCATGAAGTATGCAGATACAGGAATACGGGAGACATTACGGCAGATGGAGCAGAAAGGTGCGAGCAGGAGTCGTATTGTGGCAAAAATTGCTGGTGGAGCAAGAATGTTTGATGTACCGGGGAATGGAAGCTTGGGAAACATAGGGCAGAGAAACATAGAAGCGGTGCATATGACATTAAGAAGGGAAAATATCAAGCTTTTGCGTGAAGATGTTGGCGGAACAGTAGCAAGGACCTTGCTGTTTGATGCATCCAGTGGACAGGCATGTATCAGAAGCTATGGAAAAGCGGAAGTCATTTTTTAACTGAAGTGTATTTTGAATGGGGGAAATGCGATATGGATCACAATAAAAGTGAGATTCTGTTGGAAACTGGTACAAATGAAATTGAAATAATGCAGTTTACGATTGATGGTATCCTGTATGGGATCAATGTGGCAAAAGTGCGTGAGATTATGATGTCTGCACCGGTCCATACAATGCCCCATTCTCATCCAGCAGTGGAGGGTATTTTCAAGCCCAGAGACATTGTGATTACTGTGATTGACTTACCCAAGTATTTGAGTAGACAGGATGGCGAAAAAGGGGAAAAAGACCTGTTTATTGTAACCAACTTTAACAAGATGTACATTGCATTTCGTGTTCATACTGTGGTTGGCATCAGTCGGCTTTCCTGGAGAGATATCCAAAAGCCAGATAATACAGTCTCTGGCGGTTCTGATGGTGTAGCTACAGGGATTGCACAATGCAATGGTGAACTGGTGACGATTTTGGACTTTGAGAAAATTGTGGCAGAGATTGCACCAGAAACAAGTATCCAAATGTCAGAAGTGGATGCACTGGGACCCAGAGAGAGAAACACCTGCCCCATTTGGGTGGCTGAGGATTCTATTTTGCTCAGTCAAATGATTCGCACAGCATTAACCAAAGCTGGGTATACCAATCTGCGGATGTTCCCCAACGGCGCAGAGCTTTGGGAGGCACTGATTCCTCTAAAAGATGATCCTGAAAAGAGAGAAAAAAATGTATCTTTGATTATCACAGATTTGGAGATGCCACAGATGGATGGGCATCGTTTGACAAAGCTGGTTAAGACAAATGACAAGTTGAAAGCGATTCCCATTGTCATTTTCTCGTCTCTGATTACAGAGGAAATGAGAATCAAAGGTAAAAATATTGGTGCAGATGAACAGCTGAGTAAGCCAGAAATCGGGCATCTCATTGGAATTGTGGATCATTTACTTGGGCGCAGTGGGCAGGAGGAACATAAATGAGCAGCAAATACATTGTACGCCAGCCAATTAAAAACTTGGAAGATAAAGTGGTGGCATATGAAATTCAATATTATGGAGATAATCAATCCTTAGGGGTAGATTCTTCACCAACCAATGATTTTGCAGCGGCAGATACCATTTATAATTTCCTCACCATGAATATGGAGAAACTGCTGCGCGGTACCCTTCATTTCATGACCTTTACAACCACTTTGTTGTTGAAAAAAACCCCCAGGTTTTTTGACAAAGAGGAATTGGTGATTCAAATTGATGATAGTGTCATCATTCAACCATTGGCTATGCGTATGGTGCAGCAATATGCAAAAGAAGGCTATAAGATTGCAGTCAATGAGTTTCAGTTTGCGCCCCGTTACCTTGGAATCATGGATTCCATTGATTACATTAAACTGAACTTTAAAACAACACCTGAGATGACCTTGAAAAATGTCATTGAAATTGCCCACAGTATGAATAAACAATGTATTGCCATTGGAGTGGATACTGAGGAGTTATACAATAGAGCTCAAAAACTACAGGTAGATTCCATGCAGGGCGTGTATGTGGCAGAAAAACTTGCAATTCGTGCCCACAACAGTGGATATTTGCAGAGCAATTTCTTCCGTTTGATGGTGGCTGTTACAAAAGAAGAACCAGATGTGGAGGAGATTGAACAGATTATATCTGTGGATGCAACCCTGACATATGGTATTTTAAAAATGGCAAATTCCTGCTACTTTGCACTGAGACGTTCTGTGACCACAGTGCGTCAGGCCATTATGACAATGGGACTTGGTGAGTTGAAGCAGTGGGTCTATTTACTCAGTGCCAGCAATGCAGAAAATCAGATGGAGGAAGGGGCAGAGGAATTCTTGAAACTGTCCTTCATGAGAGGCAGTTTTTGCAGCAGTTTGATGAATTATGCAAAGGGAGTTCCTATTTCCAGACCAGAGGCCTATCTGATGGGTATGTTCTCCACTCTGCATTATCTCATTGATGCCCCACTTGCTGAGATTTTGGAGCAGATACCCTTGTGCGATGAGGCAAAGGAAGGGCTCTTAAACCATACTGGTCCCTGTGGTCAGCTTTATGATTTGGTTCTTGCCTATGAATGGGGAGATTGGGCTAAAATTGATGCAATGGCAACAGCACTCAGTATCCCTACCAATTTAATCACCAGTCTGTATTTTAATTGTGTTGAAGATGTGAACCGCATCTGGAATGAGATGACAAATCCAGAACCAACACAGATGGGGACTTGATACATTTTACACTTTAGTCAGACTGAACTGTAACCCCCATAAAATGAAACATAAAATCTGTAATAAAATCCTGGTATCATATGGATTACCCACATGATACCAGGATTTTTATTGTATATAGTTCTTTTCCTACAATTGGATATAAGGTAGATATCAATATTTTGAAAATTGATTACCAAAATCCATGGAAGAAGAATCCTCAAATACTGGTGTGGAAGAAGGAGAAGTGTAGGGGTCAGAAATAGGGGCACTTTGAGGAGAGAGCTTAAACTGGTTGACCATTCGTTTTAATTGTGTTGCTTGGTCTCCAAGATCTGCACTGGCAGCAGCACTTTCCTCAGAGGTAGCAGAATTGGTCTGAACAACCGTTGAAATCTGATCCATACCCAGATGAATTTGAGCAACTGCGCTGGCTTGCGCTTGAGAGTCTGTAGAAATTTGTTCCATAAGTTGGTCACTCTTTTGGATACTGTTGACCACACCCACCAAAAGTTCCGCGGTTTCTGTAGCAATTGTAACCCCTTTATCCACAGCTTGCGTTGTATTTTGAATCAACTGTGCAGTTTGCTTACTGGCCTCTGCACTTTTCCCGGCTAGGTTTCGCACCTCATCAGCGACAACGGCAAAGCCCTTACCTGCGGTTCCAGCCCGGGCTGCCTCAACAGCTGCATTCAAAGCAAGGATGTTAGTCTGGAACGCAATATCTTCAATGGTTTTAATGATAGCCCCAATTTGTTGAGAAGCAACTCGAATTTCATCCATTGCATCAGTCAGAGAGGACATCTTTTCGTTACAAGTGGAGACCTCTGCACTGGAGGTATTGATTTCGCTCATAGCATCTCCAATGCGACTGGTTGTATGTTCAATTTGTGTGGTTACATCATTGATGGTAGCTGCCAATTCCTGAATGGAAGATGCTTGCTCTGTGGAACCCTGTGCCAAAGCCTGAGCACCATTTGCCACCTGAGATGCACTCAAATTCACCTGTTCAGCAGAGTAGTCGATAGAATAAAGGGTACGACTAAGAGAACTAACAATGGTCTCCAATGCAACTTTAATTTCAGAAAATTCCCCTACATAATCCAATGTAATGTGTTGGTCCATATTGCCATGAGACATTTCGGTCAGCTTTTCACGGATATCTAAAATGTAAGAGCTAAGGGTTTCACGAGTCACCTGCATAGCATGAGCCAACATACCAAGTTCAGAAGTATCTACCTGAAGTTCAGATTCAAAACTCAAATTGCCTTTGGATAGCTCCATCATCTCATGCTGAATTCTACGAACCGGAAGAATAATTTTTGTTTGTATCACTTTGATTGCAATGAATTGAAATACAGCAGAAACAACAGCAAGTACAAACACAAAAAATTGCAGGGGTTGGGTGATCGCTTGTGATGCAGAAATTTTGTTTTGTGTACGAGACTGTAGCGTTGTCAAAAATTCATCCTGTAGACTTTGGATTTCTGCCAATATGTTACAATAATCCTCACCATATACACACCGTATGGCTGCTCCAGTCTGTCCACGCTGGACCCACTCTATGGCACTGGTTTCAAGGGGAACTAATTCATTGGAAAGATCGGACATCTTTTGAATTATGGCAGCTTCTTCATCAGTGATGCCGATTTCCATCATAGCAGCGATGCTTTTTTCACGATTTTGGTCTATCTCAACTTCCTGATTGTACTCATCAACGTAGATTGCAGTACCTGTTGCTGCATAGGCACGTACTTTTTCCGTAAGTAGGGAGGAAGCATCAATAAACTGTTGAGCGTAGTTGGTGAGCAGCAGTTGGTTTTTGTATCTGGTGAACCCTTGCGTATAGAATAACATAATCAAGATAAAGAAGATGGATATGGCTGCAACCAGACCAATCGTAATAAAATGCAGTAACATCATCATGGTAGACTGCTTCATAGCATGCTTCATAGGATTACCTCTTTTCTTTGTTCCTACCAACACAGACTTTTTGACTAAAATATGCGCGGGAATGACAATAAAATGAAATATTGACAGATTTAGTGTACACCCTAGCCAAAATATTGTCAAGAACAGACCCTAGTTTGGCTAGAGAAAGATAGGGCAATATGTTGTAGAGTTTGAAGAATTTCAATATAAATTGAGAGGAAACTGTCATTCATAGGAGAGGTTGGATAAATACCTGCGCAGAAGCTCCAGAGCGTGAAGTGCCGTATGCGTACGCAGACGTTCACGGACAGGGCGATTGCCAAGAGAAAGGGGACGGACATGACAGCCATCTGGTGTGGCAATGGCAACAAAAATCGTACCTACCTCATTGCCACGGTCGTCTCGATCTGGACCTGCTACTCCTGTAGAGGAGAGGGCAATATCACAACCCAAAACATGCCGTGCACCCTCTGCCATAGCCTGCGCTACAGGGGCAGACACTGCACCATACTGCTCTAACAGTGGAGCAGGTACACCTAGAACATTGGCTTTGACTTCATTGGTGTAGGAGACAATGCCACCTTTGAACGCCTGTGATGCACCTGACAGGTCTGTGATGAGCTTGGCAATCAGCCCACCTGTACAGCTCTCCGCAGTTCCCAGGGTGAGATGGGCAGCTTTGAGTTTTTGTAAAACCACCCAACTGAGAGAGGGCACATCCACACCATATACCAGTGCCCCAAAGTGACTGATGAGCTGTTCCACAACAGGAGAGAGAAGGGATTGGGCTTCCTGTTCTGTTTCTGCTTTTGCAGTGACACGCAGCTCACATTCTCCCTCTTTGGCATAGGGGGCAAGGGTTGGATTGGACATCGTGTTCATCTGTTCCCTCAGTTGTGCTTCTACAGCGGATTCTCCAATGCCAAACAGTTTTAGGGTATGGGAGACAATGACACCCTCAGAGAGAGATTGCAAATAAGGGACAGCACGGTATTGAAACATAGGAGTACATTCGCTGGGTGGACCTGGCAGCATCAACACATATACACCATTTGCCTCAAATGCACATCCTGGTGCAGAACCCCAATCGTTGGAAAACACAGTACAGCCCTCTGGAACCAATGCCTGTTGAAGATTGTTTTCTGTCATGGGGCGGTTGGTTTTGGAAAAATAGCTGCGAATGCGTTGTTCTGACTCAGCATCTGTCACCAGTTTCTTTCCAAATGTTTGACAGATTACATGCTTTGTCAAATCATCACAGGTAGGACCAAGCCCACCGGTGGTGATGATAATATTTGCCCGTTTTTTTGCAATTTCCAGTGCTTCTCCCAGCCGTTGGGGGTTATCTCCTACTACAGTGTGCCAGTAGACATTCAATCCAAGGGCAGTTAAACCCTGAGAGAGCATTTGAGCATCTGTGTTGACAATAGACCCAAGCAGCAATTCTGTACCAACAGCAATCAGTTCTACTTTGTGAGCCATAGGGTTTGCCTCCTCATCCATTAAACATGAATTCGTTCAATTCCTTCTACAGCAGCCTGTACCATACCGTCAATATCCAAGGAACATTCTGCCTTTTCTACTTCACTGAGCATAGGGCGCAGTCTGGGGTGTCTGGGAGTAAAGACGGTGCAACAGTCCTCATAGGGGAGAATGGAGGTCTCAAAAGTACCAATTTTGCGGGCAATCTGAACGATTTCCTCTTTGTCCATACCAACGCAGGGGCGCAGGATAGGAAGGTCAACCACAGCCCCAGTGACCATCATGGCCTCCATAGTCTGGCTGGCAACCTGTCCCAGACATTCCCCAGTCACAAGAGCTTTTGCACCACAGCGGTTGGCTACAGCCTGTGCAATGCGCATCATAAACCGACGCATAATCACGGTAAACAGCTCTTCAGGGCAGGAGCGGCGCAGTTCCTCCTGAATGGCAGTAAAGGGGACCACATGAACCGTCAAATGACCAGTATAGGGGGTAAGGAGACGGGCAAGTTCAATCACTTTCTCTTTCGCTTCAGGAGAGGTGTATGGATAGGAGAAGAAATGCACCATTTCCAATGCAATGCCACGCTTTGCAATCATCCATGAGGAAACAGGGCTGTCAATGCCACCAGAGAGCAGAGAGACAGCACGACCATTGATTCCCACAGGCAATCCGCCAGCACCAGCCACAGCCTGTGCATGGACATAGGCGGCAAAGTCGCGAATTTCTACATGCACAACCAGTTCAGGGTGATGTACATCTACTTCTAAATTGTCATATGCCTCATGCAGTTCCCCGCCTACATATTGGCTTAGTTGAATGGAGGTCATGGGGAAAGATTTGTCCGCACGTTTTGTCTCCACCTTAAAGGTTTTGGCTGTACGCAGTTGGTCATCCAGAAATTCCTTGGCAGTGGCTAAAATGGCATCTTTGTCCTTTTCACAGGGACGGGCAAGGGAAATACCCACAATACCAAAAACTTTTTGCAGTGCCTCATAGGCAGCCATCACATCACAACTGTCATCTTTTGGTTCCACATAGGTGGTAGATTGGCGAGTATATACCCGAAATTGCCCAAAGGCATGCAGGCGACGATGGATGTTTGCCTGTAGTTTATCTTCAAAGCTGCGGCGGTTGAGACCTTTTAATACCATTTCTCCCAGCTTGAGCAGAATCATTTCTTTCATGGGTTTCTTTCCTTTCCAAATAATCAAAATCACAGATATTATACTGAATCTTTTTACAAATGTCCATAAAAAGTCAGCCATCTACGGAGAGATGGCTGATGTTTATTCAGGGTTTCAAATTTTGATACATACGCAGAGCCATAATGAGACATTCCTGCTGCTTTGCAGTGTCGTCAGGTGCAAATCGACCGTCTGGATATCCAGAAATAATGCCGTTTGCAGATACGAAGGAGACTGGGGTGACAGCCCAAGATTGGATTTGATTGGCATCAGAAAAAGACAGGGTACTCGGGGTGACTGTACCACCTAATTTTTGGTAGACTGCACAGAGCATGGTGGCAGCCTGCTGGCGGGTGAGCAGTGTGTTTGCACCAAACTGTGTTTTACTAATGCCCGCTGTAAACCCCATAGAGTAGGCTTTTAAAACAGCCTCATCTGATGTATCAGTGAATGGGTTGGTGATGGTGGGGGTTGGAATGGTCTGCCCACTCATAGCCTCATAAAGACGTACGGTGAGGGCTGCAAATTGGGTACGGTTAATGGGGGTGCGCAAATCCTGCCCTTTCATATGGGTAGGAATCAAATTCATCCCAATGGCACCATTGACCAAATCCACTGCCCATTCATCCACCAGCTCTCCTGTAATGGTAATGGGATGCAGAGAGGATTGAGCACCACGCACCCAGATACCACGGTCCAGTGTGCCATTTGGGAATGGAGCAGTCTCATCCAGAGTAGAAATATGATAGATGTGGTTTGTATCAGAGACGGTCAATTCTTCCTGATTGGTGGTGACAGAGGTAAGAGACCAATATCCAGATTGTTCTGAGTAAGTGAACAGTTCAATATACATCAAAGGACCACTATCACTGTGAATCACAGTATCCAAAGGCACCAGGGTCACAGAGTGGGACTCGGTTTCAGAGTAGGCAAAAGGCTCTGTACCAATGGGATCATGTGTGAGCTGATAGGTAGCCTGATTGCTTTGTAATGTGGAGGCAAATGCACCTGTCACCAGTGTACTGCACAAAATACAGAGGAAGAGCACAAAGGAACACAGTTTTTTCATGGGGAAAAAAGTCCTTTCTATGAGAATTTGAGAAAAAGAAACTTGTAAAATAGCAGGGAGACAGATATAATTTACTCTGCCAAATAGAGAGACCAGAGAGCAGAGCCATCTCTCTTCATTCTAGCCGATTTGTTAGGCAATTACAAGCGGCAATTTCTTAATAATTTGTGAAGAACAGAAGGAAAATCGTGGAAGCCAAAAGGAGGATAGAAAAAGGATGGAGTACCAGATTGTATCCATGGACCGCAGCCATATTCCACAAATTGCACAGATGGAACAGGAATATTTTTCTGCTCCATGGAGTGAAGCCATGTTGACAGAGGCATTATTTGACCCACAATCCAGTTTCATTGTAGCAGAGTCAGAGGATGGTGGCGTGTTGGGCTATGCAGGGCTACAAGTTGTATTGGATGAGGGCTATATTGACAATATTGCAGTAGAGCGGTCAGCACGCAGACATGGCGTTGGAGGGGAATTGTTAGATGTATTCTGTCGCTTTGCAGCGGAGCACCTGAGCTTTCTCACTTTAGAGGTGAGAGCCTCCAACCAGCCAGCCATTGCACTTTATATGAAATATGGATTTGAACAGGTGGGCAGACGCAAGAATTATTATGTAAACCCCAAAGAAGATGCCATTTTGATGACACGCCATTTTAAGGAGAAAAAGGAGGAAACGGAGTGAAGATTTTAGCCATAGAATCCTCTTGTGATGAAACAGCCACAGCAGTGGTGGAAGATGGACGCACTGTGCTGTCCAACTGTATTGCCTCCCAGATTGATATGCACACCATATATGGTGGTGTGGTGCCAGAAATAGCTTCCAGAAAGCATGTGGAAGTAGTCAGTGGATTGGCAGAAAGAGCGTTACAGGAGGCAAAAGTAGAAAAACAGGAGTTGGATGCCATTGCTGTGACTTATGCGCCGGGGCTGATTGGTGCGGTGTTGGTTGGTGTGAATTTTGCAAAATCAGCGGCAATGGCACTGAATCTCCCAATCATTCCAGTGCACCATGTCCGTGGGCATATTGCCGCAAATTATATTACTCATCCAGAACTGAAGCCCCCCTTTGTCTGTCTCTGTGTTTCCGGTGGAACAACCTTGATAGTAGATGTAAAATCCTATACAGAGATGGAAATTATGGGCGGTACAAGGGACGATGCAGCAGGGGAATGTTTTGATAAGGTGGCACGTGTATTGGAAATTGGATATCCTGGAGGAAAGCCAATGGATGACCTGGCACAAACAGGAGATGACGGTCGTTATGAGTTACCCTGTGCCCATGTACAGGGTGCAGAATTGGATATGTCATTTTCTGGCTTGAAAACTGCCAGCCTGAATCTGATTCACAATGCTCAGCAGAAGGGGGAACCTCTCTGTTTGCCAGATTTGGCTGCCAGTTTCAACAGGGCAGTGAGTGAAAGTCTGGTCCCCCGCGTGATGACAGCAGCGAGACAAAAGGGGTATGGGAAAATTGCAGTGGCAGGGGGTGTGGCAGCCAACAGCCGAATTCGCAATGATTTATGGAAAGCATGCCAGAGAGAGAAACAGCAACTCTATTTACCAGAGTTAAAATACTGTGGTGACAATGGGGCTATGATTGGTTGTCAGGGATACTATGAATATCTGGCTGGCAAACGGGGTGATGCCAGTTTGAATGCCTACGCAAATCGGGACATTGCATTGGGTTGACCCCAACTCTGTCCTGTTTCAAAAATTTTGAGGGCAGGACAGAAAAGCTATTGACAACATAGTTATAGTGTGTTAGAATACCACGGAAAACAAAGTAGGAACGGTACCACGTCCCTCACCCCAAGCCAGAGCTTACGGGTTAACATGGAACAGAAGTGTCGAGTGAATCGACACAGTTTTGATGTGACGTGGGTGCCTTCGGCAACTGCGTTTTATTTTTTATGTTTGGAGGTGCTTTCCCATCGCTAACACAGGTCATCAAATCAATGAGGAAATCCGGGACAAAGAGATTCGACTGATCTCTGACACTGGCGAGCAGCTTGGCATTATGTCCTCTCAGGAGGCACTGCGTATGGCAGAGGAGCAGAATCTGGATTTGGTAAAGATTTCACCCAATGCAGTTCCCCCCGTCTGTAAGCTGATGGATTATGGTAAGTTCCGGTTCGAGCAGACCAAGCGCGAAAAGGAAGCCCGTAAAAATCAGCGTGTTGTGGAGATCAAAGAAGTGCGTATGTCTCCCAGCATTGATGTCAATGATTTCAATGTAAAGCTGCGCAGTGCACAGAAGTTTCTGGCAGATGGAAACCGCTGCAAAGTGACTGTACGTTTCCGTGGTCGTGAGATGGCTCACACCAACATCGGTCAGGATTTGCTGATGAAGTTTGCAGAATCCTGCGGCGATATTGCCGTCATGGATAAAAGTCCTAAGCTGGAAGGGCGTCATATGTCCCTGTTCTTATCCCCAAAGCCAGCAAAAGATGTGAAAAATAAGGAGTAAAGGAGTTTTCTGTTATGCCAAAGATTAAGACTCACAGTGGCGCAAAGAAGCGTTTTTCTCTCACCAAAACCGGCAAGGTAAAGCGTGCACACGCCAACAAGCGTCACCTGCTCAATGGTCATGGTAAGACTACCAAGCTGAAGAGAGGTCTGCGTAAGGGTGCTTATGCTGATAAGACCAATGAGGCCGCTGTTAAGCGTATGATTCTGTACAAATAAGATTCGAAGGAGGTAGAGTACAATGGCAAGAGTGAAGGGCGCAATGATGTCCCGTAAGAGAAGAAATAAAATCCTGAAGCTGGCAAAGGGCTATTGGGGTTCTAAGTCCAAGCACTTCAAGATGGCAAATCAGGCTGTCATGAAGTCTGGCGTATATGCTTATACTGGTCGTAAGCTGAAGAAGCGTGACTTCCGTCAGCTCTGGATTACCCGTATCAATGCTGCATGCAAGATGAACGGCATGAACTATTCCACCTTTATGAATGGTCTGAAGAAGGCTGGCGTAGTGATCAACCGTAAGATGCTCTCTGAGCTGGCTGTGAACAATCAGGCTGCATTTACTCAGCTGACTGAGACCGCAAAGAAGGCTCTGGCTTAATGAAATGGAAAAGCACTTGTACAGAAATGTACAGGTGCTTTTTTCATCTCAAAAAAATCAGTTTGTCTGGTAGGCATTTTCTTGATTTAGTGCTATAATGTGGAGGATAGTAAAAGAAACTGACATACCAATGGTTGGAGCGGGATATATGGAACAGAAGAAAAAATCTTTGGTACAGTGGAGAGCCACAAGAATGGAGAGAAGGTTTGTAACAGCCATTATAACCGCTGTCAGTGCTGAATTCTTTATCAATCTCTGGACAGATAATTTTCGGGTTTCTGCTTCTGTTGTGTTGTTTCCTGTTTTATTATTGACATTGATGAGAGACTGTACAGAGCCAGGTACAGGCGTTGTGACAGGGCTGATGGTGCTGTTGGTACGAAGTATAGTTGGAATGATGTCTGGAGTAGAATTTTCCTACACAGTTGAAATGGAGTATTCTGGGGCTCTTTTTTACATTTGTTATGATATTTTGTTGTGTATACAGATACCAGACCGCAACCGAGCCAGACTATCTAAACTGTGGTATCAGCTGTTTTTCTGTGATGTCTGCTCTAACTTGTTGGACCTCACCCTGTCCCGATGGAGTATACCAGATTTGGATGAAATGGTGACTCTGGTTTTGGTTGGAGTGCTGCGTTCTGCCATTGCTGTGTTGATTTTATGGGGTGTAGGATACTATAAACGGCTTCTGCTGGCAGAGGAACATGAGAGACGGTATCAACGGCTGTTTTTAATGACAGCAAATTTAAAAAATGAACTGTATTTCCTGAAAAAAGATGCAGAAAATATCGAAGGCATTATGTCGAGGGCTTATCGACTTTATGAACAGCTCAGAGAACGGAGTGCCCCAGAGGAGATGTGCCAGTTGGCACTGTCCATTGCAAGGGATGTTCATGAGGTGAAAAAAGACAATCTAAGTATCATTCGTGGCATTGAAGGGGAGGTTATGAATTCCTACAATGATGAAAAAATGAGAATGTCTGACCTGTTTCATATTTTGGCAGATACCATTTATCATATTTTTCATGAGCAAAGTGGGAGAATTGTGTTAGAGTACGATTGTCAGGCAGATTTTACCACCAGTGAACATTATAGGCTAATGTCAATTTTAAAAAATCTGGTTATGAATGCCGCAGAGGCAATTTTAGGAGAGACAGGAACAGGGACAATATGGGTCTCAGAGGAGATTATAGGGGACCAATTAAAGTTGACAGTACAGGATAATGGTCCAGGGATTTCCCCAAGAGCCATGAGAAAGCTGTTTTCTGTGGGATATTCTACAAAGTTTGATCCGGAGACAGGGAATATCAATCGAGGAATAGGGCTGCCAGCCGTGGAATTTATGGTGCAGGAAATGGGAGGCTCTATTCGGGTTGTTCCAAACAACGAGACAGCCAGAAATTGTAAAGGGGCATGTTTTGAAGTCATGATTCCTGTGCAGTCACTGGGGAAGGGGGATATATGAGGATTTACATTGTCGAGGATGATGACTCCGTAATTGGTGTTCTGGAGGATATTGTAGAGAGAAATGAATTGGGTATGGTCTGTGGGGACTGTGGCGGTGGTGTAGCAGATATTCAGCAAATCCTCTCTCTGGAACCAGATTTGGTTTTAGTGGATCTGTTAATGCCAGAAAAAGACGGAATTCAGGTGGTGCGAGAGCTGAAAGCACAGGGCTGTCAGGCGAAATTTATTATGATCTCACAGGTTAGCAGCAAAGAGATGGTAGCAAAGGCCTATCTTGCAGGTGTGGACTTTTTTATCAATAAACCCATCAATCTCATAGAGGTACGTCAGGTGATTCGCAATGTACAAATCCAGTTGAAAAATGAAAAGGCACTGCATACTATCCAAAGTCTGTTCACAGAAAGACCCAGTGCACCTGTGAATGAAAAACAACAGGAGAGAACCAGACGGCGCTTGCAGAATACACTCAGTCAACTGGGAATGGCAGGAGAAAAAGGTGCAAAAGATATTTTGGATATGTGTAATTACCTTTTGGAGCATGACCAGCAGGTGAGTCAGATTGGAATTGGAACTTTGTGTGCAAAACTGAGTGACAGCCCAAAGTCTATGGAACAGCGGGCCAGACGTGCAGTGGAGCGTGGTCTCACACATTTGGCAAGTCTGGGGCTGGAGGACTATGGCAATGAAACATTTACTTTATACGCATCCAGGCTGTTCCCATTTCAGGAAGTACGCACAGAAATGCTGTCTTTGCAGGGAAAGGGAGCCAAAGGAAAAGCGAATTTGAAGCGTTTTCTGGATGGTATGTTAATTTTAGCACAAGAAGATTGAGAAAAAAGAGATGAGAGATTGGCTCATCTCTTTTTCTTCTGAAAAGGAGTTTTACACATGATACACTTATATTGTGGAAATGGAAAGGGAAAGACAACAGCAGCAATGGGGCTTGCACTGCGTGCTGCCGGACGGGGAAAACCAGTGGTGATTGCTCAGTTCTTAAAAGGGGAGAATAGTGGAGAACGCCGTATTTTGGAACGATTGCCACAGGTGAACTTACTCCCACTGCCTGAGACCATTCAATTCACCTTTGCTATGTCAAAGGAGGAAAAGGAAAAAGAAAAGGTACGCTATCAATGTATGTTGAAGGAAATTGCAGATGCAGCACAAGTTTGTGAACTGCTGATTTTGGATGAAGTCTGTGCCGCAGTCAATACAGGAATGATTTCATTGCAGGCAATCTTGCAGCTTTTGGATGAGCTGACATGTGAAATTGTTATGACGGGGAGAGAACCTGCACAGGAGTTGAAACAGCGTGCAGACTATATCACCTGTATGGAGAAGGTGAAACATCCCTACGATGAAGGAATTTGTGCAAGAGAAGGAATTGAATACTAAGTGATAATATACCAAAAATATGTTGTATAATTTCATAAAATATCATAAAATTGATAACGTATCGAAAAAAGAAAGAAATTAAGAGAAAAAATTGTAAAAAATCACAAAAGAGAGGTTGCATTCTGTTGCTATAGATTGTATAATGGTCCAGTAGAACAGAGTCTATCTTTTATGGATTCTGTACAGAAGGACTGGTTTTGGTTCCAGACATCGCTGCGAATGGACTCTGTGAGAAGGAAGCATTCAAACGGCGTAATTGTTGTAGGCAACAGAAAGGAATGAAGGAAAATGGCTAAGAAATATGTGTATCTGTTCTCTGAGGGAAATGCAAATATGAGAGAGCTCTTGGGTGGTAAGGGTGCCAATCTTGCAGAGATGACCCATATTGGACTGCCCGTTCCTCAGGGATTTACCATTACCACGGAGGCATGTACCCAATATTATGAGGATGGACAGAAAATCAACGAGGAAATTCAGGCTCAAATTATGGAGTATGTGGAAAAGATGGAGGAAATCACCGGAAAGAAGTTCGGCGATTTAGAGAACCCTCTCCTTGTTTCTGTCCGCTCTGGTGCCCGTGCCTCTATGCCTGGTATGATGGATACCATTTTGAATCTTGGTCTGAATGAGGATGTTGTACAGGTCATGGCAAAAAAGTCTGGAAACCCACGCTGGGCTTATGACTGTTACCGTCGCTTCATTCAAATGTATTCCGATGTTGTCATGGAAGTGGGCAAAAAATATTTTGAAGAGCTCATTGATGAGATGAAAGAAAAGAGAGGCATCAAGGAAGATGTAGAGCTGACTGCTGAGGATTTGAAGGAGTTGGCTGAACAGTTCAAAGCAGAATATAAATCTAAAATTGGAGTAGACTTCCCCATTGACCCAAAAGAACAGCTTATGGGTGCCATTAAGGCGGTGTTCCGTTCCTGGGATAATCCCCGTGCCAATGTTTACCGTAGAGATAATGATATTCCATATTCTTGGGGCACCGCAGTCAATGTGCAGTCTATGGCTTTTGGTAATATGGGTGATGACTGTGGAACTGGTGTAGCCTTTACCCGCAATCCAGCCACAGGAGAAAAGAAGCTGTTTGGTGAATTTTTGACCAATGCGCAGGGCGAGGATGTAGTAGCTGGTGTGCGTACCCCCATGCCCATCAGCCAGATGGCAGAAAAATTCCCTGAAGCCTTTGCACAATTCCAAAATGTGTGCAGTATTCTGGAAAACCACTACCGTGATATGCAGGATATGGAGTTTACTGTAGAAAATGGGAAGCTCTATATGTTACAGACCAGAAATGGCAAGAGAACGCCAGCCGCCGCCCTAAAAATTGCCTGTGATTTGGTTGATGAGGGTATGATTGACGAGAAAAAAGCGGTTTCTATGATTGAACCCCGTTCCCTGGACACCATGCTCCATCCACAGTTTGATGCAAATGTGTTGAAAACAGCTCCTATGGTGGGCAGTGCTCTGGCTGCCTCTCCTGGTGCTGCCTCTGGCAAGGTGGTATTTACAGCAGAAGAGGCCAAAGAGTGGGCATTGCAGGGGGAGAAGGTTGTCCTGGTACGTCTGGAGACCTCTCCTGAAGATATTGAAGGCATGAAGGCAGCCCAAGGTATTTTGACTGTGCGTGGTGGTATGACCTCCCATGCTGCTGTGGTAGCCCGTGGTATGGGTAAGTGCTGTGTATCTGGCTGTTCTGCCATTAAAATGGATGAGCAGAATAAGCAGTTTGAACTGGGCGGAAAGGTGTTCCACGAAGGCGATTGGATTAGCTTGGATGGCTCCACCGGTCGCATTTATGATGGTGCAATTCCCACTGTGGAGGCTTCCATCAGTGGAGAATTTGCCCGTGTGATGGCTTGGTGTGACCAGTACCGCAATTTGCAGGTGCGCACCAATGCAGATACCCCAGAGGATGCCAAACAGGCTAGAAAGTTTGGGGCACAGGGCATTGGTCTGTGCCGGACTGAGCATATGTTCTTTAATGAAGATCGTATTCCTGCCATCCGTGAAATGATTTGTGCTGACACCAAAGAGGAGAGAGAGAAGGCACTTTCCATCCTGGAACCAATGCAGCAGGGCGATTTTGAAGGTATTTATGAGGCGATGGAGGGATGCCCTGTTACCATCCGCTTCTTAGATCCTCCCCTCCATGAGTTTGTTCCCACAGAGGAGGACGATATTGCAAAGCTGGCACATGACATGGGCAAGACAGTGGCAGAAATTAAGGATATTATCACTGCCCTCCATGAGTTTAATCCAATGATGGGACACCGTGGCTGCCGTCTGGCGGTGACCTATCCTGAAATTGCAGCCATGCAGACCCGGGCTGTAATGAAGGCAGCTTTGAAGGTGCGCTCTCAGCATCCAGAATGGAATATTGTACCAGAGATTATGATTCCACTGGTAGGCGAAGTGAAGGAATTTGTTTATGTAAAGAATGTTGTCACACAAACTGCGGATGAGTTGATTCAGGCAGCAGGTTCTGACATGAAGTACAAGATTGGTACCATGATCGAGATTCCTCGTGCTGCTCTCACTGCCGATGAAATTGCAAAGCAGGCTGACTTCTTCTCCTTTGGCACCAATGACCTGACCCAGCTCACCTTTGGATTCAGCCGAGATGATGCAGGAAAATTCCTGGATGCCTACTATGATACTAAAATTTATGAGAATGACCCATTTGCCAAACTGGATCAGAAGGGTGTAGGAAAGTTGGTGGAGATGGCAGCAAAGTTAGGACGTTCTGCCAATGAATCTCTGCATCTGGGTATCTGTGGCGAGCATGGTGGAGATCCTTCCTCTGTGGAATTTTTCCACAAGGCAGGTCTGGACTATGTTTCCTGTTCTCCCTTCCGTGTACCCATTGCCCGCCTGGCAGCAGCCCAAGCGGCTATTAAAAATCCTCGATAAACTGTTTTAATATAATGGAATGAATTGATACTGCCCCAAATTGTACAACTAGTACAATTTGGGGCAGTATTTTTTGGACAAGAGAGACATAGGTATCATTGGTTAGGATATTCTCTTTTCATGTTTCAATAGAATTGTAATGTAGTACACAGTTTTTATATAAAAAGTTTCTATCCCATCTACAAATTATGAATGGAGTTGAAGGAATTGACTTACTGATTGAATTGGGTTAAAATCAATCGCAAGGGCAAGGAAATCTTTGACAGAGAGGTGTGATGTGACGAGTATGAAAAACTTAAAAAATACACTAGCAATGTTAGTTGCTAGTGTAGTAATGCTTTGTAATATAACAATAGTCCATGCGCAGGGTTCCTCTGATCATGTTGTGCGTGTTGGATTCCCAATTCAAGATGGCATATCTTATGTGGATGAATATGGAAACTATGCTGGATATTTGGTAGATTATCTGGAACAGTTAACTCTCTTTACAGACTGGGAGATTGAGTATGTTCAGGCAGAAGGAGATATGAATGCACAACTATCTACCTTACTGGATCAACTGGAATGTGGTGAAATTGACATGATGGGTACCATGAATCGGAACGCGACCTTAGAGGAGATGTTCCTGTATCCAGATTATAGTTATGGTTCTACTTATACTGTTTTGGCAGTTCGGGATGATTCCAGCTACATTTCAGAGGATTATTCCAATTGGGATGGAATTACCATTGCAACCTATCCCAAAATGGCAGGAAGAATGGAGCTTCTGAAGCAGTATGCAAAGGTCAATGGGTTCACCTATGAAGTGATAGAGTGTAAGGATGCAGATGAGATGGTGGACACTGTTTTTTCAGGTAGGGCTGATGCCATGCTTCAAGTGGATATTTCTATCATAGATGGATTAAGATGTATTGGACGGTTTTCCCCCACTCCCTACTATTTTGCGTTATCCAACGAACGGGAAGATTTGCTTCCTGAATTAAATGCTGCCATGGAAATTGTGGCTGTTTCCTATGAAAATCTACAGCATGAGTTGTATGAACGCTATTTTGTGGATTCTTCTGATTTTTTTCGTGCATCTGAGGAGGAACTGGAATATATTCAGTCATTGGGACCACTTCGTGTATTATTCTTTACCGGAAATGCACCATTTCAATACATTCGAAATGGTCAACTGGAGGGATTTGCTGTAGAATACTTCGACGATTTTGCAGAAAGTGTAGGTCTACAGTATGAGAAAGTGGTGGTAGATAGTCTGGATGAAGCAATCGAACTTGTGAGGAATGATCAGGTTGATTTGATTGCCTGTATGGCAACAGATTCTGCACTTTCTTATGAAGCAGGAATTCGATTATCTCTCCCTTACTTCCAGAGTTATGCAATTCGAACCTATTCTGTAGAACATCAGGGGACAGAAGAACAGGTACTGGACTTCAACATGAAGACAGAGGAAGCATTGGATCAGGTACTGTCTAATGGAAATTATTGTGCCTGGGTGGATGGATATTCTTTGAACTATTATCTACGAAAAGGGACAGTGTATGACCATATTGTGACAGACTGGGCAGATACAAAAGAGTTTTCCTATGCAGTTGCTGTTGTCAACGATCTTTCAGGCACCAGTAGAATGGTTTCGCTTTTAAACCAGTTTGCCAGTTCTATTAGTGATAAGGAGATACAGCTTCATTTGTCTGCACATCTTCTCAGTCCGATTGAATACACACCCAAAGAGTGGATCATGGCAAATAGAGCAGTAATAGTGGGAATTGCCACAAGTATCATCTTTATGATTAGTGTGTTTATTTTTTATGTTTATCATAAAAAAATGGCGTATAAAACACTGGAGAGTGAAAATAAACTGCTTCATCTTTCCATCCATGACGAATTGACAGGTGCATACAATCGTACTTATTTTTGTAGACTCATGGAGAAGAAAATTGCAAACAGCGAGCCAGGTGCACTGGTGGCTCTAAATATCCACAATTTTAAATACATCAATGACACATATGGAACCCATCGGGCAGACCAGCTTCTCTGTAAAATGAAGGATATCTTAGCTGCCAATCTGACAGAACATGAGCTGCTGTGTCGACCCTCAGCGGACTGCTTTTATCTTGTGATTTCAGAGTATCTACCTGAAGAAGTGAGTCACAGAATGGAAGGGATTCAGACACAGTTAAAAGAGATGGCACAGGAATTGCTGGATGGATATCGAATGTCCCTCTATTGTGGTGCAGTTTCTTCCGCTACATCTCCAGATATATCCAGTACACAGGCAAATTTGAACTGCCTCATGGTGGCATTGGCACACGCAAAACAAGAGCTTGATTCCATTGTCTGTATGTATAATGAAACCATGCATCAAGAGGAGCAACTGAGACAGTATATTGAGGCAAATATGCATCGTGCTCTTGCGGAGAGCGAATATCAAGTCTATCTACAGCCAAAGATGAATTTACATACTGGTCAGATAGATAGTGCAGAGGCATTGGTTCGCTGGCAGACAAAGGAGAGGGGATTGCTTTTTCCAGATCAGTTTATTCCCTTGTTTGAACAGAATGGATTCTGCAAATGGCTGGACCTATATATGCTGGAAAAATCGTGCCAGATGCTTAGAAATTGGATGGATGCAGGGATTCCTCCCATTGTGATTTCCATTAACCAGACAAAAGCACTATTTGTGAGTGATGATTATGTGGAAAAGCTACAGGAAATTACAGCCAAATATCAGGTTTCACCTCAGTATATTATGCTGGAAATTTTGGAGGGACTTGCTTTTGAAAACAGTGCTGAACTAAATGACACCATAGCACAGCTAAATCAGGCTGGTTTCCGTGTGTCTATGGATGATTTTGGCTCTGGCTACTCATCTTTGAATACCTTGGGAAAATTGTGTATTGATCAGATTAAATTAGACCGTATGTTTCTAATGGACTTGAGAAAAGAACAGAGAAAAGCCCAATATGAAGTGATGTCTTCTATTTTCGCCATGGCCAAGCGATTAGGCATTGAGATTGTGACTGAGGGTGTGGAAACCAAGGATGAGGAAGCGATGATTTTGTCTACAGGGTGCGACTATGCACAAGGTTATTACTATAGCAAACCGATACCAGCACAAGAATTCTGCAATATTTTTCTAAAAGGAAAACAGTACAATTCAAATACAGAGAAAATGTAGAAAATAGTGGTAGCAAAAAGAATGTATTTATGATATAATACAGACGTTATGATTGATTATGAAAATCGGTCATATCTGGTTTTTGTTATTCTAAATAGGGAGGTTTTTTCATGTACAAAGTGGATTTGAACAGTGATTTGGGTGAAAGTTTTGGTGCCTATACCATTGGGCTGGATGGGGAAGTGATTCAATATGTTTCCTCTGCCAATGTGGCCTGTGGATATCACGCTGGTGACCCTCTGGTGATGGACCAGACAGTGTCTGCTGCCAAGAAAGCAGGTGTTGCAGTGGGTGCACACCCTGGTTATCCTGATTTGATGGGATTTGGTAGACGAAATATGGTCTGTTCTCCTAAAGAAGTCAAAGCTTATATTCAATATCAACTGGGTGCGCTGATGGCGTTTACCGCTGCTCATGGTGTGAAGTTGCAGCACTGCAAGCCTCACGGCTCCCTGTATAACATGGCTGCCAAGGATATGGAACTGGCTATGGCGATTGCTGAGGGAATCTATAGTGTAGACAAAGATGTCATTCTGTTGGGTCTTGCAGGCAGCAAGATGCTGGAGGCAGGAAAGCAGGTTGGTCTGCGTGTAGCCAGCGAAGTCTTTGCTGACCGTGCTTACCAGGCAGATGGTTCTCTGGTGCCACGGAAACAGCCTGGAGCAGTGATTCACGACAAAGAGGAAGCCATTGCCCGTACCATCCGCATGGTGACAGAGGGAAAAGTGACTGCCATTACAGGGGAGGATGTGAGCATTGATGCCCATTCTATCTGTGTCCATGGTGATAATCCCTCTGCGGTAGAATTTGTGAAGAATATCAGAGCGGAGCTGGAAGCAAAAGGTGTTACCATTGCTCCCATTGCAGATATTGTGTGAGAGATTGTAAAAGGAGACTCTCAAAAGAAATTAGGAGGTCAATGTTATGAGTAATCAACCCAATACCCCAACTCAGCCCAAATCCACGGCAGCAAAACCAAGCCGGTCTGTTCTGTTTGGTGCCGCTTTTCTGATGGCCACTTCTGCCATTGGACCGGGGTTCTTAACCCAAACATCTACCTTTACAGCCAAACATGGTGCAGCATTGGCTTTGGTCATTGTGCTGGCAATCATAATGGATATCACTGCCCAAATGAACATTTGGTCTGTGGTGACTGTGTCCAAAATGCGTGCACAGGATGTAGCCAATAAGCTTCTGCCCGGTTTGGGTGTCATCATTGCCATTCTGGTGGCAATTGGAGGACTTGCCTTTAATGTAGGCAATGTAGGAGGCGTGGCTCTGGGCTTCAATGCCATGATTGGTCTGGACCAAAAAATTGGTGCAGTGGTAGCTGGATGTCTGGGTATCATTATTTTTATCAATAAGAATGCAAAGACCATTATGGATAAGGTGGCAACCATTTTGGCTGCTGTGATTTTGATTACCGTGTTGGTTGTGGCAGTGATTTCTGAACCCCCTCTGGGTGAAGTTGGAAAAGGAATGGTCAATTTTGGATATCTGCTCGACCCTGAAACACAGATGTTTACTGCTTTGACTACCATTCTGGGTGGTTCCTGTGGCGGTTATATTGCTTTTTCTGGTGCACACCGTCTGTTAGATGCTGGTGTTTCCGGTGTGGAGAATATTACACATGTGCGTAAGAGTGTGATCCAGGGCTGTGGCACTTCTGGTGTAGTGCGTATCCTGCTGTTTTTGGCAGTGCTTGGCACCTGTATGAGTGGAACCCAGTGGATTGCAGCCAATGCAGAAAGCATTTTGGGCGCAACCAACCCAGCCGCTGAGGCATTCCGTCTGGCTGCTGGTGACATTGGCTATCGTCTGTTTGGTCTGTGTCTGTTTTCTGCTGGTGTCTCCTCTGTGGTAGGCGCAGCTTATACTTCTGTATCTTTCCTAAAGACTTTGCATCCATTCATTGCTCAGTATGAGCGTCAGTTTGTGGTAGGCTTCATTGCCTTCTCCACAATTATGATGGTGGTATTGGGCAATGCTGCCGCCCTGCTCATTATTGCAGGTGCTTTTAATGGTTTGATTCTCCCAGTTACCTTGGGTGTCATGATTATTGCTGGGTATCAGAGACGTATTGTGGGTAGTGAGTACAAGCATCCCATGTGGTTGACACTGATAGGTGCCATTGTAGTATTGGTTGCACTGTTTTCTGGAATCCAGACTGTGCCTACCATTACAGATCTATTTGCCTGATTTACTTGTGGTACACCTGCCAAAGCAGGTGTACCAATCATATGGAAAGGAGACAGCTATGTCAGATGTAAGATTTCTCCTGACTGGAGATACCTCTCTGTCAGTGGAGTTTGGCAATGAAATCAATATAGAAATCAATGCCAAAATTCGTGCTTTCAACATTGCATTGGAGCAAAGTGGAATTGCTGGGATTGTGGAGACAGTGCCAACCTATCGGTCCCTGATGGTTCACTATGACCCAGGTGTTATTCTGTATGACGATTTGGTGAAGAAAATGAAAGGTTTGCTGGGAAGTTTGGACAAAATTCAAATCCCACCCAGTTCTGTTTTGGAAGTTCCTGTGCTATATGGTGGGGAAGCTGGTCCTGATTTGGATTTTGTTGCAGAACATGCTGGTAAGACAGCAGAAGAAGTTATCAAAATTCATACTTCCACAGAGTACCTCATTTATATGCTGGGCTTTACCCCTGGTTTCACCTATTTGGGTGGTATGGATGAATCCATTGCTACTCCTCGTCTAAAGCAGCCTAGAGTGAAGATTCCAGCCGGTTCTGTGGGTATTGCAGGTTCTCAAACTGGTGTGTATCCCATTGATTCCCCGGGTGGATGGCAGCTCATTGGTCAGACTCCGGTTCGGATGTATGACCCAAATCGTGCAGAGCCAATTCTTCCAAAAGCTGGAGAGTATATCAAATTCTATTCCATTACCAAGGCTGAGTTTGATGAGATTGCGGCTCAGGAGGCTGCGGGTACTTACACATATAAGCGTCATCCGAGAGGGGAGGCAACAACATGAGTGTGACTGTTTTGAATCCTGGTTTGCTTACCACAGTACAGGATATGGGACGGGTAGGCTATCAACAGTTTGGTGTATCTGTGTCTGGTGTGATGGACCCAAGAGCAGCTTCTATTGCCAATATTCTAGTGGGCAATGAGGAGGGAGAGGCAGTGCTGGAGTGTACCATGATGGGACCTCAGCTCCGCTTTGATGTGTCCAACTGCATTGCCATTACAGGTGGAGATTTGGGTCCTACATTGGATGGGGCTCCTATTCCTAATTATGCCGCTGTGAGTGTACAGGCAGGGCAGGTGCTGCGGTTTACTGCACCAAAGACTGGATGTCGGTGTTTTATTGCCTTTGCTGGCGGTCTGGATATTCCTGTGGTTATGGGCAGTCGCTCCACTTATCTGAAAGCAAAGATTGGTGGATTGGAGGGGCGTAAACTCCAGAAAGACGATGTGATTGGATTCCGCGACCCTAAGACACAGTTGAAAAATATGAATGACCGAAATCTCTATCCAGAGTTTGTACCTAGAGCAGTGTATACCGTTCGTGTGGTGATGGGACCACAGGACGACGCCTTTACCCAGAAGGGAATTCAAACATTCCTGAATGAAACTTACACAGTGACCCCAGAATTTGACCGTATGGGTTGCCGTCTGGAAGGTGCTGTGATTGAACATGTACAGAGTGGAGATATTATCTCAGATGGCATTGCATTTGGAGCCATTCAGGTTCCATCCTCTGGTCAGCCTATTATTATGCTGGCAGATCGTCAGACAACGGGTGGCTATACCAAAATTGCCAATGTAATTACCGCAGATTTTCGCATTTTAGGGCAACTGAAAGGCGGAGATAAGGTGCGATTTGAAAAAGTTTCCATTGCCCACGCACAGGATGCCCTGCTGACACAGCGGGCAGCCCTGCGCCTGTTGCGCAAGTCAGTGGACCGGTAAGGAGGGAATCAACCAATGGCATTTGATATTACTCCCTATGTAGATAAAAAACCCAGTGAAGTGCGGCAAATCATTCGAGAGGGCATCATTGATTTTCCCACCGCTGGTATGTGTCGGGGCTATGCCCAAGCCAATTTGGTGATCCTTCCACCGGAATATGCGTCTGATTTTGAGGCATATACCAAGAAAAATCCATTCCCCTGTCCTGTATTGGAAATCATTAAGGGGACACCCGAAACCCATGCCATGGGTGAGGGTGGCAACATTTGTACAGATATTCCCCGTTACCGCATTTATCGGGATGGTGTATTTTCAGAAGAAATCACAGATGCCTCCCAATATTGGCAAGAAGGGTATGTGGGCTTTCTCATTGGCTGTTCCTTCTCCTTTGAGGAGGCGTTGATGGCAGCAGGAATTCCTGTGCGTCACATTGAGCAGGGCTGTAATGTACCTATGTTCAAAACCAATATTCAGACCGAGAAGGCAGGACCGTTTGAAGGTCCTATGGTATGTTCCATGCGTCCTATGACTCCAGAACAGGCTCAGATGGCATATGACATCACTGTGAAGATGCCAAATGTGCACGGTGCTCCTGTACAGATTGGAGAACCAGAAAAAATCGGGGTTATGGATGTGATGAAGCCTGACTATGGGGACCCAGTGGAAATTCGGCAGGGAGAAATTCCTGTGTTCTGGCCATGTGGTGTGACCCCTCAGGCGGCAGTGGAGAATGCCAAACCTCCCATTGTGATTACCCACGCACCAGGACACATGTTTATTACAGATATTCTAAATACAGAATTGAATGATTATTTAGAGAAAAGAAAATAAAGTTACATAGAAGCTGACTATTCAGGTAGTATTTCATTTTAGAAAGAGTAAGCAAAACAGCCCCATTAGTTCCAATTTGAGTAACAGAGTGGGGCTGTTTCATTTGTAGAGAGGATAAAATAATATGAGGTTATTAAAAAAATTCTTCACAGCATTTTGCTGTATGTGTATGGCAGTGGGTTTGGTCTCCTGTAGTAGTAGCATTACAGATGATGCAACTGTATATGTACAGGGATTGTTAGACTCTGCCTATCTGGGAAAGACCAGTCAGGAGTACATTGATGTTGTGGAAGGTATGACAGAGGCAGATGCACAGGAGGAGCGAGACACCAATCTTGAGGTAGAGGCAGACTATATGCTTTCCTTTTTGGCAGTAGAAATGCCCACAGATGCAGTCAATGAGCGGGCAAGAGAAGTAGTGGCAGAGATTTATTCCTATGCCAAGTACAGTGTAAAGCCAGCGGAGAAACTAAGCAGTGGCGATTTGGCAGTAGAAGTGACTGTTTCCCCCATTGAAATCATTCCTCTTGTTACAGATGACCAGCTCATGCAAATGTGGGAGGATGTGAAACAGCAGGCAGGAGTCACAGATGAAGACCTGATGATGATGAGCGATGAGGAGTATCAAGCAATAGATGAACAGTATGCTATGGCTCTGTTGGATCATTTGGAAAGTTTGATTCCTGAAATTACCTATGGTGAAGATCAAATTATTATGCTTCAGATGAAAGAGGAAGATGGTTATTATTCTCTGGTGGATTCTGGAATGCAAAAACTGGATGAAGTCATGATTGACTATAACGGTTCCTATATGCAACAAGTGAATGAAACAGTCTAATCAAAACGGAAGACAGGGATTCATCCTATAGCAGCATAGAAAAGAGCACTTTCATATAGATGCCAATGTGGTATCCGTGTGGAAGGGCTCTTTTTTGGTAACAGAGAGAAGATATTTTGACCATCCTCGCTGGTTGCTTTTCCATCCTATTTGGAGTATGATAAACACAATGAAAATTCCCAAGGAGGCGTTCTATTATGAGAGATGGACTGATTAAAATTGCCGCTGGTACCCCATCCATCCGGGTTGCAGATTGCCGCTATAATGCAGAACAGATTTTTACTTTAATGAGAGAGGCACAGCAACAGGGAGTCAAATTGCTGTGTTTGCCAGAGTTATGTTTAACAGGGTACACCTGTGGAGATTTATTTTTACAGAATACACTGCTGAACGGTGCAGAGGAAGGGCTGGAGACTATTTTAGAGGCAACCGTTAATTTGGAATTGGTTGCTGCAGTGGGTTTGCCAGTGCGGTGTAATTGGAACCAGAAACTTTATAACTGTGCAGCAGTGATTCAAAAGGGAAAGATTTTAGGGTTGATTCCTAAAATTTATCTGCCTAATTACAATGAGTTTTATGAGGCAAGGTGGTTTACCTCTGGAGAGGGTGTAGACTGTACCATTACGCTCTGTGGTCAACAGGTTCCATTGAGTGACCAACTGACATTCTGGTGTGAAAGTATGCCCGATTTGGTGTTGGGGGTGGAAATTTGTGAAGATTTGTGGACAGCCAATCCACCTTCCGTTCGTCTGGCACAAAGTGGCGCAACCGTCATACTGAATCTTTCTGCTTCCAATGAGTTGGTAGGAAAATCAGATTATCGCCGTCAGTTGGTGGCTGGGCAGTCTGCTCGGTTGTTGTGTGGCTATTTGTATGCCAACGCAGGGGAGGGTGAATCTACCACCGATGTGGTTTTTTCTGGGCACAACCTCATAGCAGAAAATGGTTCTCTGTTGGCAGAACGTCGGTTTGTCACTGGATTGACTATGAGTGAATTTGATGTCAGCCGACTGGCGTATGAGCGGCAGAGGATGACTACTTTTGTCAGCCATACACAATCAGAAGTACATCGCATTCCATTCTCTCTGTCTCTGGAGCGGACACAGCTTACCCGTTACATTTCTCCCAACCCCTTTGTGCCAGAGGATGAGGGAGACCGAAAGGAACGCTGCAATGAAATTTTGTGTCTGGCTGCCTTGGGACTGAAAAAGCGGTTGGAACATACCAGAGCGAAAACAGCGGTTGTGGGTCTGTCTGGTGGACTGGATTCTACATTAGCCATTCTGATCACTGCCCTTGCCATGAAGATGTTAGACCGTTCTCCATCGGACATCATTGCAGTGACTATGCCATGTTTTGGTACAACTGACCGTACCCGTGATAATGCGGTGGAATTGGCAGAGCGGTTGGGAGCCACCCTGCGACGCATTGACATTGGTGAGGCGGTAAAGGTACACTTTAAGGATATCGGGCAATCTATGGAGGACCACTCTGTTACCTTTGAGAATGGACAGGCCAGAGAGCGGACACAGGTGCTGATGGATATTGCCAACCAGACAGGCGGTATGGTGATTGGTACAGGAGATTTGAGTGAGTTGGCTCTGGGTTGGGCAACCTACAATGGGGACCACATGTCTATGTATGCGGTGAATGCAGGGATTCCCAAAACACTGGTGCGCCATCTTGTCTCTTTTATCTCCAGTGATAAAGGGGAGGATGACCCCCGTCTCTCCCATGTGTTGGAAGATATTCTGGACACCCCTGTCTCCCCTGAATTACTGCCTGCCATTGAGGGAAAAATCAGTCAAAAGACAGAGGATTTGGTGGGACCCTATGAACTGCACGACTTTTTTCTGTATTATGCCATCCGCTGGGGATTTTCTCCCCGAAAAGTGTACCGACTGGCACAGTATGCACTGGGGAAACGCTATGACAGAGGTACTATTTTGAAGTGGCTGCACAATTTTTATCGCCGTTTCTTTACACAGCAGTTCAAACGCTCCTGTCTGCCAGATGGTCCAAAAGTGGGTTCTGTTACCCTGTCTCCCCGTGGAGATTGGCGTATGCCCAGTGATGCCGTGGCTGCTCTCTGGATGGCAGAACTGGATACCATTTCAGAATAAAAGGGAGTAGAACATTTGAATTTGTATTTTGATTTATTTTTTACCTTTGCCCGTATTGGTGTGTGTACCTTTGGGGGTGGCTATGCCATGCTGCCTATTTTGCAGCGTGAAATAGTAGAAAAGAAACAATGGGCAACAGATGCAGAATTGACAGACTATTTTGCCATAGGACAGTGTACACCGGGGGTCATTGCGGTGAACACAGCCACTTTTGTGGGGTATAAACATGGTGGTATTTTTGGTGGTATTTGTGCCACCTTGGGTGTGGTGTTTCCCAGTTTGGTAATTATCACTGTCATTGCAGCATGTCTTAGTAATTTTTCAGACTATCCTGTGGTGCAACATGCCCTTTCTGGCGTCAATGCCTGTGTGGTGGCACTGATTGCCAGCAGTGTATTGAAATTGGGAAAAGGAACTTTGGTCAATCTGTTTAGTTGGGCAATTTTTGTGGGTGTTTTGCTGATTTCTGTGTTGGTGGGAATTTCTCCTGCGGTTCTGGTGATTGCGGCTGGATTATTGGGGTATTTGACTCTGCCAGTTCAAAAATGGAAACAGAGGAAGGAGGATAAGAACCCATGATATTGCTGAGTTTGTACTATGAATTTTTTAAAACAGGGTTGTTTTCGGTAGGTGGAGGACTTGCCACCATTCCCTTTTTACAACATATGGGGGAGAGTACAGGCTGGTTTCAAAACAGTGATTTAACCACAATGATTGCCGTTTCAGAGTCCACACCGGGTCCTATGGGAGTGAACATGGCAACCTATGTGGGGTACCAAACCGCAGGAATTGCAGGGGCAATCGTTGCCACATTGGGACTTGTGACTCCTTCTATTATTGTAATTTTAATTGTGGCTGGATTTTTGCAGAAATTTCGACAGAATCCAGTGGTTGAGGCGGTGTTTTGTGGGCTGCGTCCAGCATCCACTGCGCTGATTGTTGCAGCTGGACTGTCTGTCGCATACTCTGTATTTACGGTAGCTGATATGGAAAGTACACAAAGCCTGTCTGCACTCAATCTACCCTGTATTGTCTTGGCAGTTGCCATTTTTGTTGGATTGAAGTGGACTCCACTGAAAAAACTCCATCCCATTTTGTTTATTGCATTTGCCGCAGTGGTGGGAATTGTGGCACAGCTATAACTGGTGTCCCAGAATATGGCGGTATTCTGGGGCATTTTTTTAGAGAAAAGAAAGAAGTGAATGATATTGTCAAAAACGAATGCACATTCTGGTCAGCGAGAGCGTATGTTGGAAGCCTCTGTTCCCAAATTGGTGGTGACTTTAGCCATTCCAACCATTATCAGCATGATGGTATCTGCCATCTACAATATGGCAGATACCTATTTTGTATCTCAAATCAATACCAGTGCTTCTGGTGCAGTTGGGATTGTTTTTTCTATTATGGCACTGATTCAGGCGGTTGGATTTACCATAGGGATGGGTTCCGGCAGCATTTCTTCCCGGCTTTTGGGGCAGGGGATTCCAGAGCGTGCAGCAATTTTTGCCTCCAGTGCAGTGACGGCTGCACTGATTGCGGGCAGTTTACTGACTTTTTTTGGATTGCTGTTTTTACAGGATTTTGTGTGGGTGTTAGGTGCAACACAGACCATCTACCCCTATGCGCTGGATTATGCAACCTATATTTTATGGGGTGCCCCTGTGATGTGTATTTCCTTTACACTCAATAACCTGTTGCGATGGCAGGGAAAGGCAAAGCTCTCAGTGGTTGGGCTGGGAATCGGGGGTATCTTAAACATTATACTTGATCCCATTTTTATTTTTGTGCTGGGGTTGGGTATTTCTGGTGCAGCCACTGCAACTTTGGTGAGCCAACTGACCAGTATGTGTATTTTATCCTCCTTTTTTCTGCTGGGACACAGTGACATTCGGGTTTCTCCCAAATGTGTGTCCCGCTCCCCTCGTATCTACTTCTTAATTCTGAAAAGCGGGCTTCCCTCTTTCTTTAGGCAGGGAATGTCCAGTGTATCAACCATGGCACTGAATTTCAACGCAGGTATGTATGGAGATGCAGCAGTGGCTGCCATGGCAATCGTGACCAAAGTGTTCAATTTTATTCTGTCTGCGGTGATTGGCTTTGGTCAGGGTATGCAGCCTGTGGTTGGTTATAACTACGGAGCGGGGAAATTACATCGAGTCCGGCAGGCAGTGTTCTTTTCCATCAAATTTTGTACTGTCATCTTGACGATTGCCGCCATTGTGGGCGCACTGTTTGCCCATGAGATTGTGGCATTTTTCCGAGATGACCCACAAGTAATTGAAATTGGCACAAGGGCGTTCCGCTATCAGTGTATTACCCTTCCCATTGGGTCGGTTTTGGTGTTTTCCAATATGGTGTTTCAGTCTATGGGAAAGTCTGTGCGTGCTTCCATTTTGGCTTTGTGTCGTCAAGGGCTTGTGTTTATTCCTATGGTGTTTTTATTGCCAAATTTGTTTGGATTAACAGGACTGGAATTGACCCAGACAGTTTCGGATGCAGTTGCCTTTATTATTTCAAGCATTATCTTTGTCCATTATTTCTTTCAAGAACTTCCAAAAGAACAGCAAAAAGAGCCGGATTAGCAAAAATCCGGCTTTTTTTGTAAGTTTATCACAAAATCCTTTTTGGGAAGTTTCTCCCATGAAAAAAGTGGAATCAGTTCTTCGGGAGAGATGGGGGAGTATTCATCCAGTAATCCAGCAGCATAGGCGAGCTGCCCCACCAGTTCTCTGGCAGAATATTTCTCCTGTAATTCATCCATTGCCTTATCCCGGTCACGCTTTGCCAGCCTGCGACCATCTGGAGCAAGGAGCAGTGGGACATGCCCATAGGTGGGATGTGGAAGGGAGAGAAGGCGTTGTAAGTACATCTGTCGAGGGGTAGAATCCAATAAATCGCTTCCCCGAACCACCTCTGTGACCCCCATATCACCGTCGTCAATGACCACGGCAAGCTGATAGGCATAAACCCCATCCGAGCGGCGGATGATAAAGTCTCCACAGGATTGTGCCAGATTTTCAGTGTAAGTGCCTTGCAGCAGGTCCTCAAAGGAAATGGTTTCAGAGGGAACTGCAATGCGCCACGCCGCTTTTCTGGTTTGGGAAAACAGCAGTTTTTGTTCCGGGGTTAGGGTGCGACAGTGTCCATTATAGAGTACAACACCATCGGAACGGTGGGGCGCAGAGGCTGCCAGCCGTTCTGCTCTGGTGCAATAACAGGGATAGAGTACTCCCTGTGCCTGTAACTGTTCAAAAACTGCTGCATAGAGTTTGGTACGTTTGCTCTGATAGACTGGTCCATTGTCCCAATCTAGCCCCAACCACTCCAAATCACACATAATTTGGTCACAGTAATGTTGATTGCACCGTTCGGGGTCTAAGTCCTCTAAACGCAGCACCATGGTTCCTCCCTGACTGCGGACACTGAGCCATGCAAGGAGAGAAGCCCACAGATTCCCTAAATGAATGCGACCACTTGGGCTGGGTGCAAATCTTCCACAGACCATCGCTCTTCCCCCTCTCTTTTTCTTCATTATAACATAATAACATAGATACTGTACTCTTGCAATGGAGAGACACTCAGACTATAATAAAGTCGGGTGGATTTGCCACTTTTCTCTAAAAAGCGGGGTTGAACCACCCACCATTTTTCTTGCAATAAAAATACCATCTGGTGCATTATCAATATGACAGGAGAATGGACTATGTTGATGATACTTGCTGCCATAGAGGAAGAATATGGCAAACTAAATAATTCTGAGTTAGAAGATTTGATGCAGGGACTGGTCAGAGGGGAACAGGAAGCACTTTCCCAACTCTACCACTATGCGCGTACTGCGGTTTATGGGCTTGCACTGTCTATTGTCCGAAATGGACATGATGCAGACGATATTACACAGGACACTTTTGTACGGGCATGGGAGAAAGCGGAACAATACCGTCCCCAGGGAACCCCTATGGCATGGCTCTTATCCATTACACGCAATTTGGCATTGATGAAACTGAGAGAGCAGAAGCGAACACAGGACCTTCCACCAGAGGATTGGGCACAGTTTTCAGTTGCCTCTCACGATGTGACCACAGAAGACCGTACAGTCCTTGGTGCAGCTATGACCATTCTCTCGGATGAGGAGAGGCAAATCATTTTACTCCATGTAACCTCTGGTTTAAAACATCGGGAGATTGCATCCCTTTTGGAGTTGCCTCTCTCTACTGTGCTGTCCAAATATCACCGCGCCTTGAAGAAACTCAAAGAAAAACTGAAAGGAGATGACACCCCATGACAGACAAGGAACTGAGACAGAGGTTGTACACTGCCCTTGACCATGCTGCACCCAATGACATTGAGGGTGTGCTCTCTCGTTGCCAGCCCAGGACAGGGAAAGTGGTACCCATTTCCAGTGGTGGGAAAAAGGCAAGGAAGAAATGGGTTCCTGCATTGGCTGCCGCCTGTGTGGCATTGGTTGTTGCTGGTGGAGGGTTTCAATACTATATGCAGAATAACACTGTGGCATCCATCGTACTGCTGGATGTGAACCCCAGTGTGGAACTGACAGTAAACCAAAAAGAGAAAGTCCTATCTGCCACACCTGCCAATGAGGATGCATCTGTGATTCTGGATGGAATGGATTTGAGGGGAGCCCATGTGGATGTGGCGATGAATGCCATTGTAGGTTCCCTGTTACAACATGGTTTTGTGGATGAACTGGCAAATTCCATTTTGATTACCGTAGAGGATACCAATGCAGAACGAGGAGCCCAGCTGCAACAGGATTTGACTGCACAGGCAGATGCCATTTTGTCCAGTGCGCAGGTCCATGGAGCCATCCTGTCCCAAACGATACAAGATTCTCAGCTCCTTCAGCAACAGGCAGAAACCTATGGAATTTCTGCCGGCAAAGTGGTACTCATTCAAACGATTGTAGATGCAAGTGGCGGCTTGCACACCTTTGAGGAATTGGTGGGGCTGTCCATCAATGAATTGAATTTGCTTTATACATCTCTTACAACCCAGAATTCCAATCAGCAGACACAGCCAACTACCCCCAGTCATACCATTCAATCCTCAGGGGAGGCAAGTGTACAGGCATATATTGGCACAGAGGCAGCCCAGGCAGCCGCTTTTGCCCATGCAGGAGTATCCAGCTCAGATGCTGTGGTTTTAGAAGTGGATTATGACTATGAAGACGGATGTATGGTGTATGAAATTGAGTTTGTAGTTGGCTCAGTGGAGTATGAATATGATATTGATGCTGCCACAGGGGCTGTCATCAAATACCAGAAAGAGGGGGGGCATACCCCTGTCATCTCACAAAATCAGCCACAGACGGGAACTGCTACCACAGAAATAGGGGAGAAACAGGCAAAATCCATTGCATTTTCTCATGCAGGGGTATCTGAATCTCAGGTTTCCTCTCTACGTGTGGAGCGGGATTTGGATGATGGTAGATTGGAGTACGAAGTGTCATTCTGGGTAGGTGATACAGAGTATGAGTACACCATTGATGCAGCAAGTGGTGGAGTGTATAAAAGTGAGTCCAAGACCCATACCGTTTCTTCCACCGGTGATATAGGGGAAGCACAGGCGAAATCCATTGCCCTCACCCATGCAGGGCTGGCAGAATCAGAGGTTTTTGAACTGAAAGTGAAACGGGAAGTAGATGACATCCAGTTGGAATATGAGGTAGAATTTAAAACTGCCTATGCAGAATATGAGTATAAAATTGATGGAGCCACTGGTTCGATTTTAGAGTTTGAGCAGGACTGAGTGTAACATACGCAGAACGCCTGGACAGAATGTTTTCTGACCAGGCGTTTTTGTTTTCGTTTTACACAATAAAAAACACCAGAATCCCACAATCTGGGATTCTGGTGTAAGAATGTGTTGCTATAAAGGGCTATAAAATGAAATTAGGAATTTTTTGGGGTCAAGTAAGTACCAAGTACATATCCTTCTTCATAATTTCCACCACCAGTGGAATACTTGATTTTATACCAGCCATCCTGTGCTTTTTCCAGAATTTCCACCGTTGCGCCGTTGGAGGTACTTGCTTTGACTTCATAGGTGGTGCCAGGACCAGAGCGGATATTCAACCCACCGCTTGCACCAGTAATTTCCACCTCTGTATTGGGAGCAAAATCACCACTGCTACCTTGATTGTTAGAGGAACCAGATTGACCACTGCTGGTAGAGCCAGACTGGCTACCAGAACCAGAGGAGGTATCTGGGGTTTCTGGCACAATATTCTCTCCTGTTCCATCGCCCAGACAGTGAACCGTACACTGTGCTGTTACATCTCCCACTGTGGCAGTAATCACAACGGGTACCTCATCACTGCCCTTGTAGACATTGGTAATATTACCAAATTCATCTACGGTGGCAATATTTGGGTTTGCACTGGTCCATGTAATGGTTACATTGGCACCCTTTGGATCTGTTGTGGCAATGACCTGATAGGGTTCATTGGGTTGCAGTGAGAAATCGGTGCGGCTGAGAGTCAAACCCTGAATTTCTACCACTTGAGTTTGAGAGGAACCTGTGGAGGATTGATCAGAAGAGGAGCCATGAGCGGGATTATTTCCCATAAACATGGGGGAAACATAGCGAATGACAATAATCAGAGCGGTTAAAATTAAAACCAGAGAAACCGCAAGACCAAAAATCTGAATGGGATTTGCTTTACCGCCAGAGATACGGCGTCCCACAATGCCACGATATCCACTTTGTGCTGGTCTTTCATCGCAGAATGGACAGCGTTTATAGGTGACAGAATATTCTTCTCCACAGTTTTCACACTGAATCACATCAGTGTTACGACGGGGAGGGGCTTTTTTCGTAGACATAAATGGAAACCTCCATCCTATAATTCAAAACATAAAATAGATTCACATCGAATCTATTTTACAGGGATTTTATCTATCCGTCAACGGGAAAAGGTGGAATTACAGATTTTTTACAAAATGGTCACGAAATGCAAGAAAAACGAAAATGTTTTCTTGACCTTATATGGGCTTTCTTTTATAATGTGTTAGTTAGGTTATTTGAGAGAATAAAAGGAAAACACAATGAAAATTGCATTTTATACCTTAGGATGTAAGGTCAATCAGTATGAAACTCAGGCATTGGAACAGCTTGCTGTGCAGCATGGGCATACGCTGGTTCCTTTTGATGGAGAAGCAGATGCCTATGTCATCAATACCTGTACTGTAACAGCGGTTAGTGATAAAAAATCTCGTCAAGTCATTCGTCGCTCACGAAACAGAACACCAGATGCAGTGATTGCAGTGTGTGGCTGTTACCCACAGACCCATCCAGACGATGTGGAAGCTCTTGGGGTAGATTTGGTTGCAGGGACAGGGGACAGACTGCACTTTCTCACCCTGCTGGAACAGGAGTGGAACAGCAGACAGCCCATCACTGCATTGGATAACGCATTTGAACGGCATGTATTTGAGCAGCTTCCAGCCGGAGGGCTGGAGGGGCGTACCCGTGCTATGCTGAAAATAGAAGATGGTTGTGTGAATTTCTGTTCCTACTGTATTATCCCCTATGCAAGAGGGCGTGTGCGCTCTCTGCCTCTGGAGGACTGTGTGAGACAGGTCAGGGAGTTGGTGGAAACTGGATACCAGGAGATTGTACTCACTGGAATTGAGATTTCTTCTTGGGGACAGGATTTAGATGGGCAAAAGAGCCTCATTGATGTGGTAGAAGCCATCTGTTGTGCTGTGCCTGATTCTGTGAGGATTCGACTGGGGTCTTTGGAACCACGCACCATTACAGAAGAATTTTGCCAGCGCGCGGTAAAATGCACCAATCTATGCCCTCACTTCCACCTCTCCATGCAATCGGGCAGTGATGATGTGTTGCGCCGTATGAACCGGAAATATGATACTGCCAGATACAAAAAAAGTGTGGATTTACTCAACCAGTTTTATGTTGCTCCAGCCATTACCACAGACATGATTGTGGGCTTTCCACAGGAGACGGAGGAGGAGTTTGAACAGTCACTGCACTTTATCAAAGAATGTGGCTTTGCTTCTATGCATATTTTCCCCTATTCCAAACGCCCGGGGACACCGGCAGCCAAGATGGAAGGGCAAATTTTAAATGCACTCAAAGAGCAAAGGGCGCATAGAGCTTCAGAAGTTGCAAATGATATGGAAAAAGCATTCCTGAAACAATTTGTGGGGCAGAGAGAACAGGTGCTGTTCGAGGAACTGCGGGATGGAATGTGGCGTGGATATACCACACGTTACTGTGAAGTTCGGTTAGAAAGTCAGGAAAACCTCCACAATGTACTGTGTGAGGTGGAATTGATTGCGCAAGTAGACTCCCACTTGATTGGGAGACTATGATATAACTTTAGTTTGTGTTCTATTTTGAAAGGAGAATCTGTTATGACACGTAAGGAATTTAATGAGATTTTTGAGAGCTGCCGGAAGCAGTGCCTGCCCAGTGACCAGGCTCAGGTAGAAGCAAAGCTGAACGCATTCTGTGATAAGAACGGAAAAATCAGTCCACAGGCAATGGCAATGTTTACCTATGTGGAGACCATCCAGTACACCAATGCCATGCTGTATTCTGTTCTCTCCAAAGTGTTGAATGTAGAGGACGAGGAGCAGTAAGGAAAAAGACACCCTTTCCAGCCAGACAGATGGTTGGAAAGGGTGTTACTGCTTTCAGAGAGGATGTTTGGGGCGGATGCGTTTATACCGACAGAGCTGTTCAGAACAGTTGCTGCATTGCAAAGCCTGATTGGAGCCATACCAAAAACGCTCTGGGTGTTGGTGGTACCGCACCTCCCAGCAGACCAGAACCAGAATGCCAGTCCAAAACAGAGATTGGGCATACCAATGAGGGACGAGAAGCAGAGGGGCAGCCATCATCCAAGAACCCCATGCAAAAATACGACAATTGACACAACAGCGGTTTTTCATCAAAAAATATTGAAATGGGCAGAAAAACAGCACACAAATCAAATCACATAAGAAGTAGAAGGCACACAGGAGAATCAATTCTGCGGAGCGGATGACAGTGCCTGTATGATAGAGTATCCCAAAACAGAAATTGATGCAAAACCAGAGTAGAGCCACTTTTTTGGCACCACGGTTCTGGGCTTGTACCGCCTGTTTCAAAGCAACCGTGTCATACTGTCTGACGGGGCGGTATCCAGTGGGATATTGCTTTAGACAGCCTTTGGTGAGACGGCTTTTTGGATTGAGTTGTACTAACATGGAGCAAATCATCATCACCCACAATAAGGCAAGGGGAATACTCAGCCCAGAAGGTGCAGTAAACTCAAGAATTTCAGGATTGGATACATAAAAAAAGAGGATGAGGAGAAAAATAGACAGGCGGACGGAGAAGTCCAACAGATAACGCTTGGTTACTTTGGTGAGGGAAGCAGAATAAATGGGAGCAGAAGCACTCATAATTCCCGCCGCCCTTCCAGAGCACGCATCAGGGTAGCATCATCTGCATATTCCAAATGGCTGCCCACAGGGATACCGTAGGCCAGACGGGTGACACGGATTTGAAACGGCTTGAGCAGACGGGAGAGATACATGGCAGTTGCTTCCCCCTCTGTGTCTGGATTGGTTGCCATAATCACTTCATCCACACCCCCAGATGCCACCCGTTCCACCAGAGATTTGATGTGTAAATCATCAGGTCCCACATGGTTCATGGGGGAGATGACACCATGAAGCACATGATAGACCCCTGTATATTCTCGTGCCCGCTCCATTGCCATCACATCTTTGGGATCTGCCACAACACAGACAATATTTTGGTCCCGGTGTTTATCAGAACAGACAGGGCATACCCCATCTCCCTGTGTCAGATTCTGACAGACAGGGCAGCAGTGAATGGCGGTTTTGGCGTTGATAATCGCCTGTGCAAAGATGTTGGCTTCCTCCTCTGGCATGGACAGGACGTGAAATGCCAGCCGCTGGGCTGATTTCACACCAACACCGGGGAGCTTTGCAAATTGCTCCACAAGATGCTCTAAGGCAGGTGGAAAGTATTGCATGAATCAGTTTGACCTCCTTGCTGCATCAGTGGTGAGACAGCATTCATTTAAAGGCGCAGTGCTGCAATGGCAGCAGGGATGTCCTGAGCACCATAGACAGCAGAGCCAGCCACCAATACATTTGCACCAGCTTCCACCACAAGAGGGGCTGTTTTTGGGGAAATGCCACCATCTACCTCTAATTCACAGTTGGGGTTGTATTGGTCTATGATGGAACGAACCTGACGAATGGTGTCCAGTTGTGTATCCATAAAAGCTTGCCCGCCAAAACCTGGTTCTACTGTCATTACCAGCACCAAATCCAGTTGTTCAATATAGGGCAAAATGGCACGGGCATCTGTGATAGGGCGCAGTGCAATCGCCTTTTTGACCCCACACTGTCCCATTATGTCCAGAGCTTTGGCAATGCCAGAGGGGTGGTCTGCCTCCAGATGGATGGAGAGTAAATCGGCACCAGCTTTTGCAAAGTCCTCAATATACCGCACTGGTTTTTCAATCATCAAATGCACATCCAGAAACATATCTGTATGTTTGCGAATGGATTGCACGACTGGAATACCAATAGTCAGGTTTGGAACGAATGCGCCATCCATCACATCCACATGGAGATAGTCCGCAGTGGAAACCCGATGAATGTCCCGTTCCAGATTACAGAAATCAGCAGAGAGAATAGAAGGAGCTATTTTAATCATAGATTGTCTCACCTTTCAAACAGAATAACAGAGAACCCAATGACTGCATAGGATAAAGAGCGGAAGGGAGAGGGGACCCCCTTCTCTGGTGTGTCCCCAGTGGCTGACAGATGCCCCAAAAGAACCCAATGAACTCCTGTCTCTATCAGCAACTGGATGTGACCTGCCGCTTTTTAGATACCTGCCCTCTGGAAAGGAATACTCCTTTTCAGAGGGTGGGAACAGAATCAATAGAAGTCGGCAGTCATAATTTCCTGTGCTACATAGCCATGTTGGCGTAGCTGATTCATAATTTCCTTTTTGTGGTCGTGTCCAAAGGCCTCCAGTGTGACCTTTAATTCCACACCATTTTGGCGATTGATATTCACAAACTGGTTGTGCTCCAGTTTGATGATATTGCCGTTGCACTGTGCCAGCAGACCAGACACCCGCATCAGCTCTCCTGGACGGTCAGGCAGCAGGACAGAGAAGGTAAAAATGCGACCACGGTTGATGAGACCATGCTGTACAAGAGAGGCCATGGTAATCACGTCCATGTTTCCACCAGAGAGCACACACACCACATTGAGACCCTTCACATCCAGATGTTTCAGGGCAGCCACAGACAGTAAACCTGCATTTTCTACTACCATTTTGTGCCGCTCCATCATATCGAGGAACGCATCCACCAGTTCTGTATCAGAAATGGTAATCACATGGTCAATGTTGGCTTGCACATAGGGGAATACCAAGTCCCCTGGGGTTTTCACTGCCACACCATCGGCAATGGTATTGGCAGTGGGCAACGTGACCACATGACCAGCTTCCAGACTGGCTTTCATGGAGGCGGCCCCCTCTGGCTCTACACCGATGACAGTCACATTGGGATTCAAAAGTTTTGCTAAAGTGGAAATACCAGCAGCCAGCCCACCGCCTCCAATGGGAACTAAAATCACATCTACATCTGGGAGATCCTGAAAAATTTCATAGGCAATGGTGCCCTGTCCGGTGGCAATCCCCAAATCATTGAAGGGATGCACATAGGTCAGCCCTTCTTCTGCGGCAATTTGGACAGCTCGCTCGGCTGCTTCGTCAAACACTTCACCATGTAGAATGACTTTTGCCCCATAGTCCTTGGTATTGTTTACCTTTACAAGAGGCGTTGTGGTGGGCATAACAATGGTGGCAGGGACACCAGCAGCCTGTGCAGCATAGGCAAGCCCTTGGGCGTGGTTGCCAGCAGAGGCAGTAATCAGCCCCCGACTTTTTTCTTCCTCTGACAGTGTACTGATTTTATAGTATGCCCCCCGGATTTTATAAGCACCTGTGACCTGCATATTTTCCGGTTTTAAATAGACATGGTTTCCCCATGCCTTGGAAAAGGCGGGGGAGTAGATGAGATTTGTATTGCGAATAATGCCCTGTAAGGTGGAGCGGGCAGCTTTGAATTGTTCCAGGGTCAGCATGACAGTCTCCTTTGATTACAAAATTTGATACCTTTTATCATACCCCACATCCTGTTGAAAAGTCAACCAAACAAAACAAAAAAACAGGGAAATCGTGACGCTCATTTACACAGACTACAATGGGCTTGACACTGTTTTTTGAGAACGGTACAATGAGAACAAATATGTGGATGTGCAGGCAGTACAGCACAGGAAAGGAACAGAAATCCATATGGCAGAGCATGTGAAAAGAAGTGTGTTACCTATCTATCTGATTGGTGTCGTATGGCTGGTGTTTGGGATACAGTTCTCCTTACATCAACTGTGGGACTATATTCTGTGTGGCGTAGTCTCTGTGATTGTGTTTATCATCGCAAAAGCGATTTTCCCTGACCGGCATTTCCGATTGCCGGAACAGGAACAAAAAGCAGCAGAGTCACCAGAGAGACAGGAACCCAAACAGCAGCAATCATCCACAGGGAATCCTGAACTGGATGCACTGATTCAGGAGCGGGAACGTGCCATTTCAGAGATGCGGCGTCTCAATGACAGCATTGAAGACCCTGTACTATCAAAACAGATAGACCATTTGGAAGAAGTAACAGGTAAGATTATAGATGAGGTGGTACAAAAACCGGAAAAGCTGCCCCAAATCAGGCGGTTTTTAAACTATTTTTTGCCCACAACATTGAAGCTGTTAAATGCCTATGACAGAATGGATGCGACGGGAATTTCAGGTGAAAACATAGACAGCACCAAACAGAAAGTGGAATCTATGTTGGATACCATTGTAAAAGCATTTGACCAACAATTGGATGCATTGTTTTCCAATGAGGCAATGGATATTTCTACTGATATTACCGTGATGGAGCAGCTACTCACCAGAGAAGGATTTGGACAGAAAAAGACAGATACAGAGGATGAGGCGTCCATCCATCTGGAACTATAAGAACAGGAGGACAAGCAAATGAGTGAATTTGATATGACACCCCAACTGACATTGACCCCAGAGGCAGAACCAGAAGCACCAGTGGTGCCAGAACTGAAAATGGAAACAGAGACACAACTGTCAGAAAACAAGACAGTACAACCAGTGCAAATTGATGAATCCATGCTCACTGAGGCAGAGCGGAAGATGGTAGACGAATTTGCCCAGAAAATTGATGTGACAGACAGCAATGTGGTACTGCAATATGGAGCAGGTGCCCAGAAAAATATAGCAAATTTCTCAGAAAGTGCCCTCAACAGTGTGAGAACAAAAGACTTGGGAGAGGTTGGAGAAGCCCTGTCCAGTTTGGTGGTGGAGTTAAAAGATTTTGGTCAGGATGAGGAAAAGAAAGGTGGTATTTTTGGATTTTTCCAGAAAAAGAGGAATGAACTGGAGGCATTGAAAGCCAGCTATGCGAAAGCGGAGGTCAATGTCAATAAAATCGTCCAGATTTTGGAAAACCATCAGGTAGTGCTGATGAAAGATATTGCAATGCTGGACCGCATGTATGAGCTGAACACAAAATACTATAAAGAGTTGACCATGTATATCATTGCAGGGAAAAAACGTCTGGAATATCTGCGAACCCATGACCTTGTGCAGTTGAAGGAAAAAGCTGCCAGTACAGGGGCACAGGAGGATGCACAGGCATACCATGACTACACCAATCTATGCAACCGCTTTGAAAAGAAAATTCATGACTTGGAGTTGACCCGTATGATTTCTGTGCAGATGGGACCACAGACCCGTCTGTTACAGAACAATGATGCCATGATGCTGGAAAAAATCCAGTCTTCTCTGGTCAATACCATTCCATTGTGGAAAAGTCAAATGGTCTTATCCCTTGGACTGGAACATGCAAGACAGGCAACCCAGGCACAGGCTGCTGTGACAGATATGACCAATCAACTGCTGCAAAAGAATGCTGATATGCTCAAAATGGGAACCATTGAGGCAGCAAGAGAGGCAGAGCGTTCCATTGTGGATATTCAGACCTTACAACACACCAATCAACAACTGATTTCTACTCTGGATGAGGTGATGCAAATTCAGACAGAGGGACGCCAGAAGCGCAGAGAGGCAGAAGCGGAACTGGGTCGCATTGAAGGGGAGTTGAAGCAAAAACTGCTGGAACTGAGGGGATAATCCATAGGTTTCCTTGTGTAATCGGCAAGTAGGACAGGAGTATTGCCATGAAATTGTTACAGAAAACCTGGGTGGCAGTGGTTTTAACCATTTGTATGATAGTGGCTGCCATTGGAATCGGACAGTGGAGAGCAGATACCACACCGGAAGCCAGTGCAGAGGCAGGAACAGCCACACTGAACACCACCCTCAATACCTCTGAGTATGAACAAAAGTGGATTGCAGACCAGGCAGGGGTTCTGTCAGCGCAGGAGATAAAACAGATTGCCATCTATCAGGCAAATTGGGTCAAGCAGTTCGACATCTTGATTGCGGTCAATACAGTCCCTTCCCTCTCTCAAACCATAGAGGACTATGCCTATGAGACGGGGGAGCGTATTGGGCTTGCAATGCAAGATGGGATTTTGGTGGTGGATGCCAGCACAGGAAATTGTTTTTTGGCAGTTGGACAGGAATTTCCTCTCACAGACAGTCAAATTACATCCTATTTAGACCACTATCTCTATGAAGATGCCATGTCTCAGCAGTATGGTGAGGGTATTTTAAATTTATTTTCTGCCCTTCATGACTACTATGCAGACCGATATGGAGTGAATTTGCAACAGACCTCATCTAGCAAGGCAATAGACCTCATCGTGTTGCTGATTATGGGGTTGATATTTGCGAGTGTGTTAGATCGGTATCTGTTTCGACGGTATCATGAAACATATTATGGAAATCCCAATCCACCATTTGTATTTCGACCAATTCTATTCTGGCATGGACCAGGGTTTGGCTGGTACCGCAGACGCTGGAATCGTGTGCCACCAGGCAGCTTTTCTGGTGGTTTTGGGTCACACCATCATCATAGTGGCGGTAGCTTTGGCAGTCATCCCCGTGGCGGTGGTTTCAGTGGCGGGTTTCGTGGCGGTGGTTTTGGCAGCAATCCAAGAGGTGGTGGATTTAGTAGCAGCTCTCGAGGCGGTGGATTTGGAGGACGTTCCCGTGGCGGTGGATTTAGTCGGCGTTCTGGCGGGGGACGTTCCCGTGGTGGCGGCTTTTAATTGAAACAAAACCAAATCAATTTTTAAAAAACAATCCCATTTGTTAGTTTGTAGTTTGTACAGACTGACAAATGGGGTATTTTTATTTTTTATGGGTATGCTATTTTATATCAAATCAAATAAAAATGAAAATTCCAACAGGAAGGATAAAAAATGATAGGGCAGCCAGAATTCACTAGCTTTAAAAATATAAAAATCACCCATACTGTTTTATGGGCAGCTTAGCTGTCTCATGGATTTTGGGGGGGTGAACATTTGAGTAGAAAAGCAATATCAGGTGTGGTTTTAGCCTTTGTGCTATCCATCTTCATGCAAGGTGGAGTTGGTGTACAGGCAGCAGCGGTTCAAGAGCCAGAGATTGCCTGTATCCAGACACAGGAGATGGAGGGAAAACAACTGATTCCATTGGGGAATGCAGTTGGAATTAAGTTGTTTTCCGATGGTGTGTTGGTGGTGGGATTGTCCTCCATTGATACAGTGACTGGTCCAGCCTCACCGGGAAAGACCAGCGGATTAAAGGTAGGGGACTTGATTACCCATATCAATGAACAGGAAGTCAACACCATAGAACAGGTGCAGGACATTTTGAAACAGGAACAGGGAAACCCTCTGACTCTACAGGTAAACCGCAAGGATAGTTCCTTGCAGCTTTCCGCTCAGGCACTGCAAAATAGTGCAGGTGATTACCAGTTGGGGGTATGGCTGCGAGATTCTATGGCTGGTATTGGTACCATGACATTCTATGACCCAGAAAGTGGTATGTTTGCAGCATTGGGGCATGGAATCAATGATGTGGACACAGCCATGAGAATGCCATTGGAATCGGGCAGTATTATGGAAGCCACGGTTTCGGAGGTCAAAAAAGGCACAGCAGGAGAACCGGGGGAATTGCATGGTGTGTTTGATTTGACAGAAGATATGGGAACCTTGTTTGCCAACACAGACCAGGGTATTTTTGGGCAAATTGAGCCAGAGAACATGATTGCACCCATGGAGCCAGTAGAAATTGCAGCTCCACAGGAAATAAAAAAAGGGAAAGCAACCATACGTTCTAATATTTCTGGTAACGAAGTGTTAGAATATGAGATAGAAATTCTTGATATTGACACAACTGAGAACACCAGAAATATGATGATTCAAGTCACAGACCCAAGACTGCTGGAGGCGACGGGCGGCATTGTACAGGGTATGTCAGGCAGTCCCATTTTGCAGGACGGAAAGATTGTAGGAGCTGTGACCCATGTTCTGGTCAATGACCCCACAAGGGGCTATGGTATTTTCATTGAAAATATGCTGGAGGCAGTGGGGAACAGTGCACAATAAAGAGACAGGGCAGCCAACGGGTTGCCCTGTCTCTTTATAAAAAACGTTCTTGAAATAGATTCATAAATATGGTACAATCCGAAAAAATTCTGATTGATGGTTTTAGCTTCACAATAGGAGGAAAAAGGCGGTGTACCAATATAAAACAGAAATTTTAACAGTCAGTATGAAATGGTTCTCAGATAAAGCAGATGCAAATGATATAGCAGCATTGGACCAACTTCTGAATGAGAGAGCGGCAGATGGATGGGAACTGGTGACATACGATTATATGGCAACCTCACTACAGGTGAAGGGTGCATTTGTGATTACATTTAGAAAGCCTAAGTAAGAGACGATTTTACAAAATTGGAATATATAAAATTAGGTGTGTTTACCAGTTGGTAAACACGCCTAGTTTTTGCCCAATGAGTTCTTTTGCTTTCGTAAAACGCTCAAGGTAACTTCCACCAATGGAAGTGTATTCCACACCATAGTGGTGGAGCAGGTCCACGATTTGCTTGCTGTATTTTTCTCTGTTTTGGGCGATTTCTTCACTTCTGGTTCCGTCTTGTACAAACTCCACCGTTGGTTCCAAAAAGAGCACCAAATCCCAATGGGTAATGATGTGGATTGCCTCTGCCAACGCCTGACAGTTGTTTTTTTCTTCCTGATTGTTCAATAGAAAATTGGCATAAAATAAGGTGGTTAATGCATCTGTATCCACAAACAGCAGACGATTGCTCTCTTTCACTGCATCCATTACCTTTATTTTTTGTCTCAGCAGATTTTCATATAAATCCTCTGCCATCATCCACTCCTCTCCACCGGCGTAGGCACAGGTGCCTCTGCCCACTTCAGCCACAAAATTGGTATTGTAGGCAAGAGCCAGATTTTGCACCAAAGTGGATTTTCCTGTGGATTCACTGCCTAAAATTAGAATTTTATTCACATAATAAGGTTTGCATGCCTGCGGAATGTAGTCCCAGTGGGACAGTGCCCACTTCCGAATTTCTGTGGAACTAATGGGAACCTCCTTTCTGGGAAAGTAATGTACCACAGACTCAGGTGCATAAAGTTGCTCAAATCGGTTGGTGCCCAAATAATCATCTCCACAAAATACAATATCAATGGGCTTTCCAATTTTGCGTTTGATGTCTCTGGCACCTTGTTCCCAATAGTAGTCTGTGTTGTATACCTCTTTGCTGATGGCAGTATCTTCCACCAGAATGATTTTAATATTGGGAAGATGTTTGAGGCTGTTTAAAATCCATCGATACCTTAATTCCTTGCTGGTGGACTCTCTCCCTTCACACCAACTGATGACAATATACAGCTCCTCACACATAGAGGCAGCTTTGATCATGTCGTGAAGGTGCCCCACATGGAGCGGGTCAAAGGAACCACCAAACATGCCTACTTTATATTGCACTGCCATTTCCTGCTTTCTGTTCTAATTTCTTTTCATTGTGCATTGCCTCGGTTTCCCATTTGATACACATGATAATGGCATTGCCAAGATAGACAATCCACATGAGAAGGGTAGCAATGTTGTCATTCCCTGCCATGAAGTCACAACTCCAAAGATAAATGGTGAATATGTCAACACAAATCCAAATCCACCACTGCTCCGCATACATGCCAATACTGACAATCATTGCAATGACAGAACAAGTGGTGGTGAATGAGTCTACATAGGGCATAGCACCACCCAACAGCTTTAAGACCAGCCCATAGAGCAGAGTAAAAACAGCGATACAGAGGACATAACAGATGCGTTTTTTCTTTGTCATATGCCGTTTGTTGACTTCGGCTGTCTCCGCATTCATATGTTTTTTCCACACACAAAACCCTACAATCTGCATGGGGGCATAGTACAGGGCATTTAACATGGTTTCTCCATAATATGCCGCTTGATAGGCAATGATGGCATACAAAATGGAGTTGACCAGACCAAACAGATAGGCAGATAGCTTCCCTTTTCCTGTACAGATGACACAAATAACTCCACTTGTAGCAGAAATAATACCCAAAATACTGTCTTGCCAGTAGATACTGAGTCCAATGATGACCGCACAGGCAAGAAAAATCCATGTAATTTCCCATAGTTTCCAGCCGGTGAGTTCCTGTTTTAGAATGGTTTTCATTGTTTTCGAGTGCCTTATATTTTTCAATTAAAAGTAGACACCCTTTCTCTCCTTTCGTCTGTATTCCCTTTCCAACAGAATTATAGTATAGGTAACCAAGAAAAACAAGATTGACAAGAAAACCCAATTTATAGCCAAATACGAAAAATCTCAGCAGAAGGTGGGGAACGAACCACCTTCTGTTGAGATTTTTTATTTTATGCGTCAAGAAAAATGTCAGGTACTATCATATTCCTTTAATATTTGCGTTTCAAAACCAAATAGCTGACCCAATACAACAAAATCAAAAGGCAAACCCCACTGCTTGTGACCAGACTGAGTGTATTCTGACCCAAAATATGCAGTACAATGCAGGCAATGGCACAGATGAGCACAAAGAGATATCCAGCCCAAGCCCATGCCTTTGTGGCAAGGTAACGGTTGCGTTCATCTTTTGATTCTACTTCCATTTTTTTACGATATTCTGGATTGAGCATGTAACGCCCCCAGCGCATTATCTGTACAATACCCACTGCAATAAAAGCAATCCCTAAACTGTTCCAATATTCATCCAGTTTTGTGACAAAATACGCAATACATAGACCAATACCCAAAAGAACCCAAAAAATGCTGAGAAAAATTCTGCGATTGTTTTTCATAGGGCTTCCTCCTCAAAAATAAAAATGTCCTCAATGGTCATACCAAAATACACAGCAATGTTGTGGGCCAGAAAGATAGAGGGGTTATATCTGCCACGCTCTAAAGAACTGATGGTCTGTCTGGATACCCCAAGACTTTTTGCCAAATCTTCCTGTAGGATGCCCCGTTCTTTGCGGAGTTCTTCTATACGGTTTTTCATATCTTCCTCCTTTGTTGTAAAGCTTGCTTTACATTTGTATCGTAACATAGAGCTTCTTAAATGTCAAGTACACTTTACATGAAAATGGGAATCTTTTTATCTTGGACGTGTAATGAATAGAAGGAACTAGAGCATATAGAAACCTGACAAAAGGTAAGAAATATCTTACCTTCCATATTTACAAATAAATACATTGAAAAACATAGCATGTTATTATATAATATAGAATGTAAAAAAAGGAGGGCTTTCCATGAGTTATACCATTACCATTGATGACAAGCTGGAACAAGATGCACAGTTGGTTTTGGATCGGATTGGCTTGGATATGGATGCACTCATTCGGATGACCCTGAAACGGGTGGTGTTGGATGAAGGAATTTCCTTCTTAGTGGGGGAACAGAAAAGCAAAAAAAAAGCGATGCCCTGTGAGATAGACCGGATGACAAAAAACAAAGCCATTTCTCTTTTTGCAGCAAAGGGCATCAGTGTGGGAAAAAATGTGACCTTTGCCTCCAAAAATAAAATGGCATCCAATTATTGGGCAAACCCAATGTTTGAAGTTTTAACCATGGAATGGTGCTTGATTCTCAATGATTGGATTCATAGAACCCTGTTTCTGTTCCGAATTCCATTGGGGACAGTATTACCAACTCAGTTGGTGAAACGAAGGGACCAACAACAGCGAATTGATTTACAGATTTGCTACAGCGACCCTACCTTTACGGATAATCGGAGTAAATTGAGCTTTGCCCCATTTTTGGTAGAGCAGGTATCTTATTGACACATACCTTGTGGAGAGAATGTGTGTGATTAATTTTGCATAATTTCAGGTAAGAAATGCAATAAATTGAGTTGTTTGTCGAATATAGTCGATATTTTCTTTACCATTTTATGCCAAACCATCTTGCGTATGCTGTCTGATTATGATACATTTAACTCAACCAATCCAATTCCCATCGAAGTGGATGGAATTACAATGATAAAGGGAGATGTCAAAATGGATTTCACTAAAAAAGTATTGGTGGCTGATGCCGGTGAGGAGTTTCGCAGCCACTTTATAGAAAGGCTGAATCAAGAAAATGATTTGGTGGTTGTAGGTGAGACAGGTGATGGGGAGGAACTTCTGGAGCTTGTGAAAAGTACAGAAGCAGATATCATTGTGATGGAAATGGTACTGTCCACAATAGATGGTGTGGAGGTTTTGGAGAAATTAGAGGAGATGAATCTTCCAACAAAACCAAAAATATTGGTTCTGTCCAGCTATGCCTGCGGGGCTATGGCAGAGTTGGCAGCCTCCAAAGGTGCCGATCACTATATGGCAAAACCCTGTCGCTTGGGAACTGTGTGTGAACGGATTCGGCAGTTGACTTCTGTCTCTGGCAGTGTACCTGCTACCCAAAATCTGCCCAGCAGTCTGGAAAGTAAAGTGACAGCAATTATACATGAAGTGGGTGTGCCAGCTCACATCAAAGGGTATCAATACTTGAGAGAGGCAATTATGATTGCTGTGGCTGACATGGATGTCATCAACGCAGTGACAAAGGTACTGTATCCTGAAGTTGCAAAAAAGTTTAATACCACATCTTCCCGTGTGGAGAGAGCCATTCGACATGCCATTGAGGTTGCATGGGATCGAGGCGATTTGGAGGTATTGCAGAAGTATTTTGGTTATACCGTTTCCAACATCAAAGGAAAACCCACCAACAGCGAGTTTATTGCAATGATTGCAGATCGGCTTCATCTGCAACAGAGAGAAAGCAAAGAGTGGAAGTAAACAGAGGATTGTTACAATCCGCTGTTTTTGTGTAATTTTGGCAGAATAACCTCCAAGTAGAAAGAGAGATGGGCAAAAATCGTGTGCCCCAATGAGAGGAGAACATAGGATGACCATTCAGTATCAACCAAAGGGAGTTTGTGCAAGACAGTTTCAGATTGAATTGGAAAATGGCGTGATTCAATCCCTGCAAGTGCAGGGAGGATGCAATGGAAATTTACAGGGAATTGCTATGCTGCTCAAAGGAATGCCTGCCAAAGAGGCCATTGAGCGAATGCAAGGGATTCGCTGTGGAATAAAAGGGACCTCGTGCCCCGATCAGATTTCCAAAGCCCTACAGGCGGCGTTGGACTCAGAGACATAAAAAATGGGTGCAGCACTTGCAAATCGCAAAGGCTGCACCCTGTTTATTATGGTTGATTGTCTTTTGGTTCAGTAGAATCTGTGGGAGTGTTATTCTCATCTTCTGGTGTAGATGAGGGTGGTTCCTCATCAGAGGTGTTGGTCTTGTCTGGTGCGTGTTCCTCCTCCGCCTTCTCCGATTCCACAGGGACAGGAGGTTTGATTTCCTCACTAATCATGTGGATATTGCGGGCTGGAGGCTCAATATCACCAGACAGAGGTTTTGCATGTGTGGAAGCATAGGCATCTTCCACCAGTGCAGGGTCACGTCCCTCCAGAATGGCAACCATCTCACCACCTGTGATGGTCTCTTTTTCCAACAGATAGGCAACCACCTTATGAATATCATCCAGGTTGTCACGAATGAGGGTGACTGCATCCTGATAGCACTGTTCCAACAGACGCTTTACCTCTCGGTCCATAACAGCGGCGGTTTCCTGCGCACAATCCAGACCGTAGCCACCGTCCAAATACTGGTTACGGACAGAACCCAATGCCATCATACCAAACTCATCACTCATACCAAACATAGCCACCATGTTGCGGGCAATGTTGGTTGCCTCTTGAATGTCTTGAGAAGCACCATTGGTCATGGTGTTCATCACCACTTCTTCTGCGGCTCGACCGCCCATAGATACTGTAATCTTAGCCATCAGTTCCTCTTTGGTGCGCAGATTGGTCTTATCTTCCTCAGGCATGAGCAAGGTATAGCCCAGAGAACCTTCTGTGTGAGGTACAATGGTGATTTTCTGTACTGGTTCTGCATTCTTTTGCTTGTAGGCAACCATAGCATGACCCACTTCATGGTATGCCACCAGTTTTTTCTCAAATTCAGTGAGAACAGAGTTTTTCTTTTCACTGCCAGCGATGACAAATTCAAAAGAGGCAAGCAAGTCCTCCTGTGTCACCAGTCGGCGACCATGACGAACGGCACGCAAGGCGGCTTCATTCACCAGGTTGGCAAGGTCGGCACCTACACAGCCAGCGGTGGCCAGAGCAATTTTCTTCAAGTCCACATCGTCAGAGAGTTTAATCTTTCTGGTGTGTACCTGCAAGGTGGTCAATCTGCCAGCCAGATTGGGTCGGTCAATGGTGATTCGGCGGTCAAAACGTCCAGGACGCAATAGAGCCTTGTCCAGTACTTCAGGACGGTTGGTGGCACCCAATACAATGATGCCCTTTCCAGGATCAAAGCCATCCAACTCAGCCAAAAGCTGATTCAAAGTCTGTTCCCGTTCATCATTGCCACCCATGCGGTTGTCACGGGATTTACCAATGGTGTCAATCTCATCAATAAAGATGATACAGGGAGCCATTTTGGAAGCCTCTTTAAAGAGGTCCCGAACACGGGAGGCACCTACACCCACAAACATCTCCACAAAGTCAGAACCGGAGATGGAGAAGAAGGGAACACCGGCCTCACCGGCAATGGCTTTTGCCAAAAGGGTTTTACCAGTACCCGGAGGTCCCACCAATAAGGCACCCTTTGGCAGCTTGGCACCAATTTCGGTGTACTTTTGTGGATTGTGCAGGATGTCAATAATCTCCTGCAAGGATTCCTTTGCCTCATCCTGACCGGCCACATCTAAGAAGGTGACGCCTGTTTTCTTTTCCACATAGACTTTGGCATTGGCTTTGCCAACACCACCCAAACCGCCCATGCCGCCTTTGCCGCCTACACCTCGGAACAGGAACAGGAACAAAAGCACCATAACCAGAATGGGCAGAATGTAAACCAGGAACAGGTTCAGGAAATAGGCGGAACTGTCCACAGGTTCTGTGAATGCAGTGACACCATGAGCGGTAAACAAATCCATAATGGCATCATCCCGCACACCATAGAGGGGGATGGTCACATATTTTGTTTCTGTTTGTTCCTGTGGTCTTGGGACCAATGAATTGAGCAGTTCCTGTGTTGCATTGGTGGAACGCTCCTGCTCAGGAATTTCCACAGTGACCCCCTCTTTGAGGGTAAAGGTGTATTGACTGCTTTCGATGTTGACTGTGTCAATTTTATCCTCCTCTACCCATTGAATGAATGTGGTATAGGGGACAATGACTGTGCTGGCGTTTTCATAGGAGGACCAGCAGCCTCGGAACAGGACTGTCAGAAGCAAAGCCCAGATCACAATGCTGACAATCCCTAGGGCATTTCGCTTGTTGCGGTTTCCTTTGTCTGGTAACTTATTTGGTTTCAATAGGGAATCCCTCCGTTACAAATACGTACATACTGTGGATGAAGCTGTTCGTTCACACAGATGTTCACCACTGGCAAGTGTCCTCTACTATAACACAATCTTCCATTAAACACAAGAAAGAGTGCTGTAAACTTTCTGTGAAACTCGTCAGAAGCCCGTGAAATTGTGCTTCCCTCTCTTTTGAAACTATGCTATAATCAACCTCAATGAAAAATACATCCCAAATATTCAGGAGGTTTTGTTATGGATAAACGCCCACCTCTCCGCCGCTCTGCACCAATTGAGGCGGAAAATGATGGAGTGATTGAAGGTCGCAATGCGGTGATTGAAGCACTGAGAGCCAATGTGACCATTGATAAGATTTTTATTGCAAAGGGAGAGACAGACGCAACCCTTGGGCATATTGCATCTTCGGCAAGAGAAAAGGGAATTGTAGTGGTAGATGCAGACCGTAGAAAACTGGACAATATGAGCCGGACACACTCCCATCAGGGTGTCATTGCGCTGGCGGCTGTGCGTGCCTATGTGTCAGTGGATGACATTTTGGAAATTGCACACAAAAAAGGGGAGCCCCCTCTGATTGTGGTCTGTGATGAACTCAGTGACCCTCACAATTTGGGTGCAGTCATCCGCACAGCAGATGCAGCCGGGGTCCATGGTGTGATTATTCCAAAACGCCGTTCTGCTGGGCTGACTGCTGTCGTGGCAAAGACTTCAGCGGGAGCGGTGGCACATGTGCCAGTGGCACGGGTGCCCAACATTCCTACCTTACTAAAAGAACTGAAAGAGGAGGGCGTTTGGGTGTTTGGCACTGCGGCACAGGGAACCACCACACTCTATCAGGCGGATTTAAAGGGACCAGCCGCCATTGTGATTGGAAGTGAGGGGGATGGTATGGGACGACTGGTGACAGAACAGTGTGATTTCACCGTTTCCATTCCCATGTTTGGTGCCATCAATTCACTCAATGCCTCAGCTGCCGCAGCAGTATTGCTCTATGAGGCAGTGCGTCAAAGACATGGAACCTGACCTACTTTATGGTTCACCACATGTCTCAGACACCTAGAATACAGTATGACCTGAATTGGGTATCCTATTCTGCCAAGAAACAGAATTTGTGATACAAAGAGGAAGTCTACCATGCGAGACAACGAAAAGGATAATTTCAAAGCCTCCGATTTAAGCGATGTGAAAAAGCTGATAGGAGATACGGACAAAAGCATTTTAAGTATAGACGATATATTGGCTGAGTACTCTGGCAGAACGACAAAAAAAACCTCCTCCACATCTTCCAAGCAACAGGAAGGGGAAAAAGCCACAGTGGTGGCATTTCCTGGTGTTGCAGTGGCAGACAGAGAGGAAGCAGGGGAAGAGGAATACGCAGAGGAACACGAGGAGCCAATGGAAGAACTGGGGGACTCTCCAGAGGAGGAGCAGGAAGAAACAGAGGAGTTGGAACCCGAACCAGAACAGGAACAGGATCCCCAATCACAGGAACATTCTGATACCATTGTATCCTTTCCTGAGGAGGAGAGTGTTCTCTCTGCTTTTCTGAAGGATTTGACCCGAAAGGCAGACGCCTATGCAGACCAGATGTATGAGCAGTCGGAACAGATGGATTCTGAAGAAATAGAGCGTCTGGAGCGATGGATTCCAGGAACAGATGAAGAAGAGGAAGAAAATATACCTGCAAGACCTCTGTTTCATTGGGGCAGAAGACAGGAGGAGTTACCACCGGATTTGTCACCACAGGAACTGTCCAGACAATATGGGAAGGGTCTGGGGGGACTACGGGTAAGAAATCTTTTTCTGTTTTTCCTCTCTGCTTTATCCATTGCCCAGTTGATGATTCCAAAATTCGGCTATGAGTGGATAGAACCACTGAATCAGTATCAGATTCAGGTATGGATTGCCACAGGGATTCTGTCAGTGGCAGCTCTGCTGTCTGTGGATTTACTGTGGGAGGGAGTGCAACGCACCATCCATGGAAAATTTGGCATGGATACACTGGCATTGTGTGCTGTTCTATGTACTTTGGCAGACAGCATCTCACTGGCATTTACGTTAGACAGAGAGGGAGAACTTCCCTGTTGCGCTGTGGTGGTAGTTGGGTTATTTTTCCTCAGCAGAGGTCGCTACCAGAAACGAAGTGCGTTGCGGTTGAACTGCCGTACAGCAGCATCGGCGGCGGAACCCTATCTTGTCACTTTGGATGAAGGCTTATGGAATGGTCGTCCTGCCTATTGCAAACATTCAGGAATTCCCAATGGATTTGGAAGTCAAATACAGATGGATGATGGGGCTCAGAGAATTTATCAGCGTGTGTGCCCAGTTTTATTCATCGCCTGTATTTTATTTTCTATTCTTGCTTCCTACGGAATGGAGCGAGGAGACAGATTGTTATGGAGTTTGTCAACCACATTTACTGCAGCCACAGCCTTTGGTGGTACGTTGATTTTTGGACGACCACTCTTTAAGATGATAAAACGACTGTCCCCCAATGGGGTCAGTGTAGGTGGTTGGACTGGAATTGCACAGTCAAAGCATGGGGAAAAGGTGCTGTTGTGTGATGGGGATTTGTTTCCACCAGGCTATGTAGAATTGAATGGAATTAAAGTGTTTGGAGATTACTCTGTAGAACGGGTGATTGGATATACAGCCACTCTAATTCGAGATTCTGGAAGTGGACTGACAAAGTTGTTCCACGATTTACTCAGGGCACAGGGGGGATTATTTCGACGTGCAGAGGACATTGCCTTCCATGAGGGAGGCGGAATCTCTGCCAATATTCGAGGAGACGATGTGCTGGTTGGCTCTGCTGCCTTTATGAATCTGATGGATGTACCATTGCCTCAGGGATTGAATGTAAAAAACGCTGTATTTTGTGCCATTGATGGAGAATTGGTGGGGATTTTTGCTCTGAACTACAGGCTGCCAGATGGTGTGTTTCCATCAGTGGAAGGATTTTTCAAAGAAAAAATCGGGATTGTGCTGGCAACCAGAGATTTCAATTTAATTCCAGCCATGCTACAGCAGCGGTTCAAGCTGGCAACAAACAAGATGGAGTTCCCACCCATTGAGCGGCGGCGCGAATTGTCCGACCCAGATCAAATGCACAATCCAATCTTAACAGGGCTACTGTGCAGAGAGGGGCTTTTGCCATTTGCGGAACTGGTGATTGGTGTAAAACGATTGCGCTGGGCAACCCGATTTGGGGCGGTGCTTTCCTGTATTGGGTCACTGTTGGGGATTCTGTTAGCCTATTATCTCACCTCAGTGGATGCCTATGGTTCTCTGTCTACCCTGAATTTGATGGTGTACATGCTGTCATGGTTTGCACCAGTGTGGTTTTTAACCAGTTGGGTTCCAAGATATTAGAAAAACACCTTGAAGTTCCGTTTGGAATTTCAAGGTGTTTTTAGTCTATTAGTGCTTTACAAAAATGGGATTCACGCCAATCTTTTTACCCTCGTCATAGAGGTAGAAACCTGCACCAGACTTGCGTCCCAAGTAGCCAGCGGCAACCATCTTGCGCAGCAAGTGAGAAGGACGGTATTTGGTGTCACCCAGGTCGAGATAGAAGGTTTCCATCACTTCCAGCAGAATATCCAAACCAATCATATCAGCCAGAGCCAGAGGACCCATGGGGTGGTTACAACCACGCATCATACCCTCATCCACATCTTCCACACTGCCGATATCTTCGTCCAATACCTGAACAGCCTCATTGAGCATAGGAAGCAGCATACGGTTGACAATAAAGCCGGGCTTGTCTTTTGCCAGAATGGTGCGCTTGCCCATGTGTTCGCCTACTCCAGCAACAATGTCCATCACTTCCTTGGAGGTGCGCAGACCATAGACAATCTCCACAAGACTCATCACAGGCACAGGGGAGAAGAAGTGCATGCCAACCACACGCTCAGGACGGCTGGTAGCAGCAGCCAGACTGGTCATGGAAATGGAAGAAGTGTTGGAGGCAAAAATGGTGTGTGCATCACAAATTTTATCCAACTGCTGGAAGATAGCCTGCTTTGCTTCCAGATTTTCATAGATTGCCTCAATGACCAGATCAGCATTGGCAGCAGTATGTACACTGACAGAGGTGGTCAGACGGTCCATACAAGCCTGCTTCTCCTCTGCTGTCATACGACCTTTTTCTACCAGACGATCAAGGCGTTTGCTGATGCCAGCCTGCCCACGCTCAAGGGCAGCCTTGCTCTGGTCGTTCAGAGTGACATTGTAGCCATGTTGAATGGCGGTCTGGGCGATGCCGCTACCCATAAGACCGGAACCAACCACAAAGATATTACGAATTTCCATTGTAGTTCCCTTCTTTACTGAATAATTTGTAAGTACGGACATAAGCCGGCAACCAATCTCGGCGGAAATTGGTGCAATTCATCATATCACAAGGAGCAATCCTTGTCTACCCTATTTCTGGCATTGTCTCAGATTTTCTATTTGGGGAGAAAAATAGAGGTGGGATGCCTTGTGTTTCCCTATCATATTTTTTATAATAGAAGAAGATGAAGGAAGTGGACATATGCGAAAAAACATGCTATATGCAAGTGTATTACTCCTATTGATGTTGACAGGGTGTCAAGGGCAAGGAACAGAGACTTCAGAGGCAGTCAGAAAGAGGGTAGAAATTGGAGAGACGATTTCTACGGCATGGTTTGATTATACCATTGTTTCTGTTGAGGAATTAGAACAGGATGCCTTTGAGGAGATAGAGGTAACAGAAGGAAACCAACTTTTGTCTGTGGCAATCAAGCTCAAAAGCACCTACTATAAAGAAACTCCCATGTCCAGATATGATTTTCAGATATACTGGGACCACATGGAAGATACAGATGAACGCTGTTTTGCTTTGGCAGCAGTGACAGAGGAACAGTTGCCTGATACCTATGAGCTGGATGCGGGAGAGACATGGGAGGGAACACTGCTGTATTTGGTGCCAGAGGATCAGGACAGATATGTTTTAGTATTTCAGGAGCACTTTGATGATGGAACACAACAGGGTGATGTGGGGACTTCCTATGGAACGTTCTTGCAGCTGAACAGCTAGCCAGAACCGTTCTTACTCTTGCTTTTTTCTCAGAAGCAGAGTATGATACCATCTGAATTGTCAATGATTGAGGGAATGAATATGCGTTTATTTGATACCCATGCCCACTACGATTCCCACGCCTTTGATGGGGATCGAGTGGATCTTTTGAGCACAATGCCAGAACAGGGAGTAGAATTGATTTTAAATCCAGGCTGTGATTTGGAGACATCCAAAATGGCGGTCTCTCTGGCAGAACAGTTTCCATTTGTCTATGCAGCAGTGGGATTCCATCCCTCTGACTGTGGTGGATACAACGACGAATTGGAGCAACAGCTGAGGCAGATGGCTGCCCATCCAAAGGTAAAAGCCATTGGAGAAATTGGTTTAGATTATTATTGGAAAGACAATCCTCCCCACGACTTTCAACAAGAGGTATTTCACCGTCAACTGTGTTTGGCAGAGGAGCTGCATTTGCCAGTGATTGTCCACGACCGTGAGGCACATCATGACTGTTTGGAAGTGGTGCGCCAACACCCCAATGTGAAGGGGGTCTATCACTGCTATTCTGGCAGTTTGGAGGATGCCAAAACGCTGGTGAAATTGGGCTGGATGCTCTCTTTTACAGGAGTGATTACCTTCAAAAATGCCAGAAAATCTCTGGAGATTATCGAGTGGCTCCCTATGGAGCGGATTATGATTGAAACAGACTCTCCCTATCTGACCCCTGAGCCATTCCGAGGAAAAAGAAATGACTCAGGAAAGGTGCATTTGGTGGCAGAGACCATTGCCAAAGTCAAAGGGATGACTGTGGAGGAAGTGGCTTCTGTCACAATGGAAAATGGAATGAAATTTTTTGGAATTGAAGGGTAAATGAGAGGATGTATCTGTGATGACAATTACCTATGAGTATGAGGGAGCACTGTATGTCAATCTGACCAACCGCTGCAACTGTAACTGTGAATTTTGTCTGAGACATGGGAAAAAAGAGGGGTCTATCTATACAGAAGATTCCCTGTGGCTGGAGCGGGAGCCGACTCGTCAGGAGGCATTGGACAGTTTTCTAAGCAGAGAGGTCAGTTCCTACCGTGAAATCGTCTTTTGTGGGTATGGAGAACCCACCTACCGTGTGGATGATATTGTATGGCTTGTAGATGAGCTGAAAAAGCGATTGGGCGACCAGCTGCCACCTGTGCGAATCAACACAAATGGACACGGAAATCTCATTCATGGCAGAGATATTTTGCCAGAATTGCAGGGGCGGATTCAAACTGTGTCCATCTCCCTCAATGCCAATAATGCCCCTGATTATGTGGCACTTTGTCATCCTGTACAGGGAGAAGTGGCATATCAGGCAATGCTGGATTTTGCCAGAGAGGCAAAGCAGTATATCCCCCATGTGGTCTTTACTGTGGTGGACCAAGGGACTGCACCAGAGACATTGGAGGAGAGCAAAACGATTGCAGAGAAATTAGGGGTGGAGCTGCGAGTACGCAGTTTTATTGATTCTTGATTCTCTTGTTTCTCGAATACCATAAAAATCTTTTCTTTTTGGAAAAGGTGTGGTACACTGGACTTTGTTATTGATTTCACAATGAGAGGGACTAGATAGCGTGCAGAACATTACATTGATTGGAATGCCTGGTTCAGGCAAAAGTACAGTGGGGGTACTGCTGGCAAAAGCACTGGGCTATGGTTTTTTGGATACTGACTTGGTGTTACAACAGCAGGAGAATGCCCTGTTGCAGGAAATTTTGGACCAGCATGGAGTAGAATATTTTTTGGAAGCAGAGGAAAAGGCAATTTGTTCTGTGGACTGTGAACATCATGTGATTGCACCAGGTGGCAGTGTGGTATGTAAAGAAAAAGCCATTGAACATTTGAAGGCAATGGGACCAGTGATTTATCTGAGAGTTCCTCTGGCAGAGTTGAAAAATAGAATTCAAAATCTGGATACCAGAGGGATTGCCCTCAGACCAGGGCAGACACTGGAGGATATTATGGAGCTGCGTGCACCACTCTATGAAAAGTATGCAGATTATATTGTGGATGCCCATGAGGGGCAGGATATGGCAGAAAGTGTGAGACAGGTTCTGGATGTAATCGGCAGAAAAGCTTCCATAGAGTGGGACAGTTTGCATGAAAACAATGAAGTAGCAGAGTCGGTTTAGGTCTCTGTCTTAGATTACTGTGGTAAAAGGAGGGAAGAAAGTGCAAAAGGAACAGTCTATTCGTAGAAAGACTGGGGAAACTGGACAGCCAGAGAAACGAGCAGTACAGAAGAAGGAAATGAAGCACAGACACATGGAAGCCGCACAGAAAAAAGAAAAGGTGACAGGTTCACCAAAGCAAAGAAAGAAGGCAGTACGTCCAGGAAGCTGTATCAAAACTGGAAATGCAGTTCCAAATACTGAGGTGACAAGACCCAATCCACTGATGGGAGAACAGGTGATGGATGCTACTGCTCGTCTTTTGGCACCAAAGACCATGCCAAAGAAGAAAAAAGAGCAGGTTCAAACCCATAGACACAGAGAGAAAAAAGCACAACACAAAAGAGACGGTATTGTGCCACAACAGAAAAGAAGTAACCGTGTGCCGAAGCGTTCCGATGATAAACAAAACAGACTGGATATACCAAGAGGTCCAGTGGAACCGATGAAGTCAGGAAGAGTGAAAGACTCTACAGAACAGCACAGTTTGATGAAACCCTACTATATTGAGTATTAAAAATAAACATTTTGGAGGGTATAAACATGGATTACCAGGCAATGTATCAGCAAAAACTCACAACTCCAGAACAGGCAGTAAAAGTAGTCAAATCAGGTGACTGGGTGGACTATGCGTGGTGTACCAATCACCCTGTGGTGCTGGATCGTGCACTGGCTGCTCGCAAGGATGAGCTGACCGACGTGAAAGTGCGTGGCGGTGTGACAATGTGGATGCCAGAAATTGCAAAGGCAGAGGATGCAGGAGAACATTTTACATGGCATTCCTGGCATTGCAGTGGCATTGACCGCAAACTGATTACCAAAGGCATGGGCTACTTTAATCCTATGCGGTATTCTGAATTGCCCCGTTTTTATCGTGAGCATTTGGACCCTGTAGATGTGGTTATGCTGCAAACAACGCCAATGGATGCACATGGTAACTTTAACTTTGGTCTGGCCGCATCCCATTTGGCAGATGTGATTGCCCGTGCCAAATGTATTCTGGTGGAAGTTAATGAGAATATGCCCTGGGTCTATGGCTTAACAGGTACAGAGGTCAACATCAAAGATGTCACCTATGTGGTAGAGGGTGAAAACACACCTGTTGCACAGTTGGGTGCAGGTGGTGAGCCAACAGAAGTAGACAGAGCAGTGGCAAACCTGATTGTGCCCCAGATTCCCAATGGAGCATGTCTCCAGCTGGGTATTGGTGGTATGCCCAACACAGTAGGTGCAATGATTGCTCAGTCTGACTTGAAAGACCTGTCTGTTCATACAGAGATGTATGTGGATGCCTTTGTGGACATTGCAGCCGCTGGGAAAATCACAGGCAAGCAGAAAAATCTGGATAAGGGCAGACAGGTATTTGCTTTTGCCGCTGGTACTCAAAAACTCTATGACTATGTGAATCGCAATCCAGATGTGATGGCAGCACCAGTGGACTATACCAACGATGTACGGGTGATTGCTCAGTTGGACAACTTTATTTCCATCAATAATGCGGTGGATATGGACCTGTTTGGTCAAATCAATGCTGAGTCTGCTGGCACAAAGCAGATTTCTGGTACAGGTGGTCAGCTTGACTTCGTGATGGGTGCTTATCTCTCCAATGGTGGTAAGAGCTTTGTGTGTATGTCCTCCACCGTAAAAGGAAAGGATGGTACAGTGAAAAGCCGTATTGTCCCCACCCTGACCCCCGGTTCTATTGCCACCGACCCCCGTTCTACTGTACACTATGTTGTGACGGAGTATGGTATGGTCAATATGAAAGGTCTGTCTACCTGGCAGCGTGCTGAGGCTGCTATCAGCATTGCACACCCTGACTTCCGTGAGCAACTGATTGCAGATGCAGAGAAGATGGGCATTTGGCGTCGCAGTAATAAGTAATTGTGTTTTCAAACAGGGTGTCCCCGTTGCCGTGGGGGCATCCTGTTTATGATAAAATGGAGTTGACATGGAAACTTATAATGTTGTATACTGAGGAGCGGGAATGAGGTCTCCCGTGTTCGTGAAGAACAAAACCGCCGATTGGCTGATGGCTTCTGCAATGACTGGAAATGGTTGCAGGAGGTATCAGCTTTTTTGTTGCCATTTTCTGAGAGGAGAATGAACCATGTTAACAAGTTTGGGATGGATTTTTTTCACAGGGCTGGTGTTGGGACTGGCAGCAAAAAAGGTGGGATTGCCGCCTTTGGTTGGTATGATGGCAGCCGGTGTGGTGATGGGTCCCTATCAACTGGGGATTTTGGATGAATCACTCCTGAATATTGCCCCTGATTTGCGGCAGTTGGCTTTGATTTTGATTTTGACAAGGGCTGGACTTTCACTGGATTTGAATGCATTAAAAAAAGTGGGTCGTTCTGCCATTTTGATGTGCTTTGTGCCAGCATGTTTTGAAATTGCAGGAATGACAATATTTGCCCATCATTTATTAGGGGTTTCCTATCTGGAAGGAGCCATCATTGGGGCAGTGGTAGGGGCGGTTTCTCCCGCTGTCATTGTCCCTAGAATGATTCGTCTCCATGAGGAGGGCTGGGGAGCTCGGAAGGGAATTCTTCAGATGATTTTGGCTGGAGCTTCAGCAGATGATATTTTTGTCATTATCATTTTTACCGCATTGACTGGTCTAGCTGACAGTGGAACTGTACCAACCGTTGGAATGTTGTTAGAAATTCCTGTTTCTATTGTGACAGGGATTGGATTTGGCTGGATTGTCGGAAAAGGATTGGCATATTTATATACTACCTATATAAAAGATAATACACATATGGTCTTGCTATGTTTGGCTGCCTCGTTCTTTCTGGTGGAATTGGAGACGAGATTGGAAGGTGTGATTCCATTTTCAGGTCTATTGGGCGTGATGGCAGCAGGTCTGAGTATTCAGCAGAACAGTGAGCAAGCTACAAATATATTATCAAACTGTTTCTCAAAATTATGGATAGCAGGTGAGATTATTCTATTTGTATTGGTTGGTGCAGCAGTAGATTTGAAGTATGCACAGATGGCAGGACTTGCAGCAGTAGTAGCGGTACTAGGTGCATTGTGTGTCAGAGCTTTGGGTGTGTTGCTCTGTACAGCGGGAGCAGGGCTAAATGGAAAGGAGAGAATATTTTGTGTGCTTGCCTACCTACCAAAAGCGACTGTACAGGCAGCCATTGGTGGAGTGCCTCTTGCGATGGGGTTGGCATGCGGTCAAATGGTATTGACTGTGGCAGTGATTGCAATTTTAGTGACTGCACCTTTAGGAGCCATTGCTATTGACAGAAGTTATTCTATCCTGTTGGAAAAAAATCTTGAAAAAAGTGTTGACAAATGAGGAAAGGTCTGGTATTATGGCAAAGCTGTCTGCGAGAGACAGCAGACAACCGCATGATGGGAATTGAGGGTGCGAAGAAGAGTTTAAAAAACTTGA
>CALWVS010000002.1 GCA_944385095.1 uncultured Oscillospiraceae bacterium
ATGACACCCCCTGATGTAGTCTATTTTCCTACATCAGGGGGTGTTTTGTCACTGTCCATTTTTACTGGACCTGTTCAGTTTACCATCAGGGAGCTTTTTATATGCCTCGCAATTCTACATGTTTCACATAGGGGCGGACGGTATCAGCGTATTGTAAAAGAGTTTCTTTGTCATAGGGGTGTAGATTGGAAGTTGGTACCCCATTACGGTCAACAAAAGATTGAATATAGTAGTGGGATGCCCCCTGAATCCATTGCCCAATTTGAACAAAATCAGATATTTCATGAAATTCCTGTACCACGGTGGTACGAAATTCAAAAGAAATGGAGGCAGAATGTAAAATGTGGATACTTTCTGTAATGGGTGCAGGATTGAAACTGGCTTTTCCAACCGTTTGTGCATATTTGGATGGGGAATTTTTAATATCCATAGCTACATAATCCAACAGACTTTTTGAGAGCAGGCTGTTAAGATGGTCCGGGTGGGTTCCATTGGTGTCTAGTTTGATGAGGTATCCCATGTTACGAATTTCTGTCAATAGGGTATCCAAGTCGGCATGGAGTAGGGGTTCTCCGCCTGAGATACAGACACCATCCAAAAGCCCCTGTCTTTTTTTCAGAAATTCAAACAATTCTGATGGGGTGATTGTGCCACTGGATGTGGGTTGAATGAGTGGTGCATTGTGACAAAAGGGGCAACATAAGTCACAGCCACCAAGAAAAATAGTACATGCGGTGTGGTTTGGATAATCCAATAAGGTCAGTTTTTGAAGTCCTTGTATATTCAAATATGACACCTACTTTCACTCTCTATTGTGATAAAGTACAAAAGAAGGCAAAATAATTTATGTGTTATTTTATCATGTTACGATTGACTTTTTCAAGGGAGATGGCTATACTAGACCCAAGTTCAATTTAGTCAACTAATGAAATAAATTGAAAAAGAAAGGGAGATGAAGAACATGGCAGGAACGAAGTGCAAAAGGGTGTTCAGCATGGGTTTGGCATTGGCAATGGTGGGGACATTGACCGTTCATGCTGCACCCAGCACAAGCGAGGGAGATATTCTTCTGAATCTGGAAAATCGTCCAGATGCTCCAGAGAACATTCCAACAAATCTGGATATTGACTGGAATAAACAGTACCGATTTGATGAGATTGAAGCTTATTTGGAGTCCATGGCAGAGGAGTATCCAGAAATTACCGAACTATACTCCATTGGTCGTAGTCACCAGGAACGAGATCTGTGGTGTCTGGAAATTACCAATGAGGATGTGCCAAAAGAGGACAAAACTGGAATTGGTGTGTTTGCCAATATTCACGGTGGTGAGCGTGAGAGCGCGGCTTCTGCTCTGTATACAGCATGGTGGACGGTACTCTGTTCCGAAGATGAGTATGTGCAGACACTGTTGGATGAGTACATTCTCTATGTCATTCCTGTTATCAATCCAGATGGGTATGAACAGTCTTTTGTTGTTAACACCCGCCAAAATCTGCGTCCTCGTGACTTAAATGGAGATGGGATTCCATTCAGCGACCCCTATACAGACATTGATGGAGATGGATACATTGCCACCATTTACCGTGGTACTGCCGATGATACCCCATCCACAGAGTTGGAGCAATTTGGTATGGAAAGCTGTGACTGGGATGGAAATGGTATTTTAGGTGATGACCCCAGAAACAGTGGCATTGATATGAACCGCAACTTTAACTATCAATGGAACCGCTTTGATATTGAAACGGAAGATACACAGGTGATTGGCAACAATGCGTGGGACAGAGCAGGTCCTGATGCTGCCAGCGAGCCAGAAGTTGAGGCATTGCAGCAGTTTATGTATAAAACGCCTATGTATGCCCTTGCTACTTTGCACACTGGTATTCAGTGTGTGCTGTATCCTTGGTGCTATCGCCCCTATGATGCAGAGAATCCAGATGATGCAGAAATTCCATTTATGCAGGAGACTGCTGCAAAAATGGCAGAGGCATTTCAGGAGTACACAGGTCGTGGCTTCTACACAAAATCTTCTTATGAGGATTACCCCACATCTGCGGAACTGATTGACTATGCCTACGGTCGATTGAATATTCATGCCTATACCATTGAGGTCTATGACCCCGGCAAGTCTGAGGATGGGGATATTGCTGCCTGCAAATGGGAAAACACACTGCCTGAGCCTACATGGGTATTTTATTCCCGTGAGGAAATTGAGAGCAAGTTGGGACTAGACCCAGATGCCCTGACAGATGAGGAAGGCAATCCTTTGGGAGCAGATGAGGGACTGTGGTTCTATACCAGTTCCACTGCACAAATGGCAGATCAGGCACCTGAAAATCAGGATGTCATGGTGCGTGGCTGTCGGGATGCCATTTTGACCATGATTGGAAATGAGCCCAGTGGAAATGGTGCGCAGGTTCCCTATTACTATAAATAATCATAGTGCAGGTGCAGTTCAATGACTGCACCTGTTGTTTTTCGTTGAAAAACATGGTAAAATAACTCCCAACGCTGACGGTGAGGAGTAACAAATTATGCCATACGCAATTTTAGTGGTACTTTTGGTGGGTTTGGACCAGTTGGTAAAACATCTGGTTGTACAGAATATTTCTATGGGAGAGCATGTCCCATTTCTTCCCCATATTTTAGATTTGACCTATGTACAAAACACGGGGGCTGCATTTTCTATTTTTGCAGAACATACATGGCTGCTTACATTGATTTCCCTTGTCATGTCTGTAGTGTTGGCAGTTGCACTGTGGAAAGGTTTTTTTAGACATCCTTTTGGACGTACCATGTTGGCTTTGCTTTTGGCAGGAGCCATTGGCAATCTAATAGACAGAGCTACTCTTGGTTATGTGGTAGATATGTTCCATGTGCTGTTTGTGAATTTTGCCGTGTTCAATGTGGCTGACATCTGTGTTGTAGTTGGTGGAATTGGTGGTGCAGTGTACTATGTACTGTTTGCAGAAAAGCTGGAGAAAAAGGGAGGCACAGAGCAGTGACCCAGGTGACATTAACCGCGGATAAAACAGGGGAAAGAGCAGATGCTTTTCTGGCAAGATGTGTGGAAGGGCTGACCCGCTCCGCAGCCCAAAGGCTGCTGGAGGAGGGAGCTGTCACCTGTTATAGTAAAATATTAAAGAAAAATGACAAATTAAATGAGGGGGATACTGTGATTCTTGTGCTGCCTGAGCCGGAAGTGGTGGATATAAAACCCCAGAACATTCCCTTAGATGTGGTATATGAAGACGAAGATGTAATTGTAGTCAATAAACCGGTGGGTTTGGTAGTGCATCCTGCACCGGGGCATCCAGACGGTACCTTAGTGAATGCGTTGCTCTATCACTGTGGAGACAGTTTATCTGGTATCAATGGGGAATTGAGACCTGGTATTGTACACAGAATTGACCGTGATACCTCTGGTCTGATCATTGCAGCCAAGAACGACAGGGCACATCTGGCACTGGCGCAGCAGTTACAGGACCATTCTCTGGCAAGGGTATATGAAGCCATTGCAGTGGGCAATTTTCGAGAGGATGAGGGGACGATTTGTGCCCCCATTGGACGTCATCCCATCGACCGAAAGAAAATGGCAGTTGACCATAAAAACGGCAGGGAGGCTGTGACACATTGGAAGGTGCTTGCCCGATATCCCGGTTACACCCATATAGAATGTCGTTTGGAGACAGGGAGAACCCATCAAATTCGTGTACATATGGCATCTGTGGGGCATCCTCTGTTGGGAGATGTGGTGTATGGAAATAAAAAGCCCTATGGCGGGTTGGCTGGGCAGTGTCTCCATGCAAGAAAATTAAAATTTGTGCATCCATCCACTCAAAAACTGGTAGAGCTGGAGTGCCCTCTGCCTGACTGGTTTGAACAGGTTTTAAAGAAAATAAACAGATGAAAAAATCCGTGTGTCAGTTTTGATACACGGATTCTTTCATCTGTGGGTTTAGATGGGAGAAAAAATAAGGATGTCATCGACGAACAATATTTTCTGAAATTTTTCCCAGTGCCTGAGCCGCTTCCATGTCAAAACGTTGGCTGCGTGCAATGTCTGCCAGTGACAGGACACCTACAAGTTTTCCATTGTCTACAACGGGAAGTCTGCGTACTTGTTTGGAAGCCATCAGAGCAATGGCCTCCTGCCCATTCTGTTGGGCAGAGATGGTGGTACAGCCTCGAGACATAATTTCTCTGACAGGGGTCTGGGCGGGGTCCTCCTCAGCAGCGATACAGCGTAGAATTATGTCCCGATCTGTAACCATACCACGCAGACGACCATCAGCACTGCATACGGGCAGGGCTCCTATGTTGTGGTGGCTGAGTAGTTTGGCTGCCAATGCCACAGAGGAGGATGGCTCCACTGTAATGACATTGGGGTTCATCATCGCTTGTACCTTCACACAATCACTCCTTACAAGTAGATAAATGGAGTGTACCCAAACAAAAGCACATTCATAATTAGAATTCGTCTTTACTAAATTTTTATGGAATTGTTTTGTTATTTCGGTTGCATTTTCCATAGAAAACAGGTATACTTGCATCATTTCAAAGGACGCTTTTCAACAAAGGAGAATATTGCAGTGAAAAAGTCAGAACAATCGGGAAAACCGAAGGGCAGTATCAAACAAATTTTGATTAACCTATTGGTTACTGCCGTAGTGGGAGCAGTTTATTTCTACATCTCCCTGCCAGCCATTAACTTACAGGCAAATGAGTTCTATAGTTTTGTGATGGTACTATGTGTTGCCTATGTCCTGTCCGCACTTGTGACCTCTGGCTTTCAGACACAGATGAGTGCATCTGGAAAGGGGCAGGTCAAAACCTACTTTCATTTCATCAAACAGCGTTGTCTGCCAGTAGGGATTTTGTTGGCGGCTATGATTGTCATTGCTGTAGCAGGGCAAATCATTTCTATGCCTATCTTTCGGGCAGGGGCATATCGGGATTTGTTGACTGTGGAGAGTGGAGAATTTGCACAGGATATCAGTCAGATTTCCTTTAATGAAATCCCCACACTGGACAAGTATTCCGCTGAATATTTAGGGGACCGGCAGATGGGAACCTTAAGTGATATGGTCAGTCAGTTTGAGTATGCAGGAAACTCAACTCAGATTAACTATCAGGGTCGCCCTGTGCGTGTGGCACCCATTGCCTATGCAGATTTGATTAAATGGTTTACCAACCGTGGAACAGGGCTGCCTGCCTATGTGCTGGTAGACATGGTCACACAGGAGGCACAAGTCATTCGACTCAATGAAGGGATGAAGTATTCTTTTTCTGAGCCGCTGAACCGTAATATTATGCGTCATCTGCGTTTCCAGTACCCCACTTTCATGTTCTCTACCCCACGTTTTGAAATTGATGAGGATGGTCAACCCTGGTGGATTGCCCCTAAAGTGGTAAAAACCATTGGACTGTTTGGCGGTGTGGATATTCAGGGGGCTGTTCTGTGCAATGCCATTACAGGAGAGAGCCAGTACTATGAGGAAGTCCCCACTTGGGTGGACAATGTATATACTCCTCAGCTCATTATGCAGCAGTATGACTATCATGGAACTTTGGTCAATGGATTTATCAACTCCATCTTAGGTCAGCGTGATGTAACAGTAACCACGACAGGATACAATTACATTGCCTTGAATGATGATGTGTATGTATACACAGGGGTCACATCTGCCAACTCTGACCAGTCCAATCTTGGTTTTCTGCTGTCCAATCAGCGTACAAAGGAGACCATCTTCTATGATGCCCCTGGTGCCACTGAAGTGGCAGCTCAGGCATCTGCGGAAGGTGTGGTGCAGGACTTAGGATACAAAGCCACATTCCCATTGCTCATCAATGTGGCAGGGCAACCCACCTATTTTATTCCTTTGCAGGATAATACCTTATTGGTGAAAAGCTATGCAATGGTCAATGTGGCACAGTATCAGATTGTAGCCACTGGTTCTACTGTGTCCCAGTGTGAACAGCAATATATTCGTATGTTGTCAGAAAAGGGGATTACACAGGAGGAAGCATTGCCCCAGACACAGGCGACAGGTACTGTGGCAGAAATCCGTTCAGCAGTGTTGGACGGAAACACATGGTATTATGTACGGCTGGAGGGAGAACAGGTATTTTATGCCTTGTCTGCTGCTCAAAATCAGTTGGCAGTGATTCTTAATGTGGGAGACAAAGTTACCATCGACCATGCAGTAAGTGAGGTAGAATCCAGTATTTTGGATGGATACTCTTTGAGTATCTCAGGAAAAAGTTCTGTAAACCCACAAACGGAACTGACATTGCCAGAGACAACAGTATCATAACATATGAAAAACCGACAGAAGTTGAACTACAACTTTTGTCGGTTTTTTGTTGAAAGATGGTGGTATGAAAGAAACTGTCCAGTCTATAATGTGTGATTATTTAAACAAAATGGTATAAAGTCCAGAAGCAGTCATAATCAATGCAAAAATATAACTAATGGTCATACAAATACGCAACACAGTGGGTTTTTTATATCCTTTGTTTACATCCTCACGCCATAAAAGCAACAGTACAAAGAGACCACCCACAGGAGTGGCAATGGAGGTAGCAATATTTGCTAAAAAGATAAGCTGTGTGGGGGAACCATTAAAACTATAGCATACACACATGGCAAACAGGAGACAGATTAAACAGCCAATCCGAATGAATTTGGATTCAAGAGCCACAGACTTATCCAACCCTGCACCTAGCAGCACCATGCCACGCTGGGTATTTGCCAGTAGAGAGGAGAAACCGGCACCGAGCAAAGCGAGACCCATAATATACCGTGCTGCGGAACCCATAATGGGAACCAGTAGTTCTGCCAACTGTACAGGCGTTTTAATGGACAGTCCCTGTGGGTGGAGCACAATGTCCATTTTATGTGAGCCATATAGTTCCTTTGTTGGACAGTCCCTGTGGGTGGAGCACAATGGCGCCCACCAGAATAATGGAGGAAGATATAAGTACAACACTGATGACATGAACTAGGGCATCAGTGAACATGACACCATTAAATAAATCATCCTTATTCCATTTTTTCTCTTTGCCAAGATAGGTTGCATAAATGCCCGCTGTCACAGAAGCGTTGGTGGAAATAAAAGCCAGTGCAGTGGACAGGCTGCCTTCTGGAACTTGAAAACTGACCAGTCCTTTCCCAAATGAAAACCAGTCTGGACCACCTGTTCCAATCAATGTGATATAGAAGGAGAGAATCATGACCAAAATGCAGAGTGTAATAATTTTCTCTACTTTAGAGTAGACATTCTTTGCGAAATAGCAGTAGAGCACCACAGCAATCATAACAAGAGAACCAATTTTCCAGTCGATTCCAAAGATAAGATTCATGCCAGCACCAGTGCCAGAAATATTTCCCATTGTAAAAAACAAACAGGACAAAAACACAGCAATTCCGACTACATAAGAAGCCAGTTTGCCATAGTATGTTCGGATGGCGTGAATAGTTGGCATACCAGTTGTAATTGCCAGACGGTTGGTGGTCATCATAAAGGTAATACCCATAAAAATAATGGGTATAATCAGCCATATTAGGGCATAGCCATAGTCGGCACCCAACATGGCCGCAGTGGTCACTGCACCAGGACCAATGACAATACCAGTTGCCACCAGACCTGGACCAATACGTTTGAGTAGTTGGCTCAATGGCAGACGCTTGATGTCTGCACCATACTCAGTTACAACACCTGTGTTTTCTTCCATTGTGCATTCTCCTTACTAAAAATTAGGGCAGGATATGATAAAATTCGATATCCTGCCCACAAAAACTGTGAAATTGAATGCCTGTTTGGTATGGTTTAAGCTTACTTGTACTGGCTCATATCAACAGCAGGAAGCTGGCTGCGCTCCAGTCCCTGAGCAACCCAGTCTTTTTCCTCCTGATTGAGGGGCAGAACAGGTTTACGCATCAGAGCATTGGAGAAAATGCCACGCTGATAGAGAGCCTCCTTCAGACGGGCATGGGCTTCACCGGAGGGCTGACCACCGCCATAGATAGCCTGAGAGATGTGATAAATACGGTTGGACCAATCCTGAGCTTCCTTGAGAGTATGCTTGTCAGGGTTTGCAAAGACTTCACGGGCAGGGCAGATAATTTCAGGCACACAGCCAGCAAAGCCAATCAGGGCACCATCCATTCCGGGGAACCAGCTTACACACAGAGTTTCATCATGGCAGGTAATCAGGGAGATATCAGGGCACTCCTGACGAAGCAGACGTACATCATGCTCATAGATGGAGGTGACTCTGGTGCCCATCTTAATGCATTTTACATGGTCGATTTCTTTGCACATCTTAATGAGAGTTTCAACAGGATAGAAAGCCTTAGAGGTAGCAGGATACAGATGAATGATAATATCAATGTCAGCACCTTCTGCCACATCCTTTACATACTGGAAGGGGGCATCAGGGTGCATACCAAAGCGCAGCCACATGTGAGGAGGCATGAGCAGAATACCATCTGCACCAGCAGCCTTGGCTTCGGCAGCCATTTCAATGGATTCCTGAGTATTCTCGCAGTTAATACCAGAGATAATGGTCATCACATCGCCACATTCTTCTGCGCAAATCTCCACAACACGTTTGCGCTCAGCACGAGTAAGACCTGTGATTTCGCCTGTATGACCATTGCAGACCAGACCATCCATGCCCTTGCCGTAGAAACTCTTAATCCAGCGCAGATATGCACGGAATTCAGGCTCATTGATAGAGAAGTCATCATTCAGAGGGACAGAAACTGCTGGAAAAATAGTTTTAAAAGTTTTGACCTTTGCCATAATACGACACTCCTTATTTCAATCAACAATCAACATGGAAGACAAGATTTTTACAACAGGAACTTACAGAACTCTACAGAACTATTGCGCGCCATACTCTGTTTCTGCAATCGTTTGCCTTATGTGCCCACATTATGACACAGCAAACGTTTGGTGTCAATAAAACAGAGATTGCTTGCAACTTTTTGCATATGCTTTGCAATTTTTTGCCTATTTTGTCTAAAGTGCTTTTTGTAATATATTATTTTCGTGCAATATTACCAATCTCTACCTGTTGTATGTTTTTTGTTACTTTGATAAACTGAGGATAAGTACAAACGATTGCAAGGAGGTCTCTATGGCAACTTTAAAAGATGTAGCACGTGCAGCCAATGTAGATGTCAGCACAGTATCCCGTGCACTCAATAACACATCTCATGTTCATCCAGATACCAAAGCCCGTATCTATGCTGTTGCGGAGGCATTAGGATACCGTCCTAATTTTATTGCACAGGCATTGCGTCAGGGACGACGATATACCATAGGGGTTGTGGTTCCCCGTCTGCATCTGGCAATTTTCTCTGAGATTGTACAGGGAATAGAGGCGGAAGCACGAAAACTAGGATATTCTACCATTATTTGCACCACAGAAGATGACCCAAGGGTGGAATTGGATTGTTTGAATCGTCTGCGTAATGGGTTTGTAGATGGAATTATGATTGCAGGAACAGGGCGAAACAGCCGTATTTTGCGTGATTTACATGCCAGTGGAATTCCAGTTGTTCAAATTATGAGAAAGCAGGAACCACGCATCAGCAGTGTGGTGGCTGATTTTGAAGCCTGTGGAGAGGAAGCTGTACATTATCTCTATCAGCAGGGCTGTCGAACCATAGGGCTGATTAGTGGTTCACTCCATTTGGCACCTTATCAGGAACGATATCGGGGGTATTGTGCAGCAATTCAAGCCCTCGCATTGACCCCTCATCTCAGTGAAGCTACAACCACAGTAAACAGTTTTGAGTATGGCTATTTATGTGCCAGCCAACTGTTAACTTCTGTCTCCACACTGGACGCAATTTTGGCTGCCGTGGATTTGCAGGGATTGGGAGCCATTCGTGCTGTGACAGAACATGGGCTGAAAATTCCTCAACAAATTAAAATCATGAGCCTGACAGGACATGAGTTAGGCTCTATGCTGGAAACCCCTATGACATCTATGGAAATGCCTGCCCATCAAATGGGGCATAAAGCGGCACAGATGCTGATTGAAGAAATTCAGGCAGGAAAGCAAACACAGTTTGTACCACAACACCTGTCGTTTCCCATGGTATTGGTGGAACGGGAAAGTACATAGAGCAAGCGGAAATCACTGGAAATGCTGTGAATTTAAAGAATCCTTTATCATTTATACATTCCAATATAGGAAGATTTATGGTATAATGAATGGAATTCACAACAATGTTGAAACATAAAGGTGGGAATACACATTGAAGCATACATTTGATTGTCTGGTGGTTGGTGCAGGTTATGCAGGAGCCATTGTAGCAAGAGAGCTGGCAGAGGCAGGCGGAAAACAGGTTCTGGTACTGGAACGGCGCAACCATGTGGCAGGCAATGCCTATGATTGTTTTGACGAGGCGGGTATTTTGATTCACCAATATGGACCCCATATTTTCCATACCAATGATAAACAAGTCTATGATTGGCTGTCTCGGTTTACTAAATGGCGTACCTATGACCACCGTGTCATTGCCAATATTCCAGATGGACGAGGAGGAAGAATGACCTATCCGGTTCCATTTAATTTGACCTCTTTGGAAGTGGCATTTGGACAGGAGGAAGGGCAACGGCTGGGACAGAAGCTGACGCAGGTCTATGGAACAGAGAAAAAAGTAACCATTTTGGAACTGAGGCAAAATCAGGACCCAGAAATTGCTGCACTGGCAGATTATGTATATGAACATGTATTTGTACAGTACACCATGAAGCAGTGGGGACAGACACCAGAGGAAATTGACCCAAACACAACTGCAAGAGTTCCTGTGTTTCTGTCAAGAGATGACCGCTATTTTCAGGACACCTATCAAGGAATGCCTTTGGAAGGCTATACTCCCATGTTTGAAGCGATACTAGACCACCCCAATATTACAGTAGAGCTGGGACAGGAAGCTCTCAATCGGTTGGATGTAACAGGGGATGTACTGAAATTAGATGGAGAAGTCTGGGATGGACAGGTCATCTACACAGGTCAAGTGGATGAACTGTTTGCCTTCCAGTTTGGACGTCTGCCCTACCGCACATTGGACTTTATATTTGAAGCCGTGCCACAGGATGATGTACAGGGGTATGGAACGGTCAACTATACGATGGATGAGGCATACACCCGCATCACAGAGTTTAAGCATTTGACAGGTCAGGTGAAGCCTGGTGTTTCCACCATTGTGAAAGAGTATTCAAAGGCATATACTGGGGCAGAGGATGAAACCCCTTACTATGCTATTATCAATGAAACCAACAATGCCCTTTATGGGCAATATAAGGCGTTGGCAGGTCGTTTCCCAAATCTCTACTTGCTGGGTCGCTTGGCAGAGTATAAATACTATAATATGGATGCCATAGCCCAAAGGGCATTGGCACTGGCAGCAGAAATTTTAGGCAAAGCCAGATAATAGGGGAGAAATACAATGGAAAAATTGATTACATTTGCAGTTCCATGTTACAACTCAGCCGCCTATATGGAGCACTGTGTAGATACATTGCTTCAGGGTGGAGATGATATTGAAATTATTTTGGTAGATGATGGGTCTACAAAAGACAATACCGCAGAAATTTGTGACCGATATGAGGAGCAATATCCCGACATTGTAAAAGCCATTCATCAACCCAATGGAGGGCACGGAGAAGGAGTCAATCAGGGCATTCGCAATGCAAGGGGTATTTACTACAAAGTGGTGGACTCTGATGACTGGGTGGATGTACCATCCCTTCATAAAGTGTTGGATAAACTGCGCCAGTTTGTACGGGATGACCGGCTTGTGGATATGATGGTCTGTAACTATGTGTATGAACATGCAGAGACCAACAGCCAGAGAGTGATGGATTACCGAAATGTATTCCCAAGGAATAAGGTATTTGGATGGGATCAAATTGGACGGTTCCGTCCCTCTCAGTATCTTTTGATGCACTCGGTCATTTATCGCACCCAGTTGCTGCGTGATTGTCATCTGGAGTTACCCAAACACACCTTTTATGTGGACAATATTTTTGTCTATCAGCCTCTGCCTATGGTCAAGAACATTTATTATATGGATGTGGATTTGTACCGCTATTTCATTGGTCGCTCTGACCAGTCTGTCAATGAAAAAGTGATGGTAACAAGAGTAGACCAGCAACTGAGAGTGACCTACCATATGATTCAGTCTCATGATTTGCGGCAGGTGGCAGCAGCACATAAAAAGTTAGGTCGGTACATGTTTAATTATCTGGCTATGATGATGGCAATTTCCTCTATTTTCCTCATTATTGACAGCAGCCCAGAGGCGTTGGGTAAGCGCACCCAGCTATGGGAGTATTTAAGAACAGTGGATGCTGGTATTTATCACAAGATGAAATACCGTGCTGTGTCTGCGTTTACTGCATTCCCTGGCTATCAGGGCAGAAAACTTTCTGTGGGACTTTATCGTCTGGCAAGAAAAATTTATAAGTTTAATTGACAAAAAAATTGAAAGTCATGTGGCAGTGTGCCATGGAGAATTACACTGTAACAAGTGGGTGTATGTTTGGCAGATTGACAGGTTGACACGCTTATATGGTTGTACTATGATACGCTCAGAAAGATAGATGATCGTCTTACATATAGATACAGTTGTTTTGATGAGAATCTGTTGCAAGGGAGGAAGCAACCATGAGTATAGGAAGTGTAGTTGGAGTCGGTCATTCAGCATCTGTCACTAAAGCACAGAAAAGTAATGATACATCTTCTTTAGATCAGAAAATAGAACAACTGGAAAAACAGATAGAACAAATCAAAAATAATGAGAAACTATCTCAAGAGGAAAAGGATAAACGGATTACAAATATAGAAAACCAGGTTGCACAGCTAGAACAGAAAAAACAGCAAGAAGGCAGAAATGATTCTTCTATTGAACTGAAAAAAAGATTTGATACCTATGAAGCACAGCCACAACAGCAGTCAGCTGGGGTGTATCAAGTTACACATGATGCAGAAGGACACCAAATCATTCAAGTAGATGACAATTTGGAAACTGCTCAGGAGCAAACGGAAGCCCAGCCTCAGGACGAGGACGAAAAACCGATGATTGTAAAAACAACCGGAAACACAGATAAAGTAGACAGAGAGATTGAAAAGCTCAAACAGACACAGGCTCAACTGGAACAAAAAATCGCAGCAGCAAAAGAACCAAAGGATAAAGAAGCATTAGAAACACAACTTGCACAAGTGGAAGCTGAACTCAAGTTGAAAGACAATGATACATACCGTCGCCAACATATGGAAATTACAGAACAAAAAGTTGTTTCAAAAGTTGGAGAATAAACGAGGGTAAAGAGCAAGAAATTCCCAACAGGCTTGTTATCGGTTGATAGCATCCTGTTGGGAATTGTTTTTCTAAAATGGAGTTTTTGAATCAGTTGTGCAAGTTCTGAAAAATGTTTATTCCTCATCCAGTTTGAGCACAGCCATAAATGCCTCTGTCGGCATCTGCACAGTACCCAAACTGCGCATTTTCTTTTTGCCTTCCTTTTGTTTTTCCAACAACTTTTTCTTACGGGTAATATCACCACCATAGCACTTTGCCAAAACGTCTTTCCGCATGGCTTTGACGGTTTCACGAGCAATGATTTTACCACCAATGGCTGCCTGAATGGGAACTTCAAATAGTTGACGTGGAATATTCTCCTTTAACTTCTCACAGATTTTTCTGGCACGGGCATAGGCTTTTTCTTTGTGGGCAATAAAGGAGAGTGCGTCCACCTGGTCGCCATTGAGTAACAGGTCCACCTTTACCAATTCACTGGGCTGATATCCCTGTAACTCATAGTCCAGGGAGGCATATCCTTTGGTGCGTGCCTTCAGTGCGTCAAAGAAATCGTAAATAATTTCACCCAAAGGCATGGAGTAGTGCAGTTCTACCAGATTGGTGTCCAAATACTGCATATCCAGAAAAACGCCACGGCGGTCTTGACACATGGGCATAATATTGCCTACATAGTCAGGGGGTGCAATAATGGACACTTTGGAATAGGGTTCTCTGGCTTCTACAATATGGGCAGGGTCAGGATAGTTATGGGGATTGTCAACCGCTACCACAGAGCCATCTGTTTTTGTGACCTCATAAATGACAGAAGGAAGTGTTGTCACCAAATCCAAGTCAAATTCTCGCTCTAAACGCTCCTGAATGATTTCCATGTGGAGCATACCCAAAAAGCCACAACGGAAGCCAAAACCCAGAGCCACAGAGGATTCCGGCTCAAAAGAGAGAGAGGCATCATTCAGTTGGAGCTTTTCGAGTGCGTCACGCAAGTCGGGGTATTTACTGCCGTCCTGTGTATAGATACCACAGTATACCATAGCCTGAGCAGGGCGATAGCCTGGCAGAGCCTCAGATGCAGGACGCTGGCTTTCTGTAATGGTATCACCCACACGGGTATCTTTCACATTTTTAATAGAAGCAGTAAACCAGCCCACTTCACCAGCCATCAGCTCCCCACAGGAGTCCATACCCAGAGGGCGCAGATAGCCACAGTCTAACACCTGATAAGTGGCACCAGATGCCATCATTTTAACAGATATGCCCTTTTTGAGTGTGCCTTCCATTACACGGAAGTAGACAATGACACCTACATAGGGATCATACTGGCTGTCAAAAATCAGTGCCTTTAATGGTGCATTGGGATCTCCACTGGGGGCAGGCACATGGGCAACAATATCCTCCAATACAGCAGGAATATTTAGTCCCATTTTTGCAGAAATCTCTGGTGCATCCAGAGCAGGCAGACCAATAATATCCTCAACCTCCTGTTTGGCTTTGGCAGGGTCAGCAGCAGGCAGGTCAATTTTATTAAATACAGGCAAAATTTCTAAATCATGTTCCAATGCCAGATAGGTATTGGCCAATGTTTGAGCCTCTACGCCCTGTGTGGCATCCACTACCAGAACAGCCCCTTCACAGGCAGCCAGAGAACGGGATACCTCATAGTTGAAGTCCACATGACCAGGGGTATCAATCAGATTCAGGGCGTATACCTGCCCATCAGAAGCGGTGTAGTCCAGCCGTACGGCTCTTGCTTTGATGGTAATGCCACGTTCCCGCTCCAAATCCATGTTGTCCAAAAGCTGGGACTCCATTTCACGTTGGGAAACTGCCCCACACTGTTCAATTAATCGGTCGGACAATGTGGATTTTCCGTGGTCAATGTGGGCAATAATAGAAAAATTTCTAATTTTAGACTGATCTGTCATAGAAAGAAAACCTCCTGATTAGTTCCCTTTTCGCTGAGAAAAGGTGTGATTGATGCGCTCACCAGTGTTGTGAATCAACTGTAAAATAGACTGGTAAAGAACAGGATAATCTCTGGCAAGGGCAGCATGGTCCATTTCTGGCATAGCACCTTTTTCTTTCATGTGGGCAGCAAGGGCGTCTTGTAATTCCACTTCGCTCAGGTGCATATCAGCCTCTGGCAGACCAGCGGAAAAGTGACGCTGAGGAACAGAGAAAAAATCTGGATTATTGTTTGGATTTGCATGGTAAATGTCACGATACATTTTGTAGACACTGGTAGAAAGATAATTGGCAACTGCCTGAATGATGTCTCGATTTCCTGTTTTCGCTAATAGGTCAAACAGCATACCAACAGAGTTCACCAATAGCTTTTTGGACAACAGAGCCAGTACAGACCCTCGCATGCTGTTGTCTTTTTCCTGACTGATATCATACAATTCTTCTGCACTAATGGTTGTTCCATCCCGTGTCAGTGTGCGTCCCAGCAGGTAGTCAGCAGAAACATTGTAGTAGGCGCAGGCTTTGACCACAAAGGTTAGACCTGGCTCACGAATTCCATTTTCATAGTGGGAGAGCAACGCCTGTGAAATGCCCAGTTCACTGGAAGCGGTGCGTTGGCTGACTCCTTTTTCCTGACGTAATAGGGATAATGTGCGTGCAAATTCTGCATTCAAAAATCTCACCTCAAATTGATTCAATACACAGGGTATAGTATAACTGATACAATACCTGAGGTAAAGAGAAAAATAAAAATTTTTTCTCATATGTTTGTATAGGCTTTAGAAAATAATCCAAAATGAAGATAGAGACACTCTTGCATTTTGATTGGGAAAATGCTACCATAGAGCAAGAAACAGGAGCAAATGAAAACTCCAATTTGGTATATTTGGAAGGAATGATGCAATCATGTTTAAAAAACTCATTGATCTGTTAAAAGCACATCCCCGTAAAATTGTCTTTACCGAAGGTACAGACCCCCGTATTCTGGAGGCCTCTGCCCGTCTGCTGTCTGGTACCTTCTTGACGCCAGTTCTCATTGGTAATGAAGAGGAAATCCGTACTGCCGCAGAGGATGCAGGCTTTAATATCCGTGGTGCCATTGTGGTTGACCCTGAGACCTATGATAACATGGATGCTATGGTTGCCAAGATGGTAGAGCTGCGCAAGGGCAAGATGACCGAGGAGGAGTGCCGTGCTGCACTGAAGAAGGGCAACTATTTTGGCACCATGCTTGTGGCAATGGGTGAGGCTGATGCACTGCTGGGTGGTGCAACCTACTCCACTGCTGATACAGTCCGTCCTGCTTTGCAGTTGGTTAAGACCAAGCCTGGCAACAAGATTGTGTCTTCCTGCTTTATTCTGGTTCGTCCTTCTGCAACCGGTGACAGCGATGTACTGGCTATGGGTGACTGCGCCATCAACATCAAGCCTAATGAGGATGAGCTGGTAGAAATTGCAATGGAAACTGCCGAATGTGCGAAGATTTTCGGCATTGATCCCAAGGTTGCATTCCTGAGCTACTCTACCTTTGGCTCTGGTAAGGGTGAAGATGTAGATAAGATGCGCAATGCCTGCGAGAAGGCAAAGCTGGCTATGCCTGACATCCCTGTGGATGGTGAATTGCAGTTTGATGCCGCTGTGTCTCCCCGTGTAGCAAAGACCAAATGCCCCGACTCTAAGGTGGCAGGTTATGCCAATACCTTCATTTTCCCTGACATCAATGCTGGTAATATTGGCTACAAGATTGCACAGCGTCTGGGTGGCTTTGAGGCATATGGTCCTATCCTGCTGGGTCTGAATGCTCCTATCAACGATTTGTCCCGTGGTTGTAATGCACAGGAGGTCTACTCCATGGCAATTATCACCGCTGCACTGGCTTAATCAATCAAATAGAAAGGGCTGCCTGTCAAACGGGCAGCCCTTTGTTTTATCCAGATATTTCATGAGAGTTCAGCAAGTTTTGCTTAATATCCCATAATTTTTGAGACAGGTCTACATAATAGTTATGGGGGTTTTCAAACCGTTTGACCTCATCCCAGAGGGAATCCACCTGACGCTGGCAATATGCTCTGCAGGCTTGCAGGTCAGGAACTTCATAGACCAGTTTGCCATTGAGGAAAATGGGAACCATCAGTTCTTTTGCCTCAAAATCAGTGTACACTTTTCGTTTCCATGTGGCATCTGGGTCAAACAACTCCAGTGGTTTGGTTGCATCCAGTTCCTCATCATGGAGACAAATCAAATCGGCTTCTGCTTTTCCAGTGGCTTTGGAGAAAATACGATAAATCTTCTTAAAGTGAGGCGTGGTAATTTTGGCTGCATTCTCACTAATTTTTATTTTTGGAATGATATTTCCTTGTTCATCTTCAATGGCAGCCAACTTATAGACACCACCGAAAACAGGCTCACTGCGAGAGGTGATGAGACGTTCACCCACACCAAAGGAGTCAATTCTTGCCCCCTGACGCACCAAGTCACGAATGATGTACTCATCCAGAGCATTGGAAGCAAAAATTTTACAGTCTGTCAAACCAGCGGCATCCAGCATTTCACGAGCCTTTTGGGAGAGGTAGGTTAAGTCACCAGAGTCCAGACGGATGCCACATTTGGTAATGCCTTTGGGCAGTAACACCGTTTGGAAGGCACGAATGGCATTGGGGACACCAGATTTTAGTACATTGTAGGTATCAACCAGCAGAACTGCATTGTGTGGATATAATTTGCAGTAGGTTTCAAAGGCGGTATACTCATCTGGGAACATTTGAACCCAGGAGTGAGCCATGGTACCAGTGGCAGGGGAGCCATAGTGTTGGTCTGCCATGGTGCAGGCGGTGGCAGAGCAGCCAGCAATATAGGAGGCACGGGCACCCAAAAGGGCACCATCGGGACCATGGGCTCGTCGAGAGCCAAACTCTGCAACAGGGCGTCCCTCCGCTGCACGCACAATACGGTTCGATTTTGTGGCAATGAGGCATTGGTGATTCAAACACAGAAGCACAAAGGTCTCAATAAACTGAGCCTGAATGGCAGGAGCTCGAACGGTTAAGATGGGTTCCCCGGGAAAAATGGGAGTGCCTTCTGGAACAGCCCAAATATCTCCTGTAAAGGAGAAATTCCGTAGAAAATCCAAAAATTCTGGTGAAAAACACCCTTTGGAACGCAGATATGCCAAATCTTCTTCATCAAAGGAGAGATTTTCAATATACTCTATCACTTGTGCAAGACCAGCAGCCACTGCAAAGCCGCCACGATCAGGAACAGAGCGATAAAATACATCAAAATAACAAATACGGTCAGCAAGACCAGTCTGGAAATATCCATTTCCCATTGTCAGCTCATAAAAGTCGCAGAGCATGGTTAAATTTGTTTTTGCTTTCATCCCCAGGGATGCCTCCTCGCCTTGGGTGACAGGACCACCCGTATTAGACCCATTATACTTGTTTCTGGAAAAAAACGCAAGGACAACACGCCATTAGACTGTTGGTTCCTCTTCCAAAAAATAGCTGGCTTCCATATCTGCGGTGGCAAGAGCAAAGGCGAGGGGATACTTTTGGAATGCCTGACCTACTGTACGGTTATCCTCTGTACCGGAAAAACCCATGTGCCAACGAATTGCCATTGCTTCTTCACGGGAGAGACGGATGAATCCATTGACAATATAAACTGATTTTTCCCCATGTCCATAGGGAAGGGGGTCATCAAACTGGTAAGTGGGAACAGAGTGCCAAGTTCCATTGGCATCTTTCACATTTCGCGTGCTGGGCTTATAACAGCCCACCTTACATACATCATGTAGTAGGGCCACAATTGCTACAGATTCTTCACTGTATTCTAGTCCGTATAGTTCCTGTACCCGTTCACGCTGTAAATAGTCCACCAGACAGTGGTACACATTTAGGCTATGTTCGCATAGCCCTCCTTCATAGGCGCAGTGATACCGAGCAGATGCTGGGGCGGTGAAAAAATCACTTTTGTTTTCCAAATAATTAAGCAGTGCATCTGCACCGGGACGGGTGATTTTATCCTTAAAAATCTCGATAAATTCTTCTCGAAAGGACATTGTCATTCCTCCTGCTTTTTAGAATAAAGAGGGTCCAGATAATCCAAAATATCCCCAATCACACCCTCATTGCAGTGACACAGAAGATGGGCACCAAAGTCTTTCACTTCCTGAGCACAGTTGGATGGTGCAAAGGGAATGGCAGAGAGGGCAAGCATGGGAATATCATTTTGATTGTCTCCCACACAGTAGACATGGTCAGGGGCAATGTGATAATGCTCCATCAATAGAGACACCATTCCCCCTTTGTTGCAGCCATAATGGGTAATTTCCAAATAATATCGGTTAGAAAAAATTGCTTCATATCGATTAGGACAGCGTTTTTTTAACCAGTCACGAGCCTGTAAAAGCACATCATATTCCTGTTGTACAATGGTTTTGGACCAAGGGCGGGGCATTTCTGAAATGGGGCATATGGTGTAGCTGGTGCCAACCTTTTTCATGTGACCATCTGTAATCTCGTTTGGTCTGTAAACATAAATATGTTCCTCATGATACACCTCTAATCCAAGAGAGGGAAAGGTATCCATCAATGCTTGCATGTCTTCAGGAGCATGTTCATCCAGTATGGTTTCAATCCAAGGTTCCTGATTCTGAAAATCATAAATTCCAGAGCCATTGGCTAAGATGACGGGGGCGTTGATGGGAGCCAGATGAACATAGGGAGCAAATGTGCGGTAGGCACGTCCCGTTGCAACAGTAAAAAGTCCACCCTCATCAATATAATAGCGTAATGCCTCTAAATTTCGGGGTGGAATGCGGCAATTCCAGTCATATAATGTGTCATCAAAATCGCTGACCAACAGAACCCCATCAAATTTCCCCAATTCCATCACCTCACAGATTCTTTCTCTTAGTATGCCTCATATTGTATCGTAGTTTGAAAAGTTCTGTCAAGAAAAGAAAAAAGGTCCCGGGCATACTGCCGAGACCTTTTTATCAAATCAGATACAGAGCCAATGTGAGCAACATAAACAGAATGGCAACCCACTTTGTCATTTTTGCCAACTTAGAGTCCCAAGTCTTTGCCTTGTTCTTAGACAGGAAAGTATCCATGCCACCAGCAATGGCACCAGACAGACCTGCACTCTTACCAGACTGGAGCATAACAATAGCAACCAAAAGAACACAGACAATTACCTGAACCACAGTTAAGATCAATTTCAGCACTGTTTTTCGCCCCTTTCAAACCCTGTAGCACAGGGTTAAAATCCAATCAAAGCAACCGATTTTACAGAATGCGCCAACTATCATAGCATATTACACGGAAAAAGGCAAGAGAAATCTCCATCAGAGTTGGGCAATCACTTCAATTTCTACCAATACATCTTTGGGAAGACGGGCAACCTGTACAGCAGAACGAGCGGGATAGGGAGCCTGGAAGAACTGGGCATAGACCTCGTTCATAGCAGCAAAGTGCTCCATATCACTTAAAAATACAGTGGTTTTCACCACAGCCCCCATATTGGTGCCAGCCTCATTTAAAATTGCTTTGATGTTGTTGAGAGCCTGACGGGTTTGTTCCTGAATTCCCCCTTCTACCACAATGCCGGTGGCAGGATCAAGGGGGATTTGACCAGAGGTGTAGAGCATAGAACCAATTTGAACTGCTTGAGAATAAGGTCCAATGGCAGCAGGTGCATTGTCAGTATGAATGATTTGTTTCATGAAAGAAAACCCCTCTCACATTTTTGTAATCGATTGTATCACACAAGCTTATGATACGTCAATGGAATATATTTACCCAAGGAAACTATATATTGTGTCGTTTATAAAATAAAACAACAATATATTGAACATACAGAGAAAGCGTGTTATAGTGATTACACAAAGTACGAGATAAGAATAGACCTTTTCACTGGTCTTGTCAATCTATGGAGAAAGAGGGAATTGGTTGTGAGTCAGAATAAAAAGAATCATTTGACCCAAATAGATTATCGAGATGTTGTGGATAATTACCTTCAAATTCACGATTGGCGGGTGAAAGAAAATTCCACTGTGACCTATTCTGTAGGAGGTTTGATTTTGTCCAATTCTGGTGCCATGACTGCCAACTACTGGTTGAGCGAAGTATATGACCAAGAAGTGGCAGAAGCCCATAGAAATGCAGAAATTCATCTGCATGATTTATCCATGCTCACAGGCTATTGTGCAGGATGGTCACTAAAACAGCTGATTCAGGAGGGTTTAGGAGGAGTACCAGGGAAAATTACTTCTGCACCAGCAAACCATCTCTCTACCTTGTGTAACCAGATGGTCAATTTTTTGGGGATTATGCAGAATGAGTGGGCAGGAGCACAGGCGTTTTCCTCTTTTGATACCTATTTAGCCCCATTTGTGCGTGTAGACCATTTGAGTTATAAGGAAGTCAAACAATGTATCCAATCTTTTGTATATGGGGTAAATACCCCAAGCCGTTGGGGAACACAGGCTCCCTTTTCTAATATTACCCTGGATTGGACTGTGCCAAAGGATTTGGCAGACGTTCCAGCCATTGTGGGTGGTAAGGAAATGGAATTTACTTATGGCGACTGCAAACAGGAGATGGACCTCATCAATAAGGCATTTATTGAAATTATGATAGAAGGAGATGCCAATGGCAGAGGATTTCAATATCCCATCCCGACCTATTCCATTACACGAGATTTCGACTGGTCAGAGACAGAAAACAACAAATTACTGTTTGAAATGACTGCAAAATATGGTACCCCTTACTTTTCCAACTATATCAATTCCGATATGGAACCATCTGATGTGCGCTCTATGTGCTGTCGTTTGCGTCTGGATTTACGGGAGCTGAGAAAGAAATCAGGTGGATTTTTTGGGGCAGGGGAGTCCACTGGTTCTGTGGGGGTTGTCACCATCAATTTGCCCAGAATTGCCTATCTGGCAGCAGATGAACAGGATTTTTATAAGCGATTAGACCATTTGATGGATCTTGCAGCCCGTTCTCTGAAAACGAAAAGAACATTTATTACAAAGTGTATGGAAGATGGACTATATCCCTATACTAAACGGTATTTGGGGACATTTGATAACCATTTTTCTACCATTGGACTCATTGGAATGAATGAAGTGGGGCTGAATGCCAACTGGTTGAGGGCAGATTTGACCCATGAGAGTACACAAAAATTTGCCCAAGAAGTGTTGGACCACATGCGGGAACGGCTCAGTGACTATCAGGAGCAGTATGGGGACCTCTATAATTTGGAGGCTACTCCAGCAGAGTCTACAACCTACCGATTTGCAAAACATGATAAAGCACAATTTCCTGATATTATCACAGCAAATGAGTATGGAACCCCATATTACACCAATTCTTCTCATCTGCCTGTGGGATATACAGAAGATATTTTCTCTGCATTGGATGTACAGGATGCCCTGCAAACAAGATATACCTCTGGCACTGTGTTTCATGCCTTTTTGGGGGAGAAACTGCCAGACTGGAAGGCGGCAGCCAATTTGGTACATAAAATTGCGGAACATTACAAATTGCCCTACTATACCATATCGCCCACCTATTCTGTTTGTAGTGAGCATGGTTATCTGGAAGGGGAACAGGCTGTCTGCCCTATTTGTGGGCAGAAGGCAGAGGTTTACAGTCGCATTACAGGTTACTATCGTCCTGTGCAGAACTGGAATGATGGAAAGGTGCAGGAGTTTAAAGACCGTAAGGTGTACCATATTGAATCTCAGACCGTCCAAACAATTGATGAAACAGCGAATACAGAGACAATGGGGGCAAAAGAGAAGCAAAATGCGGATGTGTCTGTGGACAAGTTGGTGCTTGTTACCACACGCACCTGTCCAAACTGCCGTCAAGTGGAGGCACTACTGCAAAAACAGGGAATTTTGTATGAGAAAATGCTGGCAGAGGAGCACCCTAAACTGATGGAGGAGTATGGGGTGAGACAGGCTCCTACCCTTCTCATAGAGGAGGAGACTTCCAAGCCGAAGTTGATTGCAGGAGTAGGACCAATTCAACGATTTATGAAAGAATATCAGGTAAGAAAAGTCTGTTGACAAATAACGCTGTTTTCTGATAGTCTCAGAAAACAGCGTTATTTTATCCACAAATTCGCATGGAATTGTGGAAAGTTTTTGAGCAAATGAAAAAGGAGTATCTGGTGCATGGAGTATTATTTTGCCCCCATGGAGGGGGTCACAGGTTCAGAATTTCGTAGAGTACACCACAAGTATTTCCCGGGAGTAGATGCCTATTATATGCCATTTATCTCGCCCACACAGGACCATGTGTTTACACAGAGAGAGCTGAGAAATATATTGCCAGAAAATAATCAAGGATTTCGAGCAGTTCCACAGCTTCTGACAAAAAATGCAGAGGATTTTCTGTGGGCAGCCAGAGAACTGGCAGCTATGGGTTATGATGAAATCAATTTTAATCTGGGGTGTCCATCTGCAACGGTAACTTCCAAAGGAAAGGGCGCAGGGCTGTTATCCAATCCAGAGTTTTTGCATCAATTATTGGGGGAAATTTATGAAAAAACTCCTGTGAAAATATCCATTAAAACAAGATTGGGTATGGAACAGCCAGAGGAATTTGAAAGGTTGTTAGATGTGTTCCAAAACTACCCCGTTTCTCTGCTGATTATTCACCCCAGAGTGCGGCAGGATTTTTATCAGCACCCCATTCGCATGGAATCTTTTGAAAAAGCGGTGCAGAAATATCATGGAGCAATTTGTTTTAATGGTGGATTGAAAACAGTAGAGAACTGTGTGACTTTGGAGAAACAATATCCTCAAATTCAGTCTATCATGATTGGACAAGGACTGCTGTCAAATCCAGCACTGATACAACAGATGAAAGGGTTAGGAGAATTGGAAAAAGAACGTCTGATGGCATTTCATGACACCCTGTTTCAGACTTACTTGGAAGCGTTTAAAAGTGAACGCAATACGGTATTCCATATGAAAGAACTGTGGAGTTACCTTATGGACTTATTTGAAGGGGCAGAAAAACCGTGGAAAAAAATTCGGAAAGCGGCGGACAGAGCAGGGTATGAAAGTGGAGTTCAGGACATGTTTGCTTTGCCACTTAAAATAGGGAAAGAAAGTCACAATTAAACGAAACGGAGAGGAGCTATTGTAGGTACTATGAAGATTTTATTTTGTAAAGTTTCCAGTATGAAATATTACAAAGGAGCCTGTAAACAGGATATTCCATCATATGGAGGAAAATTTGTAGAGCAAAACGGATATGGATATGAGGAGTTTAATTTTCTGCCTATACAGTTAGAAAATAGACAGGAACCAGAATGTTTTGGATTTGTGGAGCCAAAATCCCATCGAGGGGTTAGAAATACACTACATATTGAAAAGATACAGGGCTGTACAGCACTGAGTAAAGAGCCATATGTAGATGATGTATTGGTTATTTGGTGCGCCAAAGGAGAACGAGGTACGACCACGGTTGTTGGATGGTATCAACATGCAACAGTATGGCGCAATCTTCGAGAAAGAACAGTTGTGATGGACAATGGAACAGAGAAAAAAAGGGAGTATAATGTATGTGCATTGGCACGTGACTGCGTTCTTTTGCCATATGGTGAACGTAATCGACATATATGGTCTGTTCCAGCTGCAAGTTATACAAAATCCTGTGGATTTGGGCAATCTATGGTATGGTATCCCACAGAGCCAGAGGCACAGAATTTTTTGACTGGGCTGTTGCACTATATTGAACAATATAATGGCGAGAACTGGCTGGAACAATATCCTGAGAAAAGATAGCAATATAAATACAACAGCCTGTCTGAACATGGTTGAAAGAATCCTTGTTCAAACAGGCTGTAATTCAATAATTTATGTGGGTGTGTGCAATTTTTGACCGATACGAGCCAGACGCTCAGATGGAATCATGGCACGGAATGGGGCAATACGAGGCAGAGCGGAAAGAATCACAGAACCTAAAATATAACAGGCAAGCAGTTCACCAAAGCCCACGGTAAAGGCATTCAGAGCAAAGGAACCCCAGAATGCAGGGGTAATGCCAGTGGTCAACCAGGCGATTTCACCACCCACAATGACAGCATTGCACAGAACTGGGGGCAGAGGAGCCAGCCAGCGGTTGGGCATACGCTCAGTCAGAATACAGGCAATCAAAGTGGCAGCGGTGCCAAATACTGCATCCAGCATAAAGGGGGAAAACAGGTTGGCAATAAAACAGCCTACCACAAGCCCAGGTGTTGCAGCAGGAAAGAGAAAGGGCAGAACGGTAAAGGCTTCTGCCAGACGTACCTGAATGCCACCATACTGTGGAATGGGAAGTGTGACAGTCAGAACGGCATAGACTGCGGCAAGAATGGCTGCCATGGTTAAATCTTTGGTTGTGTAACGACGCATCATAAGTTTGTTTCCTCCATTTTCTTATTTAGAGAACGCCATTTCTGGCGAACGAACACAGAAAAGCAATTCTGTGCTTGGACGAGGGTGTGGAAACTCGTCGGCAGCTATCCTACCATAAAAAAATAGGAATGTCCAGAAAAAAATATGAGATGGATTAAGCGCACAAAGAAAGGGGAAAATAGACCAGAAGAAACAGACATCTCATATAAATGTAAAAAAGAGTGAAAAAAATTTGAAAAATCTCTTGACACACACGGCTATGTTGATGTATGATACCAAAGTCCCTGCGTGGGGCACCTGCGATGATACGGGAGATTGCTCGAATACGAGGTAACTTCCGTGGAGTATGTCCGAGCTAGAATCGGGCGGCTGAAGGACCTGGGCACAGCGTATATCGTTGTGGTTGGGTGGGACCGGCCTGCTTGTGTGCCGGTTTCTTTCATGCCACGGAATGATACGCACGAGAACGTGGACAGGAACTTCACCGTACGGAGCGAGGCGTCCGACAACATCGGTCGCACAGGACACAAAATCACTTCGTATGTAGTTTAAGGAGGAAACAACCAATGGCAGCTCAGAAAGAAATGATCCGCATCCGCCTGAAGGCTTATGACCATCAGCTCATTGACCAGAGTGCGGAGAAGATCGTGGAGACCGCTAAGCGTACAGGTGCTACTGTATCTGGTCCCATTCCCCTGCCCACCAAGAAGGAAGTCGTCACCATTCTGCGTGCTGTTCACAAGTATAAGGACAGCCGTGAGCAGTTTGAGCGTCGCACCCACAAGCGTCTGATTGACGTCATCAAGCCCTCTCCCAAGACAGTTGAGGCTCTGATGAGCTTGGAGCTTCCTGCTGGTGTAGAGATTGAGATTAAGCTGTAAACCCTCCCTTTGAGTCGCTGGAGCTGTGTGGGTTGTACAGGCAGAACACAGCCCGGGCGGGTGAAAGCCCTGATATCCGTGTGCTGTCAGGTACAGGATACCCAAGTGCGTCTGGTGGCTGAATGGAACACAGCAGACACTCAAAAACACAACTTTGTTTGTACCGCTGTCCATCGCGTTGATAGAGATGGACGGGTCAAGTTGACCGAGCAATACAGAATGTAACTCGCTCAACCAATAACCTATTATAGGAGGAAAATCCGACATGGAGAAAGCAATCATCGGCAAAAAGATCGGCATGACCCAGATCTTCGATGAGGCTGGTCGTGTGGTTCCTGTAACCGTCATCGAGGCCGGCCCCTGCACTGTGGTGCAGAAGAAGACTGCTGAGAAGGATGGCTATGAGGCCATTCAGCTGGGTTATCAGGATGTTGCTGAGCGCAAGCTCACCAAGCCTGAGGTTGGTCACCAGAAGAAGGCTGGTCTGACTGAGTTTAAGAAGGTTCTGAAGGAGTTCGCTCTGGAGGACTGCTCCAAGTATGAAGTAGGCGACCAGCTCACTGCTGAGGTGTTCGCTGCTGGCGACCGTGTAGATGTAACCGGTATCAGCAAAGGTCACGGCTATCAGGGCGTTATCAAGCGTCATGGCGCTTCCCGTCTGAAGGAAACCCATGGTACTGGTCCTGTTCACCGCCATGCTGGTTCTATGGGTTCCGGTACTGACCCCAGCCGTATCTTCAAGGGTAAGATTGGCGCAGGTCAGATGGGTAACGAGCAGGTTACTGTGATGAACCTGGACGTAATTAAGGTAGATACCGAGCTGGGTATCATTGCTGTGCGTGGTGCCATTCCTGGTCCTAAGGGCGGCATTGTGTATCTGCGCAACAGCGTGAAGAAGTTCTTCGAGCCAAAGGGTGCCGCTGGCATTTCCAGCAATCCTCAGAAGGCTTCTGGACGCAATCCTCAGAAGGCTTCTGCCCGCAGCAAGTAAGGAAAGGAGAGTGTAAATCATGGCAAAAGCAAATGTATTTAACATGGCCGGCCAGCAGGTCGGCGAGATCGAGCTCTCCGAGGCTGTTTTCGGCATCGAGCCCAATCAGACTGTTGTCCACGAGGTGGTCAAGAATCACCTTGCAAACTGCCGTCAGGGTACTCAGAGTGCACTGACCCGTGCAGAAGTTTCCGGCGGTGGCAAGAAGCCCTGGCGTCAGAAGGGCACTGGTCATGCCCGTCAGGGTTCCACCCGTGCTCCCCAGTGGACTCACGGTGGTATCGTGTTTGCTCCCAAGCCCCGCGACTACAGCTACACCCTCAATAAGAAGGTGAAGCGTCTGGCTCTGAAGTCTGCTCTGTCCGCAAAGGCTGCCTCTGGCGACATTGTGGTAGTAGACGGTCTGAAGCTGGATACCATTAAGACTAAGACCATGCGTGACTTCCTGACCGCTGTTGAGGCTGGCAAGTCTGTGGTTATCACCCCTGAGGTGGACGAGGTCATTGTAAAGTCCGCCCGTAACATTCCCGGTGTTATCACCACCACCGCCAAGGTGCTGAGCGTGTATGACATTGTGAATGCAAAACGCCTGGTAGTTGACAAGGCTGCTCTGGCTATCATCGAGGAGGTGTTCGCATAATGACCGCTTATGATATCATTAAACGTCCTATCATCACTGAGCAGTCTATGGCTGAGACCGAGATGAAGCGTTACACCTTTGAAGTGGACAAGAACGCAAACAAGATTGAGATTGCTAAGGCAGTTGAGGAAATCTTTGGTGTAAAGGTTGCTAAGGTGAACACCCTGAATATGCAGGGCAAGATGAAGCGTATGGGTGCCCGTCCTGCTGGTCGTCGTCCCAGCTGGAAGAAGGCTATGGTTACTCTGACCGCTGATTCCAAGACCATCGAGTTCTTCGAGGGCATGGTGTAAGGAGGAGATTGAACAATGGCGATTAAGACATTTAAGCCCACAACACCCTCCCGCCGTCACATGACTGTGTCTGCCTTCGAGGGTATTGATAAGAAGGCTAAGCCTGAGCGTGCACTGACTGAAGTTCTGAAAAAGCACGCTGGTCGTAACAGCTACGGCCGCATCACCGTTCGTCATCACGGCGGCGGCAACAAGCAGAAGTATCGTATTATCGACTTCAAGCGCAACAAGGATGGTAAGGCTACTGTCATTAACTTGCAGTATGACCCCAACCGTTCTGCAAATATTGCTCTGATTGAGTATGAAGATGGCGAGCGTCGCTACATTCTGGCTCCTAACGGTCTGAAGGCTGGTCACATCATCATGACTGGTGCTGACGCTGACATCCTCCCCGGCAACTGCCTGCCCATTGCTAACATTCCTGTTGGTGAAATGATTCACAACATTGAGCTGTACCCCGGTAAGGGTGCTCAGTTGGTGCGTGCTGCTGGTGTGGCTGCTCAGCTGATGGCAAAAGAGAATGGTATGGCTCAGGTTCGTCTGCCTTCTGGCGAGGTTCGCTATATCCGTGAGAACTGCAAGGCCACCATTGGTCAGGTAGGTAACACTGATTGGGCTAACATCCAGATTGGTAAGGCTGGACGTAAGCGTCATATGGGCTGGCGTCCCACTGTTCGTGGTTCTGTTATGAACCCCTGTGACCACCCCCACGGCGGTGGTGAGGGTAAGAGCCCTGTAGGTCGTCCCGGACCTGTTACCCCCTGGGGTAAGCCTGCTCTGGGCTACAAGACCCGCAAGACCAAGAACCGCACTGACAAGTTCATTGTCAAGCGTCGTAATGCGAAGTAAGGAGGGAGTAAAAGATGAGCAGAAGTATCAAGAAAGGCCCCTTTTGCGCCCCCGAGCTGCTGAAGCGGGTAGACGAGATGAATCAGACTGGCGAGAAGAAGGTGCTCAAGACCTGGAGCCGTGCCTCCACCATCTTCCCCTCCTTCGTTGGTCATACCTTTGCTGTGCATGATGGCCGCAAGCATGTTCCTGTCTATGTGACTGAGGATATGGTTGGTCACAAGCTGGGCGAATTTGTTCCCACCCGTACCTTTAAGGGTCATGCGGGTTCCAAGACTGGTAAGTAAGGAGGAGAGAGACGATGGAAGCTGTTGCAAACCTGAGATATCTGCGTATCTCTCCCCGTAAGGTGAAGATTGTCCTTGACCTGATTCGTGGCAAGGATGTGGCAACTGCCACCGCAATTTTGATGCAGACTCCTAAGGCTGCTTCTGAGCCTGTTCTGAAGCTGCTGAAAAGTGCTGCTGCAAACGCTGAGAACAACCATCAGATGGACCCTGAGAAGTTGTATGTCAGCACCTGCTATGCCAACCCTGGTCCTATCATTAAGCGCATTATGCCTCGCGCTCAGGGTCGTGCGTATCGTATCAACAAGCGTACCTCTCACATCACCATTGCTGTGAGCGAGCGCTAAGGGAGGAGGAACAATAAATGGGACAGAAAGTTAATCCCCACGGACTGCGTGTGGGTGTCATCAAGGATTGGGACTCCCGTTGGTACGCTAAGAATGAACTGGTAGGCGACCTGCTGGTCGAGGACAAGAAGATCCGTGACTACCTGAAGAAGACCCTCTATGGTGCTGGTATTCCCAAGATCGAGATTGAGCGTGACAACGCCAAGGTTCGCATCTACCTGCACTGCGCCCGTCCTGGTGTTGTCATCGGTAAGGGTGGCGAGGAGATCAAGAAGATTGAGGCTCAGCTGGTCAAGATGATCAAGAAGCCTGTTGATCTGAAGATTGTTGAAGTAAAGAATGCTGACATGGACGCTCAGCTGGTTGCTGAGAGCATTGCTCAGCAGCTGGAGAAGCGTATCGGCTTCCGCCGCGCTATGAAGAACGCCATGGGTCGCGCTATGCGCGCTGGTGCTCGCGGCATCAAGACTTCCTGTGCAGGTCGTCTGGGTGGTGCTGAAATTGCTCGTACTGAGCACTATCATGATGGTACCATTCCTCTGCAGACTCTGCGTGCTGACATTGACTATGGCTTTGCTGAGGCTGCTACCACTTATGGTCGTATTGGTGTTAAGGTGTGGATTTACAAGGGCGAAGTGCTGACTCAGGCTCTGCGCACCACTCCCCGCACTCTGGACACCAGCAAGCCCTATCAGGAGCGTCGTGACCGTCCCCGTCGTGACCGCCGTGAGGGTGGCGAGCGTCGTCAGAACAACTTTAACCGTGACCGTCGTCAGGGTAATTTCAATAACAATCGTGGCCCCCGTCCCGCCGGTCAGGCCAATGCTCCTAAGGAAGGAGGCGCTCAGTAATGCTGCTGCCTAAGCGCGTAAAATATCGCCGCGTTCACCGCGGTCGCATGAAGGGCAAGGCCACCCGTGGCAACACTGTCACTTACGGTGAGTTTGGCCTGGTAGCCACCGAGCCCAGCTGGATTACCAGCAATCAGATCGAGGCTGCCCGTATCGCTATGACCCGTCACACCAAGCGTGGCGGTAAGGTCTGGATTAAGATTTTCCCCGACAAGCCCATCACTGAGAAGCCCGCTGAGACCCGCATGGGTTCCGGTAAGGGTTCCCCTGAGTACTGGGTGGCCGTGGTAAAGCCCGGTCGTGTTATGTTTGAGATTGCAGGCGTTGCTGAGGAAGTTGCTCGCGAGGCTCTGCGTCTTGCCAGCCACAAGCTGCCTGTGAAGTGCAAGATTGTGAAGCGTGAGGAGACCGAGAAGGGTGGTGAAGTGTAATGAAGGCAAATGAAGTTCGCAAGATGTCCAGCGCTGAGCTGGAGACCAAGCTGATGGATCTGAAGAAGGACCTCTTTAACCTGCGCCTTCAGCACGCCACCAATCAGCTGGAAAACCCCGTGCGTATTGCCGAGGTTAAGAAGGATATCGCCCGGGTCAAGACCATCATCCGCGAGCAGCAGCTCGCAGGCCGCTAAGAGGAGGAATAGACAATGGAAAACAGAACTTCTTCCCGTAAGACCAGAGTCGGCCTGGTGGTTTCGGACAAGATGGATAAGACCGTTGTGGTCGCCATCGCCGACCGCGTGGCCCATCCTCTGTATAAGAAGATTGTAAAGAGAACCTATAAGCTGAAGGCTCACGATGAGCTCAACCAGTGTGGCATTGGCGACCGTGTCCGTGTCATGGAGACCCGCCCCCTGTCCAAAGACAAGCGTTGGCGTGTGGTTGAGATTATTGAGAAGGCGAAATAAGGAGGTGCCGGCATGATTCAGGAAGAAAGCTATCTGAAAGTCGCCGATAACACCGGCGCCAAGGAAATCAAGACCATCCGTGTGCTGGGCGGTTCCAAGCGTAAGTTCGGCAACATTGGTGATGTGATCGTGGCTTCCGTCCGCAAGGCTCAGCCTGGCGGAACTGTGAAGAAGGGCGAAGTGGTGAAGGCTGTCATCGTCCGTACTTCCCGTGGTGTTCGCCGTCCCGACGGATCTTATGTCCGCTTTGACGACAACGCTGCTGTCCTCATCAAGGAGGACAAGAACCCCCGCGGCACCCGTATCTTTGGCCCAGTGGCCCGTGAGCTGCGTGACAAGGATTATATGAAGATCCTGTCCCTGGCTCCCGAAGTGCTGTAAGGGAGGGTAACGAGCATGAATAAAATGAGCATTAAGAAGGACGACCAGGTCGTCGTTCTGTCCGGTAAGGACAAGGGCAAGCAGGGCAAGATCCTTGAGGTCATGCCCAAGAGCAGCAAGGTTATTGTAGAGGGTGTGAATGTGGTTTCCCGTCACACCAAGCCTCGCCGTCAGGGCGAGGAGGGTGGTATCCTGAAGAAGGAAGCTCCCGTCTATGCTTGCAAGGTGCAGAAGGTCTGCCCTCACTGCAATAAGGCAACCCGTATCGGCCACAAGGTCGAGGGTGATAAGAAGGTCCGCATCTGTAAGAAGTGCGGAGCCGAGATCTAAGAGAGGAGGAGTGAATCCAATGGCTAATACGCCCAACCTGAAGAAACTGTATCAGGACGAGGTCGCTCCTGCTCTGATGCAGAAGTTCGGCTACAAGTCCACCATGCAGATTCCACGTCTGGACAAGATCGTTGTCAATGTGGGCTGCAGCGAGGCCCGTGATAATGCAAAGGTGCTGGATGCAGTGGTATCCGACCTGACCACCATCACCGGTCAAAAGGCCATCGTGACCAAGGCTAAGAAGTCCGTGGCTAACTTTAAGCTCCGTGAGGGTATGCCCATCGGTGCAAAGGTTACCCTGCGTGGTAACAAGATGTGGGAGTTCCTGGATCGTCTCTTTAACGTGGCTCTGCCCCGTGTGCGTGACTTCCGTGGTATTTCTGCTGATGCCTTTGATGGTCGTGGCAACTATGCTCTGGGTATCAAAGAGCAGCTCATCTTCCCCGAGATCGAGTACGATAAAATCGACAAGATCCGTGGTATGGACATTGTAATGTGCACCACCGCTCAGACTGACGAAGAGGCCCGTGAGCTGCTCAAGCTCATCGGTGCTCCATTCGCAGGTCGCTAAGGAGGAGAAGAACATGGCTAAGAAATCTATGATCCTGAAGCAGCAGCGTGAGCCCAAGTTCTCCAGCCGCCGCTACAACCGCTGTAAGCTGTGTGGTCGTCCCCACGCCTACCTGCGTGACTACGGCATTTGCCGTATCTGCTTCCGTGAGCTGGCCTATAAGGGTCAGATTCCCGGTGTAAAGAAGGCTTCTTGGTAATTCACCCAATCAGATTCTGGTCCGGAAAACGGAATCTGTGCGAGTTAAACAAGAGAAAAGCCCCAAATAGTTGTGTCAGAACCGGCTGTTTCACACAGCCGGTTCTTTGAACAAAAACTCAACCACGCTGTCGTGTGTGCGTAATAAAAAACCACTTGCTTTTTTTGAAAAAATAGGGTAGAATAAATTGCTTTTGCGTATCAGGGTGTTTTTCGTGAAAGAGAAATTATGATACACCAGACACCGTGGTGAACACAAAAGCCGAAACATCCACATCTGTGGTCAATCCTGCCTGATCCGGCAGTTTTGATATTGTTGTGTCCAATGAGACACAAGGCGGTCAACAGGTCGCAGTCGCTACCTAGACTTCGATACCTTACCGTCTGTACCGATGAAAGTCGGTAATCTAAATAGGAGGTATACACTCATGCATATCACGGATCCCATTGCGGATATGCTCACTCGCATCCGCAACGCGAACAACGCCAAGCATGACACCGTGGACGTGCCTGCGTCCAACATGAAGAAGGCCATTGCTCAGATCCTGCTGGACGAAGGATTCATCAAGAATTTCCAGCTCATCGACGATGGTACTCAGGGCGTCATTCGCATTACTCTGAAGTACGGTGCTGGCAAGGAGAAGGTCATCTCCGGTCTGCGTCGTGTATCTAAGCCCGGTCTGCGTGTCTACGCCGGTGCTGACGAGCTGCCCAAGGTTCTGCGCGGCCTGGGTATTGCAATTGTATCCACTTCTAAGGGCATCATGACTGACAAGAAGGCTCGTGCAGCTCATGTCGGTGGCGAAGTCCTGGCATTTGTCTGGTAAGGAGGGTTATAGGAATGTCCAGAATTGGTAGAGCTCCTATCGCCGTTCCTGCTGGCGTGGAGATTAAGATTGAGGCAGACAACACTGTCACTGTAAAGGGTGCAAAGGGCACTCTGACTCAGCAGTTCCATCCCAACATGCAGATTGCACAGGAGGGCAATGTCATCACTGTTTCCCGTCCTAACGATGCAAAAGAGAACCGTTCTCTGCATGGTCTGACTCGCACCCTGATTCACAACATGATTGTGGGTGTCACCGAGGGTTACAAGAAAGAGCTGGACGTCAATGGCGTTGGCTATCGTGTGGCAAAAGAGGGCAATAAGCTGGTGATGAACCTTGGCTTCTCCCATCAGGTTACTATGGAGGAGGTTCCCGGCATCAGCATTGAGGTTCCCAACCCCAACAAGATTGTGATTGCCGGTTGCGATAAGCAGCAGGTGGGTCAGTTTGCTGCTGAAGTACGCGAGAAACGTCCCCCCGAACCCTACAAGGGCAAGGGCATTAAGTATAGCGATGAGGTCATCCGCCGTAAGGCTGGTAAGACCGGTGCTAAGAAGTAATAAGGAGGTGTGCCACTATGATCAACAGACCCGATACTCGTTCTCAGCGTTTAAAGCGTCATAAGCGTGTTCGTGCAAAGGTTTCCGGCACGCCCGAGCGTCCCCGTCTTAACGTATTCCGTAGTGCAACCAACATCTATGCTCAGATCATCGACGATGTGACTGGTAAGACTCTGGTTGCTGCTTCTTCCTTGGAGAAGGATTTCTCCTGCGAGGGCACCAAGACTGATGCTGCCAAGCAGGTTGGCATCAATGTTGCTGAGCGTGCCAAGGCTAAGGGCATTGATACCGTGGTATTTGACCGCGGCGGCTATGTGTATCACGGACGTGTAAAGGCTTTGGCCGAGGGCGCTCGTGAGGGCGGCCTGCAGTTCTAAGGGAGGAGGAAACGACAATGGCTAGATTTGAAAAAGAACCCAGCGAGTTCGTGGAGAAGCTCGTTTCCCTGAACCGCGTTTCTAAGACCGTAAAGGGTGGTCGTATCTTCAAGTTTGCAGCTCTGATGGTTGTGGGCGACGAGAAGGGCCGTGTAGGTTTCGGTCTGGGTAAGGCAGCCGAAGTACCCGAGGCAATTCGCAAGGGTATTGAGGATGCAAAGAAGAATATGATTACTGTGTCCCTGTCCGGTACCACCATTCCTCATGAAGTGATTGGTGAGTTTGGTGCTGGTCGTGTGCTGATGAAGCCCGCTGCTCCTGGTACTGGCGTTATTGCCGGTGGTGCTGTACGTTCCGTTCTGGAAGCTGTCGGCATTAAGGACATCTACACCAAGTGCCTGCGTTCTAACAATCCTCAGAATGTGGTTTCCGCTGCTTTTGAGGGCCTGAAGGCTCTGAAAAGCCCAGAGGAAGTTGCCCGCATCCGTGGTAAGAGCGTAGAAGAGATCTTGGGTTAAGGAGGACGTTCACCATGGCTAATTTGAACATTAAGCTGGTCAAGAGCCTGAACGGTCGTATTGCCAAGCATAAGGCTACTGCCGAGGCTCTGGGCCTTCATAAGATTGGCGACACCACTGTACAGCCTGACAACGCTGCTACCCGTGGCAAGATTGCCCACATCAGCTACCTGCTCCAGGTAACTGAGGAAAACTAAGAGGAGGCACGAGACAATGAATCTGCATGAACTCTCTCCCGCTGCTGGCTCCAATACCAAGGCATACCGCAAGGGTCGTGGTGCTGGTTCCGGTAACGGCAAGACTGCTGGTCGTGGTCAGAAGGGTCAGTGGGCCCGCTCTGGCGGCGGTGTCCGCGTGGGCTTCGAGGGTGGCCAGATGCCTCTGGTTCGCCGTCTGCCCAAGCGTGGTTTCAATAATATTTTTGCAAAGCCCCTGGAGTCTGTGAACGTTTCCGTTCTGGAAGCAAAGTTCGAGGATGGGGCTGTTGTAAACGCCCAGGCTCTGCTGGAGAAGGGCATCCTCTCCAAGTGTGAGTACGGCGTTAAGATTCTGGGTGATGGCAGCATTTCTAAGAAGCTGACTGTCCAGGCTTCCGCCTTCTCCGCCTCTGCAAAGGAAAAAATCGAAGCTGCAGGTGGTAAGGTGGAGGTGGTCTGATATGATCAAGACCGTCCGGGACGCATGGAAGGTTCCTGAGCTGCGCAAAAAACTGCTGTTTGTGGTATTTGCCCTGCTGATCTTCCGCCTGGGCTCTGCCATCCCAGTACCATATATCAACTCCATGCAGCTGGAGACCTATCTCAATGCTCAGAGTGGCACCATTCTGGGTTTGATGAATGCAATGAGTGGTTCAGCCTTTTCTATGGCCACCATTTTTGCACTGAGTATCCAGCCTTATATCAATAGCTCCATTATCATTCAGCTGTTGACCGTTGCAATTCCAGCCCTTGAGCGTCTTGCAAAAGAGGGCGGTGAGGAAGGACGCAAAAAGATTGCTTCCATTACTCGCTATACCACAGTGTTGATTGCCCTGATTCAGGGCTTTGGCTATTACAGCCTGATTAACAGCTATGGTCTCATTGAGACTGATGGCATGAACGCTGTCTGGGTTGCGATTGTGATTGTAATGTCCTTTACTGCTGGTTCTGCTTTCCTCATGTGGTTGGGTGAGCAGATTACAGAGTTTGGTGTTGGCAATGGTATCTCTGTGATTCTGTTTGCTGGCATCGTCTCCCGTTTTCCACAAATGATTGGGGATTTGGTTTCTGGTGTGCACCACTATATGAATCCTCTGACCGATGAAATGCGTGAGCAGATGGGAGAAACTGCTGCTGCTGCCTATGACAATCTGGCTCTGGCACCTTGGATGGTGGCAGTGATTGTGGTGGGTATGCTGGCTCTGGTGGTGTTCATTGTATTTATCAGCAATGCAGAACGCCGCCTGCCTGTACAGTATGCAAAGCGTGTTGTAGGTCGCAAAATGTATGGTGGTCAGTCCACCCATATTCCCATTAAGGTCAATATGAGCGGCGTTATGCCCATCATTTTTGCACAGTCCATTGCTTCTTTGCCTGCAACCATTGGTGCCTTTGCTGGCTGGACTACCGATAACAGCATTGTGATGCAGCTGTTTGATACTACAAAGCCTTTCTATAGCATTATTTATTTTCTGCTGATTGTGGGCTTTAGCTATTTCTATGCTACCATGCAGTTTAACCCTGTAGAAGTGGCAAACAACCTGAAGAAGAATGGCGGATTTATTCCTGGGTTCCGTCCAGGCAAGCCTACCGCTGATTTTATTTCTAAGGTTTTAAACAAGATTACGATGTTTGGTGCACTGTATCTCTCTGTGATTGCCATTGCACCAATCATCACCGGCAATCTCTTTGCTTACAGGTCTTTGGCCATCGGCGGCACCTCTGTCATTATTGTGGTTGGTGTTGCATTGGAGACTGTAAAGCAGTTGGAAGCTCAGATGCTGATGCGTCACTACAAAGGCTTCTTAGAGTAATAGTAGGAGATGACTAGGGTATGAAAATGATTCTGCTGGGTGCTCCAGGAGCAGGAAAAGGCACTCAGGCGGAGATTCTGAGTGTAAAACTTGGAATCCCTACCATATCCACCGGTAATATTTTGCGTGCAGCCATTCAGGATCAGACACCGGTTGGTCTGGAAGCAAAATCCTATATGGATGAGGGCAAGCTGGTACCAGACCGTGTGATTATTGAAATTGTCGCACAGAGACTTCAGCAGCCTGACTGTGCCAAAGGCTTTATTCTGGACGGTATGCCACGCACCATTGGTCAAGCTGAGGCATTGGACCATGCCGGCGTGAAATTCGATCGTGTGCTGTCTATCGAAATTTCTGATGAAGAAATTGAAGCACGTATGTCCGGTCGTCGTGTATGTAGTAAGTGTGGTGCATCCTATCACGTTTCTGCCCGTCCTACTAAGGTAGAGGGTGTGTGTGATAGCTGTGGAGGCACAGTTGTGCAACGTGAGGACGATAAGCCTGAGACAGTGCGCAACCGCCTTACTGTATATCATGAGCAGACAGAACCCTTGAAGGAGTTTTATCAGAACAAGGGTGTATTGACCACTGTAGACAACCAACCAACCATTGAGGCTACCACAAAGGTCATTATGGAGGCGTTGGGAATTTAATGGAGATTGAGATGATTTCCATTCGGTCAGAGCGTGAGATTCAGGCAATGCGCAAGGCTGGGCGCATTACAGCCCAAGCCCGTGCATTGGCTGGTTCTATGGTTGCCCCTGGGGTAACAACGCATGAGATCGATACAGCGGTGCGCCGGTTTATTGAAAGCCACGGTGCAAAACCATCCTTTCTAGGCTATGCTGGTTATCCTGGCTCAGCCTGTATCTCGGTCAATGATGAAGTGATCCATGGGATTCCTGGTGGACGAAAGCTGCAAGAAGGGGACATTGTCAGTATTGATGTGGGAGCCTATATTGGTGGGTTTCACGGCGATTGTGCTGCTACCTATGCCTGTGGTGAAATTTCCCCTCAGGCACAGAAACTGATTGATGTAACCCAGGAGAGCTTTTGGAGAGGAATCCAAATGGCTCGAAAAGGTTGTCGTATTTCCGACATTGGACATGAGATTCAAAAGTATGTGGAAGAAAACGGCTTTTCTGTGGTTCGAGATTATGTGGGACATGGTGTGGGAGCAAAGCTCCATGAACCACCAGAAATCCGCAATTATGGACCAGCGGGGCATGGACCCAGACTGGTTCCAGGCATGACATTGGCAGTGGAGCCGATGGTCAATGCGGGAGGCTGGCAGGTCCGAGTGTTATCTGACGGTTGGACGGTGAAAACACTGGACGGCAGTCTGGCTGCCCACTATGAGAATACAATTCTCATTACCGAAGGGGACCCTGAGATTCTCACAGTGACTGAGGATGGAGCCTATGTGTAAACACAGAGGCTGGATTGTTCAAGCATTGGCTGGACGAGAAAAAAATCAATTTTTCTGTGTAGTAGATGAGGAAGCTGAGACAGGATATCTGCTTTTGGCTGATGGTAAGTGTCGAAAAATTGCTTGCCCTAAACGGAAGAAGAAAAAACATGTGATACTGGTTAACAGTAATTGCATTGTATCAGAGAAACTCCAGCAGGGACAATTGGTCTCCGATCGAGAACTGAGAAGGACATTGGCCGCATTCAAGGAGGGAATCACACGTGGCGAAAGATGATATGATTGAGCTGGAAGGGACCGTAGTAGAGTCCCTGCCCAATACCACATTTCGGGTGGATATTGGCAATGGCCACATCATCCTGGCACACATTTCCGGAAAGTTACGTATGAATTTCATTCGTATTCTACCCGGTGACAAGGTGACAGTACAGATGTCACCCTATGACCTGACAAGAGGTCGCATTACCTGGCGTTCCAAATAGGCCAGAATTCTATGAACCAAAAACGACCGGTGGACGGGGCAGCCCCCTCACCCACCGGGGCCATCAAGGCATTCAGGAGGTTTTAACGATGAAAGTCAGACCATCCGTGAAGCCCATGTGCGAGAAGTGCAAAGTCATTAAGCGCAAGGGCAAAGTCATGGTAATTTGCGAAAACCCCAAGCATAAGCAGAGACAAGGTTAATTGGAGGTGCTGTAACAAATGGCTCGTATTGCCGGCATTGATCTGCCAAAGGAGAAGAGAGTCGAAATCGGACTCACTTATATCTACGGCATTGGGCGCACCAGCGCCAACAAGATTCTGGCTGAGGCTGGAATTAACCCCGACACCCGTGTAAAGGATCTCACCGAGGATGATGAGGCAAAGCTGCGTGAGGTCATCAGCCGCAGCTACACTGTTGAGGGTGATCTGCGTCGTAATGTAGCAATGGACATCAAGCGTTTGACTGAGATTGGCTGCTATCGTGGCATCCGTCACCGCAAGGGTCTGCCTGTGCGTGGTCAGCGCAGCAAGACCAACGCTCGTACCCGTAAGGGTCCCAAGCGTACCGTTGCAAATAAGAAGAAGTAAGGAGGGATAACACATGGCTGCAAATACCAAAGGTAAGAGAGTGGTGCGTAAGCGCCGCGAGCGTAAGAACGTGGAGAAGGGCCAGGTGCATATCCGCTCTTCCTTCAATAACACCATGGTAACCGTTACCGATTTGCAGGGCAATGCCCTGTCCTGGGCTTCCTCTGGTGGTCTGGGCTTCCGCGGTTCCCGTAAGAGCACTCCTTTTGCTGCCCAGACTGCTGCAGAGACTGCTGCTAAGGCTGCAATGGAGTATGGACTCAAGACTGTTGAAGTCTATGTAAAGGGTCCTGGTGCTGGTCGTGAGGCTGCCATTCGTGCACTTCAGGCTGTGGGTCTGGAAGTTACTCTGATTAAGGATGTAACTCCTGTTCCTCACAATGGCTGCCGTCCACCCAAGCGCCGCCGCGTGTAATTCGGAAGAAGGAGGTTTTGACACATGGCTAGAAATATGCAGCCCATTGCAAAGCGTTGTAAGGCTCTGAACCTGTCTCCTGCCGCTATGGGCTATGCCAAGAAGACAACCAACCGCAATCCCAAAGGTCAGATGCGTAAAAAGCAGTCTGAGTATGCTATGCAGCTGACTGAGAAGCAGAAGGTCAAATTTGTGTATGGAATCATGGAGAAGCAGTTCCGTATGTACTACGAGAAGGCTTCCCGTATGCAGGGTAAGACTGGTGAGAACCTGCTCACCCTGATTGAGCGCCGTTTGGATAACGTAGTGTATCGCATGGGCTTTGCTATGACCCGCCGTGAGGCTCGTCAGCTGGTGACTCATGGGCACTTCACTGTCAATGGTCAGCGCGTTGACATTCCCTCCTTCCTGGTGAAGGTAGGCGATGTGATTGAAGTTCGTGAGAAGAGCCGTTCTTCTGTGAAGTTTAAGCGTCTGCTGGGCGAGGATGCAGTGGTTGTAAACGTTCCCAAGTGGCTGGAGCATGCTAAGAATACCCTGGAGGGTAAGGTTGTAGCTCTGCCTGTTCGTGATGACATTGACTTCCCTGTGGAAGAGCACCTCATCGTCGAGCTGTACTCCAAGTAAGAAACAAGTCCTCAGGGTCTCCGGTATACCGGAGACCTGGAAGGGCTTTGTCCTTCTCTGTTGGAAGAAGGACAGGGATTCTGTTTGGAAAGAATTAGACAACCCTCAGATATTGGTGAGCTGAATCAGACGGCTTGACATAAGACCGTCGAGAAAAGGAGGGTATCATAGCATATGGTAGAAATCAAAAAGCCCCGCATTGATTGTGTGGAAAATCCAAATGACGCATCCTATGGAAAGTATGTGGTAGAACCTCTGGAGAGAGGCTATGGAACCACTTTGGGCAACTCAATGCGTCGCATTTTGCTGTCCTCTTTGCCTGGTACTGCGGTTACTTCGATTAAAATTGCTGGAGTACAGCATGAATTTTCCACCATTCCAGGCGTGAAGGAAGATGTGACTGAAATTGTCCTCAATGTCAAGAGCATTATTGCAAAGCTCCACTGTGAGGAGACAAAGACAGTACACATTGAGGCAGCAGATGAGTGTGTTGTAACAGCAGGTGACATTAAGTGTGATGCAGATGTTGAGATTCTCAATCCAGATCTGCATATTGCCACCTTGGGAGCTGGTGCAACATTGAGCATGGAGCTGACCATTTCCCACGGCCGAGGCTATGTTCCCGCTGATCGGAACAAGCCCGCCCAGACTATTATTGGTCTGATTCCTGTGGACTCTATTTATACTCCAGTGCGCAAAGTCAACTATACAGTGGAAAACACCCGTGTGGGTGATGCCACTGACTATGACAAACTGACACTGGAAATTTGGACGGATGGTACTATTGACGCAAGAGATGCAGTATCTCTTGGTGCTCGTATTCTGTGTGATCACTTTACACTGTTCACTGACCTGTCCGAGACAATGGGCAGCCGTTCCACTGTTGTGGAGCAGGCAGAAACCCAGCGGGATAAGGTCATGGAGATGACCATTGACGATATGGACTTGTCTGTCCGTTCCTATAACTGCTTGAAGCGTGCCAACATTAACACTGTGGAGGATTTGATTTCCAAGACAGAGGAAGAAATGATGAAGGTACGCAATTTGGGACGTAAGTCTCTGGAAGAAGTCATCAATAAGCTGTCCACCATGGGTCTGTCCCTGGCCAGCGATGACAATGTGTAATAAAGGTATAATTGCCTGATTGGACAGCATGAAAGGTATGTAACGTTCCGCTTTCTGCACAGGTTGTAACCTGTCTTATCAAGAGTGTCCAAGTCGAAAGACAAATTGAACGAATTTAACTGGATCTCGCCACGTCGAGGTCGAAGGAGTGTTTATTATGTCTCTGAAGAATCGTAAGCTGGGACGTACCAGCGATCAGCGTAAGGCTATGCTCCGTGCAATGGTAACCTACCTGCTGGAGAATGGTCAGATTAAGACCACTGTTACCCGTGCTAAGGAAGTAGCTCCCGTGGCTGAGAAGATGGTGACTCTGGCTAAGAAGAATACCCTGGCTTCTTACCGTCAGGCTTTGGGCTTCATCACCAAAGAGGATGTGGCTAAGAAGCTGTTTGACGAGATTGGACCTAAGTATGCTGAGCGTAACGGTGGTTATACCCGTATTGTTCGCATTGGTCCACGCCGTGGTGATGCTGCTGAGATGGCTATTATCCAGCTGGTGTAATCCAATCCCTAGTTGTGTTATTTCATGCCCTGTAGAGTGTATTATATGCTCTACGGGGCATTTTCTATGGAGGAATTTATGAAACAGCATTTGTTTTTAACAGGGGAAAAGGGGATTGGAAAAAGCACATTGATCCAAACATGGCTTTCTCAATATCAGGGTCAAGTAGGTGGATTTCTCACATGTAAACAGATGGGCATACAGGAGGGAAAAGTATCTGTGCATCTCTTGACACTGGGGCAGGATATGGTTCCATCTATACACAATCTGTTGTTTTTATGTGGGGAGCAAAATCACCAGGAGACAATCAAGCGATTTCATACAGTGGGATGTCAGGCGTTGGAGTTTAAGACAAAGCCAGATTTAATTATTATGGATGAATTGGGACCTCATGAGGAGAGTGCAGTTTATTTTACAAAAAAAGTCATGAGTATTTTAGATGGTTCAGTTCCTGTGCTTGGAGTAGTACAAAAGGCAGCCTCAAATTTTCTACTGCATGTGGCAACCCATCCAAAGGTAAAAATTCAGGAAGTTACAGTTGAAAATCGTAATCAACTGGCGCATCAAACCATAGACCATATAATCAATCAATGATAAATATAATCTTTATAAAAAGTAAAACTTCATGGAACATTAGTTTGACGAAATAGAAATTCTGTGGTATAATAGTCGCAGGTGAATCAAACCATAATTATGAAATCGGTCATAATATTATGTATACAGAAAGGAGCTTTTTTATGGCACAGTTAACAGCGAAACAACAGCGCATTTATGAGTACATTCAAGCTTTTGCTGTTGAGCATGGATATCCACCCTCTGTGCGTGAAATTGGGGCAGCAGTGGGCTTAAAATCCCCATCCACGGTACATTTCCACCTAAAAGGCTTGGAGGAGGCAGGGGTTATTATTAAGGCAGAAGGTAAGACGAGAGCCATTACACTGCCAGGGGCCTCATTCCATTTGGCAACAGAGCAGACCACCAATGCAAATCGTATTCCAGTGCTGGGCAATGTGGCAGCAGGTACACCTATCTTAGCAGAGGAGTGCATTGAAGAATACATTACCTTTGATACACAGGGGAGAGGAAATGAGTATTTTGCCCTGAAGGTAAGAGGAGAATCTATGCTCAATGCTGGGATTTTGCCTGGAGATTTGGTGGTGGTTCACCGCCAGCCAGAGGCAAACAGCGGAGAAATTGTAGTGGCACTGTTTGAGAATGAAGCCACAGTAAAGACCCTGAGACGAAAAGAGGACCATATATGGCTGATGCCTGAAAACGACAGCTATGATCCCATTGATGGTACCTATGCAGAGATTATTGGTAAGGTGATTGCAGTGGTACGGCGTTACAAATAGAAATAACTGTAGCAAGCATATTTGTGCTTGCTACAGTTATTTCTATTGTTATGGGTTAATTTTGGGCAGTTGTGTTTTTAACTCCTCCAGATGCTGCATCATACGATTTAAAGTGGCATCCATTTCATCCAATGTGGGTTTATCCACATTGTAGTTGAGAAATAGTTGCTCCACTTCCTGTGCTAACTGTACACTTTTACGGGAAATTCCAACAAACTCATCAAAGTTGGAACTGCCTTCTGCCACTCGAAACTGTTTCAAATCCTCTTTGATAAATTGTGTAATTTCTTTTGTGTTTGCATATTTGCCCTGCACCATGGCATAGGGACGCATGCGTTGGAGAAAGTATTTGTCATGCTTGGTAATATTAAAGACATAGGAAATCAGGAGACCATGTTCCAACTGAAAATCTACAATATACATATTGCTTCTCAATTTGGTAATTTGTGTGGCACCCATTTGTCCCAGTTTTAGATCTACAATGTCACCGCTGACCGTATTTTTGTTCATGATGAACCTCCATAATTGATACCATGCTGTATTGTGTTACAGATGGTAGATTGCTCTATGCAAATCGGATAAGCAAATAGACTGTACTGATCACAATGGTTAAAATCATAATAGGGAATCCTGTTTTCAAGTAGTTCATAAAGGTGATAGGATAGCCGTTTTTGGCACTGACCCCAGCCAAAACCACATTGGCACTGGCACCAATCAAGCTGCCGTTTCCGCCTAAGCAGGCACCCAGGGATAGTGCCCACCAAAGGGGGGTTACATCCATGCCACCATGTTCCATTGTAAGCAGCATGGGGATCAGGGTAGCAACAAAAGGAATGTTATCCAAGAAAGCGGAAATGATAGCGGAAGCCCAGAGGATTAAAATAATGGCAAATACTTGATTGTTCCCCACAAAAGTGAGCATCCAGTTTGCAAGGGCGGCAATGACACCAGTTTCATTCATACCGCCAACCACAACAAACAGCCCTACAAAAAACAGAATGGTGGACCATTCTACTCCCAAAATGATTTCTTCTGCATCCTGACCACCAATCAACAGCATAATGGCGGCAGCAGACAAGGCTACAGTTGCAGACTCAATACCGAGCTGTGAATGAAAGATAAAGCCTAAAACCACCAGTACAATCATTATAACACTTTTAATCAAAAGTGGCTTACTTTTTATTGCTAAATTTTCATCCAACCCCACTACTTTTTTCATGTTTTCAGGGGCAACAGACAATGAGCCACGATAAAGCAAATAAAAAAGAATGGCTAATAATAGCAGAATAATAACCACAACGGGTGTAGTATTTTGAATGAAATCTAAAAAACTAAGCCCTGCTGAGCTGCCAATCATAATATTGGGAGGGTCACCAATCAGGGTTGCAGTACCACCAATGTTAGAAGCCATAATCTGTGTCAAAAGATAGGGCACAGGATTGACCTCTAAAATCTGCGTAATGGCAATGGTCATAGGACCAATCAGCAACACAGTGGTTACGTTGTCCAGAAAGGCAGACAGAACAGCAGTGATAATCATAAAAACAGTTAAAATAGCCATAGGCTGTCCCTGTGTCAGTTTTGCAGATTTGACCGCGATATACTCAAACAAACCTGAATTTTTCACAACAGACACAAAGAGCATCATACCAACCAAAACACCGATGGTATTCATATCCACATAGGTTACAGCACTTTCAATGGTAAGTACATGGGTTAATAACAACAAAATTGCACCAGCCATTGCAGCCACACTGCGGTGTACCCGTTCTGAAATGATGGCAATCATCACCAGAAGAAACACAACAACAGATATGATTTGCTCCATACTCATATTGAATCACTTCCTTCACAAGCGGACATTTTACTCCCATTTGTGGAGGATGTAAAGGGTAAAGTTGCAAGATTTACGTCATTTTAACACACAATTTTTTGGACAGGGTTGTTATAAAATTAAGAAATCAAAACAAATAAAAGAGAAAAAAGTGAAAAACAGAAAGAAACAAAAGAAAGCTGTCATGTAAACATAAAAAAGAAGCTGACCAAGTGAACATTAGAGCATATACTCTGGATTTCTCCGATACCGTTTGTCATAGTAATGTTCTGTTAGACTTGCCAGAGCTTTGGCTTCATAGTACATTTGAGAGAGGAGTTGTATACGTTCACAGAGATGTTGACGACGAGTGGGATTGGATTCTGTTTGATAGTGTAATTGTAATTCATCTATGCGATGCTTTAGGGTTTGTGCATGTTGTTGATATTCCTTTGAAAGTTCCTGTAATGTCATGATTGTGACTCCTTTCGTCTGTGACCAGATGTAGAACAACAGGGGCATTTGATACGTCCATTATGGGTAGACTGGATTTCCCAAGCATAAAGTTCCATACCGCATTTGGGGCAGATATAAATGGGGACAGATAATTGAGTGTCTCTCAATGGTGGTCGCAGACCAAAGGAACATAGTGGTTTCGTAATAAACACCTCTTTAAAAAATTTTTGATTTTTTTCAAAAATAGTATTGACAATCTATATATAGTCTGGTAGAATAGGTTCTGCTGTTGGGCGAGTAAAACACGCTGGTGTAGCTCAGCCGGTAGAGCAGCTGATTTGTAATCAGCAGGTCGGGGGTTCGAATCCGTCCACCAGCTCCACAATTTCATATGGAGGAGTTCCCGAGTGGCCAAAGGGGGCAGACTGTAAATCTGTTGCGTTTCGCTTCGGTGGTTCGAATCCACCCTCCTCCACCAAAACCGATAACCTTGTGGTTATCGGTTTTTTGTCAAGCGAAATAAAACTTTTGTTTGAAGTCTGGAACAGTATACTACTATTTTTGTTCGATGTCAATAGGTAAACAAAAAATAAAACAATCAACCACCTAGAAGGATTGATTGTTTTGGAAAGATAGACTGAAAAATCCCCCTGCTCAAAGCAGAGGGATTTTTTCATTAGAAGTATTGACGGATGCCTTCGGGAGCCAGATCAGGCTCATCGCTGATGGCGATAGTAAACTTAATGCCATGCTTGTCGCTGAAGTTGCTCAGCCACTTCAGGAAAGCTTCTGTCTCCACATAGCCTTCTGTAGGGACGATCTTTGTCAGGCTGTCAATAAAGACATGGGTAATATCAAAGTTACCTGCGTACAGACCAGAAATAAAGCCCTTCATAGCGGGGAAGGTGTCGATATCATAGTCACTGGCCTCTACCAGACGAATCTGATAGTGGACATCAAAGGTCATTTTGCTACCCTTTTCAATGCAGACCACGTTTCCGTGCTCGCTCTGCACAGTCTCGTTAATCATGTCGATCATCTGCTTGGTCTTGCCAGTTCCTTTGTTACCCATGATGACTCGAATCATGTGAATCACTCCTTAATGGATATTACCAGGGAACTATCCCTCGTGTTACTATCACTTTACCATATTACAGTCTATTTTTCAACTGGTTTTTTCTCTTTTTCTTGTGCAAAATGGCAGAGACTTAGAGGCGAGCTTCCAGTTTTGCTTTTTGTTCCTCGTAGCCTGGTTTTCCCAGCAGGGCATACATATTCACCTTATATGCCTCTACACCTGGCTGGTTGAATGGATTGACATCCAAAAGATAACCAGAAAGACCACAGACATACTCAAAGAAGTAAATGAGGTAGCCAGCAGACAGAGCAGAAATCTGAGGCATTTGGATCAGTACATTGGGAACACCGCCGTCTACATGGGCAAGAATAACAGCCTTTAGGGCTTGTTCTGCCACAAAGGACAGATTTTTGCCAGAGAGGAAGTTCAGACCATCTACATTGGCAGGGTCATTTGGAATCTGGAAAGTACCCTGAGGAGCAAACTGTACCACTGTTTCAAACATGATACGTTCACCTTCTTGGATGTACTGTCCCATAGAATGCAGGTCAGCAGTAAATTCTACGCTGGCAGGGAAGATACCCTTGCCATCTTTGCCTTCACTCTCACCATAGAGCTGTTTCCACCACTCGGAGAAGAAGCGGAAGCAAGGCTCATAGCAAGCCAGCAATTCAATCTTTTTTCCACTCTCATAAAGTGCATGACGGGCTGCGGCATATTGCCAAGCGGGATTGTCTAAGCCAGGAACAGCCAGTGCAGTCATAGCCTGTGCAGCACCATCCATCAATGCCTGAATGTCAATGCCAGCCACAGCAATGGGGAGCAGTCCCACAGCAGTCAGAACAGAGTAGCGACCACCCACATCGTCAGGAACCACAAACTCCTCATAGCCTTCTGTATCTGCAAGTCCTTTCAGTGCACCGCGCGCTTTATCTGTAGTGGCATAGATGCGCTCCTTTGCCCCTTCCTTTCCATACTTTTCCTCCAGCATGGTTTTAAAAATACGGAATGCAACAGCAGGCTCTGTGGTGGTGCCAGATTTAGAAATCACATTGACAGAGAAATCACGGTCACCAATGAGTGCAATGGTTTCCAAAAGAGCGTCTGTGGACAGTCCATTGCCAGCATACAAAATGTCAGGGGTATCTTTCTTTTTCAGGTTGTAGTTGGGAGAAGCCAGCAGGTCAATGACTGCACGGGCTCCCAGATAGGAACCGCCGATACCAATCACCACAAGCACCTGAGACTGTTGCTGAATTTTTTTTGCAGCAGCCTGGATGCGTGCAAATTCCTCTTTGTCATAATCACGAGGCAGAGAAACCCAGCCAGTGAAGTCTCCACCTGGTCCATTGTGATGAGCCAGCATGGAAGCAGCTTCTGTTAAACGGGCTTCACGAGTGGTAAGATAGTCGTTGGGGATAAAACCGTTTAGTTTGGACAAATCAAGGGTAAGCATGAAAAAGCCTCCTTCGTACAATGAAAATTTACCACAGACAGTATAGCACAAATCATCTTTTTTTTCATGGCAGAAATAAGAAATATTAAAAAAAGAAAATACAAGAAAAGGATTGACATCTTCTTGTGAATCGGTTATAATAACCTACGTTGTTCGGACGATTAGCTCAGCTGGTAGAGCATCCGCTTGACGTGCGGGAGGTCACAGGTTCAAGTCCTGTATCGTCCACCAGATAGAAACCCCTGAAACCATTTGGTTTTAGGGGTTTTTTGCGTGTTCTTGCTTTTCTGAAGGACAAAGGATACAATGAAAGGTGTAGATATGGAAGCAGAATGTGCTGCCTGAGAGTATATAGTATATTTGGTATGGCAGAATAGAAAATACATCTGCTCTATAAAATGCGGTCATTAGAAAAGGGGAGGGAGAACATGAAAAAGCGATTGTCGAGTTTGATACTGGTTTTTGTGCTGGTTTTGGGTATGATTCCTGCCATTACTTCAGGGGCGCAGGCATACAGTACTCCTGTGGTTGGTTCTGCCCATTCTGACCGGGGAAATACATTGGATGTCAATTCCAGCGGAAACTATGAAATTTTTATGGTGGATGGGTATCTGATTCAGATGCAGGATGGCAGTCTGAAAGATAATAGACACTTGATGGTACGTACATACACCCCTGATTTTCAGTTTCTGTCTGAAAAAGAGTTAGAAATTGAGTTGCAGGAATTGGGTGGTGTCTTTTTTGGACAAGATTACAATTTCGTTGTGTTTGGTCAGGACAACTGGGAAGAACGGGCTGATGTGGAGGTACTGCGGGTTGTCAAATACTCAAAAAACTGGGAGCGATTGGGCGCAGCAGGGCTTTATAGCGATACTGTGACGGATATTATTGGTCAGTGGGGCAACTTTGCCTATACTGAATATAATGGGATGCTCTATATTCATTCTGGACGGTCTACCAACACATTGTATGATGGAGATCAACACCAGACCAACATGACCTTCTGTGTACGCCAGTCAGATATGGTGGTCACAGATACTCGGTTGGGCATTACATCATTGGGTACTGGATATGTTTCCCATAGTCTTACGCAAGACATTCTTGTGGATTCTCAGGGACGTTTAGTGACAGTAGATACTGGAGATGCAACCCCAAGAGGAGCCTATCTGTTCCGCTATGACCAACCTGCGGGAGGAACTACATTTTATAATGGCAAAGGAGAGGGAGTTACCTTTGCTACATGGCCTGGAAAAGGGGGACATGTGACCAAGTATCCCACCAATGCACAGGTGACAGCCGTTGTGGAAACAGAGCAAGGGTATTTGGCAGCCTATATTGACACGGGAAGGGGTTCTTTAGGGGGAACAGGTTATCCATACAGTGCCTATTTGACCCTAATCCATAAAAATGACCTGTCAAACTATACTACACGCACACTACAGAGTTGGTCTCAGTATGCTCCAGAATGTGCATGGGGTGTTCAGCTCATTCCCATCAATAGCACATCGGGTTATGTACTGTGGTATACCACAGCACCAAATGAAAATGGAACCTATCCAGCCGCATCTTCTGAGGATTATCACTACTATTATACCACTTACTCTGCTAATGGTTCTTTTGAGAACCCTGTGGATTTAGGGGTTGTGCCTGGTGCCTATACTGGTCCCATTTACCACAATGGGCAACTCATCTGGGCAGATACATCAAAGGGAGCAGACAAAATTCGATTCTGTACGTTAGATACTTCTGGTTTGCAGATTCATACAGTCAATGAAAGTACATCACAGCCAGAACCAGAGCCAACACCTGTACCTGAAACGACAACCTCTTTTCAAGATGTACCATCCAGTCATTGGTCTTATTCTTATGTGACTCGAGCAGCAGAAAACGGATGGGTTACAGGGATTGGAGATGGAAAATTTGCCCCAGATGATACACTGACCTATGCTCAATTCTATGCAATGGTCACTCCCATTTTTAGGGCAGACGATTTGGCAGAGTACCAACCAGATACAGGCAGCCAATGGTGGCAAAAGTATATGTGGGTTGGTGGAAAAACATTGATGGCAAATTCTATTTGGGTAGATACACAGCCAGTTATGGGAAAAGAGCTTACATTGCAGGAATCTATCAACCAATACGCAGACAAGGCAATTTCCCGTACAGATGCCATTTCCATTATGTGGAGAGTATTGGGGGAGTGGAAAGCCAATGAAACGATTTCTGGTGTAGATGCAGCACGGGAAAAACTGCAAGCAGCAGGGGTATCCTTGAATGTAATGGAATGGGATACTGTGCCCGTCTGTTATGCTGCTGGGTTGGTTTCTGGAGACCAGAATGGTGATTTGAATCTTCAAGGAACATTGACCAGGGCTGAGGGATGTGTTATGCTGTGCAATCTGGTGGACTACGCAAGCAGTCATGGCATTAGTATGGGCAGAAAAGGAGCCTGAGAAAGGTATGTAAGGTTTCATTTTTGCAGAAGGAGAGAAATATATGAAAAAACGGTTTGTGTGCCAAATACTTTCCCTCATGTTGTGCCTTGGATTAGTAGTCCCGGCATCTGCTGCCCATACCACATTTGAAGATGTTTCACCCACGCACTGGGCATATAATGCCGTTGAATTTGTGGTAGATCAGGGGTTATTCAATGGAACTGGGGCTACAACCTTTTCGCCGGATGCGACCATGACCCGAGCTATGTTAATACAAGTTTTGTGCCGCTATGCTGGTTCCCCTGCTGTTTCTGGGACTATCAAAACAGATACAACTTTTACAGATGTACCAGACAATGCATATTATGCCAATGCGTTGGTGTGGGCTTGCCAGAATAAACTTCTGCCCAACTGGTTTTTGTACGACACATCTTATTATAATGTAGACTCAAAAGAACAGCATATTTTACATCAGTTCCAACCAGAAAAAGTGATGGTACGCTTAGATTTTGCCATTATGTTAAACAGATTTATGTCCACAGTACTGAATCAGCCACTGGGTTGGGACTTCTATCATTCACTAGAGTTTGATGCTTATAACTGCCCTCTGGTTGATATGCGAGAGTCAGGAATCAATACAGCATTTATTACAGCATACCCAGAATACAACAGGAGTGCAGATGATACCATTGGAGCTTACTATGCACTGGCATGGGCATACAAGATGGGAATTATGAGCGGAACCAGTGCCACAACCATGTCTCCTACTGCTGATATCACCCGGGCACAGGTGGCAGTCATGTTGAAAAATTTTTCAGAGAACTATGGCACAGAATATAGTCCACAGGTTCCCGAAACCCAGCCAGAGGAACCCATCAATCCTGAACCTGTTACCCCCACACTTGCCAATGGAAAAGAAATCAATGATGATAACATCCGAGAAATTATCTATGGATTGCAAAGCAGTTATCCAGAAGGTATGCGCTGGACCAATGACAACTATTACAGCTCAGATGCTCTTTATCGGGGAGGCTATGGCTGTGAGGGGTTTGGGTTAATTTGTAGTGATGCAGTATTTGGCTCTCTCCCATTGAGTGGAGAGCATTCTGATTTTAATGAGATTCGGGTGGGTGATTTGGTTCGTATCAACCATGATACTCACACAGTTGTGGTTTTAGAAAAACATGAGGATAGTATTGTTGTGGTAGAAGGGAATTTCAACTCATCTATCCATTAGGGAAGAGAAATTAGCTATCAATCTTTAATAGATGGGGAGTTCTCTGTGCGTACACGCTATCCATAAAAAGAGTTTTGCCATTTAACACTTGTAAGGATATAAAGAAGGGTATACATAAAAATCCCAGCAAGAAGGATTCAACAATCACTTTTTGCTGGGATTTATTTCATAATTTAAAAGGAAGTATGCTTTACATCTTATTTTCGATTTAATTGGAATTTACCAATGAGATCACGAAGATTTTGTGCCTTTCTTGACAGCTCTTGACTGGTAGCATCCGTTTCCTCAGAAGCGGCAGAGTTTGTTTGAACCACAGATGTCACCTGTTCCACTCCAATGTTAATTTGGGAGATAGATTGAGACTGCATTATGGAAGAAGATGCAATTTCTTGAATCAATTTGGAAGTATCTTGACTGAAGGTTACGATTTCCTTCAAACTATCTGCGGTTTCATTTGCAATTTTTCGACCCTGTTCTACTGCTTTGGAGGACTTTTCAATCAACAGGGATGTGTGATGGGCAGCTTCAGCAGATTTTTGTGCCAGTGTACGCACCTCATCTGCAACAACGGCAAAGCCCTTGCCAGCAGTACCAGCTCTGGCGGCTTCTATGGCTGCATTCAGAGCAAGGATATTGGTCTGGAAGGCAATGTCATCAATAGTTTTAATAATTTGATTGATTTCGATAGAACTTTGAGAGATTTCCTCCATTGCTTCTACCATAGACTGCATTTGAGCATCACCTTCCATAATTTTGCCTTCTGAGGTGGTAGCAATGGATTGTGCATGTTCTGCATGTGAAGCAGTTTTTTGGACATGTTCAGAAATTTCACTGATGGAAGCGGAGAGTTCTTGTAGGGTAGATGCCTGTAAAGTGCTGCCAGATGCAAGAGAGTGTGCACTTTCAGAAAGGACTTGAGAACTGGCGTTGACATCTTCTGCTACATCCTGAATTTTGTACAGGGTATGACTTAGTGTCTCACGAATGGCAAAAAGAGCCTCTTTAATTTTAGCAAATTCCCCTACATAGTCCTGTTTTAAATAAAAATTTAAATTTCCATCTGCAATTTTATTCAGGGCATTTGTGATTTCTGCAATGTAGGTAATGTAAGAATTTAAGCGGACTACAGTATGAGAAAGGGCAGTGGCTACTTCGCCAGTTTCCCCTTTGGTATCACAACGAATTTCTACATCTAATTTGCCATTGGCAATTTGTTCAGCACAACGTGCCAAAGTTTTCAGGGGGCGTACAATACGACGTGCAACCACGACGGCAATGCCGACAGAAATGAGTCCAACAATCAAAGAGAAAAGAGCTGTGGAAGATATGATGGAGGTGGTGCTGGAAAAGGCAGCAGACTTTAGCTGTACTGTAATGACACCCCAGGGATCGGATGCCCCAGGGATTTCAATCGGTTGATAGGCATAAATGGCGTCTTCACCGGTTTCTGTTTTCAATTCCACAGTTCCAGTATTACCTTGTAAAAGTGCATCAGTCATATCCTGAAAGCCTTCTGGTAAAGTGATAGAAACTTCCTCAGTAATCTCTTTTCCAGAGGAATCTTTGGTAGACAGTGTTTTGGTTGCTGTCTTATAATTATAGAGCTGAGCAACATAGTCCTGGTTGGGATGAGCAATCAAATTGCCCTCTCCATCTACCAGAATGGAGTAAATGTCATCTGTATTATAAGTATCAATTAGTTCCTGTAATTTTCCAAGGTTTAGGTCAGCGGCCAGCATACTGGTCATAGCACCAGAAGCATTATGCACAGGAAATACAATTGTGGTCACCGGTTCCCCTGTAGTTATGGTATAATAGGACTTGGAGACATAGGGCTCCCGCAATTCCATCTCACGAATAAACCACCAGCGGTCAGCACGGTTGCCCAAGGTACCAGAGCTACGGGCGGTTTGATTGCCATCTAGGTTTTGTTGATAGAGTACGGAAAATGAAGGATTGTTTTCTACTGTTTCCACCAAAATGTTACGTTGCATGGTTGGGTCAAGAGAGGTAATGTCATAGCTAGAGGAAACACTTTCAATCACTGCGTAAGCAGTCTGAATGTAAGCTGTAACCTGACTGGAAATACTTTGGGTGCGTTCTTTGATGCTTTCATAGGCATCTGTTTTACCAAGAGAAAACGAAATTTGCGAACTGAGCAGACAGGAAATAAGCAGAGGAATCATTGAAATGCAGACGGAGAGGGCAATGATTCGAAAGTGAATGCTATGTGTGGGACAGCTAAAGTGTAATGCGTGTTTTTTCTTTGACATAGTCGTACTCCTTTGTACCCAACAAAATACAACACAAAGTAGAGGTTCAGAATGAACCGGGATGGGCTACTATGTCATTGTACCATATTATAGGACAAGATTCACTGCAATTATCAACAAAATTTTCATTTATCACACATTCTGGAATGCGATGGAAAGTATGAGATTATATGTAAATTTGAACTGAGAATGAGAGGCGAGAGGTTATGCAAGAAAGACAAGTGCGGCGTTTGACCCTTATGGTAGCAGAAAGAATGGAGCAGGAACAGCTATCCTGCGCCTCTACCAGACGGGAAGCAATGGAGTTATTGCGTACACCGGGTTGGATGGAGGAATTGAGTGCCCTGTTGCCCTTGCGCAGACGGTTGGAATGTGGTGAAGTGTTGGGAGTTTGTGCCCCTATTTTGGCAAAACTGTCACCAGTGCCAGAGGATGGCTGGCTCTCCTTTTGTTACCGCTATGTGCGCTCTATTTTATATCCCCAAGGGGGGTTCGCACCTGATGCAGAGGAGTATGAGGTAGGAGCAAAGTTTTTTCTTCTTGTATTGCAGGTACTGCTGGACTATGAGAGAACAGTGCTGCCCTTTGACCCATTGATGGATTTGGCGTTTCTCACAGAAGAGGAGTATCGAGGATATGAATTGGAGGGAGAGTATCGTCAACTATTATACTATTATCGAAAAGAATATGTATATGAATTGATGCGATTGGGACAGGAAGTGACCCCATTCCGTACATTGGGTCATATCGGTGGAGTACACCATATTGCCATGACAGTGGCGCGGGGGTTACAGGCGGCTGGTGTGGAAATCGACCTGTCTCTCATATCAGGAGCCGCAGCAGCCCATGATATTGGAAAATATGGATGTAGACCAGGAGAGAGAGTGCCCTATCTCCATTACTACTACACTGACCAGTGGTTGCTGGAACGTGGAATGGAAGGAATTAGCCATATTGCAGCCAACCATTCCACATGGGATTTGGAGCTTGAATCTCTATCAGTAGAGTCTCTGTGTCTCATTTATGCAGATTTCCGTTCCAAACAGGATCGAGACGAAAATGGAAATGAAATTACTGTATTATATCCACTGGATGAGTCATTTCAGGTCATTCTGTCAAAATTGGATAATGTGGATGCCAGCAAACGGCGCAGATATGAACTTGTGTATGGAAAATTGCATGATTTTGAGAACTATATGTGTACATTAGGGGTGGATATTGGGCTGACAGGGCAAATGCAGGAACCCAAAGCCTACAAAGACCCTGCTCTCATGGGACCAGAGGAGACAGTAGAGAAATTGACGCTGTTATCAGTGGAACATAACTTAAAATTGATGCACTTATTGTCAAATGAAAGAAAATTTGGCAACATTATTGAGTCTGCCCGTTCCACAAAAGACTGGAAGCAGCTGAGAGCGTATCTGAATATTTTTGGAGAGTATTTCACTTATTTGTCCGTGAAGCAAAAAAGACAAGCGTTGGCATTTCTCTATGAACTTCTGGTTCACCGAGAGGGAGATATCCGCAGACAAGCGGCTGCATTGATGGGGCAGATGATTGCACGGTTCCACTTGGTCTATCGGAAAGAACTGCCTGTGGATGCACCAGAAGACCCTGCGGAGGCTGTGCCATTTACACTATGGGAACAGTATTTAAATATGATTTTGTATCCCGACCACAAAACCACCCAACAACAGAGGGCGCATATCAGTTATACCTTGAAACTGGTACTGACCGCTTTGCTGGATTATGCCAGACCCAGTGACATTCCACATTTCTTAGGCGCATTGCTGCGCTACTATGAAAATGCTTACAATATGGATGCAGATACCGCCTTTACCTTATTAGATGCAGCCAGATATATTCCTTCCAAATACTGTGATGATGAAGTACGCAGCACATTGATTGAATTTGCTGCCCAATGGGCGGGGTCAAAGGATTTGAGGATGGAGACAGCCACTCTGCAATTCCTGAGACGGGCAGAACGTTCTCTGTCACGACAGCACCCACTGTTGAAACGCATTGTGGAAATTGCCAAAACAGTACAACCAAACAGTTTGCCTGTTACCTTTTTACAGTACCGCATTTTGAAACGTGCAGGGGAAAATGTGAGCAGTCATAAGCATCTTCTATATGAACAGGATGTAACCAGTGAAGTTTTTCTGGACAATCTAAAGACAGCAACTCCATGGATTGTGAAATCCGTGGGTGTGGAATTGCTGCAAGACCAGATAGAACATGGAATGATGGAGCATATTCTGCATATCTGTACACACTACTCCAATTTGATTAAGGTTTCAGAACGTGTTGTGGTGCGACATGATGCAGGTGCTGCACTGGTGCGGATTTTGCCACTTTTACGCCGTGACCAACGCAATGAGGTGGTTGTGGAGCTTGGAAAGGGGCTGGAAATGGGTCAATATTCCATTTCGAAATACATTCCTGAGTATTTGGGGCAAGCCGCCCTCTTTTTACATCCCAGTGAGTTGGATGAGCAGGTACTATGGTTGAAAACATTGCTGGGTTCCCCCAATGACTCTGCTGTTTCTGGCGCACTCAATACCATAGGAGTTCTGTTGCAGTACTACCCCACCTACCGTACACGATTTACTCAGTCAGAACTTTCTTATGAAAACCGCCGACAGGATTTGTTGGGACTGCTTTTGCAGGGACTTGCCCACTACCGTACACCTGTACGGCAAGAGGCGCTGCTGGTGGTTGGAAAGCTGCTCTTTGAAAGTCGAATTCTTCCCATGGAAGAAAAGGCACATATTTTCAGATTAAGCTACCATAAGCTGCTCTTTTTGATTCAGGAATCTGGAAATCACGCCGATGATCTCACCTTTTTTTATCGTGCCTCTGCACTGGCATACATCAACCGCTTTATCTCCCTTTGGCGGCTGGATCATGGGACCTTCGCCCTGCCAGCTCCACGAAAAATTGCATTTTTCCCTGGGACTTTTGACCCATTTACTCTGTCTCACAAAGGAATTGTATGTGCCATCCGAGATCTGGGATTTGAGGTCTACCTTGCCATAGATGAATTTTCTTGGTCGAAAAAAGCACAGCCACATCTGATTCGCAGACAAATTGTAAATCTGTCTGTGGCAGGAGATTTCCATGTCCACCTGTTTCCAGATGATATTCCAGTGAATATTGCAAACCCCAGTGACCTGAAACGACTACAAGAGTTGTTCCCCACACAGCAGGTCTATCTGGTGGTGGGAAGTGATGTAGTTGCACATGCTTCCTCCTATCAAAATCCCCCTCAGCCATGGTCTGTCCACTCTATGAACCATATTATTTTCCATCGAGCAGGAGAGGAGCCACTGCCAAAAGGGGAGAAACTGCCCATTACTGGTTCTGTGATTCAGCTTCAATTACCACCCCATTTAGAGGACATCAGTTCCACACGTATTCGTGAAAATGTGGATTTGAACCGAGATATTTCTAATTTAATTGATCCAGTCATTCAGGATTTTATCTACCGGAATGGTCTTTATCTGAGGGACAGTCAGAATAAACCTGTGTTAGGGCGTAGGGATGTCCAATTCCAGTGGGTTTCAGAGCCAGACGCCTATATGATTGCCGACCTGACCGCTGGACGGGGAGACCGTGAGGCAATACGGACAGGGGTATTGCAGGGAAAAGACCAGTTGTTGCTCTTCCGCAGAGGTGGGCAACTGATGGGGTATGCCAGTTTCCGATATTTGACGGCAACCCAGCTATTTGGTGCATTGAAAGATACTGAACTAGCCAATCGGATTCGGCTGCGTTCTGCTGGTACTACATTGATGATTACTTCCATCGGTGCAGATTGTTCTGACCCATTGTGTGACAATTTACAGTTAATTTTGACGGAAGTTTTGGCAAAGGCGCTGGCAGATGACTGTATTTATGGGCTCTATTTCCCATATGGAACCCTGCCAGATGAAACCTTAGAGGATACACTTCAGCGACAGGGATTTTTAAGGCAGGAGGGCACCACACCCCTGTGGGAAGTGGATATGAGTGCTCCATCTGTGCTGTTCCAGAACTTAGAGACCGCGATTCAAGAGCCACTGAGCCAGAATGTGCAGGTTTTAACTGCCATACAGGAGGGACATAAACAACTGCAACGGGCATTGACAAAACTGTATCCTCGATTCCTGCTTTTGACTATCTCGTCAGAGGTCATGCACCAAAGGCTGTTAGAGATGATTACAAGCTACAATGAGGTACCATCTGAACCAACAACCCCAAGAAAACTGGGAAAAAATATGTGTGTACCCTATGGCAAACTGTTGCGCGGAAAAATAGTCCCCAACACAGTGACAAAAACCATTCATACAGACCGTGTCTATACACCGGATTTGTCAGAAAGCACTATGGAGGCGTTCCCATACTATGCCCCCATCCCAAGTCAAATCCGAACCATTAAATCCTTCCAGCGTCCTGTGATTCTGGTAGACGACCTGATGCACCCAGGATTTCGGATTCAATCCCTTGACCTAATTTTGCGCCAGGAAAATGTAGATATTCGTATGGTTTTGGTAGGACTGTTGTCAGGACATGGACGGGATTTGATGGAATCTCTGGGATGGCCAGTGGACAGTGTGTATTATCTGCCCAGACTGCGGGATTGGTTTATCGAATCCACCCTGTATCCCTTTGTGGGTGGCAATACCGTGCAACGTGATACCTCTCCAGTACCTGGATTGTTGCCAGGAATCAACCACATTTTGCCCTATGCATCCCCTGCATTCCGAGGGCAGTGCACTGAGGAGGCAGTGTTTGAGGTGTCCCGCTGCTGTCTGGAATCTGCCTACAAGTTGATTTTTACATTGGAGCAGGAGTACAGAACCCTGTATGGAAAAAATTTAACATTAAGTCGATTGCCAGAGGCAATTATATTGCCACTGTGCCCAGATAAGGGGACCTGTTTGCGGTATGATCCATCATTGGCAGCCTCTGAATATCTGGAAAATGATTTGGAGCAGTTGTTGCGAACCCATATTCAGTGGGGATAATAGACATCTTATATGAGGTGAGGAACATGTATTACTACTATGAAAAAGCCGGCAAGGTATTGGCATCCAGTCAAGAGAATTTGCCCTACCCATCTATCACACCAACAGGAACAGAACATATCTACTACTTAATAGATGGGGACCCTGTACTGGGACGGGGCATGTTTAAAGTAAATCACGCCGGGCAGCTGGCGTGCCCCCATGATTTGCGTGTTTTGGATGCCTCCCGACTGCCTCAAGTGCAGTTGGATGAGACTTTGACCCAAGCATTGGAACATGGCACCTTGACAGCGGTCAATACTGGTCGAGTCAACTGGGAATCCTGTCTGGAGGTGCAGCCAAAGACGGAGAAAAAGAGGGTACATATTCTGGCCATTGGAGATGTGGGCTCTACGTTGTTGACCGGGCTGAAACTGTTGGGAGGAGATGTGATTTCTACCATTGGTATTTGCGATGTCAGCCAGCAGACCACAGCCAGATGGGAATTTGAAATGGGGCAAATCAATCTGCCTTGGGAGTATGATGCTTTTCCTGAGGTGGAGATTGTGCCAAAAGAGAACTTATTTGATTGTGATTTGTTTGTATTTGTGGCATCCAGAGGGATTCCCCCTGTTGGCTCTCAAATAAAAGATGTGAGAATGGCACAGTTTGAAACCAATGCCGCCATTGTAAAAGAATATGCAAGGATGGCAAGAGAGGCAAAGTTCCAGGGGTTATGGTGCGCTGTGTCTGACCCTGTGGACCCACTGGCAAAGACAGCCTATTTGGAGAGCAACCGAGATGAAAACGGGCAATGGGATGGAAAGGGACTGAGACCAGAGCAGGTACAGGGGTTTGGTCTGGGCGTTATGAATGCAAGAGCAGCTTATTTTGCAAAGAGAGATGAGCGGCTGGCGTCCTTTTTGAAAGAAGGTCGCTCCTTTGGTCCTCATGGAACAGGGTTATTTATTGCCAATTCTCTGGAACACTATGATGAACAACTGTCTCAGGAGCTGACACAGCTCACTGTGACTGCCAACCTGAAAATGCGTGAAATTGGATTTAAACCCTATGTCGCACCCGCTCTGTCCTCTGGTGCCCTGTCTCTCCTGTTGACCATGAGAGGAGAGTGGCACTGTGGCTCTGTCTTTTTGGATGGAATTTATATGGGGGTAAAGAACCGCTATACCCCAGCAGGTGTAGAGACAGAACTGCTTTCCCAGATACCTGATCCACTGTTTGCCCATATTCAGGAGGCAGCAGACCATCTAAAGGGCATTTTGTAAGCCAAACCGTGGTGAGAAGGTGAAGAAATGGCACTGGTGGTTATTTGTCCAAAACAGGAAGGTGTCACACACCAGAGCAGAATGGAAGGAGTATTGCATAGGGTACTGGAAAAAGAACGTGTGCAATGGATTACCCATGCACAGCAGCTAGAAGCCCTATGGGGACAGACAATCCTGTTTGCAGTTCAATTAAATGAGACAGGGTTGAATTTGGAGTATTATGCCATGTTATCCCGTTTGAGAGGAGAAACTGACCTACTGCATGGATGTACAGGTGGAATTTTGGTGGATGGAACAGGAGAATTATACACAAAATCCACTGCAGCAGAACTGGCACTGGCATTGAGTGGAGCGGGCTGTCATCTCATTGGCAGACCATTGGTGGAGGCAACAGGCTCCCTTTTTAATTTTCGGATACAGGCAAACAATTTAAACTGTACTGTGGAACAGGCATATGAGACCGCAGTGGCAGAACTGGTCACACGGTTACAGACAGAACAATTTCCAAAGCGGGAAAATCCCAATCTTTTGGCACTTCACGCCTCCAGCTATCATGCTTCAAATACCATGACACTGTGGCAGAAAACAAAAAATCAACTGCCCAAATCCTTTCAAATTACAGAAATAGGGCTGCGCAATGGCACCATCTATGACTGTGCAGCCTGTCCCTATACCACTTGTCTCCATTTTGGAGAAAGAGGTGGCTGTTTCTATGGTGGGGTCATGTCAGAAGAAGTTTACCCAGCCATTCGGCAGGCAGATGGGCTGATTTTAATGTGCCCAAACTACAATGATGCCATTTCTGCAAACTTAACCGCCTTTATTAACCGTTTAACCGCACTGTTTCGACAGACACGGTTTTATGATAAAGCAGTGTTTGCTATTGTGGTATCTGGATATTCTGGCAGTGATACTGTGGCTCGGCAGATTATTTCTGCACTCAACATGAATAAATCGTTTTATCTGCCAGCTCACAGTATCTGGATGGAAACAGCCAATGCACCAGGAGAAGTGCTGCATAATCAGGGGTTGACCCAGCGGTTGGATCAGTTTGTCCATATCATTACAGAAACATTACAGAGATAAAAATTACAACCCTTTCACATGGTTATGTGAAAGGGTTGTAATTTTATCTACAATGCTGGGACCATATACGACCAATGATAGCACCAAACACAAAAATATTCCCGCAAAAATAGAGCCAGGCAAGCAGAATCATGAGAGATGCTAAGGAACCATATACAAGAGAATAGCGGGTGGACATGTCAATAAACCAGGAAAAGAGAGCGGAACATGCCACCATAGCAAGGGCAGAGAGGCAGGCAGTAGCACGCAAAATACCACGGTGTTGGCGTCGAATTGCAGTTGGGGTTCCTGCGCGATATACCATGAGGACCAAAAGGAACACAGATGAAAACAGCAAAAGATAGCGTAGCCACTGCCAAATAGAGGAGAAAGACGGCAATGGAATGGAAGAGGGGATAAATTGTTCTAAAACAAGAAAAAACCACTCCCCTGTAAAAATAACAATGATAGAGAGATACACAGTTAACAGGAACAGGAGCGAGAGGGAGACACTAAAGAAAATCCGATGCAGAGAATGGGAAAGGGGCACTTCATAGAGGTCATCCATCGTTTGCAGCAGTGTGCGCATACCAGCAGAGGCAGAAACCAGAATGGTGAATAGACTTGCAAAGAGCAGAGGTGTGGTCTGTGCTTTGGGAATGGATGAGACGTAGTTGAGATAATCTGACATAATTTGAATGCTGTCTTGTGGCAAAAAGGGTTCCAATCCATTTAAAAGTTCAGGGGCACCAATAGGTAGTAACCCAATTAGAAAATGAATACACATTAAAAGAGGAAACAGAGTGAGGACAAGAAAATAGGAAAGTGCAGCGGCGGCACGGGAACCACCTATTCTACCGTGAGTTTCAGCAATTTCAAAAATCCATGTAATAGGTTGAGGAATCTTCCAGTTTATTCTCATAACATCACATCCTGATGTGGTTGTGTAGTGAGTGTAGCAGAAAATGAAAGAGAAGGAAATAGAAAAAAGCCGTCTGCTATGCAGACGGCTTATTCAGTGCCAGAAAAGAACAGACAATCAAGCCAGCTTGTTCAGCTTAATGGTCATGCTGCTCTTCTTATGTGCAGCGTTGTTCTTGTGCAGAAGTCCCTTGACAACAGCCTTGTCAACAGCCTTAACAGCGACCTTATAAGCTACATCGGCCTCGCTGCGGTTGCCTTCGGCTACAGCGGCCTCAAACTTCTTAATGTCGGTCTTCAGTGCAGACTTAGCGGCCTTGTTCTGCATAGCCTTGGTCTGAGAAACCAGAACACGCTTCTTAGCAGACTTAATATTTGGCAAACCAAACACCTCCTCCGATTCTACCATCGTCAAATTTAGGCACAGAATCCCTGTGCAGATATGTATTATACCACCATGTTTTTTAAAATGCAACTATAAATTTTGAAAAAGAGCAATTTTTTTTGAAGGGGAATCAATCCTTTTTCATAATCACAAACTTCATCATGGGGTAGTTAATCACAACCTGCAAGAAGATGTTGATGACATTGGCAACTGTAGCGGCAAAGCTACCTACATACTGGCTGAGAATGGGGGTAATGTAGCCAGGCAGTGCAATGCTGATGAGACCAGCCACAGTCACAGTGAGGATGTACCAGCCGATGGTTTTGGAAATGTCCACAGTGGCACCAAACACCAATTTGCGCTGCACAATGTAGTTCACAATCTGAGCGCAGATATAGGCAACCAGGAAGCCCAGAAAACCACCTAGACCGCCTGAGCCTTCTGCACTGTAATCAAAAATAAACCACTGGAAGGGTTCGTTTAAGTTGGCAAACAGAATGCCAGTGGTCAACCAGAGAACCACAAAGTTTGTAACGGTGGCACAGTTGGACAAGATATTAAACAGGATAAACTCCCATAGATCAGGGTGTGCCGTTTTCCAGCGTCGAATGGCTTCCATTAAATGCGCTCCTTTCGATCTTTCAGCTCTTTTTGGTTTTTAAAGTGTGCTTTGATCAACCGATGGCAGCCACCAAAGAAGTGACCATTTGCCATATATTGCATGGCTTGAGCCATTTCAGTGGAAATCATACCACCTGTCATCTTAGCAAGACCACGGAAGGGCATATTATAAATGAACAATACATTTAAGTCAGGGGCACCATTTGCCTCACTTTTCTTCTGCATGTTCTGCAAAATTTTATACCCCATGCGGGCCAGTGGACTGCGGGCATACTGCATCTGAGACAGGCTATCGTTAAAGCCCAAAGGTGCAGTGCGGTCCCACTTTGTCTCTGGCAGAGGACGTCCCAGTAGAATGGTGAATTCTTGGTCAGAAACAGACTGCACTTTGGCGGAGTAGTAGGAGGGCATTAGAGAAGCATCATAGGGAATGGGGGCATCTGTACCAACAACAGAAAGTGTACCAGTCAACAGAATGTCCTGACAACTTGCCCCAATTTCAATCTGATAGGTACCACCTTCCATTTCCCATTGGTCTGTCTGTACATTAAAATAACGGAATGCCTTGTCGTCCAGAGGAATGGTCACACGGGCAGAAGCACCTGGTTCCAGATAGGTTTTGGAAAATCCCTTCAATTCCCGTACAGGACGGAACAGTTTACTATTGGGACAGGAGATATAGAGCTGGGATATTTCAGAGCCTGCCATATGCCCTGTGTTGGTCAGTGTAAACTGAACCTGTTCTGGTGTAATGGTCAGGTCAGAATAGGAGAATGTAGTATAGCTCAAACCATATCCAAAGGGGAAACGGACAGGCTTTTGCACGGTTTCATAGTAGCGATAGCCCACATACAGACTTTCACGATATTCCGCAGTTTCTTCTTTACCAGGGAAATAGTGATAGTTGGGGGTGTCTGCGTAGGAGATAGGATAGGTTTCTGCTAACTTACCAGAAGGAGAGACTACACCAGTCAGCAGGTCAACCATAGCACCAGCCCCGGCTTGCCCGCCCAAATAACCATGAATCAGCCCCTTGCAGTGGTCAATCCAAGGCAATTCCACAGGAGAACCACCAGATAAAATCACAACAAGATTGGGATTGACTTGATAAAGTTCTTCCACAAGGGCATTTTGGTTGGAGGGAAGCTCCATATGGGTACGGTCAATGCCTTCACTTTCAAAAATCTCAGGCAGACCTAAATAGAGTAAGACCACATCTGCCTGTTTTGCCAATGCAACAGCGGCTTGAGAGAGGGCGGCATCTGTTTTGCCATTTCGTAAATATCCCTGGGCATGTCCTACAATATTCAGACTGCTTTTGCTCAGACAGTCAATGGGGCGGTCCAGCTGCGTGGGGTTGACCACAGAGGAGCCAGCACCCTGATAGCGTGGTTCCAGTGCCATATCACCAATCAAAGCCACACGGGTTTCTTTGGAGAGAGGCAAGATACCATCCTGATTTTTCAGTAAGACAGCAGTTTCCAATGCGGTTTGTCGCGCAACAGCATGATGTGCCTCTTTGTCAAAAGAACCAGAGTGATTGGCTGTAGCGGCATGGGTGGAGAGGATGACATCAATCAGTTCATCTACCCGCTGGTCAATGACAGACTCCTGAATAGAGCCATTTTTCAATGCAGCCAAAAGTTCCCGATCGCTGTCTCCACCAGTGCCAGGCATTTCCAAATTGCTTCCAGCCAGTGTGCCAGCAACATGGTCATTAGAGCCACCCCAGTCTGTTACAACAAAGCCATCAAACCCCCACTCACCGCGTAGAATTTCTGTCAATAAGTGGGCACTCTCATTGGCATAGGTGCCATTGATGCGGTTATAGGAGGACATAATGGATTTTGGATGTCCCTCTTTGACTGCAATTTCAAATCCAGTCAGATAAAGTTCACGCAAAGTACGTTCATCCAGTACGCTGTCACTGGTCATACGCAGATGTTCCTGACTATTTGCAGCAAAATGCTTTGGACATGCAGAAATTCCATTGGACTGGACACCGCGGATAAAAGCGGCAGCCATTTTGCCAGCCAGATAGGGGTCTTCAGAATAGTATTCAAAATTGCGTCCACCCAAGGGACTGCGTTTGATATTCAAACCAGGACCCAGCAAAACGTTCACCTGTTGACTGGCTGCTTCTGCTCCGATGGTTTGCCCAGCTTGTTCCGCCAGAGCTGGATTCCAACTGTTTGCAACACCGGCCGCCGTTGGGAAACAGGTGGCTGGTTGACTGGCGTTTAATCCCAGGTGATCGCCTTCACCCACTTGACGGCGTACACCGTGGGGACCATCAGAGAGAAACATGGCAGGCAGCCCTGCATGTTCAAATGGGTAGGTGCTCCAAATATCTCGACCAGAGAGAAGGGCAACCTTTTGCTCCAGTGTTAATTTGCTTAAAATAGATTGATGTTTCACAGGCAATCTCCTTCCCAGAAATAAGGGGTACGGTCTCCCTGTTTTAACAGGGAGACCGTGTTGGGGTTAAACCGCAATTTTTTTAGACTTTTTGTAGATTCCAGCTGCGCCGGCAATGATTGCAACACCGATGACAACATCAACAGCAATCAGCATCATCTGCCAGACCTGCATACCTGGATTCAGGTTTTCCTCAGCATAGGCACGGGAGTTGACCACAGTATACAGAATGTTCTTTGCAGCCTGACGCATTGCAAGAACAGAGGTAGCACTCTCGGTATCCTTAACGTGGTTGGTTGCAGTGTCATAGTTTACCAGACAGAAATCTGTACCATTCCGAATGGCTTGATCAGAATTCATGTAGCCATAGACACCGAAGTAATCGGTCAGAACCATGCCCACAAAGCCCCACTCATCACGCAGGACAATATTACACAGTTCGTTGTTGCCGCCTGCCCACTCAGTACCAATGTAGTTGAAGGAGGACATGACAGCATCAGCACCGCCCTCTTTGATGGAAATCTCAAAAGGCTTCAAATAAATTTCACGGATTGCTTGCTCATTAGACCAAGTACACAGCATGCTGTTGCGGTTGCCTTCTTGGTCGTTGAGTGCATAGTGTTTCACATAGGCATACACACCATACTCTTCCGCACCCTGAATTGCTTTGGCAGCCATTTTACCAGAAATTAAGCTGTCCTCGGAGTAGTACTCAAAGTTACGACCGGAGAATGCAGAACGATGAATATTCATAGCAGGTGCATACCAGCCAGAAGTATCCATTTCATCTGCCATCTTACCAATACTGCGACCGAACTCGGTAGCGAGATCCTGATTCCAAGTGGCAGCAATCATCACACCAGCAGGGAAACCGACAGAGCCTTGACCAGTAAAGTTGTTGTTAATAGATGCAGGACCATCGCAGTCATAAGTCTGTACCTTGCCGATGCTGCTCACAGGTGCAGTCTGATAACCGCCGTAGGCGATGAGGGAGTCCATTTCATCAATGGTAAGCTGATCTAGGAGCTGATCCCATTTTGCATCTGTGTACTCCACACCACGCAGGTCAACCAACTGCAAGCCGTTGTTTGCACCAGTGGTTGGCATGACATCGTCTGGATTGTTGTGCTGGGTGGGGTCGTAGTTTGCGTTGAAAATAAAGGCTGCTTTCTGCTCATCACTCATGGAGAAATTGGTGGGAGCGGCAGTGGCTTCAGCATAATTTGCAAAGCCGTTGGCACGAGAGAGATAAGTTGCGTTCCCTTCTGCAAAGCCAAACTGATTGGTAGCAGGGGTAACATCAGTGCTGCGACCATCTACATAGGAGATTGTCTCTGCAACAGTATAGACCTGGGAGTCCAAGACAGTATGGGAGTCTGCATTCACAGAAATCACATAGTCCCCAGCTTCCAGCACATAGGCACCAACACCATAGGTATCATAGGAAGCCAGATCTTCCACATGAAAGGAAATAGTGATGGTCTCAGAAGCACCAGGCTCCAGTACATCGGTTTTGTCAAATGCAATCAGGTTTGCAGATGCCTTTTCAATACCACCATTGGTATAGGGAGGATTGAAGTAGACTTCCACTACATCCTTACCAGCTACAGAGCCAGTATTGGTCACAGTGACATCAAAGCTAATCACACCATTTGCCTCGGAAATGGCACCCATCTCCTGAGTAAAGGAGGAGTAGCTCAAACCATAACCAAAGGGATACTGTACGGTACTATCATAATCAATGAGACCTTCAGCAGCAGCTGTTTCATAGAATTTGTAACCTACATAAATACCCTCTACATAGTTCACAAAGGCGGGCGTTGCATTTTTGTTGAAGGAACCTTCTGCAAAAAACTCCTCTGCGTTGTCATAGTAGAATGCACCAAAGTTATTCCAAGTTGGGGTGGTAGTCAGGTCATACACAAAGGTGTCAATCAAGCGACCAGAGGGATTTACAGTACCATTGAGGATATTGCCAAGACCGTTGAAGCCGCCTTGACCGGTACCAGCACACCAGATCACAGACTGAATCTGCTCATAATCCTCTACAAAACCCAGCTCAAAGGGGTTGGCGCCATTGTAAAGTACAATAACCTTGTCAAAGTTTGCACAGACCAGATCAAGCAGTTCTTCCTCACGGTTGGACAACTGGAGGAAGTGGTCTCCCTCGTCCCAGTCATTGCCCTCATTGAGGCTGTCATCATAAGTACCACGGAAGTAAGCGGAATCGCCGCCAATGGATTGTTCACTGTTCCATGTACCATCTACTACAGATGCCATGTCGGTTGGAAGGTCAGCACCTTCACCACCGACACGACCAATGACCACCATAGCGGTGTCAGAAAATGCCTTTGCATTCTCCATCATTTCATCGGTGTAGAGGTTGACATTGGGCTCAGGGAGTGTCCAGTCCTGACTGCTCATTCCAACAGAAGGACGGTCAGCCTTATAGTTTACATAAAACTGGCTCAATTCCTCATTGGTGGAAATGCCTGCATTGGCAAGTCCCTCCAACAGGGTGGTGGTGTGATAGGCATCATTCAGAGAACCAGAACCAGTACCACCATAGACAGGGTTGGTAGATGCCCAGCCAAACAGATTTAAAGAGCTGCCAGAAGCCAAAGGCAGTAGCTGGTTTTTATTCTCCAGAAGAACTATACCCTCTTCTGCAATGTCCTCTACCAGACCAGAGGCCTCAGCAGAGGTTTCCTCACTGATTTTTCCGCCGCCAGTGGCAAGAGAAATCATGGTAAACATGGGTCCAGTACAGACCAGGTTGACAATAACGGTAATGGCAAGAATCATTGCCATGCCAGCCTCACCTCTGGCAAAAAAACGCTTGTTTTTGGGCAGATTGCGCACAGCGACCATAAACGCAATGCCGACCACCAGTACGACAGCAAGTGCAATCAAGTGAAACTTGACAGAATCAAGCACTTTGAATACGTCGTCCATGTTGATACTTAACATCTCATTCATCCTCCTTACTTTGCTGCAACACAACAGGGTGTGTCTTATGGTGGAGACAGCATAACATATTTTTTACATAGAGGGAGGACACTTTCACAAAATGCTCGATTTTTTGCACAAACAGTTTTTCTTATTGTGTAAATCAACAAAAAAAGAAAAATGTATTTGTAAAAAAAATCAAAAGAAGGAAGTTGGCATATCTCCCAGTTAATGAGATATGCCAACTTCTGGATCTGCCTGCAATGGAATTAAAATATTCAAAACAAACCAGTTATCATTTAAGGACACACTGAGACTTCCACCATACTTTTGGGCAGTGTATCGAATGCTTTTGATTCCATAGCCGTGATAATCCTGGTCCTGTTTGGTTGTAATGGGAACACCATCTTCAAAAGAGAGTGCATCTTGACAATAATTTTCACAGTGAATAATCAAAAAGTTCTTTTGTGAAAAAACTTCCAAATGGATGAGGCGAAGCTCTTTTTCTGCAATTTTCAGCTCACACTCAATAGCATTATCCAGAGCATTGCCGAACAAGGTGCAAATATCCATCACATCCATAAAATCAAGCAGATGTCCATTTGCCACACAAGTCAGTTTAATTTTGTGTTTGGCACAGTAAAGGCTTTTTCCTGTCAGCACAGTATCAAGAACGGGGTTTCCTGTTTTGTTTTGTGCCTCATAGTGCTGAATTTCCTGCTCCATCTGGTCCAAAAAGGCAGCCCGTTTGGTTGGGTCTTTCTCTGCACGGAGGATGGCAATCTGGTGTTTTAAATCATGATATTTTCGGTTGATAAGGTCAATACTCTCCCGGGATTGGCGGTATTGGACATATTGGTTTTGAAGGATGCTCTTAATCGCATCCAATTCCCGTTTTGTATGGAGTTCGGCACGTTGTACATGGTAAGCATACAGAATGACCACACCAGATAAGTCAACCAGAGTCCGTATGGTAAAGATTTCCCGGATAAACGGGCTGCTAAATGGGGTATTGGTGGTAATAAAACTTAGGTTGCTAATGAGAAAAACAGCAGCTCCCATTACCACAGCGGACCATAGTTCATTCTGGGAGATCACCAGCCTAGTTTGATAGGAAGTGACATGTTTTTCCAATCGATACATGCCATAGAATACAATTCCATACACAAAAAACAGGTAGAGCAGAGAGAGCACTGGATTATTCTGCTCCACTTGATAGGCAGTATAATAATAGAGTTGCCACTCTAAAGAGGCAGCAAATTCAGCCAGAAGGAAGGCACGAACGGTACAGTAAGCAGCACTTTTCCAATCCAGTTGGGAGCAAAGCAGGATGAGAATAAACATGCCTGCGATAGCAATGCTCATGGCAGGCATCCAGAATACAATGGAAAGGGTATCTGTGGATATGAGCCAGACACTTTGCAACAAAAGAAACAGCACCAAAATTCCCGCAAGTTGAACACCATGGAACCTTCTGCGATATTGGAACAGATAGACAAGACAGGCAATCCACTCAGCCAATGCAGTAAATAGGCGAGGAATATTCTCATACATCATAAAGCACCACCAATATGTCTGGTCAGTGCGTCCAAGAAGGCAGCTTTTCGGCTTCGGCTGATTTGAAGCTTTTGACCATTGATAATGGCGCAGTTGTCTTGAATCCCATCGACACACTCTAAATTGAGTAGATAGCCCTTATTACTGCGGAAAAAATGCATTCCCTCCAGTGTACTTTCTGCCTCTGTAATGGTGCCGGAACTAATATAATTGCCATTTTTGGTATAATAAATCAACCGATGTCCCTGACTTTCTACATACAAAATGTCATCTACAGCCAGCTTCATGGCTCCACCCTTAATGGGCACAGTAATAAAGTGCTTTACACGCTGTTTTAAGCGGCTTAATACTCGACCCATACGCTGACAGAATGTTGTGTAGCTGACAGGTTTCAACATGTAATCCATGGCATCGACTTCATAGCCACGGATTGCATACTGTGCCATATTGGTAATAAACAGAATTGCCACTTCAGAGTCCTGTTGACGGATCAGTTTGGCAGTGGTCATACCGTCTAAAAAGCGCATTTGGACATCCAAAAAAATAATGTCATATTGAGCATGATAGTTTTGAAGGAGATCTTCACCATCCTGAAATAGGGAGACAGAAAAATGATATTGATTGGAGGAACCATAGGTATCAATATAGCTTTGTAGCTGCTGTCCCCAAGTGAGGTCATCTTCCACAATGGCAATGTGTATCATAAAGCCACCTCATATTTGTACGTTAGATTTTTGGAAAAGCGAACCTGTCCAGGGACAAGTCCGCTTTTATGAATCTTATATGGGACCAAAATGAGAGAAGGGGAAAAAGGAGAATATGGCTTCTCCTAAAATATATCCCTCATCAATAAAGCCAATCCGACTGTCACGGCTGTCATCTGAATTGTTGCGGTTATCACCCATGACAAAAATAGAGCCTTCTGGTACCTCAAAATGGGTTTGAGAACGGTAAGGGTCTGCCAATGATACATCATACATGGGTTCCTTAATGTAAAATTCATCCAGAGGAGCCCCATCTACATAGACAGTGTTGGTACCATAATCAATATCAACTGTCTGTCCACCAGTGGCAATGACACGTTTTACAATGGCATCCCCATTTAGATGTTCCACAGTTGTCTTATTCACAACAACGATGTCACCTTGTTGTGGTTGATAGCCCAAAGACCATACCAATAAAATTTGACCATCTTCCAGTGTATGTTCCATCGAGGAGCCAGATACACGGGTCAAACGACCAAAAAAAGTAAAAACAAGTACCATACAGACCAGAGACAGGGTCAGTGCCCGCAGCCAATAGAAAAGGTCATTGGAGATAGGTTCTTCCTGTTCGGTCTCTTGGTTCCATGATTCGGACATGTGGTACCTCCCAAATGTAGTTTTCACGATTACGACTTATTATTATACTGGTTTTTGCAGGAAAAAGCAACCAGAGCAGAAAAAAAGACAGGATACCTTTTGGCATCCTGTCGGAATCCTGTATACAGGCAATTACTTTGCATACTCAATTGCTTTGGTTTCACGCAGTAGGTTAATCTTAATTTGACCTGGATATTCCAATTCATCCTCAATCTTTTTGGCAATATCTCGGGCCAGAATGACCATCTGATCTTCACTGACCTGTTCAGGCTTGACCATAATACGCACTTCACGTCCAGCCTGAATGGCAAAAGACTTATCCACACCGGGGAAAGAGGAAGTAATTTCTTCCAGCATCTCAAGACGCTTAATATAGTTTTCCAGATTTTCACGGCGAGCACCGGGACGGGCGGCAGAGATGGCATCAGCGGCCTGTACCAGACAGGCAACCACAGTTTGAGGCTCTACATCATTGTGGTGTGCATGGATAGCGTGAATCACGCCTTCACTTTCCCGATACTTACGAGCAAGTTCCACACCAATGGAAACATGGGAGCCCTCTACTTCATGGTCGATGGATTTTCCCAAATCATGCAGCAAACCAGCACGTTTTGCCTCTGCCACATTGGCACCAATTTCTGCTGCCAAAAGACCAGCAATGTGGGAGACTTCAATAGAATGATTCAGAACATTTTGACCATAACTGGTGCGGTAGCGCATACGCCCCAGAAGCTTGACCAGTTCAGGGTGGAGACCATGCACATTTGTCTCAAAAATAGCACGTTCACCTTCTGATTTAATGGTGCTGTCCACTTCACGTTTTGCCTTTTCCACCATTTCTTCAATGCGAGTGGGATGGATACGACCATCTAAAATCAATTTTTCCAGTGCAAGACGGGCAATTTCACGACGGACTGGGTCAAAACAGGATACTGTAATGGCTTCTGGTGTGTCATCAATAATCAAATCCACCCCGGTGAGGGTTTCCAGAGTGCGAATATTGCGACCTTCGCGACCAATAATGCGCCCCTTCATTTCATCGTTGGGAAGGGCAACCACAGAGACAGTAGCCTCTGCCACATGGTCAGCAGCACAGCGTTGAATGGCAAGAGAAATAATCTCACGGGCTTTGGTATCAGCTTCATCCTTAAAGCGTGCCTCAATCTCTTTGATTTTCATGGCAGACTCATGGGTGACATCGGCTTCCAACTGATTCAGAAGGTAGGTTTTGGCCTCGTCTGCAGTAAAGCCAGAAATACGCTCCAAAACTTCCAGATGTTGATGTTTAATCTGGTCTGCCTCCGCCTGTGTTGCCTCCAGCTTTGCAAGGCGGTGGGAAAGATGTTCCTCTTTCTTTTCCATGTTCTCTGTTTTGCGGTCCAGATTTTCTTCTTTTTGTTGCAGTCTGCGCTCCTGCTTTTGCAGGTCTGCACGACGCTCTTTCTCCTCACGCTCGTATTCGTTGCGGGCCTTTAAAATTTCTTCTTTTGCCTCTACCAACGCTTCACGCTTTTTGCTTTCCGCACTTTTGTAGGCCTCGTTGACAATTCGAGTGGCCTCTTCTTCAGCGGAGCCAATTTCGTGCTCGGCCACCCGTTTGCGTCGATTCCATCCCAGATACATGCCAACTGCAATACCAATGGCAAGGGCAAAAATGGCAGCAACAGCCACCAAAATTTCAGGGGTCATTGCGTAGATACACCTCCATCAAACAAAATTTTTTCTTTGTCAACACACGCTGCTTCAGGTAGGAAGCAGAGACAGTTTCTGACATAAAAGGAGCCGCAAGGCACATGACCCATCCCAAATGAGCCACAAACCCTGCGACAATAGAAAAACAACCCTCTCGTTTTTCATATTTGTCCTTTTTGTATTGTAAAGGCAAGTGGATTCTATGTCAAGAATTATTCATACTAATCCCTAGCACTTTCAAAATTTTCTTGCGAATTTGAAAATAATTTGGCATGCTTACAGGTTAGTCAAGCCCATCGGGCAGAGAATCATCTTGCTCAATCCATTCTTCCACCGATACGGTTTCATATTCTGTTGGCGTGGTTCGGATGACAACTTTGGAAATACCTGCGTTGATAATCAGGCGTCTGCACATAGAACAGGAGGTAGCATGTTCTAAGAGAGCCCCAGTTTTTGCATCCCGACCGGCAAGGTATAAAGTGGAATCCAGAGAGTCACGACGGGCAGCAGAAATAATGGCGTTCATCTCGGCGTGGACAGAGCGGCACAGTTCGTAACGCTGACCACTGGGGACGTTCATGGCGTCTCTGGTACAGTAGCCCAAGTCCATACAGTTTTTTCTCCCCCGAGGGGCACCATTGTATCCAGTGGAAACAATTTCATCATGTTTGACCAAAATGGCACCATACTGCCGACGCAGACAGGTAGAACGCTCTAAAACGGTCTCTGCAATGTCTAAGTAATAATTTTCTTTATCGATTCGTTTCATAACAACAATTTCCTCCAAAAGTGGTGGTACTATTGTGTCAGTATAACCGATTTTGAAATGTGTCGCAAGTAGGAGGAGGAGGGGTTTTACCCAATCAATCTGTGAAAGTCAGACAAAATGTGACAATCTGTCAGTGTGTGGGGCACAATTTACATTTTGTTTACGATTGATTCCTTGACGAGTTCACACTATTTCGATATGATATGATACACAATGGGTTTGAAATTGTGTAGTAAATTGAAAAATCCATTGTAAGGAACATTTCGTCTGGGAAAAGGGTCTCATTGTGCAAGACCCCGCACAGATAAGGAGGCACCTTATGATCCGGAATGCAATACAGAGACTGATGTATGGGCGGTATGGCAATGACCAGCTTAATACCTGTCTGGTGGCAGCTTATCTGATTCTGTATCTCCTCTACATGGTAACAGGTTTGGATTTGCTGTACTGGGTTTCTCTTGTGGTAATTGTTGTGGTTATTTTCCGCCTGCTTTCTCGCAACCATGCCAAACGGCGGGCAGAAAACAGCAAATTTCTACAGGCAGCAGAACCAGTTGTAAAGTGGTATCGTCTTAGAAAAACCATCTGGAAAGACAAGGAGCACTGCTATTTTAAATGCCCCAGTTGTGGGCAGCAGCTGCGAGTACCCAAAGGAAAGGGACGTATTACGGTAACCTGTCGTGGCTGTGGAGCATCATTTGAAGAAAAAAGCTGACCATGAGATGAAAAATAATTCAATATGAAACTGAAAAATCCTAGCAAAAGTCAAAATGATTGACTGTTTGCTAGGATTTTTATTGTTTAGTATTTCTTTACCAGATATTCGATGGCTTTTCGATACCCTTCAAAGCCAAGACCAATGAAAGAAGCTTCACACGCCATACCAGCATAAGAAACCTGACGGAATGGCTCACGTTGTCTAACATCAGAGAGATGAACCTCAACACAGGGCAATGCAACCGCCTTTAGAGCATCTAAAATTGCAACACTGGTGTGGGTATAAGCCGCTGGATTGATGACAATACCATCCATTTTCCCATATGCCCACTGAATTTTATCTACAATCGTCCCTTCATGATTGGATTGAAATACCTCAACTTGGATTCCACATTCCGCAGCTACATGGTGGATAAATCCTTCCAGATCAGCATAGGTCTGACTGCCATAAATGTCTGGCTCTCGAATTCCCAGCATATTTAGGTTGGGACCATTGATGACAAGCAATCTCATGGATGGAGCCTCCCAACAATTTTGGCAGCCACATAGATTGGCTTGGTGTTGTTCTCTACAGTAAGCTGTGCCAGAGACTCATAGAGGGGCGCACGCTGGGCATACAACTTTTCTAAAGGCACAGACTGAGAGATGGGGCGATCTTCTGTCGCAAGCTGTGAAAGGTCACGTTTTAGGTAGACTACAAAGGAATTTTGCAAAATAGGGTCGTGATTTTCCGGTTTTGTTACAATGCCGCCACCACAGGCGATAATTTGCCCAGAACGTTTGGCAATATCACAAAGTACCTGATGTTCACACTCCCGAAACCCATCTTCCCCCTTTTGGTCGAACAGCTCTGGAATGGAACAGCCACACATTTCCTCAATTTTTTTGTCCAAATCTACAAAGGGACGGTGTAAAAAGTCTGCTACAGCCTCACCCACAGCACTTTTTCCACAGCCGGGCATGCCAATGAGGATAATATTTTTTGTTTCCCATTCAATCAGACGTGTAATTTCATCAATCCGCTGAGGTGGGTAAGCCACATTGAAAAAACGTTCAGATGCGGCTTTTGCCTGTGCAACCAGCATAGAAAGCCCATTGATATAGGGGATTCCCAATTTTTTTGCGTCCAGCAAAAGCTGTGTGGCAGCAGGGTTATAGATAATATCAATGACCCCTTCACAGGCTGGGAATTGCGCTAGACAAACAGGAGCAACGCCTACATTTGGGTACATGCCGACAGGTGTAGTGTTTACAATCACCTGTGCATCAGCATGCAGATGTAAATTTTCGTAGTTATCTTTTCCGGTACGGGAAATCACCACAATTTCTCCTGCCTGTAAATCGGTCAATACCGTTTTTACGGTGAGGGAGGAGCCACCACTGCCCAAAATCAATACTTTTTTTCCTGTAATGGAAATGCCAGACTTTTGCACCAGATATAAAAATCCGTCGTAATCTGTATTATCTCCATATAAGGAACCATCTGGACGGCGAATAATGGTATTGACACTGCCAATGCGTTCTGCAATAGGAGAGAGCTGGGTACAGTAGGGAATGACTGTTTTTTTGTAGGGGACCGTTACATTGATGCCTTGAAAGGTACCATTGGATAGAAAATTACCTACTTCATCTGGTGGGAGAGGGATGAGCTGATAGTTGGGGTTGTCCAACAGGCGGTGGATGAGAGGAGAAAAACTGTGAGACAGTTTTTCTCCCAGCAGTCCATAGGTTGCATTCATTGTAATCACCTCAAAATTAACAAATCATCTCACTATAGCTGCCCAAATATCTGAAGTGTTCACTTTCTGCCTCTAAATCTCGGAACAGAGCCTGCAATTCTGGAGCATAGACAGGGCATTCCAAATCAAAGTAGAAACGGAATTCAAACTCCTGATCAGGAATGGGACGGCTCTCCAATTTGCGCAGATTGATGCCAAGGGCGTAGAATTTGGAGAGAATGTGGTAGAGGGTACCAGGCTTATGAGGCAGGGTCATCATGAGGGAAGTGCGGTCTGCGCCTGGATAGATTTCAGGTTGCTTGGAAATGCAGATGAACCGAGTGTAGTTGTTGTCCTGATCCTGTACATTTGCTTCCAAAATATTGAGACCATATAGTTCACCACAGAAACGGGAAGAAAGAGCAGCCAGATCGGTGCGGTCAGACTCAGCCACCATGCGGGCAGCCACAGCAGTGTTTTCTACAACTGTAATTTTAACATCTTTTAATCCAGATAGATAGTAGGAACTTTGTCTCAAAGCCTGCTCATGAGAATAAATTTCACGGATGTCTTCTTTTTTCACACCGTGGTGTGCCATAAGATTGTGATTTACTTTCAAACGGGCAGAACGTACAATATAAAAATTGTGCTTTGCCATCAGGTCATAAATCACATTCACAGAACCAGCAGAGCTATTTTCCACAGGAAGCACACCATATTGACACATGCCAGTCTCTACCGCACGAAATACATGTTCAAAGGTGCTGAAATACAGAATATTTGGGGACTTGAACATGCTGTCACAGGCAATCTGGGAATAGGCACCCTCAATGCCCTGACAGGCAACCGAGGCACGTTGTGGGAACAGGTTTTGTGTGTTGGTCACAGCCTGAGAAATCACATCCCAAATAGGAGATGGAGTTTGGTTACATAAATTTTGATAGGAGCGACCAGCCGCAAAAATACTGCGATAGACAGATTGAACATAGTCAGAAAATTCATCCCCTGCCTGCTGGGCAACACGGGAAAGGAGGGCACGTTCACGACCGGCATCTAAGGTGGGCATCTGGTGCGCTTTTTTAAAGGCAGCAATATCTTTTGATACCCCCATACGTTCTACAAACAGATCAACCATCTGCTTGTCAATGGAGTCAATGTGTTCACGCAGGCGATTCAGTTCTTCATTCATGGGAATTACCTCCTAAGGTCAATTTATTTTGTTGATTTGGTCTGTATTGCGGTCAAGTAGAGCATCCAGCAGCACAATGGCAACAGCTGCTTCTACCACAGGAACTGCACGGGGCACAATACAGGGGTCGTGACGTCCCACAACATTCAGTGGAATGTTCTTTTGTTGGGACAGGCTGATGCTCTGTTGTTCTTTGGAAATGGATGGGGTTGGTTTAAAAGCTGCACGCAACAGAAGGGGCATTCCATTGGAAATTCCACCCAAAATACCGCCGCTATGATTGGTGCGGGTGCGAACTGTGGTGCCATCCAGATAGAATGGGTCGTTGTTTTGAGAACCAAATAATGTTGCGCTTTCAAATCCTGCCCCAAATTCTACCCCCTTTACCGCTGGAATAGAAAACAGCATAGAGGCAAGACGACTTTCCAAGCCTTCAAACATGGGATTTCCCAGTCCCACAGGCAGCCCTGTTGCCATACATTCCACCACACCACCCACAGAATCTCCTTGATTGCGGGCAGACTCGATGATAGACTTCATGTCAGTTTCTGTTTTTTTGTTGATGACAGGAAAAGAAGATGATTTGAGATGTACAAAGGTGCTGTCAGGTTCCCCCAGAGGGCAAAAAGGGGTATCAGACACGGAGCCAACAGAGGCAATGTGTGCCCCGATTTCAATTCCGTAGCGGGACAGAATTTGAAGACAAATACCACCTGCAATACACAGTGGAGCAGTCAATCTGCCAGAAAAATGACCGCCACCGGCTACATCCTGATACCCTCTGTATTTGACATGGGCAGTATAATCTGCATGAGCAGGTCTAGGACAGTCTTTTAATTTGGAGTAATCCTGAGAGCGTGTGTTTGTGTTGTGAATGATTGCGGTCAGCGGTGCCCCACAGGTGGTGTGGTCCACCATGCCACACAAAAACTCAGGTAAGTCAGCCTCTTTACGAGGGGTGGAAAGAGGGCTGTTGCCGGGAGCTCGACGTTTCAGAAAGAGAGAGAGAGCATCCAAATCAATGGATTCACCAGCGGGTAGCCCATCTATGGTAACACCAATGGCAGCAGAATGGGATTGCCCAAAAATAGAAATGTGAATATGTTTACCCCAATAAGAAGCCATCTAAAATCCCTCCCAGCTGTTGATAATGTGCCCAGAAATTTGGATAGGATTTTTTGACACACTCTGCCCCTGTCAAAGTGATGGGCTGTTGGCATGCTGTGGCAGCAATAGCAGCCATCATGGCAATCCGGTGGTCATTGCAACAATCTATGGTGACACCACCAGAAAGATGACTGACACCTTGAATGGTCAGTGAATCTGTCTGTTCCTCTACATGCCCACCAAGAGCATTTAAAGTAATCGCAACGGTATGGAGACGGTCACTTTCTTTCATGCGCAATCTGGCTGCGTTGACAAGATGGGTGGTACCAGAGCGCAGTGCAGCCATCAACGCCAGAGGGGGGACAAGGTCGGGACATTGAGATACATCCAGTTCTACGGTGGTGTTAGGTCTTGCCAGTGTCCAATAGTACTGTGCCACCTGTCTGTCTCCCTGTTTGGAGGTGGTGTTTAGTCCCTGTAAGGTCACTTGATTGTCTAAAAAATTGGCTGCATACCAGAATCCAGCCTGAGACCAATCCCCTTCTACGGTCTGATTCTGTGCCTGATAGGTTTGATTGCCTTTGATTTTAAAATGACCAGTGGAAGATTCCTCAATCTCAATCCCAAAGGTAGAAAGGGTGTCCAAGGTCAAATCTACATAGCCACGGGACTCCAATGCACTGGTCAAAATCAGTTCAGAATCTCCATTCAAAAGAGGAAGCGCATACAAAAGACCAGTGACAAATTGACTGGATACATCCCCAGGCAGAGAGTAGGAACCAGAGGTTAATTGCCCCTGTAGTGTGAGGATATCCTGTTCCTGCTGCCACAAAATTCCCTTATTTTCAAATAAGATTTGATAAGGGGTTTGTGGACGCTTCATCAACCGTCCTCGACCGGTAAAAGAGCCACCACTGCACAGAGCCAATGCAATGGGAATGAAAAAACGCAGTGTAGAACCAGATTCCCCACAATCAAAGTGTGGTTTGGAAGTGTAGCTTTGGTGAGGAGACAGCGTGACACAGTCAGAACCCTGTTGGAATGGAATGCCCATAGCACTTAAACAGGAGAGAGTAGCAGAAATGTCCTCTGAAAAAGACAGATTGGAAATGGTACAGGTTTTTTGAGACAACCCTGCTGCCAAAAGAAGACGGTGCGCCTGACTTTTGCTGGGTGGGATGGTAAGAGTACCAGACAATTTGTGGGGATGAATCGTCAAATCCAAAGGGATCACCTCCTGAATGTTGGAGCCAGAAGCTCCAAAAGTTGTTCTTTTTTCATAGGATGGGGAACTGCATGTCCCAACTGCTCTAGTAAAATTAAGGTAATCTGGTCACCAGAACGTTTTTTATCCAATCCCACCGCTTCTTCCAGAGTAGACCAGGGGCAGGGAATTTGTGTGGGTAGATGGTACTGCTCCAAAATAGAAGTAACCATCGGTTTGATTTCCTTTGGAGTAACACCCAAAGCAATGCCCAAATCAATGGCACAACACATACCCGCTGCAACCCCTTGACCGTGGGTATAGGTCACATAGTGACCAGCCAATTCAAAGGCATGACCAATGGTGTGCCCAAAATTTAAGGTCATACGCAGTCCAGTATCTCGCTCATCCTGTAAAACCACCTGTCTTTTTTGGTCACAACAGGTATAAATGACTTCCTCAATGTGAGCCATCACACCAGAACGACCGCCACACTGAGCCAAAAAAGAAAAGAAATCTGCATTTCCAATGCACCCATATTTAATCACTTCTGCCATGCCATCGGAGAATGTGGCATCTGACAGGGTTTGCAATACATTGGGGTCGATAAATACTGCTTTAGGCTGCCAGAATGCGCCAGCCAGATTTTTGCCAGCCTGTAAGTCCACCGCCACCTTGCCGCCAACAGAGGAATCTACTTGGGAGAGCAGTGTAGTGGGAATTTGAATGTAAGCCACGCCGCGTAAAATGGTAGCTGCTGCAAAACCAGCCAAATCTCCCACAACACCACCGCCCAACGCAATCACAGCATCTGTGCGGGTGAGCCCCAAAGACATCATTTCTTCCCAAAGTGCCACCAGATGTTCTGTGGATTTGGAGGACTCTCCAGCAGGAACAACTGAGATATGGACAGCAAAGCCTGCATTTTGGAGAGATGTGTTGACCTGTGCTCCATAGAGGTCATAGACAGTCTGGTCAGTCACAACAAACAGCCGCTGTGCTTTGGGTAGCAGCTCTTTACAGCGCAGACCAACAGAAGAAAGCAATCCTCGCTCTATTTCAATCTCATAGGAGCGACCTGGCAGGTCAACTGTCAATGTCTTTTTCATTCTGCATCCACCTTTTCTTTGCAAATTCGACCTTCAGCCAACAGGGTACACAGCCGGTCCCCATTGCCCTGTTCCAGCGCAGTGCGATATTCCTGCAAAGCACCAATCACCTGATCCAACTCTGTCAGAAGATAGTCCCGATTCTCCAAAAACAGGTCTGTCCACATGTGTTCATTGAGCCATGCCACTCTGGTTAAGTCCAAGTAACTGCCAGCAGAGTATCCCTTGTGCATTTGTGCACGGGGGCTTTTGACATAGGCATTGGATAGAATGTGGCACATCTGGGAGGTATAAGCAATCATTTCATCGTGATGCTCTGCTGTCGTCACGGTCAGATGGGCAAAACCGGCAGGAGCTAACATTTTTTTCACCCGATCCAGCAGCATAATGTCATCCCGATTTTGTGGAACAATGACCATAGGTGCACCCTGAAACAGGTCTGCCTTACTGTTGGCAAAGCCAGAATACTGTGTGCCTGCCATGGGATGACCACCTACAAATGTGAAACCATACTGTTCCGCAAGAGAAAAACCAACACGACAAATTTCACGTTTCACACCACAACAGTCCATGACTAAAGTGGTGGGGGAGATGTAGGGGGCAATTCGTTCCAGATAATCCACGGAAATTTCTGGATAGAGGGCAATTAGGAGCAAGTCACAGGTAGAAATGGTGGTTTCATCCAAATCTCCACTGAGTGTGCCTTGCAGTTTAGCAAAATCCTGCACCACACGGTTGCCATCATAGCCATATACCGTTGCACCACTTTTTTCATAGGCTTTTGCAAGAGAACCACCAATGAGACCAAGTCCAGCTACGCCAACAATCATGGGATACCTCCTTACTGCTGAGGGCAAACAATGTTGCGAATCTGACGAACCGCCTCTGCCACATCTTCAAATTGTTCAGGGCGCAGAGACTGAGGACCGTCACACAGGGCACGGGCAGGGTCGTTGTGCACCTCAATAATCAGACCATCTGCCCCACAGGCAGCGGCAGCCAGTGCCATAGGCTTTACATAGCGGGCTACTCCTGTAGCGTGGCTGGGGTCAACCACAACAGGAAGGTGGGTTAATTCATGGAGCACTGTAACAGCAGATAAATCCAAAGTATTGCGTGTGGCAGTTTCAAAGGTACGAATGCCACGCTCACAGAGAATCACATTGCTATTGCCACCAGCCATTACATATTCTGCACTCATCAGCAGTTCCTTAATGGTATTGGCAAGACCACGCTTAATCAGAATAGGTTTTTGTGTTTTGCCCAGTTCCTTCAAAAGCTCAAAGTTCTGCATATTGCGTGCTCCAACCTGAATCACATCCACGTCTTCAAAAAGGGGCAAATGGTTGGCGTTCATGATTTCTGTTACAATGGGAAGTCCAGTTTCACGCTTTGCTTCCAACAGCAAATCAATGCCATCTGCCTTCAGTCCCTGGAAGTCGTAGGGAGAAGTGCGGGGCTTGAATGCACCGCCACGCAGCATGGTAGCACCAGCAGCCTTTACACTTTTGGCAACAGTAATAATTTGCTCACGACTCTCCACAGAGCAGGGACCAGCAATCATAGCAAAATGACCGCCGCCAATTTTTTCCTCACCGACTTCAATGATAGAATCCATAGGATGGAATTTGCGGTTACTGCTTTTGTATGGCTCAGATACTCGCTTGACGCCATCTACAATATCCAGACTGGACAACAGCTCCTCATCCAGACGGCTGGTATCACCAATGATGCCAATGATGGTAGCATAATCACCAGAGGAGATGTGGGTACGAAGGTTTTGAGATTCAATCCACTGAATTAAGTCACGAATGCGAGCCTCACTGGCACTTTGTTTTAAAATGATAACCATAAGAAACGTCCTTTCTGGGAACTCCCAATGAATAAAAATACAAAAGAGCCTGTGGTGAAGTGCTTCTTCACCACAGGCTCTTAACATCCCGTATCATTCCAGTTACACTGGGGAGGGAAGCCGATTCTGTGCAGCAGAAAACACTTCTACCTGTTTGACACTGAAGCCAAAAAAGTAAAAGTAGCTAAAAAAGAATGCTGCAAACAAATACATAATCGGAACTCCTCTCTTTACAGGAATAAAGTCTACGCCCCTATGTTAGCACCAGAAAAGCCGTTCTGTCAATGAAAAATCAAGATTATATTTGATAAAATCTACAAGAGAATAAGTTTATTTTTATACAAAAATTACAAAACTGGGCACTGCCAGAAACAGTGCCCAGTTTTCTTATACTTCCATAATAACCGGTAAAATCATGGGTGAACGTTTGGTTTTCTTATAGAGATAGCTGGAAAGTTCATTTTTGACAGACTGTTTGATGGCTGACCAATCAGTAGCATAGCGGGCATCTACATTCATAATCCCATCCAATGCCACCTGACGCAGTTCTTCCATCAGACCTTCTGATTCCTTTACATACACAAAGCCACGGGTGATAATATCAGGACCGGAGACCAGTGCACCATCTTCACCAGACATGGATACTACAACTACCACCATACCATCCTGTGCCAGATGTCTGCGGTCACGCAGCACAACACTGCCCACATCTCCCACACCAGAGCCATCCACAAATACTTTACCTGCGGTAACAGTACCTGCCAGTTTACAGCCTTTGGCAGTAATTTCAATGACCCGACCAATGTCAGAAATAATGACATTGTTGGCGGGCATTCCCATATCACGGGCAAGTTTGGCATGAATTTGGAGCATACGTTGTTCGCCATGGATCGGAATAAAGTATTTGGGTTTAATGAGGGCATGAATGATTTTCAGTTCGTCCTGGCAGGCGTGACCGGACACATGCAGGGCACGTTCCCGTTCATTGAGCACCTCAGCCCCTTTTCGATACAGTTCATTGATGACATTGCCAATGGAATTTTCATTGCCAGGAATGGCAGAGGCAGACATAATAATGCGGTCTCCGGGCAAAATTTCCACCTGACGATGGGTAGAAAAAGCCATACGGGACAAAGCAGACATGGTTTCTCCCTGACTGCCAGTGGTAATAATACAGACTTTATGCTTTGGCAGGGATTTAATCTGGTTTAAGTCCATCAGAATACCATCTGGGATGTTCATATAGCCCAGTTCTGTGGACACTTTCATGGCGTTTTCCATGGAACGACCAGTGACAGCCACCCGTCTGCCGTAGCGGGCAGCCACATCAATAATTTGCTGGAGGCGGTCTACATTGGAGGCAAAGGTAGTGACAATGATGCGCTCCTGACACCCCTTAAACAGTGCATCAAAAGAGGCTCCCACACTGCGTTCTGTGCGTGTGAAGCCAGGACGTTCCACATTGGTGGAGTCTGCCAGAAGAGCAAGAACCCCTTCATTTCCCAGTGCACCCAGACGGGCAAGGTCAATCATACCGCCCTGAATGGGGGTTGCATCAATTTTGAAGTCGCCGGTATGAATACACACACCCAATGGGCAGCGAATGGCAAAACCCACCGCATCTGCAATGGAGTGATTTACATGGATAAATTCAATGGAGAACTTTCCTACTTTTACTACATCGCCCGCTTCACATGTAATCAATTTTGTTTTGGAAAGCAGACGATGCTCCTCTAATTTCAGTTGAATGAGACCTGCACTCATTCTTGTGGCATAAATGGGGGCATTGATGGAGCGCAGAACGTAGGGAAGTGCGCCAATATGGTCCTCATGTCCATGGGTAATAAAAATGCCACGGATTTTACTCTGATTTTTGATGAGGTAACTTACATCTGGAATCACCACATCAATACCATACATATCATCGTCTGGAAATCCCATACCGCAGTCAATCACTACAATATCATTTCCATATTCAAATACGGTAAGGTTTTTGCCAATCTCATTCAATCCACCTAAGGATATAATTTTTAGTTTTTCAGCCATAATACCATTCAAACTCCTTTTTTATCATTTTTAAGAGAGAACAGCCCTGTTAAGAAAACAGCACGCAAACCGGACGAAGAACACAACTGCTCCTAGACCCTGCCTCGTCTGGAGAATATTGTGCTTTCTTCGTCTTTCTCAAAAGGGAACTGTGTCTAAGGACACCAAATTGGTCATACTACCAACAGGGAAGTCCTCTGTGTGATTTAAACGCAACAGGAAACTGAGTGTTTGACTGATGCGTATAAATGAAACTTTAATGCCCATTTCTACTTTGGGCAAATCTCAGGAAGTAATCTGTAACAGTATACCATACTTTTGTGATTCTGTATACCACAAAGATGATTGGTCCCTTTTCAAGATAAGTAGTGATGGCCCAAACTCCGGCAGTTTCACTAAACAGCAGGAATGAACAGTTACCGCTGTCTTTTGGAAAGGCATTTTGATATTTGAAAAGAGAAAGATAATATGGATTTGTTCACAGGTTTGTGCTATATTTTAGCCAAGTAGCAGATCAATAAATCAGCATTGACAAAGGAGTGTGATTGTATGAAAATTACAAAAATCATTTTATCTATAATAACAATGCTTTTCGCTGTATTAGGATTAGTAAAAATTCTTCCTTTTGACATGGCAAACCCGATTATGCTTGTATCACTTGCCACTCTTTTACTATTAAGAAGTGTAGAATATAAAAATAATCGAGATAAAAGTGGTTTTATTATGACCTGTTTAACCGCAGTATTTGTCTATGTTGTAGTGATTTACAATGTTTTTATTGGATAGGAAAATTCCCATTTATCGGGGAGTTTGACGTCAACTTAAATGACAGAATACATCAACCGAGAGAGAAAACCCGCAAGGAATCGACCACCGAGATTGAGGAAAACAAGAAGAAAATACAGCAGCATAAGGAGTTTTAATAAGCTGTCGGGATTCCCGTCAAATTGACGGAAATTTTCAATTTCCCTTGAAATCACTACTTATCTTAAAAAGGGAGGATGATTGAGAGGAGAGAAGTAGAAAATATGTTAGTTATAGTTTCCTAATTTGCTGAATTTCAACTGGAACACTTGTGATGAATACACAAATATGATATACTTTCTATGAGAATACATACAGGAAAGGGGGGGCAATATGGATAGAATTCCATTGGGTCGATACCGCCACTTTAAAGGGGGGCTCTATCAGGTCATTGGGATCGCATCCCACTCAGAAACCTTGGAACCTATGGTGGTGTATCAGGCATTATATGGAGAAAAGGGGCTCTGGGTGCGACCAGCCACCATGTGGAATGCGTGGGTGGAGCGGGATGGCTACCAAGGTCCTCGCTTTTCTCTTGTGGAGGATGAGGAATGAACATTCAGATTTTCGGAAAATCAAAAAGTTTTGACACAAAAAAGGCAGAGCGATGGTTTAAGGAGAGACGCATTCGGGTGCAGATGGTAGACCTGAAAAAATATGGGATGAGTCGTGGGGAATTGAACAGTGTAAAACAGGCAGTTGGATTGGAGGCAATGCTGGACCCTACACATCCAGACTATACATTGATACAATATCTGGCGTCGGAACAGGCAAAAATGGAGAAACTGTTTGAAGATCCTTCCCTGCTCAATGCCCCTATTGTTCGCAACGGGAAGCAGGCAACGGTAGGTTACTGTCCACAGGTGTGGGAGAATTGGTCTTAGATAACTTGTGTGTATGATGCTTTCTGAACAATTTGTGAGATGGGGTATCGCCTGGAACAGGAGGTACTATAGATGAAACATATCCTGATTGCAGACTGTGATATGGCTGTACGCAGTGAGGTGGGACGGTGTGCCCGTCTGGAGGGATATGAGGTTGCAGAAACAGGGGATGGTCACACTGCAATCGCCCTCTGTAGGCAGACAGGGTTTGATTTTGTCATTTTGTCCACGGTGTTATATGGACTGGATGGTTATTCAGTTTGTCAAACAGTGCGCAGCTTTTCACAGGTTCCAATTCTGATTCTAACAGAAGGGATAGATGAATCTGCTCGAATACGGGGACTGGAGCTGGGAGCAGATGATTGTATGGATAAGCCCCTCAACAGTCGAGAACTGATGCTGAGAATTGCAGCAATTTTGAGACGGGGAACACTTTCCTGTGTACAATGTCCAAGACAAATTGAACGGGATGGGATTCTCATAGATTTGCCATCAAGACAGGTGACAGTCAATGGTACGCTAGCAAATCTTACCCCAAAAGAATTCGATTTATTGGTGTTATTAGCAGCACAACCCAATGTGGTGTTTTCAAGAAAAAAACTTTTAGATGCAGTGTGGGGAGGCTCTCTGCCAGAAGATACCCGCACGTTAGATACCCATATTAAGCAGATTAGACGGGCAATTTCCCCCTACAATGACCGTATTGTTACACTTAGGGGGATTGGCTATCGGTTTGAATTGGAAAAACAACCTGTATCTTAGCAATATGACAAAAGACCTCGGTTTACACCGAGGTCTTTTGTCTGTGTGTGTTGTAAAAGGAGAGAGAAATGGGAGATAATGTATGATTACTGGGTACGCACATATCATACCCAAAAATTAAGACAAAATCATGAAGTTAATGTGAATATTTTGCAAATAATCCAAGAAGTTTTATGAACAAATCAAGAACAGAGGGCAAAATACACAAAAATTTACACTCCGGTTAGGTCAAAAGGAGGAGTGTACTCCTCTTTGGCACTGGTCCTCTCCTGATAGAAGCCATCCAGCCCTAAATTCTGCATGTAAGAGATAGCACTGTTGATTTCACCATGCCTCAGACGGCGGTTCAGCTCAGGAGTGGTGTCCAAATTGTTCCAAGGTGTATACTGGCTCATGAGGGAAAAGAGGACAGTGTGAGGGGGAAATGTGTCTGCAACCCAATCCATCACCCGTTTTGCCTGTGATACCTGACCTGGTAAAACGAGATGGCGAATGATGACCCCCTGTGTCAACAGCCCATTTCCATCCAGTTGATAGGGACCTGTCTGATGTACCATCTCTTGAATGGCAGCCATAGCAACAGATGGATAGGAGTGGGCATTGGAGTAGCGCAAAGAGGTGGAAGTATCTACATATTTTAGGTCTGGTAAATAAATTTGAACAGCACCGGAGAGAGATTGCAGGGTTTCCACGCTGTCAAAGCCACCAGAGTTCCACACAACAGGGACAGGCAGTGGGGTTTGCAACAGTTCTAAAATTACATGGGCATAGTGGGTGGGATTGACTAAATTGATGTTGTGTGCCCCTTGTGCCACCAACGAAAGACAGATTTCATATAATCTATGCACAGTGATTGGTTTTCCATAGTCCTGATGGCTGATTTTTTCATTTTGACAGAAAATGCAGTCCAAAGAGCAGCCAGAAAAAAAGATAGTGCCTGAACCTGCGGTACCAGAAATGGGAGGTTCTTCCCAATGGTGAAGGGCAGCCCGTGCAACCACAGGCACACTGGGCATACGACAGTGCCCATACCCTGTATCGCTGTTGCGCAGAGCATGGCATTGTCTGGGACATATGGAGCAAATCATAGTGGATGCACCTCCATAGAGAGCAGATGGGAGGTAATGAAACTTTGGAAGTCCTGAAATGCGTTGGGGATGGCATAGGAGTGGGCAAGGGTTTCCAAGTCAGCCCACACCCAGCCAGATGGAAGGGCAGGAGAGTTGGTATCTGCCCAAAAGGCGGACATGTGCCACTCAATATGGGTGAAAATATGCTTTCCAGCGCCTGCTTCATGCCAGTATGGCTGTAATGTGTTCAGGTCTGACTGTGTATCCAGTTCATTGGGATACTCCCAAAGCCCAGCCAACAGTCCTTTTTTGGGACGCTGCCGGATTGCCACATGCCCATTCCAAAAGAGAAGATAGACCTGTCTATGCTCAATTTTTCTAGGTTTTTTGGGGGCTTTTACAGGTAGTTTGTGTGTCAGGTTCTTTTGTCTTGCAATACAAAAGGAAAAGGCAGGGCATGTATCACAGAGAGGGGCACCATTGGGCAGACAGACGGTAGCACCCAGTTCCATCATAGCTTGGTTAAAATCTCCGGGATTGTCCAGTGGTATTATGGTTTGCAGGGCAGTTGTGACCTTTTTTTTCATGGCAGCGGTAGAAATATCTCCTTCGTCCCCTGTGATACGGGCAACCACACGCAAAACATTACCGTCTACGGCTGGTGTAGGCAAATGAAAGGCAATAGAACAAATAGCTCCAGCAGTATAATCACCAATACCAGGGAGATTGTGAATTTTGTCATAACTATTTGGGAATACTCCACCGTATTCTGACATGAGAATTTGAGCCGCTTTTTGCATATTGCGGGCACGATTGTAGTATCCCAATCCCTGCCACAATTTCATTAGCTCATCTTCTGGAAGCTGTGCCAGTGCTTCAATGGTAGGAACCGCGGATAAAAACCGCTGATAATAGCCCAAAACTGCTGCAACTCTAGTCTGTTGCAGCATTATTTCGGAAATCCAAACATGGTAGGGGGTGGGGGAGGTACGCCAAGGCAAATTTCGAGCCTGTTTTTGGTACCAGAGTAGAAGTGGTGTGGAAAGTTGTTGTAAAGGATTCATGAATAAACTCCTATTTTTATACAGATTCACAAAACAGAAGAACTAGACCGAAATCATAATAAAATAGTTATGTTTTGTATAATGAATTTGGGAATAGTATTTTATCAGAAATGGTGGTAAAGTTCTACTTGTCCAAAGGTTAAAAAATTAACGAACCTGTCGAATGCCGCTCTTATCGGCATGTTCGTGAAAAACCTTTGTAACTCGATTTTCCATTCCTTCCTTCTCACAAAACAGTCAAAAGCGGAAGTCCGGCGGGACTTCCGCTTTTGACTGTTTTTATTTAGCTTTGAGTAAAGAGGGTCTCCAATTGTTCCGCCATTTCCAGCACCAGGTCATCACAGTGCTGTTTTTTGGGAATGTTTTCTTCTTTTGCAAAAGTGAGCAGAGTAGCACAGTCAGTGGCACGATGGGCGTTACGAAAGGTTTGAATCAGAGTATTTGCAGTTTTGGTGTCATATCCTTTCATGCCTGCTAGCATCAAAGCGGCACTTAAGGCACCACAGGCAGAGCCATGTAACATACCAGAACCGAAGCAGGAACCCAGGGCATGTGCCTGCTCTTTGGTCAATCCAACTTCCTGAGCAAAAGGAATGAGCAGGGATTGGGCACAGTTGTAATGTACACCATCAGGATTACTGCGTAAATACTGGACTTCTTCTAAATGGGTCATGGGTTAGCATCCTTTCTTTTTGGGCAGATTTTCTGCCAATCAATTAAATATATCTGGTGTATCAGCAAAAAGCCGACGAACCCCTTGTAAAACAGGTAGATTGTCTGGTTGGCTGAGGGAGGGATCTGTGGACAGAAGGGAACGGGCAGCATCCTGAGCTTGACGCAAAAGACGCATATCACCAGTCAAATCAGCCAGTGCCATCTGTGGAAGACCGTGTTGGCGTTGACCAAAAAAGTCACCTGGTCCCCGTAGTTTTAAATCTTCTTCTGAGATGTGAAATCCATCTGTGGAACCTGCCAGAATTTTTAAACGTGTCATGGTGTCAGAATTGCGTGTACTGGTCATCAAAATACAATAAGAGGCATATTGACCACGTCCTACACGACCACGAAGCTGATGGAGCTGACTTAGCCCAAAACATTCCGCGTTTTCTATGATAATGAGAGAGGCATTGGGTACATCCACACCTACTTCCACTACAGTGGTGGACACCAGCACATCAATTTCTCCCATAGCAAAAGAGTGCATAATTTGTTCTTTTTCCTTGGGTTTCATCTTACCATGTAGATAGGAAATACGCAAATCAGGAAACCACTCTGTCTGTAGTGTGGTAGAAAATGTGGTGACAGCCTTTCGTTCCACAGATGCAGATTGAGCAAAAGGGGCAGAGGATGGCTCCTGTTCTTCCACAGAGGGGCAGATAATATAGACCTGTCTGCCCTCTTGTACTTGTTTGCGAATGAAACCATACATGCGTACACGCTTATCTTCACCCACCACATAGGTGGAAATGGGGGTGCGCCCTGGTGGCAGTTGGTCAATCACAGAAATATCCAAATCGCCATAGACAATCAGTGCCAATGTTCTGGGGATAGGGGTAGCAGACATCACTAGAACATGTGGGGACAGAGGTTCTGTGTTGCTTGCTTTCCCTGCCAAAGTGGCACGTTGGGCAACGCCAAAGCGGTGCTGTTCATCTGCTACAATCAGGGCGAGACGTTGAAAGGAAACTTTGGGAGAAATCAGGGCATGGGTACCAATCACAAAGTCAATTTCACCATTTGCCAAAGCAGTTTGCAGCTTTTTTTTATTGGCAGGCGTAAGGGAACCGGTGAGCAGTCCCAGACGAATCCCAGTAGTGGACAACAAGTTGGATAGAGACTGGAAGTGCTGTTCAGCTAGTACCTCTGTAGGAACCATAAGAGCAGCCTGAAAGCCACTTTTACAGGCAAGCCAAGCAGCAAAGGCGGCAACCACCGTTTTTCCAGAACCTACATCCCCTTGTACCAACCGATTCATAGACTTTTTAGAAGTGACATCCTGCAAGATTTCTTCCATCACCCGCAGTTGGGCATCCGTGGGTGGAAAGGGCAGCAGAGAGAGAAACTCCTCCATAGGCTGTGGAGAGAGTGGATAGCCAGAAGTTTCCGTTCGTCGTCCCTTTAGCATGGTCAAACCAGCCGACAGAAAAAACAGTTCCTCAAAACTCAGACGTCTGCGGGCAAGTTCCATTGCCTCAAAGGATTCAGGGAAATGAATGTTGCGGCAGGCAAATTCTATCTGTGCCAGTTGGTGGTCAAGTCGAACCTGTCTTGGCAATGTCTCTGGTAAATCTTTGGCACAGGGCAGGGCATGGCGTACCAGAGAACAGAGAAAATGATTGGTAATGCCTGCGGTGAGAGCATATTTTGGAATAATGCAGCCAGTAAAAGAGGTTTTATGGACTGGTTCAAAAATGGGATTGGTCATTGTAAAACGACTGTTGGACAGGTCTACTACTCCATAAAAAATATAGTCTTGTCCCAGATGGAGAGACTGTGCCACATAGTATTGATTAAAAAACGTGAGATAGAGACGGATATTTTCATTGATAACCGTGACTTTCACAAGGTCAAGCCCTTTGCGCAGCATAGTATAGACAGGGCGATCTGCCACAGTAGCGCAAATACACACTTTTTCCCCCAGGGGTGCATCTGTCAGGTTATATAATTTACTGCGGTCTTCATAATCTCTGGGATAATATTTGAGCAAATCAACACATTTTGACAGTCCCAACTTCTCCAGTTTTTTTGCCTTTACCTCACCCACACCGGAAAATTCCAGCAATGGGGTTTGAAGGGTAATATCCAATCACCACACCTCCAATACATGGGAATTGCATCATTCTATCATAAGTTTGCCATTCCGTAAAGGCGAAAACAGATGGGAGAATGTCTCCCATCTGTTATTTTCTTGACGATTGATAGAGCAATCGTGCAGAATTCAAGATAGCAAGAACGGATACCCCTACATCTGCGAAAACTGCCAACCACAAATTGGCATAACCAAAAATAGAAAGAGCCAATACCAGTAATTTAATACCCAAAGCAAAGACAATATTCTGCCTTACAATTCTCATGGTCTTTTTGGCAATGGCGAGGGCTTTTGGCAGTGCTGACAGGCTGTCATCCATCAATACCACATCTGCTGCTTCAATGGCAGCATCAGAACCCATGGCACCCATCGCAATTCCCACATCGGAGCGAGAGAGAACAGGGGCATCATTGATTCCATCTCCCACAAAGGCAAGCAACTGCCCATCCTGTTTGGAGTGGAGCAGAGTTTCCACACAGGAGACTTTATCTTGGGGCAATAATTGGCTGTGTACTTCATCAAAACCCAGATAGGAACTGACTTTATCTGCAATAGAAGCACCATCCCCAGTCAGCATGACCAGTTTGGAAATACCCTGTTCCTTTAATTGTCTGAGTTCCTCTTTTGCCTGTGGCTTGATTTGGTCCTCTACCACAAGGGAACCGAGGAATTGACCATCTTGGGCAACATAGACAGCACTGCCCAGAGGATTTTTCAAAGAGGTTGCCTCAATTTGGTGTTGCTGCATCAGGGAGAGATTACCAACCAGTACAGTTTTTCCATCTACAACTGCCTGTATTCCCAACCCTGCCAGTTCCTGTACATGGGAGACACGATTTGCATCGGGGGGTTTTCCATAGTGCTGTAAAATAGCCTGTGCAATGGGATGGGGGCTAAACTGTTCAGCTAGGGCGGTAAGTTCCACCAATTCCTCAGAGGAACAGGCGGAGGGGTATAGTTGGGAAACAGAAAAATGCCCCAGAGTTAATGTGCCTGTTTTGTCAAATACCATGGTCTTTACATGGGATAACGCCTCTAAATAGTTGCCGCCTTTGATTAAAATACCATTTCTGGATGCACCACCAATTCCACCAAAAAAAGCCAATGGCACAGAGATGACAAGGGCACAGGGGCAGGATACCACCAAAAAATTCAGACTGCGCTGTACCCACATCAAGACAGGACCAAAACCCAGCAGTGGGGGCAAAAAAGCGAGAAAAAGTGCAGAGACAACTACAACTGGAGTGTAATATCGGGCGAATTTGGTGATAAACTGTTCCGTTTTAGCCTTTTTAGAGCTGGCATTTTCCACAAGCTCCAATATTTTGGATACAGTGGAGGTCTCATAGGAGTTAGTAACCTGTATGCGTAAAACACCAGTGAGGTTGATACAACCGCTGACAATTTCCTGACCGGGCTGGACATTGCGTTGATAACTTTCACCCGTCAAAGCGGAAGTATCTAATTGGGAGGAACCATCCAACACAATACCATCCAATGGCACACGTTCTCCAGGTTTCACAACGATTTGTTCGCCAGATGAAACTTGAGAGGGGTCTACTTCTATTAGGGTGCCATTTCGCTCCACATTGGCGTGGTCGGGACGAATATCCATCAGAGCAGCAATGGAGGACCGGCTTCTATGCACTGCAACACTTTGAAACAATTCACCAATTTGATAGAACAGCATGACTGCCACTGCCTCGGCAGTTTCTCCACATCCAAATGCACCAACAGTGGCGAGAGCCATGAGAAAGTTCTCATCGAAAACTTGCCCCTGTTTGATGTTAAGTGCCGCTTTTTTCAATACATCCCAACCAATGATACCATACGGAACCAAATACAGAAAAAATTTCAGCCATCCGTGCAGGGGAAGGAGTGCAAACAGCAAAAATAAAATGCCTGCAATCACAATGCGGTTTCTGGCTTTCTTCTGCTTCTTGGTGAGCTTGTAGTTCTGTTCTGTTTTACTCATTTTGTCAAAATACAGCAGTCTGGCTCATACTTTTTGCAGATTTTCTGTGCCTGCTTTAAAATGTGCTCCAACTGGCTGTCCTCCGCTTCCAGTGTCATTTTTTGGGTCAGAAAATTGACAGAAACCTTGTGCACGCCAGGTAAAACGCTGATGTCCCGCTCCATCTTTGCGGCACAGTTGGCACATTCTAAATCTTCCATTTCAAATACATACTTCATACAAAGCACTCCCTTTTACCTTATTCTGTTAAATGATCCATGCCCTGATTCAAAATACTCAAAACATGGTCATCCGCCAAAGAATAGTATAATACCTTGCCTTCACGACGAAACTTGACCAATTTGCTGCCCTTCAAAACCCGAAGCTGATGGGATACGGCTGACTGGCTCACTTCCATCAGTTTTGCCAAGTCACAGACACACAGTTCTGACTCCAGAAGTGCATACAAAATTTTAATGCGTGTACTATCTCCAAAGATTTTAAATAGTTCTGCCAAATCATACAGAATTTCATCCTGCGGAAGCTGGCTGCGTACCTGTTCCACCAAGTCCATATGAATTTCTGTGGTATCACAGCAGAGAGGTTGATTTGATTCCATACTACACCACCTAACATATGAATAACTGTTCATGTGTTCATTATACAACAAAGGGAAGATTCTGTCAAGGAAAAATACTGGCTTTTTTGAAAAACAACTGATATAATGATGCGGCTTTGGAAGTGTTCCAAAGTAGGGATGGAACTTTTTTAGAAATATATCGTCCAACAGAAACAGAACAAGCAATTGATGATGTTCCATTTACTTTGAGAATAAGGAGAATTTTATATGAAACGTCGTACCTATGCAATGATGATATCTCTGGCTCTGTCAGCATCTCTGCTGGTTGCCTGTGGGTCTAACAAAGAGGACAACGGCAGTCAGTCCACAGAAAGTGGGATTACATCCAGCCAGGATGTTACAAGTCAAGGCAGTAGTTCTACATCAGATGTGAGTACCCCAGATGTCAGTACATCCAACCCAGATGAAAGTGTGTCTGCTCCAGATGTGTCTCAGGAACAGCCAGCAGATTCCTCTGAGGAAAAGCCGGTGGAAGAACCACAGGTGAAGGCATCCCTCACTTTGGATACCACAGATTTTTCCCTCTTTCAGGCAGGTTCCAGCCATACCCTGAAACCAACTGTACAGGGAGTGGCAGATGGAACAAAAGTGACCTTCCAGTCTGGCAATGAGGCAGTGGCTACTGTGGACGAGACAGGAAAGGTAACTGCGGTTGCCCCTGGCACTGCAAAGATTACTGTGACAGCAGGAGACCTGAAAGCCACCTGTATTGTGCGTTGTAAGTTTGAGGTTGAAACACCATCTGAAGGTGGCAACACAGATTCCTCCAGTGGCTCTGGCAGCTCCAGCAGCTCCGGTTCCAGCAGTTCTGGGTCTGGAAGTTCCAGCAGCACCCCCTCTGATGGTCAGGTGAATCTGGCTGATTTTTATAACAGTGTGATTTCCAGTTATGAGATGCCCAACCTTTCCAAGGCAGATTCCACCATTATGGACAATAACTATGCTGGACTGAGTGCCATTGCTATGGAGCAGACAGAGGTATATGTGAACTTTATGTCTATGAACAATGGTGAAATTGCTCTGGTACAGGTGAAGGATGCAGGGGATGTGGACAAGGTAAAGGCAATTTTCCAGGCACGCATTGACTATATGGTAGGTGATGGAAATGGTCCTGGAGGTGCATGGTATCCAGAACCCACCCAGATTTGGGAGGAAAATTCCCGTGTGGTGTCCAATGGCAACTATGTGATGATGGTAGTTGGAACTGACTGTGATGCCATTGTGAACGATTTTAATGCACTGTTTTAATCAACATTTGACAGGTGAGTAGATGTGTTCTACCCACCTGATTGTACTAAGACAGGAGGATGGGCAGATGGTTTTTTCCACACCTACCTTTTTATTTTACTTTCTGGTGATCACATTACTGGTCTACTATGTTGTACCCAGAAAACTGAGGAATGGAGTTATTTTACTGTCCTCCCTCTTTTTCTACTTCTGGGGAGAACAGCTCTATGTTGCCATTATGCTTCTCTCCACAGCCATAGACTATACCCACGGTCTGTTGGTGGAGAAATTTCTTGCCAAAGGAGAGCGACGACATGCCCAAATGGCAGTGGCGTCCTCCATTGTGTTCAATCTGGCACTGTTGCTGTTTTTTAAATACTGGGATTTTCTTGCAGGTTCCTTGCAGGCGATTGGATTGACCTTTGTACCAGTGTTGGGTGTCCATTTGCCCATAGGCATTTCCTTCTATACCTTCCAAACCATGAGTTATACCATTGATGTATACCGTGGAGATGCCAGAGCACAGAGAAATATCATCAACTTTAGCACCTTTGTCACACTGTTTCCCCAACTGATTGCAGGTCCCATTATTAAGTATAAGGATTTGGGAGACCAGATTGACCAACGAACCACTTCCGTGGAGAAATTTGCCTCCGGTGTCCAGATGTTTATGATTGGCATGGGGAAAAAGGTGCTGATTGCCAACAATGTGGGCATGCTTTGGGACAGCTATAAGGTGATGGCAGTGGGAGAGTTGACTGTAGCAGGGGCATGGCTGGGTGTTTTGGCGTTTGCCTTCCAGCTTTACTTTGACTTTTCTGGTTATTCTGATATGGCGGTAGGACTGGGACGTATGCTTGGATTTGAGTTTCTGCCCAACTTCAACTATCCCTATATCTCAAGGTCCATTACAGAGTTTTGGAGAAGGTGGCACATTTCCCTTTCTACCTGGTTTAAGGAATACCTCTATATCCCTTTGGGGGGAAACCGCTGCTCTAAGGGACGGCAAATTTTTAACTTGCTGGTGGTATGGGCAGCCACAGGCATTTGGCATGGAGCCAGTTGGAATTTTCTCATTTGGGGACTTTATTTCTGGGCAATTTTGATGGTGGAAAAATTGTGGCTGTTAAAATGGTTGGAACGACTTCCAAGGGTGTTCCAGCATGTGTATGCCCTGTTTCTGATTTTGGTCAGCTGGGGTATTTTTGCCATAGAAGATTTTGGTCAACTGGGTGGCTACCTCAAGGTAATGTTTGGATTGGGTGATGTGCCACTGGCAGACGCCACATTTGGATACTATTTGACCAGCTATCTGCCTGTATTGTGTGTGGCTGCCATTGCATCCACTCCCACAGGGGTGGCACTTTACCGCTCTGTCCCTCGAAAGGTTGCCAATGGAGTGGGTGCAGTGCTGATTTTAGCAGGTTTGGTGATTTGTACCGCCTATCTGGTGGATGGTACTTACAATCCTTTCTTGTATTTCCGATTCTAAGAAAGCAGGTGCAATATGGATAAGAAATACAGCATTTTTTTGGTTTTGCTATTTTCTCTGTTTGTAGGCGGTATTTTTGTGGGGACTGTGGTGAACAGTGTGACTGCACCAGAGCAGGAATTTTCTGAACTGGAAAACAGATATTTGGCAAAGCCCCCCAAATTATCGGTAGAAACTGTGTTAATAAATGGTTCCTTTATGACGAATGCAGAAAAGTATATCAATGACCATGTGGTAGGGCGTGACCTGTGGGTGGAATGGAAGGCATGGTGTGAACGACTCAGTGGAAAAAAGGAGAACAACGGGGTTTATCTGGGCAGTCAGGAAACACTCATTAACCGGCTTGAGGAACCAGACAAAGAGCAATTGGAAAAAAATGTAGGATATGTGAATCAACTGGTCAATAATGTGGAGATTCCCGTCTATTTTGGGTTGATTCCTTCCTCTGCTGCTATCTGGCAGGACAGGCTGCCCAAAGGTGCACCTACCGCAGATGAACTGGAAATTATCACAGAGTTATATGAGCAGGTGCAGACGCACACCATAGACTTGTATACCAATCTGAACAATCACAATCAGGAGGAAATTTATTATCGTACAGACCACCACTGGACCAGTTTGGGTGCATATTATGGCTATAAAGCCATCATGCAGTCTCTGGGTATGACAGCCCTGCCACTGGATGAAGCAAACAAGGTGACAGTTTCAGAGGACTTTTATGGAACCATCTTCTCTACCTCTGGAGTGCGATGGGTTGCACCAGACCACATTGACCGATATATTTCAGGGGATGGACTAAAGGTCACAGCCTATCCAGAGGGAACACCAGTGGACAGCACATTATATGTGGACAGTTATCTGGAAGTGAAAGACAAGTATTCCTCTTTTTTGGGTGGCAACCAACCCCTATGTGTGATTGAAACCCAGTTGACAGATGCCCCCAAAGTGCTCATCATTCGAGATTCCTATACAGACAGTCTGGCTCCCTTCCTGACACAGAATTTTTCAGAAATTCATCTCTTTGACCCTAGAATGAATTTAACCAGTGTGAAGGACTATGTAGTACAGAACGAAATTGATACTGTGATTGTACTGTACAGTATTTCTAACTTTGTCTCAGCAGACAACCTTTTTGTATTAGCACGTTAAGAAAAAACGATAAAACAAAAGGAGAGCTCCATCTTTGGAACTCTCCTTTTGTTTTGGAAAACTATGGTTCAAACAGATCAATACCTTACAGACAGGAAAATCCTGCTGTAAGGTATTTTTTAGATTATGCTCTGTTTTGGGCTTCCACGAGACGAACACCACAATACTGTTCTCTCAATTTTGGTTTTTCTATTTTGCCGGTGGGATTGCGTGGAATGTCGGCAAAAATAATTTTTCTGGGGCGTTTATAACGGGGGAGCTCTGTACAGAACTGAATAATTTCACTTTCTGTGCAGTTCATACCGTCCTTAACTTGAATGATGGCGGCAGCAATTTCTCCTAGCCGCTGGTCAGGAAGACCAATGACAGCTACATCATGTACTTTGGGGTAGGCAGATAGAAAATCCTCAATTTGGACAGGATATAGGTTTTCACCGCCAGAAATAATCACATCTTTTTTACGGTCAACCAGAAAATAGAATCCATCCTTGTCCTGCATTGCCATATCTCCAGTATGAAGCCAGCCATCCTGTAAAACCGCATTGGTAGCCGCTTCATCATGGTAATAACACACCATAACGCCGGGACCTTTGACACACAGCTCACCTACTTCTCCCTGTGAAACAGTGTTTCCATCCTCGTCTACAATCTTTAACTCCCAGCCATATCCAGCCACACCAATGGCTCCAACTTTGTCCAGATGGTCCATACCCAGATGGACACAGCCCGGACCAGTGGACTCAGACAGCCCATAGTTGGTATCGTATTTGTGATGTGGGAAGTATTGCATCCAATGTTTGATGAGAGATGGGGGTACTGGTTGCGCTCCTATGTGCATCAGTCTCCACTGAGACAGAGTGTAGTCATCCATAGACAACTCACCACGATCCAGAGCAGCCAAAATATCCTGACACCAAGGCACCAACAGCCAGACAATGGTACAATGTTCTCTGGAAACAGCGTCAAAAATAGCTTTTGGGGTGTTACCTTTCAGCAAAACAGCCTTTCCACCTGTAAAGAGGGAACCAAACCAGTGCATTTTGGCACCAGTATGATAGAGGGGTGGAATACATAGAAATACATCTTCATGGGTGGTCTCATGGTGCATTGCCTCCATGCGTGCAGCATGGAGCAAAGAGGAATGGCGCAGTAAAATCGCTTTGGGAAAACCAGTGGTACCAGAGGAATAGTAGATGGCTGCATCATCTGCATCATCTACAAGCACCTTGGGAGCCATAGAGGAGCAATTTGCAGTTGCTCGATGGTAGTCCTCAGCGAAAGTGGGACAGGTATCACCTACAAAAAATAACAGACGTTCTTTCCCAATGGATGGCACAATATCTTCTACACGCCCAATAAATTCAGGACCAAAAAACAAAATATCCACATCAGCCAGTTTTACACAATACTCAATCTCCTGAGCAGTATAGCGGAAATTCAAAGGCACAGCCACAGCACCAGCCTTTAAAATACCAAAGTAAATAGGCAGCCATTCCAGTCCATTCATCAATAAAATAGCAACCTTTTGTCCCTTTTTAATGCCTCGCCCAAGCAGAAGATTGGCGACCCGATTGGCTTTTTCATCAAAAATGGACCAGGTAATTTCTCTGCGATAGGGGGCAGTAGAGGAGGGTTGAATCAATTCATATTCCTTCCATGTGACCCTCTGTGTCTCCTGCACTTCAGGATTGATTTCTACCAGTGCCACCTCATCGCCATATAGCTTGCTGTTTCTCTCTAACAAATCTGTAATTGGCACGGCTACCCCTTCCCTTCTCTCAATACTTCAACAGTTTTAACCTTTAAACCACTAAAGTAGAATACAGCACTTTCTCTATTCTGTCAAGTAGTTTCTCCATAAGATTATGAAGGAAAATTTAGAAAAAATTTATGCCATAAGGTGTTTACCTCAACGCTTTAATGTGTTAACATATACAGTAGGCTTCCTATCCGCCCTAAGAGATAGCATATCAACTGGTGCAGCCAGCAGATCAGGAAGGAGTTGTCATATGACAAAGACAGAGCGAAAGGAACATAGCATGGCTCTCTATGAGACCATCTTGAAATTAAAAGATTTGGACGAGTGCCGCCGTTTTTTTGAGGATCTGTGTACCCCAACTGAGCTGCAATCTATGGAACAACGTTTTGATGTGGCAGTTTATTTACAGCAGGGGCTTGTCTATTTGGATATTTTGGAGAGAACAGGGGCAAGCAGTGCCACCATCAGCCGTGTACGCCGTTCCCTTCTGGAGAATGGGGCAGGTGGAGTGATTCAGGAGATTATTACCCGCGAGGGATTGGATCAGGTAAAAGAAGCGGCAGAATGAGGACTGCCACACTTTTTCAAAAATAGAAAACCAAAAGCAGGGAGAAGATTCAAAATGAAACAACTTATGTTGGGTAATGCAGCAGTTGCCCGTGGTTTGTACGAGGCAGGGTGTGCCGTGGTTTCCAGCTATCCCGGAACCCCCAGCACAGAAATTACAGAGGAAGCAGCCAAGTATGATGAGATATACTGTGAGTGGGCACCCAATGAGAAGGTGGCAATGGAAGTGGCATTTGGTGCCGCACTGGCAGGAAAACGTTCCTTCTGTGGTATGAAGCATGTGGGATTGAATGTAGCAGCGGACCCACTGTTCACCGTGTCCTATACCGGAATCAACGCTGGTATGGTCATTGCAGTGGCAGACGACCCCGGTATGCACTCCTCTCAAAATGAGCAGGATTCCCGCCACTATGCCATTGGTGCCAAAATACCCATGTTGGAGCCAGCAGATTCTAAGGAGGCACTGGAATTTACTAAGCGTGCCTATGAAATTTCAGAGGAGTTTGACACCCCTGTGTTGCTGAAGATGTGTACCCGTGTGGCCCACTCCCAATCCATTGTCAACATCGGGGAGCGGGCAGGGACCCCTAAAAAACCCTATGAAAAGAACATTGCAAAATATGTCATGATGCCAGGCAATGCCAAACGCCGTCACCCCTTTGTAGAGGACAGAACACGCAGACTGACAGAGTATGCAGAACACTGTGACTTAAACCGTATGGAGTTGGGCGGCACAGAGATGGGTGTCATTACATCCAGCACCTGTTATCAGTATGTAAAAGAGGTCTTTGGAGATACCGTTTCTGTATTGAAGTTGGGTATGGTGTATCCTCTGCCTGTGAAGCTGATTCTGGATTTTGCATCCCATGTGGACCATCTGATTGTGGTGGAGGAGTTGGACCCCATCATTGAAAATCACTGCCGTCAGTTGGGACTGAAGGTTTCAGGGAAAAATATTCTGCCTATGGAAGATGAGTTCTCACAGAACCTGGTGGCTGAAAAGCTGGGTGGCACTGTCCATCGGGGCGTCAGTTTGGAGGATACCATTCCCCCACGTCCCCCTGTGATGTGTGCAGGCTGCCCCCACCGTGGTCTTTTCTACACACTGAATAAAAATAAGTGTACCGTAATGGGTGACATTGGATGCTATACGTTGGGGGCAGTGGCTCCTCTGTCTGCCATTGATATGACCCTGTGTATGGGTGCTTCCATCAGTGGAATACATGGATTTAATAAGGCACTGGGTCAGGAGAGCGAGGGCAAAACTGTGGCAGTCATTGGTGACTCCACCTTTATGCACTCTGGTATGACTGGTCTTGCAAATATTGCATACAACCAATCCAACTCTACTGTGATTATTTTGGATAACTCCATTACTGGTATGACTGGGCACCAGCACAACCCCACCACTGGTTACAACATTAAGGGGGACCCTGCCGGAAAAATTGATTTGGAACAGCTCTGCCGTGCTATGGGCTTCCAGCGTGTACGGGTAGTAGACCCATACAACCTGAAAGAATGTGATGAGGCAGTGAAAGAGGAGCTGGCAGCTCCAGAGCCTTCTGTCATTATCAGCCGCCGCCCCTGTGCTTTGTTGAAATATGTAAAACATAATCCTCCTCTGGTGGTGAATGAGGAAAAGTGTGTGGGCTGTAAGTCCTGTATGAAAATCGGCTGTCCTGCTATTTCCATTCGGGATGGAAAGGCACATGTAGACAGTACCCTGTGTGTGGGCTGTGGTGTGTGTGAGCAGCTCTGCCCAGTTGGGGCATTTGAAAGCACTGGCAAGGAGGGTTAAAACATGGAAACCAAAAATATTATGATTGTTGGTGTAGGTGGACAAGGTTCCCTGTTGGCAAGTAAGCTGCTAGGGCATCTGTTGATGGAACAGGGCTATGATGTGAAAGTATCAGAAGTACACGGCATGTCCCAGCGTGGCGGGAGCGTTGTCACCTATGTACGATATGGAGATAGGGTAAACTCTCCAGTGATTGACAAGGGAGAAGCTGATTATATTGTATCCTTTGAATTGCTGGAGGCTGCACGCTGGCTCAACTATCTGCGCCCCAATGGGCAGATTGTGACCAGCACCCAGCAGATTGACCCCATGCCTGTGATTACTGGGGCAGCCCAGTATCCAGAAAATCTGGTGGAGAAAATGCGTGCCAAAGGGATAAAGGTAGATGCACTGGATTGTCTTGCCCTTGCGGAGGAAGCAGGGTCTTCAAAGGCAGTGAATATTGTACTGATGGGGCGTCTGTCCCACTACTTTGACCTGCCAGAGGAAGCATGGCAGAAATCCATCGAGGCATGTGTGCCCACGAAATTCCTTGAACTAAACAAGAAAGCATTTGAACTGGGTAAAAATGCCTAATTTTGGGAACAGTAGGGAGAGATACCAATGGAGAGATATTACCAACCAGAAATTGAATGCGCATCCAGAGAACAGATTCGTGCATGGCAGGATGAGAGACTGGTCAAACAGGTGAGACATGCCTATGACCATGTACCCTACTACAAAAAGCTCATGGATGACAAGGGCGTGAAGCCAGAGGACATTCAATCTGTAGATGATTTGTACAAGCTGCCCTTTACTTACAAAAAAGACCTGAGAGACACCTATCCCTATGGACTGTTTGCAGTACCTATGAAAGATGTGGTTCGTCTCCATGCCTCTTCCGGCACCACAGGAAAGCAAATTGTGGTAGGCTACACAAGAGAGGATTTGGATATTTGGGATGACATTGTTGCCCGTCAGTTGGTGGCAGTGGGTGCAACAGAGGAAGATAAGGTACATATTTCCTATGGATATGGTCTTTTTACAGGTGGCTTGGGGCTGCATGGCGGCGCAACCAAATTGGGAGCAACTGTGATTCCTGTATCTTCTGGCAATACCCAAAGACAAATCACCATTCTGCGAGATTTTGGCTCTACTGTGCTGTGTTGTACCCCTTCTTATGCGGCATTTATTGGTGAAACCCTTCATGAAATGGGACTGACTGGAAAAGACATTCCATTGAAGGCTGGTATTTTTGGCGCAGAGGCATGGAGCGAGGAAATGCGCAAAGATATTGAGGAAAAGCTGGGTATCAAGGCCTATGATATCTATGGGCTGACTGAAATTATGGGTCCCGGTGTTGCCTATGAGTGTTCTGCACAACAGGGTATGCATGTGAATGAGGACCATTTCATTATTGAAATCATCGACCCTGAAACAGGAGAGGTACTGCCAGAGGGGCAACAGGGAGAGATTGTGTTCTCCTGTATTACCCGTCAAGCATTCCCCTTGCTGCGCTATCGTACCCGTGATATTGGTGTCATTCACAGGGGAACTTGCTCCTGTGGTCGTACCTTTGTAAAAATGAGCAAGCCAATGGGACGCAGTGATGATATGCTCATTATTCGTGGTGTCAATGTGTTCCCCTCTCAAATTGAAACTGTATTGCTGAACCATGGTTATTCTGCCAACTATCAGATTATTGTTGACCGTGTCAAATCTACCGATACCCTGGAAGTACAGGTGGAAATGACCCCAGAAATGTTTACTGATAACATGGGCGAAATTGAACGCCGCCAGAGAGAACTGGTAGAGGGTATGCGCTCTCTGTTGGGGTTGGCTGCAAAAGTAAAACTGGTTGCACCAAAATCCATTGTCCGTAGTGAGGGTAAGGCTGTGCGTGTGATTGATAAGCGCAAAATTTAAGGAGGGCAGGAAGGATGAGCATTAAGCAGATTTCTGTTTTTGTGGAAAATACCCCTGGTGCTTTGTATGGTCTGACTGGTGTGCTGGCACAGCATCAGGTGGACTTGCGGGCTCTGTCTCTGGCAGAAACCAGCGAGTTTGGAATTGTGCGTATGATTGTGGACAATGTCTATCAGGCAACCACAGTACTGAAAGATGCAGGCTATGTCCACAGCCTAACCCCTGTGGTTGGGGTAGCCATTCCTGATGTGCCTGGTGGATTGAATCGGGTGCTTCAGGTGCTGACAGATGCCAAAGTCAACATTGAGTATATGTATGCCTTCTTAGGTGGCAAAAATGTGAACCACGCCTATATGATTTTCCGTGTTGCAGATGAGGCTGCCGCAACGGCTGCCCTGGCTGCAAGGGGGATTCAGACACTGGAACAGGATGCCATTGCATCCCTCTAATCAGACGAAGTACAAGGGGCTGTAAAAAAGCCCCAAAAAGCAAGAGGAAAGTTCCGAAGCAGGAGCTTTCCTCTTTTTTTTGAACATACTGTTTATAGATCTAACATTCTCCTAAAAAGAGTATAGTCCTACTCTTATAGACTTTAATATTATGAGAGCAGCTCACAGAAAGATAGCTGCTTATCAACAGTTCTTCTTTTGGAAAAACATTGTCTCATTATGATTCCGCTCACTATCTGTATCCTAATAGGTATTAGACATAGCGACCTTTTGGGTTTAAAGACTCATTTAGTGATTTATGTGTAATTCTGCTAATGTAATCTGGAAAGATAGCTTCATTCCCGTTGTTCAGTTCTGTTAGTAAGAGCTCCAAACTTTTCCCTTGTGTCTCTACAAAACAATTTAATATATTTTCCCCAACACTATCAACGAGGAATTCTACTACACCAAGCTGGGGAGGAACATCCGTAAAGGCAGCGATTAGTTCATCTTCCCATCTTTCATAGAGATCATTTGCATCTAATCCAATACCGGTCAGACCAGGAGAAGTGTATTGCTGATAGAGTTCCTGTGGAGTCATCGCTTCATAGCTTACAGAGTGTCCTGCCACTACCAGATTTTTACGGTAATAAACTTCTAGTTTCTGGACAGGGTACATGGGTTTCCAGCCGGAAGTCCAATAGCAGACATGCTGTTGCCCACTCATTACACCTTGGATTATGTTATTGACATAGTAAAGGGAACTGGTTGGTACTTGTAGTGTAGACTTGTTTGCCATAATAATCCCTCATTCCAATTAAATTACTGGGTTTGTTATGTCTCCCATGTATATACAATAACATAAATATTCGTAAAAGTCAAGTTTATTTTAAAGTATTTGTAAGTGTAAATTAAGTTTGTTTCAAGCTAACAAGATGCTCTCTTATGTAGAAGACATCCCAAGGATGAGGATTGCATGTAACAATACGCTGATAAAGTTCATACTCAGTTATAGGCTTTGGATCAGATGCTAATAAAAAGACAAACGCATTCTGGGCAAAGCTTGATTTGTTCCAGTTCAGTTGTCGTCCCAATTTATCATAGACTGATTGAATAGAAATTCCTAGTTTTTCTGCTACTTGTCCAATTGCTACACTTAAAATTCGGTCAAAGCCAACTTTATCACAGTTTTTTTCCATATGGTACTGCTGTAATAGTTTTTTGGTTGTTTCCAAAACCAATATAATCTGCTGAACTCGTTTAGAAGGTTCTTTGCCCCCTATAATTGGTGAAGTGGTCTGTTTTTCCACTTCTCCAAAATACTTCTGACAAAAATCAAGAGCTTGCTTCAAGGAGTAAATTGGGGTCTGCTCCAGTGCCCCATTGGTATCTATTACTGTGAAAATTAGCGTGGAATGCTCTTTCATAATTCGTACCTCCAAGGTTTATTTTTAATTAACTACAAACTAACTAATAATATACTATCATATAGTTTTGAAACATGTCAATTAAAAATATGTATGGTATTATACAATGAAATTACAAACATAAAAGGGCTTTTTCTTTTTGCCTTAAAATGAGCCTTAGTTTGGGGTTTACACTCTGTTTTTGTGGTTGTAGTTTCTATGAATAAATACCACAACAAATTATAGTTTAAAAAATTGTCTGATTGTCACTATATAAAAAATAACTTATAAAATTATGTGAATTATATGAAACTTATGATGATCAATTTCTTATACGCATATTTAACAGAGGTGTATCTTTATTACTGCCATATTGCCATTTTACTAGAAACTAAGAGAAAACTTCGATTTGAAACATCACTTCCCCATTTTGGAACATTTTTATAATCTGCTTTTCAAAAAGTCTCAACATAATTCCATTAAATTCTACAGAAATTTCAGAGATGGAATTGTAATTGCAGCAGAGTTGTGCTATACTCGAAAATGCAGTGTAAAAACAGAAAACTTGCATTTTTTGAAATTCAAAGATGATAGAATGAACCAACTGAATCCGTTTACTTTTATGTGAGGAGAAAAACTATGAATATCTATTCTGCTGTCTGTTTCGATTTTGACTACACCCTAGGAGACTCTACGGATGCCATTGTGGCAGGGTTTGAACATGCCTTTCAAAAATTAGGGCAACCAAAGCCAGAGCGAGAGGCAGTGCGAGGCACCATTGGCTATCTGTTAGAGGACGCCTATTCCAATTTAACAGGGGACTATGATGCAGGTCATCGCGCTCTTTTCCGCAAATATTTTGTAGAGACGGCAAGACCCAGAATGCTGGAGGAAACTGTGTTACTGCCCGGTGCAGTGGAACTGTTAAAAGGGTTAAAGGCAAAAGGGATTCGTTTGGGCATTGTCAGTACAAAGGCAAAAAATACCATTGAAGAGATTATGGAGCGGCATGGATTGTTGGAAGATTTGGATTTTATCATTGGAACCTTTGATGTAACACACCACAAACCAGACCCAGAAGGCTTGCTGATGGCTCTTGAGAAAATGGGCACAACAAAAAGCAAATTTCTATACTGTGGAGATACCGTGCTGGATGCAGAAGCAGCTCAACGTGCAGGGGTAGATTTTGCTCCAGTTTTGAATGGCACAACCCCAGCAGAGGATTTTGTTGATTGGTCCAATGTACATATTGCCAAAGACTTGTACGATTTGGCTGCATACTTACAGGTATAAATGATTCTGTCCTGTGATGGAGTAGCTTTGTCGATTTTCTCAAAAAAATAGGCTTGCAAAAATGCAAGCCTATTTTCTTTTGTTTTGAACGTGAGAGAGACGCTGTAAGAGAAATTGAGTACAAATTCCAGTAAATAAACCGGTTAAAATACCGGATAGCAACAGATAGGGGAGATAGGCAAAGACAGACCAGCTTTTCAGGAACAGAGCAGCCACCAACAGTTGCCCAATATTGTGAAATATGGCAGAAAGTGGGCTGCAAAGCCACAACTCTTTGATGGTGAAAAGACGTTTGCACAGACATAAGCTGAGCCAGCAACACAATCCACCGCCTAGGCTATAAAAGAAAATCATCATCTGCCCAGAAAATACACTGCCTAGAAAAATACGAACCAATAAAATCAACAGGGTATCCACAGGGGACAGGGCAAACATCCCATAGACTGTGACAATATTGGCAAGCCCCAATTTTACGCCTGGAATGGGGATTGGGACTGGGATTTGTGCCTCTATCATAAAAATAGTCAGGGCAATGGTACTGAGAAGGGAGAGGCGGGTGAGTTTTTGGGTGGAATTACCCCGCAATGGTGTCAAGGTCTGCCCCTCCTCCTGTAATTTCTAAAATAACTTCATTGGGGAGACAGACAATCGGCAGTGTACTGTCAGAAATCCAGCCCTGATGTACACAGACTTGATCTGGGCAGGAGGCATGGGAGATACAGACACGACCAGATTCTATGGAAATGGTATTGTAAGCGCCGTTTTCTCCCTTCAATTCAATGGTGTATGCCTCTTGTACATGGGCAAGGTCAATGGTTTGAATTAACGTGCCATGTTGATAAATCTGGAGTTGTTGAGCAGATGTCTGTGTGGATGCTCGAAAAATATACAGACTACACACAGCAGCAACCACCAAGAGAAGGATGACAACCAATTTTGTGGTGCGGTTCATGGGGCAATCACCGTCACTTCCCGGTCAGATTGTGCTTCTGTCAGTTGAAATGTTGTTTCTAGTCCAGAAGTTATGGTCACATTTCCAGATTCCTCCACCCAAATAATGTCGAGATCCAGTTCTGGGTGTTGTTTCCAGAAAGAAATACCATCCTCTAAACCCATGACGAAAAGGGCTGTGGACAGCCCATCACAGATGGTTCCATTTTCTCCAATCACTGTTACAGAAGTGAGTCCACTTCTGGCAGGGGCAGCAGTTTCAGGGTCGAGAATATGCCAATAAGTCTCCCCGTTTTCTTCAAAATAGCGCTGATAACTGCCAGAAGTCACTACCGCCTTTTGGGATACTTCTACAACCCCTAATGCAGCTTGTTCTGGGTCAGAAGGGTCCTGAATTCCAACACGCCAGAGACTGCCATCTGGTTTACTGCCAATGGTCTGCACATTGCCGCCCAAATACAGAAGGGCAGAAGTAATGCCCTGATTTTGTAATTGTTCTGAAAGAATAGCACCCAAATCTCCCTTTGCAACAGAGCCAAAATCCAAGCGCATGCCATCAGGGAGAGTGGCGGTTTGTTCTTCCAAATTCAAAGATAGTTGGGTATAGTCAATTTGTGTTTTCAAAGCATCCAATTCCGACTGAGAGGGGACACGATAATCACCTGTGGTAAACCCCCAGGCAGACACTGCAAAATAGGCGGTCAAATCCAATGCACCATCTGTAAGCTGAGAAAGTCCTTTGCTTTGGTCCAATAGTGTGGCAGTTTCAGGGGAGATAGGGACTGGTTGCCCCTGGCTTTGGTTGATGGCGGAGACTTCACTGTCCTCCTCGGTCACATCCCATAAATCTTCCAGATGGTAAATGGTAGATACAGCATTGTCTAAGGCGGCCTGTGCCCCATCCCCATAGACTTCTAAAGACATAACAGTGTCCATTGCAAAGATTTGGCTAGAGGCAGATGGGGTCTGGGTAGTGACACAGCCAGTCAGTAAGCCCATAGTTAACACTGGTAAAATGAAAACAGGTTTCATGTTCGCTCCTTGGATTGGTTTATAAAACTTCCTGATACATGGCAGAAGCATCTGCTTTTCCCACATTGTCTGCAACCACCATTACCTCAACTTTTACTGTCTTTTCCCCAAAGCGGAGTTCCAAAATGTCACCCACTTTGACATCATAGCTGGCTTTGACGGGTCTGCCGTTGGCAGTGACTCTGGCATTGTCGCAAGCCTCATTGGCTATGGTTCGTCTTTTGATGAGACGGGATACTTTTAACCACTTATCTAAACGCATAAGAACACCTCATTATAAAATAAAAATTGGGGGTACAGATGTTGCTGCACCCCCATCAAATTGTTTTTAGTTGGTTGTCTGAGCTACAGCATCCTTCAAAGCCTTGCCAGGCTTAAAGACAGGGGTATTGACCGCAGGAATTTCCATTTCCTCACCTGTTTTCAGGTTGCGACCCACTCTGGCAGCGCGGTATTTAACTTCAAAAGAGCCAAAGCCAACCAGTTGCACTTTTTCCCCTTGGGAAAGAGCCTCTGTAATGGCATCTAATACAGCGGTAATGACCACATCAGCATCTTTACGGGACATCTGTGTAGAGTCAGAGACAACAGAAATCAAATCGTTTTTATTCATAGTTATCCTCCTGAATGGTTGAAACGCCCAATCCATCCCCTTGGGCTTCCTGTTCTTTCGCGGAACGCCAGAGTGCTTCTAATTCAGACAGGGACATCTGAGAGAGGGCGCGTCCATTGGAAAGCTGTTCTACGGTTTGAAATCGACGAATGAATTTTTCACATGTTTGGGAGAGGGCTTGTTCACTGTCTAGGTGCAGAAAACGAGATACCTTCACAGTGGCAAACAGGAGATCCCCCAATTCTTCCTGTGGGTCTCCATCCCCATGGATGGCCCGATGCAGTTCTTCTGCTTCTTCCATCAATTTGTCAAAAGCAGGGTCAATATTGGACCAATCAAACCCCGCTTTTGCTGCTTTGCTTTGAATTTTCTCTGCACGAATGAGGGCAGGAAGGGCACGAGACACAGCGTTTAGTGAATCTGTGACGGTATTCTGTTTCTTTTCCTGTCGCTTTTGTGCCTCCCAAGTGTCCAATGCCTGAACAGTGTCTTTCGCCTGTTGGGTTCCAAATACATGGGGATGACGAAACACCATCTTTTGTGCAATTCCATTGACTACATCATCAAAGGAGAAAAGTCCCTGTTCCTGTGCCATTTGGGCATGAAAGATTACCTGTAACAGTACATCCCCCAGTTCTTCCTTCAGATGGTCTGGGTTCTTTTCATCAATGGCTTCTACAGCCTCATAGGCTTCCTCCAACATATTACGGCGAATGCTCTCATGGGTCTGTTCCTGATCCCAGGGACAGCCGCCTGGAGAACGCAGCAGTGCCACAATTTGAACCAAATCATGTATGTTGTAGCAATCCATACATTCAAAATCTACCACAGTATCTCCTCTTTCGCAAGTATTTTTTCCGTTTTGTTCAGGAAAGATGCAAAATACGGGCAATTTTTTCGCCCTTTGGCATGAGCATCAAATCCTCTTTTGTAATGGCATGAAACAGAATGACAAGCACACCATAAATGATTGCACCAACCAAAATAGAACTCATAGTGGCTAAAATCATGCCCAGATGAGAGGGGGATGCTCCAGTCGTGGAACAGAGAGCAGAGTATCCCTTACTAACAAGACCATAGACAGCCCATACAGCAAGACCCATGACAAGGGAGGCTGTCACTGGTTTCACAAACATGGAGAAATAGGCAGGGCGATGGGGAATCACACGGGCGATGACCAATAGACACAACACAAGACAGAGAGCAAAACAGACAATGTTGCCCATTGGTGCGCCATAGATACCCACAGAGGGCAAAATGACAACATTGTAGTTGATGATGATTTTTGCAATGCCGCCAATTAACATAATAAAGACAGGTAAATTGACAAAACCATAGGACTGTAGAATGGAGTTCGATACCAACATCATACAGACGAACAAAGTGGCAAGCCCCAGCGTGGAGAGGAGAGGACCAGCTAAGGAGGCGTTTAGGCTTGGGAAAATCATTGCCATAATGGGTTCTCCCAGCACAAAAAGCCCCACTGCCATAGGACATGCCAACAGGGCAGTAATACGCAGAGCAGAGCCAGCAATTTGAGAAGCTCCACGGTGGTCATGGCGGGCAATGGCACCAGAGACCGCCGGAATGACAGCAGCAGTGATGGCTGCCATCAAGGAGGTGGGCAAATTGTAGATGTTGAGTGCACCACTGTAGTTACCATAGAGGGAGCGGCTGATGGACTCCAGAACCTCATGCAAAGTGAGAGAAGTTTGCTCTAAAGTGGACAGAACTGCTCCAGAAGCCTGACTGGCTTCTGCTATGTTTACCTGTTGGGAAAGGAGAGAGACAGAGACAGAACTGCCGTTGGGGAGCGCAGCTTTCCACGCCTCCAGGGCTGTTTCCAACTTGGTAATGTCTACAAAGTTTGCATAGAGATTCCATGTGTCTGGCTGTTCCAGCAATGCTCTTTGCAGTTGCCCCTGCACAAGAGAGGTATCTACCACAGTGACAATTCCCACCATGGAGGAACTAATGGTAATGGGAATGGCAATTTTCAGCAAATGCCTCAAAATCCTACGGCTAGACTGTGGACGGTCAGTTAAAGGAACATTCCCTTGTTGTCCCTGAAACAAAAAGTTGAGAATCATGTAGGCAAGTGCCACAATGGTACCAACAGTCACACCAGTAATGGCACCAGCAGCGGCATGACTGGCATCCTGTCCTGCTTTGATGAGCCAGAAGGCAAGCCCCAGACCTACTGTGAGTTTACATAATGCCTCAATAATTTGGGATACAGCCGTGGGGGTCATTCTCCCATTGCCCTGTGCATATCCTCGAAACGCAGAGAGACAGCCTACACAGATGACAGCAGGGGCAAGGGCACGAATACCAGGAGCAGCTTTGTCGTCATTCATCAGACCAGCAAGCTGGTCGGCACCAAAAAACATAACAAGAAAGGAGAGAACACCCAAAGTCAAAAAAACAGCCAAAGAGAGACGGAAAATTTTCCGTACCTGCTGATAGCGACCTAGAGCGTTGGCTTCACTGACCAACTTAGAGACAGCGACAGGCAGCCCAGCGGTGGAGACCGTAAGCAGGACTGCATAAATGTTGTAGGCATTATTGAAATCGGCAGCACCCTGGTCACCAATAATGTTGATGAGGGGAATTTTATAAAACATGCCGATGAGTTTCACAATCATAATACCGACAGCGAGCACAGCGGCTCCGCCAAAAAAGGTATTTTGTTTTTGTGCAGTGCGTCGAGGGGGCTGACTGCTTTGCGCCATTGCTTGACCTCCTTTAATGGAGGAATGTCAACAATACCATGTTCCGCCAAACAATTGGTATTGAGGCATTCCTAAAAATCACTTCTGAAAAATACGGGGGAGTGCATAATCTGTCAATTCATGCCGGATTTGTTCTAAGTCAATGGTAAGGAACTGACCATTTTCGTATAAAATCTGACCCATTGCCATCGTCAGTTGTACATGGGAGCCGTTAGAGGAAAATACCAGATTTTCTTCTACATCATGACAGGGGGTCAATGCAGGTGCGGTAAAGTCAAGCAGAATCAAATCTGCCTGTTTCCCTTCTGCAATCATACCAGTGTTGCGCTTAAGAGCGGTAGCACCATTGACAGTTGCCATAGACAGGGCTTCATGGGCAGTTACTGCCATTGGGTCACAGGTCACACCTTTGTGCAGTGTAGCTGCCAGTTTGATTTCTTCAAACATGTCATGACTGTTGTTGGATGCCACACCATCTGTACCAAGAGCAACATTGACACCATGTTGGAGCAGGGCAGGAACTCTGGCAATGCCAGATGCCAGCTTGAGATTGGATACAGGGTTGTGAACGGCAGTAATACCACGTTGAGCCATCCGTTCCATATCTTCCTCTGAGACATAGACACAGTGGGCAGCCACACCGCCAGTTTGCCAAAGCCCATACTGGTCAAACAGGGCAATGGGGGTTTTTCCATGGCGATGAATACAGTCCTCATGTTCGCTCTGTGTCTCTGAGATGTGTACCTGCATATTACAGTGGTGATTCACAGCCCAGTCTCCCAACTTTTCCCACAGGGCAGGGCAGGCAAAGGAGGTATATTCCGCATGAACAGAGGTGTCTACTAAAATACGACCGTGGTCATATCCATTCCATTTTTCATAAAGTGCCTCCATCTCCTTCCATGACTCCATTTTTGTGGGGTCCTGTTCCTGGAAACATACCAAGGAGCGGCTGAGATTGGCACTGATACCAGCCGTATCCACACACTGGGCAATATCATCACAAAAATAGTACATATCAGCCACACAGGTGGTACCACTGGCAATCAGTTCTGCTAGAGCCAGCATGGTACCAACCTTGACAGAGCGGCTGTCCAGCTTGTCTTCTGCGGGGAAGATGTAGTCATTGAGCCAGTGCTGTAAATCACAGCCGCCGCCATAGCCCCGCATTAAAGTCATAGGAAGGTGGGTATGGGCATTGACAAGACCGGGCATTAAAACTTTTCCAGCACCGGAAATGGTGCGGGTGAATGTGCCTTCAGGGGGCTGTGTTCCCACATAGGAAATGGAATTGCCCTCCACTGCTACATAGGCGTTGTGGAGAATGGGCTGGGAGGGGTCCATTGTAACAGCAGTGACTTGTTCAAATAAAATAGCCATTGTCAGATTACCTCATTTCATCAAAGCATTTGTAGACAGGTACGAATGAGGGAAGAAAAGGTCCCTTTGGCTGTTTCGGCGGCATCCAATACTTCCTGCTCACTGAGAGGCTGGTCTAAAATACCGGCAGCCATATTGGAAAGAAGGGTAATACCCAATACCTGCATACCACAGTGCCCTGCCACAATTACTTCAGGAGCAGTGGACATACCAACCGCATCACCACCTAACAGACGGGCGGCACGAATTTCAGCAGGTGTCTCATACTGGGGACCATAACAGTAGAAATATACGCCCTCACGCAGAGAAATATTCAGCTTTTTGGCAGCGCTTCGAGCAAGGGTGCGCAGTTTAGGGGTGTATAGCTGGGAGGCATCAGGAAAACGGGTGCCAAACGCAGGAAGGTTTTCCCCACGCAGGGGAGATTCAGAAAACATTTTGATATGGTCAGTAATCAACATCAAGTCCCCAGCCTGCCATTGGGTATTGATACAGCCTGCTGCATTGGTGACAATCAGGGTATCGCAGCCCAAAAGACGAAGTACACGAATGGCATAGGTGACTTCTTCATAGGAATAGCCCTCATAGTGGTGCATTCTGCCCTGCATAACAGCCACATTTTGACCTTCCAAAAGACCAAAGACCAGGCGACCTCTGTGACCGGGGGCAGTGGAGGACTTGAAGTGGGGAATATTCTGGTAGTCTACATAAATGGGTTGCTCAACCTGATCCCCCAGATAGCCCAGACCTGAGCCAAGCACCATGGCAACTTTGGGGACAAATCCACCCAGTTGTTCTCTCAAATAATTGGCACTTTGCTGATATTGTTCCATAGAGAAATTCATATCCATGCTCCTTCCACTGTGAAGATTTTCCTCTAAGTGTACACCAAAGTAAGAAAAAAAGCAATTCCACACAGGAAAAATCACAAGATAACACAAAAAATCAATGACAAAACAGAAATAATTTGTTACCATACAGGAAAGAATCGGAATATTTGAGGTGAAGAAGTGATGAAATTTGTCATGCTGGATGGATTTCTTCCAAATTTTGATGAAATTGGATTGGATTTGGGGGAACATGAACAAATATGGTATGACCAAACAAAGCCAGAACAGGTTGTGGAACGGATTGGGGATGCAGATGGCATTGTGGTCAATCGGGTAATCATTTCCAAGGAAACTATGCAACATTGCCCCAACTTGAAGTACATTGGAACATTTGGAACAGGGTATAATAATGTAGATGTTCAGGCAGCACAGGAACTGGGGATTGTGGTATGTAATGCACCGGGGTATAGTACCATGGCAGTGGCACAGCACACCATTGCATTGTTGCTGGAAGTTGTGGGACGAGTGGGGCAATTTGATACCTTTGTGCACAGTGGAACATGGGGAAAAGAGGGGTATGCAAATATTGCTACTATGCCCACCTATGAACTGTGTGGAAAAACTTTGGGTATTTTGGGAGCGGGAGAGATTGGCAGACAGGTGGCACATCTGGGGCAGGCATTTGGGATGCACATACTGGCATACCGCCGCACACCGCCAAAAGAGTCTGCCATCACCTATGTGGATTTGGATACCCTGCTGTCACAGTCAGATGTACTTAGTCTCCACTGTCCTTTGACACCAGAAACTCATCACATCATCAATGCCAATACTTTGCAGAAAATGAAACATGGAGCCATTTTACTCAACACGGCTAGGGGGGATTTGTTGGACGAACAGGTAGTGGCGCAGGCTTTGGACTGTGGAACTCTGCTGGGGCTTGGAGTGGATGTGCTGAGCAAAGAGCCACCAGAGGAGGGGCATCCATTTTATCGCCATCCCCATGCAGTTGTCACCCCACACATAGCATGGATTCCCCACGAGACCAGAAAAAGGTTGTTGCACATGGTTGAGGAGAACATTTTACAGTTCATTAAAGGAACCCCTCAGAATGTAGTGACAAAATAAAAGCACTGTGCCCACAGAGACTGGGCACAGTGCTGAATATGGAAAATTTGATTTTAGAAAAGTCCCATGACAAGATAAATGACAGTACCCACCACACCAGAACCGAAGATAATGGCAATGGCATTGACATGATAGCGACGTAACAGGAACAGAGAGCCAAGAAAGAGAATGCCTTCTACCATATGAATACTGGAGAGACCTGCCACACCTGTGGGGAACAAAGCGAGAGTTAAAATTGACAATCCAGCGGAGGCAATCAATGCAACCACAGCGGGACGCAGGGCAGAGAGTACCGTCTGCACCCCTTGAAAATTGCGGTACTTATAATAGAAGTGAGCCAAAAGCAGACAGATGAAAAAGGAGGGCAGAATACAGCCCAGCGTACACAGTAACACACCAGGGACACCAGCAAGACGCATTCCCACAAAGGTGGCAGAGTTGATGGAAATAGGACCAGGTGTCATTTCAGCAATGGTAATCAAATCTGTAAACTCAGCCAAGGTCATCAGACCATGTACATCTACAATTTGATTTTGAATCAGAGGAATGGCTGCATACCCTCCACCTACACTGAATAATCCCACCTGAATAAAGGAGAAAAATAATTGCATCAATGTATTCATGCCTGTACCTCCGTTGCACGTTTCTTCTGACCTGCTTTTAAGTGAACCAGCAAATCACCAATACCAACTGCAAGACATACCAAAATGAGAACCATTGCTTCCACACCAAAGAATACCTTTGCAACAAATGCACCTGCCATCAATCCAATGTAAAGCCAACGTTTTGTTTTAATGACGTTTTTTGCTAAATTGAGTACCACATCAAAAATGACTGCTGCCACACCAGCACGCATCACCTGTAAAGCAAGGGCAATGATGGCATTACTGCGAAATTGGGCGTAGAAAAAGGAAATGACGGAAATGATAATCATTGGGGGGAGGGCTGTACCCAAAATTGCCACCAGTGTTCCAGCCAGCCCACACATCCGATAGCCCAAAATGACAGAGGCATTGATAGGAATGGGACCTGGGGACGACTGTGCAATGGCTGTGACGTCCAACATCTCATTTTCTTCCAGCCAGCCTAATTCCTCTACAAATTTTTTCTTCATCAAAGACACAATGACAAATCCGCCACCGAAGGTAGATGCACTGAGGAGGAACGTGGCCTTGAATAGCTGCCACAAAGTCTGGGCTTTGTTTCTTGGATGGTTCATAAGAGCTACACTCCTTTTTCTTTCATCAAGTTTGACCTGTTGGGTTTGTGTCTCTACAATACCATAAAATTTTGATAAAGAAAAATTATTTATCTTTATTTACTTATAAATTTAATTTATGATAAGGGGAGTGAAAATTGACACCATGTTGGATTTTCGATTGGAAAGCTTTTTGGCAGTATGCCGGCATATGAATTACACGAGGGCGGCAGAAGAATTAAACTTGACACAGCCAGCGGTTTCTCAACATATCCGATGGCTAGAGGAGCGGTATGGTACAACCCTGTTTCGATATACCAACAGGCGGCTCTCTCTGACCAAGGCGGGAGAGCTGTTGCGCAGTGCAGCCATTACCATACAACATGATGACAGGCACTTGATGGAGCAGATGCAGCAGGTTGCATTGAGTCCCCATGATTTGAAATTTGGTGTAACCCCCACCATTGGAATGTATCTGGTTCCAAAACCACTTTCCCAATATCATGCCATGTTTCCAGATGCTAACATTACCATGCAGGTAGACAATACACAGGCACTGTGTCAGGCACTGGATGCAGGGAAGCTGGATTTTGCCATTGTAGAGGGGTATGTGCACAAAAGCGACTATGATTCTATGCTTTATCAATCCCAACCCTATTTTGCGGTTTGTGCTGCCAGTTATCCATTTACAAAGGAACCAACCAAAATTGCGCACCTGTTAGGGGAGACCTTGTTGGTACGAGAACAGGGGTCTGGCAATCGTGAAATTGTACGCAGAAGTTTGAGCCGCAGTAATATCGCGCTCACTGATTTTCAAAGTCTGATGGAAATTAGTGATATGAATGTATTAAAAGAAATGTTAAAATTGGGCTGCGGTGTGGCATTCTTATATGAGGCAGCAGTACAAGAGGACATCAAAGTTGGAAAAATCAGAAAACTGTATCTGGAAGATGTACAAGAACAGCATGAAATGACCTTTATATGGCGTAAGGGCAGTCTGTTTGCCCAGCAATATCAACAGATTTATGAACTGCTGAAACCGATAGAAAACTAGAAAATTATTCCATATATTTCAATCTGAATTTTAGAAACTTGCAGGATATTTTGACAAAATTCATGAATATTTGTGATTTTTTTGTCGAAACGCAAGAGAAGTTCTCTTGCGCTTTCATGTATCGTGTTTTATAATAAAAAGGAACACATATTGACAGGGGAAACCCGAAAAGATAATACAACACAATATGGAACAATACGAAGGGAGTACACTATGACAGCCAATGAAAAAAAGCAGTTGATGATTACTGCATGTAAGGTACGCATGGGAGTCATTGAGGGCACTCATGCAGCCAAGGCCGGTCATCCTGGTGGAAGTCTGTCTGCTGCTGACTTATTCACCTATCTCTATTTCAAGGAACTGAATGTTGATCCCCAAAATCCCAATATGGAAACAAGGGATCGCTTTGTTTTGTCCAAAGGACATACAGCACCTGGGCTTTATTCTGTTTTGGCACAGCGGGGATTTTTCCCAGAAAGCGACCTGTTAACCCTGCGTCACATTGGAAGCCACCTTCAGGGGCATCCCACTTTGGGCAAGACCCCAGGTATTGACATGTCCACAGGTTCTTTGGGTCAGGGCATTTCTGCTGCCGCTGGCATGGCACTGGCTGCCAAACATACTGGAAACCCCTGCCGGGTGTATACTCTGTTGGGAGATGGTGAGATTCAGGAGGGGCAGCCCTGGGAGGCAATGATGTTTGCCCACCACTACAAGCTGGACAACCTGTGTATCATCATTGACAACAATGGGTTACAGATTGATGGAAACATTGCAGACGTAATGAGCCCATACCCCATTGTGGATAAACTCCAGGCATTTGGATTTGAAGTAGCACAGATTGATGGGCACAGTTTTGAGGAAATGGAAGCTGCCTTTGCAAAAGCAAGAGAGACAAAGGGTGTTCCATTTGCCATTGTCATGAAAACAGTGAAGGGCAAGGGTGTCAGTTATATGGAGAACAATGCAGACTGGCATGGTAAGGCACCCAACGATGCAGAATACGAACAGGCAATGGCAGAGCTGAAGGCACAGTTGGCAGAAGTGGAGGCGATGTAAGATGGCAGAAGTGAAGAAAATTGCAACCCGTGATGGCTATGGTGCTGCACTCAAAGAGCTGGGAGAACTCCATGACGATGTGATTGTGTTTGATGCTGACCTTGCAGGCTCTACCAAAACAGGTGTATTCCGCAAAGCATTTCCAAACCGCCACTTTAACTGTGGCATTGCAGAGGCGAACATGATGGCAGTGGCAGCTGGTGCAGCTACTATGGGTCTGGTTCCATTTGCATCCAGCTTTGCTATGTTTGCAGCTGGTCGCCCCTATGAGCAGATTCGCAATTCCATCGGTTATCCCCATCTCAATGTGAAAATTGGTGCCACACATGGCGGTATTTCTGTGGGAGAGGATGGAGCTTCTCACCAGTGCTGTGAGGACTTTGCACTGATGCGCTCCATTCCCGGTATGGTAGTCATGTCTCCAGCCGACGATGTGGAGGCACGGGCTATGGTGAAAGCAGCCTATGAGCATCAGGGACCTGTGTATATGCGCTTTGGTCGCTCTGCCGTTCCTGTGTTCCATGATGAGGCGACCTATACCTTCCAGATTGGCAAGGGAGAGGTCATGCAAGAAGGTACAGATGTTGCCATTATTGCCAATGGACTACTGGTAGCAGAGGCAGTAGAAGCAGGTAAAGTTTTGAAAGAAGCTGGCATTTCTGCCCGTATTATCAACATGGCTACGATTAAGCCATTGGACGAAGAACTGATTTTAAAGGCAGCACAGGACTGTGGTAAGATTATCACTTGTGAGGAACACAGCATCATTGGTGGACTGGGTGAAGCTGTGTGCTCCCTGCTGTCCGAGAAGTATCCTGTACCTGTACGACGGATTGGTGTGGAGGATCAGTTTGGATTCTCCGGTCCTGCTGCGGCACTCTTGAAGGAATTTGGGCTGTGTGCAGAGCATATTGTAGAAGTAACAAAGGAATTCTGCCACAGATGACACATAGGCTTCCAAAAATGCCGAAAACCAGAGGGTTTTCGGCATTTTGTGTCTTTGTAATTGCTGAGGAAAGACAAACGCCTCAGTCTGCTGACTGAGGCGTTTATCCTGTGTGTGTTGTAAAGGAGAGGGAGAAATGGGAGATATTTTGTATGATTATCGGGTACGCAAATAGCATACCTGAGAAATAAGAAAAAAACATGAAGTTACTATGAACTTTCTGTAAACAGTATGCGAAAAATGATAATATTTTATAGACTAAAGTCTGATTTATAAGACAAATCAATAAATTCTTAAAACTTTTTTAAGAATTTAGAAAATGATAACTGTTGTGGGAGGTTAGACAGGTGTGATTCAGTATCTCATCAATCGATGGCTCAAAGGGACTGACCCAAAGGAGCCTGCGGTGCGCCAGAGGTGTGGAACAGGGGCAGGACTGGTAGGAATTGTTTTGAATACAGTTCTGTGCTTGGGGAAACTTTTGGCAGGGCTGGTATCAGGTTCTGTGGCAATGATTGCAGATGCCATCAACAATCTTTCAGATGCAGCATCGTCTGTTGTAACATTGGTTGGATTTCGGCTTGCTGGTCAGCAGGCAGACCAAGAACACCCATTTGGACATGGACGTATGGAATATCTGGCAGGACTGATTGTATCTATGGCAATTATTTTAATGGGGTTTGAATTGGGGAAATCCTCTGTAGAAAAGATTTTCCATCCAGAAACCTTAACTTTTTCTTGGGTTGCCATTGCTATTTTGATGTTGTCCATTTTAGTAAAGTTGTGGATGTTTCGCTTTCAAAGAACATTGGGAGAGGCAATCCAGTCCGAAGCCATGTATGCCACAGCAGCAGATTCCCTTTCTGACTCCATTGCCACCTCTGTGGTGCTGATTGCCACTATTTTGGGACACTTCTTTTCACTCCAAATTGATGGGTTTGCAGGATTGTTGGTGGCAGTTTTTATTTTAAAGACTGGTTGGGAATCTGCAAAGGATACATTGGACCCATTGCTGGGGCGACCAATGGATGGAGCACTTGCCAAAGATATTGACCAACTGGTGGTATCTCATCCCTATATTTTAGGGATTCATGACTTAGTTTATCATGATTATGGACCAGGTAGAGCCATGATGTCATTTCATGCTGAGGTACCAGCAGATGGTGATTTATTGGAAATCCATGATATGATTGACCACATTGAACGGGAACTAAAGGAAAAACACAATATAGAAACCGTGATTCATATGGACCCTGTGGTCAACGATGAAAGGACAACTGCCCTGCGCACACAAGTTACAGCCATTGTGAAAGATATAGATGATCGTCTAACATTGCATGACTTTCGTATGACAGCGGGACCGTGCCACACCAACCTTCTGTTTGATGTCATGGTTCCCTATGATTTTCCTATGTCAGACACACAGGTCATTGCGGTGTTACAGGAAAAAATTCACTATTTATCCCCTGACTATACAGCCATAATTGAAATAGACCATGCCTTTGTGGACCATACTATGGGGGAAAAGGGAGGCTAATTTACAAATTATTCACCCCGTTTTTCTGAAATTAAGGTATAATACAAACTAAAATGGATACGGACGAATTATGAATGGAGGGATTTCTTGTGCCAAAGAAGGTATTGATTGTAGAAGATGACAGCAATATTGCAGAGTTGTTGCACCTGTATTTGGAAAAAGAGGGGTTTGAAACAAAGGTTGCAAAGGATGGAGGGCGTGGAGTAGAGTATTTTCATGCATTCCAGCCTTCTCTGGTGCTTTTGGATATTATGCTCCCCATTATGGATGGGTGGTCTGTGTTAAAGAAAATTCGCGAGGAGAGCAGTGTGCCTGTGATTATGCTGACAGCCAAAGGCGAGACAGAGGACAAAGTCACAGGGCTTGAGTCAGGTGCAGATGACTACATTGTGAAACCATTTGAAATGAAGGAAGTTTTGGCCCGTATCCATGCAGTGTTACGCCGCACAGGGCAGGAGGAAGAAACCACAGCCAAAAAGCTGAGTTTTGATAAGTTGGTCATCAACTTGGACTCCTATGAACTTCTGGTGGATGGAAAAAGAGTGGATACACCTCCAAAGGAACTGGAGCTGCTGTTTCATCTTGCCTCGGCACCCAATCGTGTTTTTACCAGAAATCAGCTATTAGATGAAGTGTGGGGGTTTGACTACTTTGGAGATTCCCGTACTGTAGATGTGCATGTGAAACGGCTGCGTGAAAAACTGGAAGGGGTCAGCGACCAATGGAGGCTCAAGACTGTTTGGGGTGTCGGCTATAAATTTGAAGTAGTTACCACATAGCCCAAAGAAAAAGGGGGGATATCCTTGCGGAGCTTGTACAAACGACAACTGATTATGATGGTTGGAATTGTTGCACTATCATTTACTTTGTTGTCTACTGCATTCATGCTGTTGTCTTACCGCTATATCCTGTCGGAGACCAGGGATAGACTGGAACAGAATGCCAAATATATTGCAGACCTGACCTCTATATATTATCAGGCGTTTAGTGGGATTGGGGATGAGATGTATCGTTCCAATGTAGAGGTGATTGCAGCTGTGTCAGATGCTTCTGTCATTGTAGCAAACCCAGATGGGGAAATCTTGTATGCCTCAGATGAGCGATTACAACACAGACGTGTACCTGATTCTGTGGTTGATCAGGTGTTGACACGGGGTAGTTTTGCTGGGATTACCAGCTTGAATGGATTGTATGCTTCAGGACAGTACATTGCAGGGCTTCCCATCTCTACCAAGGTAGGTGATTTCACCATCTATCAAGGTTTGGTGCTGATGTCTGGTGATACCAATGGGCTTTCGGAGATGTGGCGTGCCACAGCGACGATTTTCTTTTTTGCAGCGGTTGTGGTACTGCTCATTGCAGTAGTTGCCAGTTCGATTACTTCCGCACATCAAACACGCCCACTGATTGAAATGGCAGAGGCAGCCCGTCGATTTGGACGGGGTGAATTTGAAGTGCGTGTCTGTGGGTATAAAGACCGCTGTGATGAAATTGGAGAATTGGCAGAGGCATTTAATTCTATGGCAGCTTCCCTTGCTAAAGTGGAGAGCCAGAGGGCAGAGTTTATTGCCAATGTATCCCATGAATTAAAAACCCCTATGACTACTATTTCTGGTTTTGCAGAGGGAATTTTAGACGGTACCATTTCTCCAGAAAAGGAGCGGGACGCCCTAAATGTGATTGTGTCAGAGACAAGACGCCTTTCCCGTCTGGTACGGAGGATGCTGGATTTATCACGGCTCAATGCCCTCTCTGAAACAGTGACAGCACAGGAACAGTTTGACATTGTGGAACTGATGTCCCGTGTGCTGATTAGTCTGGAGGGACGTATTACAGAACGGGGATTGGATGTAGATGCACAGTTTCCAGAGGGACCAGTGATGGTCTGGGGTGAACCAGATTCCGTCACACAGGTCTGCTATAATCTGTTGGATAATGCAGCAAAGTTTGCGGCACAGGGCACAGATATTACAGTTTCGATTGTAAAGAAAGATGGAAAAGCACTGGTTTCTATCCGTAATTTAGGGGCCACCATTCCAGCAGATGAACTGCCCTTGCTGTTTGACCGATTCCATAAAGCAGATTATTCTCGCAGCATGGACCGAGAAGGCGTGGGATTAGGGCTTTATATTGTGAAAACTATTATAGGAAATCTGAAAGAAAAAATTACAGTAACCAGTGAGGATGGTGTAACTCAGTTTACCTTTACCCTGACATTGGCATAATAGGCAGTTTGGAGTGTTATCATGGCAAAGGAAGAACCAAAGCTTTGGACAGGAGGACAGTGGGAGCATCCGGAAACTCCTTTTGTGCTGCCTCCAAAAGTGACCATTCCAGTGGCGCATCCCCCTGTATTCCGAAAAAAAAGACGGATGACAGAGAGAAAAAAAGCATTGTTTTTATTTCTGGTCACAATCTTACTGGTATTGGGTATCAGTGTAGGGAGTTTTATTACACAGTATCTGTTACCCAAGGAGGGAACAGGAGAACATGAGATATCCCTGCTCTATGAGGATGAGGATCCCTTTGGGCAGATAGAGCAGGCGGACATTGGAACAGGTGTAACGCTGGCAATTTCCACAAATAATGAAAACAGTTTGAGCACATCAGAAATTTACAAAAAGTGTGTTCCCTCCATTGTGTCCATTCAATCAATGGGGACAGATGGGATTAGTACAGGAACAGGGATTTTGATGACCGAGGATGGATATTTAATTACCAATGCCCATGTGGTGTCAGGTGCCTTTGCTGTAGAAGTGATGTTGCAAAATGATAGAATTTACGATGCAAAACTAGTGGGTGCAGATGCAGATGAGGACTTGGCAGTATTAAAAATTGAGGCAGACAATCTAGTACCAGCAGAGTTTGGAAATTCTAATTTGCTAGAGTGTGGAGATATGGTAGCAGCCATTGGGGACCCTTTAGGATACCGAACCTCTATTACTGAGGGAATTGTATCTGCCCTTGACCGCACAGTAGATGTGGATGGAGTTTCCATGCGGCTGATTCAAACCAGTGCCCCCATCAATTTTGGAAACTCAGGTGGTGCTCTTATCAATGAGAAGGGGCAAATTGTAGGGGTCACAACAGTTAAAATTGTCTCAGAAGATGGCTCTATTGATGGATTAGGATTTGCAATCCCCATGAATAATGTGAAATCTGTGGTAGATTGGTTGATTGCAGGAAAACCTACATTGGGGATAACTGTAGAACAGAGAGGCAGCGAAAAACGAGGGCTTGTGGTCATTCAGGTAGAAAAGCAGGCAACCGCTTATCAGGCAGGCATCCGCACAGGGGATATTCTGTGTTCCTTTCAAGGGCAGGAAGTCACCACCATTGACCAACTGAAGGCAGCCAGAGCCGGCGTGAGTGTGGGGGAAACTGTGACTGTGGAAGTGATACGAAACAACCAGAAGCAGGAGATTTCCTTTGTGATGCAATCCCAAACAGAGATAGCGGCATAAGATGACCAAAATATAATATAGAAATTTTAATAGAATCCCCCAGTAAAAGGAATGGAAATACCACTTTTTACTGAGGGATTTTTTATGGCGAAATAAGAACGATAAAAACAAAAACGCCTGCAAACGCAGACGTTTTGGAGCTGGTGGCGTGACTTGAACACGTGACCTTCTCATTACGAGTGAGATGCTCTACCAACTGAGCTACACCAGCAAATGAGTCACTCTATGTATTCTATCGAACCCCTTAGAAAAAGTCAAGAGTTTCATTCAAAAAAATCAGGGGACTGTATCATACAGTCCCCTGATTTATATTTTAATTAAATATCATCTGTGATAATCTGAGCCTTAATCAGGTTGGTGGAACCGCTCTTACCAAGAGGAACACCAGCGGTGATGACCACAGTATCACCCTTTTCCACCAGACCCTCTTTCAGAGTTGTTTCAGCACAGACAGAGAAAATACGGTCAGTGGAGTTTACCTCGCCAGTGAGGTAGGGAGAAATACCCCAGCAGATTGCAAGCTGACGACGCACCTTTTCATGCATAGTCAGAGCTGCAATGGGGCAGGCAGGACGGAAACGGGCAACCATGCGGGCTGCACGACCAGTGCTGGTGGCAACTGCAATGGCCTTTGCGTTCAAATCCATAGCAGTAAGACAGCCAGTATGGGTTACAGCGTCATTGATGTTGGTAGCATGAGAGAACTGATACTCACGGAAACGCTTCCAGTAATTTACAGATGACTCTGCTTCCTCAACAATGCTGACCATGGCTTTCAAAGCTTCCAGAGGATATTTACCACCAGCGGTCTCACCGGAGAGCATCACACAGCTTGTGCCATCAAATACTGCATTTGCAACGTCGGATACTTCTGCACGGGTGGGGCGAGGATTGCGAATCATGGAATCCAGCATCTGGGTGGCAGTAATGATGGGCTTACCAGCTTCCTTGCCCTTACGAATCATCTGCTTTTGCAGCACAGGCACACGGGCAGCGGGAATCTCAACACCCAAATCGCCACGGGCAACCATGACACCATCAGCAAGAGCCAGAATTTCGTCCAGATTGTCAACACCTTCCTGGTTTTCAATCTTGGCAATGATTTTGACCATCTGTCCACCAAAGCTGTCCAGAGTTTCACGGATGGAGCGAACATCATCTGCGCTGCGCACAAAGGAAGCTGCCACATAGTCAAAGTCATTTTCAACGCCGAACTTCAGGTCGCCGATGTCCTTTTCAGTGAGAGCAGGAAGTTGAATGTGAACGCCAGGTACATTCAGGCTCTTGTTGGCAGACAGGGAGCCACCATTTTCGATGATACAGTGGATATCCTGTCCCTCAATTTTTTCTACACGCAGAGCAACCAGACCATCATCAATCAGGATTTGAGTGCCCTTTTGTACTTCTTTGTGCAGATCTGCATAGGAGACAGCCACGATGCCTTCATTGCCCACAACATCCTCACGAGTGGTCAAAATGAAGTTCTTGCCCTCCTCCAGAGTTACACTTTTGGTTTCAAAGCTGCGGATACGAATTTCAGGTCCCTTGGTATCCAGAATAGTGGCAACTGGATGGCTCATAGAGTCACGCACTGCCTTTAACTTGTTCAGGCGTCCCAAGTGCTCTTCATGGCTGCCGTGAGAGAAATTGAAGCGGGCTGCATTCATGCCGATTTTAATCAGCTTGCGCATCATTTCCTCACTGTCTACTGCTGGACCCAGAGTACAAATAATCTTCGTCTTTCTTAACATCGTCGTTCCTCCTACGGGACTATAGTTTATATACTAATTTACCATCTTTTTTACCCTTTTAATCATACTAAAATTCAGCGTTTTTTGATAGATGGGAAAAATGATGAAATTTTCGGCTAAACCCACAAAAAAATCGGTAAAGCAGTCGGTTACACCGCCTTACAGCCAACTACTTTGCTTTAAGTTCTCCCTTAACCCAATCCATAAGCCTTTGCCAATGCCTTAAAGCGGGGCAAAGCGCGATGAATCATATCCGTCTGTACACAGTAGGCAAGTCTAAAGTGACCAGGTGCACCAAATCCACTGCCAGGCACCAGCAATAAATCAAACTCTTTTGCCTTCTGACTGAATGCCATATCATCTGGTTCCAAACTGCGAGGAAACAGGTAGAATGCACCATTGGGTTCCACTACATGGTATCCCATTTCCCTCAACGCAGGCACTAAAATTTTGCAATTTTCCTCATAGACACGTAAGTCTGCTGTCATGTCACAACATAGGGATGTAACCTGTTGGAACAGACTTGGGGCATTGACATAACCCAGACTGCGACCGGCACCAGCCACAGCAGCATATACATCAGAGGCATCTTCCACTGTGTCAGGTACCAGAACATAACCGAGACGCTCACCGGGCAATGACAGAGATTTACTAAAGGAGTAACACACCAGTGTATTTTCGTAAAGGTCGGGCAGCCACTCCACTTTGGTTTCACCAAATACAATTTCACGGTATGGTTCATCGGAAATCAGATAAATTGGGTGCCCATATTCCTGTGACTTTTCCCTCAAAATACATGCCAGGCGTTCCAGTGTATCCTTAGAGTAAACTACACCAGAGGGATTGTTTGGGCTATTGATAACCACTCCTTTGGTATGGGGTGTAATACGCTCCTGAAATGCGGTAAAATCAATTTGGAAAGCTTCAATTTCAGGGGGAATCACCACCATGGTTGCACCTGCACTTTGAATAAAAACACCATATTCAGGGAAATATGGGGCAAACACAATAAATTCATCTTCTGGGCAGGTCAGAGCAGAAAAGCAGCAGCATAAAGCGGAGGCGGCACCAGTGGTAATATAAAACTGGTCAGGGGTATAGTGACTGTGAAATCTGCGATTCAGGGAATCAGCAAACCGCTGTCTTGCACCCAAATCTCCCTGTGCACTGGTATAACAGTGAATGAGGTCTGGCTGTTCCTGTAAAATACGAATTGCCTGTTCATTCAGTGCCTGAGGGGCTGGAACACTGGGGTTTCCCAATGAAAAATCAAATACATTTTCTGCGCCTACCTGTGCTGCCCGTTGTTTCCCATATTCAAACAGTTCTCGGATGACGGAACGCGCGGTTCCCAGTTTTAACATACGCTGTGAAACCATAAAAATCCTCCTAACATCAATGATTGATGGATTTCATTATAACATGACCATTTTTTACTGTAAAGCATGTCTATATTTACAAATGCACCACAAGACATTATAATGAGACAACAACAATCTACAAAGGAGCCAGTGTATGGTACAGGATATAGAACAAGTGGCACCAACACAGACCATTTATGGTCCCATTTTTATACTCAATCGCCCACCCATTTTACCAATTAAATACACCTTACTTACATATAAAGAAGAACATAAGAGGCTGGTACAAGCACAGGAAATCTTAACTTCTCATCTAAACACACTGAGATGTTCTGTTGAAAAGAAACTGGGTTCTGATTGTGCTTCTATTTTTGAAGCCCACATCACCCTGCTTCAGGAGTTGACATTGGAAACACAAGTGGTTTCCTTGCTCGAACAGGAACACGCCACTGCGGAGTATGCCATTCAGGAAACGGCAGCTGCACTATCTCAACTATTTGCACAGTTGGATAGCCCATATATGCAGGCGCGTGGTGTAGATATTCAAGATATTTCCTATCAGCTATGTCATACTCTTTTTTATGGAATTCCCTATGTGCCTACCTTGCAAAGTCCTGCACTACTTATCACAGAGGAACTGTATCCCAGTGAATTGATGGGATTACCACCTTCTAACCTTTTGGGTGTGGTTTGTCAACATGGCAGTACAGACAGCCACACAGCTCAGTTACTCCAGCATGAAAAGATTCCTTTTTGTATGGGAGTTTTTTTTGATTTTCCAACAATTGCAACAACTGCACTTGTTGATATGGTCAACAATAGAATCTATTTTGACCCTGATTTGGAAATGCGCCAATCTTTGGGGTATGAAGAAAACCATGCAGGATTTTAAAAATCCAGCATGGTTTTCTGGTTTTCGTATGTCTATCCCACTGTAATTTTTTCCTGTGGAAGCTGTGCTAATGTGTGACCTGAATGGGACATGACAGCATAAATCAGGGTTAAACCACCCACTCGTCCAAAGTACATTAAAAAGATTAAAATCAGTTGGGATGGGATACTTAATCCTGGAGTCAAACCAAGGGAGAGACCAACTGTTCCAATAGCAGAGGCGACCTCAAACAGTGCAGTAGAGAGTGGGATTTGTTCTATACAGCAAATAGAGAGTCCGCCCATACAGAATAGTACAAAATACAGAAAAAAGATGGATACTGCACTATGCAGTACATCTGGAGTCAACCTCCGTCCAAATGCCTGTACACTGTCTCTTTTGCGATAAACTGCCACTGCGGATAAAATAAACACTGCCAATGTGGTGGTTTTAAATCCGCCTGCGGTGGAACCTGGGGAGCCACCAATCAACATCAGAATACTTACCATCATTTGACTTGGTTCACTTAATTTTGTCAAATCCACAGAGTTAAAACCTGCTGTACGTGGCGTGACCGCCTGAAACATAGAAGCGAGAATTCGTTCTTTTAACCCCATTCCTTCCCACTGGGGCAGAGAAAATTCATAGAAAAAGAGGAAAAGAAATGGAAGGAGCAGAAGCCCTGCGGTCATGGTTAAAATCAATTTACTTTGCAGGCGATAGGTGTGGAATTTCAGCTTGTGCTCCCAGATGTCACTCCATGTAATAAAGCCAATTCCACCCAGAATAATCAAAAGCATCACCGTGAAATTGACAACCAGATTTCCTGTGTAAGGTGTCAGGGAAGAAAAAGCCCCATGTGCACCCATTAAATCGAATCCAGCATTACAAAAGGCAGAAACAGAGTGAAAAATACCATACCAAATTCCTTTTAAAAGACCTAGTTCGGGGCAGAATTGGGTAGCCAGTAAAATGGCACCAACTCCCTCAATCAATAGTGCTGTTTTTAAAATGAAACTGGTCAATCGGACAATACCACCCACTTGGGGAGCAGAAATGGATTCTTGCATCACCCACCGCTGTTTCAATCCAATTTTGCGACCAGCAAACAGAGTAATGGCAATGGCCATGGTTACTACACCCATGCCACCAATTTGAATCAGCAATAGAATCACCAACTGACCAAATTCAGACCAATATTGCATGGTATCATGCAGCACCAGACCGGTGACGCAGGTGGCAGAGGTAGCAGTAAAGAGTGCATCCAGAAAGGGGGCACCACCCCAGTTTTTCGTAGAAAATGGTAACATTAACAGAACGGTTCCTAACAGAATAATACAAAGAAAGCCCAATAGAATAATTTGGGCTGGCGTGATACGCTTGCCTTTCCACACCAACACAATCCCACCTTTTTTCGCCATAACTGTATTTCATACAAATTGTTTTTGTGTACTGTAAATCCTTTTTATTTTACCACATTTTTTGCGCTGATAAAATATTATTTTCTAGGTTAGAAAAGAGAATATAGAGCATTTTGTTTTCCGTTCCTACTAAAAATTTACCATATGTATTGTGTCATGATAAAAAATCCCTGCCTGGGCAACAGGCAGGGATGGGGATTTGCACATTATCTCTTGGAGAACTGAGGTGCACGACGGGCTGCCTTCAGACCGTACTTCTTGCGCTCCTTCATACGAGGGTCACGGGTCAGGAAGCCGGCAGCCTTCAGGGCAGGACGGTATTCCTCGTTGACCAGCAGCAGGGCACGGGCAATACCATGACGGATGGCACCAGCCTGTCCAGTCACACCGCCGCCAGTGACAGTTGCCACAATGTCAACCTTGCCAGTCAGACCGGTAGTCTCCAGAGGCTGACGTACAATCAGCTTCAGAGTGTCCAGTCCAAAGTAGTCATCAATATCACGACCGTTGATGGTAATGGCACCTGTGCCATTCTCAAATACGTGTACACGAGCCACGGAGGACTTCCGACGGCCAGTTCCATAGAAATAAGGCTTCTTGCTCTTATACATTCTCGTCTACCTCCTCAATTACTTTTCCCACAGCTCGGGCTTCTGGGCTGCATGCTCATGCTCACCGCCACGGTAAATTCTCAGACGGCTCAGGGAGTCCTTGGTGATGATGTTCTTGGGCATCATTCCCTTTACTGCAAGCTGCATTGCCAGCTCTGGACGCTCATTCATCAGGGTGCGGTACTGAATCTCCTTCAGACCACCAACCCAGCCGGAATGACGGCGATAATACTTCTGGTCCAGCTTCTTTCCGGTGAGAATTGCCTTATCTGCATTAATGATAATGACAAAATCACCACAATCTGCATGGGGAGTGTAGTCGGGCTTATGTTTGCCGCGCAGCAGAGTTGCTGCGGTTGCTGCGGTCTTTCCGAGGGGCTTATTGGCTGCGTCAAGTACGTACCACTTGCGCTCAATGGTCCCCTTGTTTGCCATAAATGTGGACATAGGGCTAACCTCCATTTTTTATTTGGTATCAAAAATAAACGGAATTGAAATAAAATCATGTGCTCCACTGTACAAGCGGAGCATTTTGTATTATAGTAGTTGCACTGAAAACTGTCAACCGCATTTTTCTATGATTTTCATTTACATAACACTATCTTTTATTTTTGAAGATATACTCTTATTTTCTCTTGTATTCTCTTTTTCTATTTTACTTTTACTTCAAGGAGGAAGTTATGAATCGCATCCTATCCCGTGTCCGCCGCTGTGTAGAGGACTATGAGATGATTCAGGAAAATGACCGCATAGCGGTTGGTGTTTCTGGTGGTAAGGATTCTCTCTTGCTGCTTACTGCACTTGCAAAACTGCGTGATTTTTATCCCATTCCCTTTCAATTAGAGGCTATTACCTTAGATATGGGACATGCTGATGGGATGTCTGGTATGGATTTTTCTCAGGTTTCTGCCTACTGTCAGGAATTGAATGTGCCATACACTATTTTACCCAGCGAAATTCACCACATTATCTTTGATATACGCAAAGAAACAAATCCATGCTCCATGTGTGCAAAAATGCGTCGTGGGGCATTGCACAACGCCATGCAGGAGCGTGGAATCCACAAAATTGCATTGGGTCATCACTATGATGATGCCATAGAAACCTTCTTTATGTCGCTGATTTTTGAGGGACGGCTTTCCTGTTTCCAGCCGGTCACATGGTTGGACCGCACAGAAATTACTCAAATTCGTCCTCTGCTCTACTGTGGGGAGACATTGGTGCAACATACAGTACAAAAATTAAATCTTCCAGTGGTACACAACCCTTGCCCAGCTAACGGGAATACCAAACGGCAGGAAATCAAAGAACTGATTTATGAGTTGAATGGTCGTTACCCTCATCTGAAGGAACGGGCTTTTGGTGCCATGCAGCGGCTCCCTCTCCCTGCATGGGGTCCTATGGAACATCGTCGCCGTCCACTGCCTGAAGAACTTGAGGATTGAGCATTTCCATTATAAACTTGTATATTTTGGATATAACATAAACAAACAAGTGAGGAGTAGACCTGTTATGAGTGAAGAAACCAAATTCAGTGCAAATCCCGGTAAACAGCTGATTCGTGAGGTAAATGGAGTTTCATATCAAAGAATCCCTATTAAAACACATCTGATTACCAATCAAGACAAGATGGAAGATGTGATTTCTACCTATGCCAAAGAACAGATGCAGCCGGGTGATATTCTTTTTATCTCTGAAAAAGCTGTGGCATGTACCCAAAACCGTGCCATTCCAATGGAGGATATTAGACCCCGTCCACTGGCAGTGAAATTGAGTAAGTATGTGACCAAAACCCCCGCTGGCATTGGGCTTGGTATTCCTGAAACCATGGAAATGGCACTTCAGGAGTGTGGCACCCTGCGTATTTTGTTTGCTGCTTTTTGCAGTGTCATTGGAAAACTGTTGGGAAAACGGGGTTGGTTTTATATTGTGGCAGGTCCCAAAGCCAGAGGCATTGACGGTCCCACAGAAGGTACCATTCCCCCCTATGACCACTATGTTGTACTGACACCAGCCCAGCCAATGGAAACCTCTAAAAAACTTGCCCGCTCCCTTGGGCATCCAGTTGCCATTGTGGATATCAACGACTTGGGAGCAAACATTTTAGGTTTCTCTGAGCCATCCCCATCTATGGACTTGATTGCACAAATTCTGGGGGACAATCCCCTTGGGCAGTCTGACGAGTGTACCCCTATGGGCATCATCCGCAAAGTTTCATCCACATAATACCGCAATTATGTGGAAAAATGCCTCAGATACCAACTAGGTATCTGAGGCATTTTGTATTATTCCTCTGCCATTGCCTTCGCAGCTTCGATTGCCTTTGCCTGTGCAGCAGGAGGACAATCTTCATAGCGGACAAAGTGGAAGGTAAAGGAACCACGGCTTTGGGTCATAGCACGCAGGTCGATGGCATAGGAAGTCATTTCTGCCATAGGAACTTCTGCCTCAATGACCTGCTCCCCTGTTGGAGTTGGATTCATGCCCATGACACGACCACGGCGTTTATTCAAGTCTCCAATGACATCGCCCATATAGCTGTCAGGTACAGTTACTTTCAGTTCACCCACAGGCTCCAACAGTACAGGGTTGCCCTCAGGCATGGCTGCCTTGTAAGCTAGTTGTGCTGCTGTCTTAAATGCAATTTCAGAGGAGTCAACAGGGTGATAGCTTCCATCATAGAGAACAGCCTTCAGGTTGACCACAGGATAGCCAGCCAATGGACCATGGACACATGCTTCACGCAGTCCCTTCTCCACAGCTGGGAAGTAGTTCTTGGGCACAGAACCACCGAACACTTCCTCTGCAAATACCATTTCTTCTTCGTCAAAGTTTGGCTCAAAGCGAATCCACACATCACCAAATTGACCAGAACCGCCCGTCTGCTTCTTGTGACGACCCTGCTTAGAAACGGTCTTACGGATTTTCTCACGATAGGGAACACGGGGAGTTTTTAGCTCTACATCCACATTGAAACGGTTTTTGAGCTTGGAAACCAGAACATCAACCTGAATATCACCAGCGGCATACAGCACCATCTGATGTGTCTCTGCATTGTTGACCACTGTGAAGCTGGGGTCCTCCTCGTTCAAACGGTGCAGACCCTGAGCTACCTTGTCCTCCTGTCCTCTTGTCTTAGGTGCAATGGCTACGGAATAGTTTGGCTCTGCAAATGGAATGGGTGCTAATGTAATGACCTTACGGGCATCACACAGAGTATCCCCTGTCTTTACCTTTTCCATCTTGCCGATAGCACCAATGTCACCACAAGACAACTCTTTGACTTCCTCTGCCTTCTTGCCACGCATAATGTACAAACGACCCAGCTTTTCACTGCTGCCAGTGCGTGCGTCCACCAATGTCATATCAGAAGTCACATTACCAGAGAGAACCTTGATGTAAGAATATTTTCCATACTGGTCAGAAACAGTTTTAAACACAAAGGCACAGGGTACACCACCGGGAGCCACAGCAAATTCCTCTTTGGTGCCATCGGGTGCAGTACCTTTCCGCATATTTCCTTCCGCAGGATTGGGCAGCAGCTCTGCAATGGAGTCCATCAGCATCAGAGAACCCATGGTACTCAGAGCAGAACCACACAACACTGGGAACAGGGACAGCTCACGGACACCCTGACGCAGTCCCTGAATCATCTCCACATAGGAGAAATCTTCACCGGCAAAGAATTTGTCCATAAACTCTTCACTGGTCTCTGCCACAGACTCCTTCAAAGCATCATTAAACTCTGTGACAACCTCATTTTTCCCCTCTGGAATCTCAATTTCTACACGCTTGCCATCACGCATTTCATAGGCACGTTTATTCAAAACGTCAATGATGCCAATGACTTTTTTATTGTCATCCCAAATGGGCACTACCAGAGGGGCAATCTTGTTGCCGAACCGCTCACGCAGTGCCTCAAAAGTGGCGTTATAGTCGGAGTGGTCCTCGTCAGTCTTAGAGATATAGACAAAACGGGGCATGTCACGCTCCTCACAATATTTCCATGCCTTCTCCAAACCAACACTGATGCCATCTTTGGCAGAACAGACAATGATGGCTGCATCCGCAACAGTCAGGGCTTCCATGACTTCACCAGAAAAATCGAAGCCACCCGGAGTATCCAAAATGTTGATTTTACAACCCTTATATTCCACTGGAGCCACAGAGGTGGAGATGGAAATTTGACGCTTAATCTCCTCTGGGTCATAGTCACAGACAGTATTTCCGTCCGCAGACTTTCCCATACGGTCGATTGCACCAGTCATATAGAGCAAACTCTCTGCCAGTGCGGTCTTACCGCTACCACCGTGTCCCAACAGACAGACATTACGGATGTTTTGTACAGAATAGCTCATTGTTGATTCCACTCCTTATATTTTGACATCTGTGACACATATGCACAGGTGAAGAAACTTGGCATACGGTTCAATCTATTGTTTATTATAACGTATAATATTCATTCTGGCAACTGTTTTTTTGGTCGTATCTCCGTGTCCCCATCGGTATTTCACAGATTTTATCACATTTTTTTGTGTAAAGTGACCATTTTATAGATTCGTTTTGCTTTTAACAAACTTTACAAAAAAATTAGGATTCCAGAAAATTCTCTGGAATCCAACCAAACTGCTTATGTCGTTTGCCACATGACCATACAAGATTCAGAATAGGGTGGCGTGGGGAGGTCTGCATCCGTCCCTTCACACTCCAAAATTTCACACAGCTGCGTCATCTGTTCTGATGTAATGGTGCATATTGTCCATCCCTCAGCATCCTGTTCCCATTCTAACCCAGAAAGCATCTCCATACCAGCCTCTGGCATATGTGCAATGCGCAACACAGTCTGCTGTTCTGGGACAGCAAATGTGGCTACCCCTGCTCCAGATACATCGTCTGGTATTGCCTTTCTCTCCATACCAGATGCAACAGAATTTGTGACTGTGGTGCTGTCTCCCTCTGTTGTCTGCTCCATCTGTTGATACAATCCAAAACACAAAATCATACAAGCAGCAAGCCCTGCTCCAATATTTCGAATTTGGTGGTATGTCAGGGAGATTTTTTTCTTTTTTTCCTGTCTAATCTGTGTCATAACAGACGTCTTTAGTTGTTCTGGGGCAGATATTTCTCCCAGTTCACGCAATTCTTTCTGTGTGTCCATCAATGCCTCATAAAGTACTCGACATTCATGGCAGTGGTTCAGGTGCTCCATCAATTCTTTCTCATCGTTTTCCGACAATGCACCATCTATCGCCAGACAAATCTGTTCCTCCCTCTCTTGACAAGGTCTCATCCCAGTCACCTCCCCTTGGAGTTCTTCTTCTTAGACGAAAATCCTTCAAAAAGGTTCCCTGTCAAATTCTTTTGCATGGTCAGTCTGGCTCTTGCAATTCTTGATTTCACAGTCCCCAAATCAATTCCCAAAATATCACTAATTTCCTGGTAGGAAAACCCAGACAATTCCCGCATCACCAACACCTGTCTATAATGTTCAGGCAGTGACTGTAATTCCTGTTCTACCGCTTTGCGCACCTCTTTTTGTTCTATCTGGTGATGTGGGTCAGCATCTGGAGCAACTGGTTCCTGTATAAACGTCTGGTCGTCATCGAAAGAAACGGAGGCTCCATGTTCCCTTTGTCTTTTTTGCTTGCGTAAAAAATCAATACATATATTGTTTGCAAGGCGGTACATCCATGTAGAAAAACTGCTGTTTCCCTGAAATTGCTGCAAGGACCGCCACGCCTTTATGAACGCTTCCTGACTTAAATCCAAAGCGTCCTCTGGATTTCTTGTCATACGGAGCATCAAAGTATAAACTCGATTTTGCTGGCTCTCAAGCAACTGGGCAAATGCTTCCTCATCTCCTGCCTTTGCCCGCTCCACCAGCTCCTGTTCTGTCATCTACATTCTCCCCCCTGTTTCTGTCACTGGTCACACAAATCCCGTTTAATTCCCTTCGTGACCTGATATACATCTTCTAAGGTGGTAATTTTGACAATTTGTTCTTTGTAGTATCCCGCATGAGGCACACCCTTCAAATACCATGCGTAGTGTCTGCGTGCCTCCAGACAGGCGATTTTTTCTCCCTTATTGGCAGCCGCCAGTTCAAACTGCCGTACTGCTGTATCACATCGCTGGGCAAGGGATGGCAGAGGTGGAATCTCCCTTCCCTCCAGCACCGCTTTACACTGGGCAAACAGCCATGGATTTCCAAAAATACCTCTACCAATCATAGCAATATCTGCACCAGTATAGTTTAAAATGCGCTGTGCATCGGTAGGTTTAAAAATATCTCCATTGGCAATAACCGGAATATGAACCGCCTTTTTCACTTCACGAATCCAATCCCAGTTGGCTGTTCCAGCATACATCTGTTTTCTGGTTCTTCCATGGACTGCCACTGCTGCCACTCCTGCTGCTTCCATTGCCTTTGCAAACTCTACACAGTTGATAGAGCCTTTATCCCATCCCAGACGAAATTTCACAGTAACTGGGCAGCCTGCACCACGGATGACCGCCTCTGCCACTTTTACCGCCTTCTCAGGGTCTCTCATCAAACCGGAACCATCTCCCGAATTTGCTACCTTTGGCACCGGGCACCCCATATTGATGTCAATGAAATCAGCACCAGATATTTCATGGGCAATCGCAGCCGCCTCCTGCATACACACTGGGTCACTGCCAAAAATCTGTGCCGCTGCTGGGTGCTCTCCTTCTCCCAGTTGTAGAAGCGGTATGGATTTTTTATCTTGATAACACAGTGCTTTTGCACTGACCATTTCTGTACAGGTCAATCCTGCCCCCTGTTCTCTGCAAATGGTGCGAAACGCTACATCTGTTACACCTGCCATTGGTCCCAATGCCAGTGGGTTTTTAATCTCAATTCCTCCAATGGATACCATTGATGTCCTCCATAATTTGAAAATAGTCTCTTGATTTAGGTCACGACATTTTATCATAGACCCAATCAGTTGACAAGGCGATAAGAAGTGATTACAATGACAAAAAACAGTTTTTGCGAGGGTATCAAACTATGGAATTGTCTTTTTTAGAACTTTCTCTGCGCAGTATTTCCGCCTATCATCCCATTTTAGATACAAAAGAACTGACTTTAGTATGTCAACTATTGTCTGCCTGCAACCAAAAAGCTGGGATGAGGGCATTAGACAGCTATACCCAACTATTTTACCAGCTTTATTCCAATCACTATACCAGTCTTGGCAGTTGGCTTTGGGATTATCTGCGCTACACAGAGTCCCCTTATGGGCGTATGGTGGAACACAACGAAAAAAATACTACTTTAGAACAGGCAGCACACAGGGAACTGGAGTTACTCATTCAGCTGGCTTCCACACCTGCTGAAACCTATTTACTGACCATCCAATCCCTTCTTCCCCTTGAGCATTCCCTTTTGGTGGACACACTACCCAAATGGGAGCATACAGTTCCCTTTACCGTGTCTGATCTGATACAATTCTATGGAAAAAAGGGGTGCGGTCAATATGCTCAATACCGCACTTTCCTATGGGAAAATGGGATTCTTGTACCAGTGACTGACCCAGACTGCCCAAAACCCATCGAGCTTTTGGGATATGACCATCAACGTCAACAGGTATTGGAAAACACCAAACTCCTGATAGCTGGTCACACCGCCAACAATGTTTTGCTGTTTGGTGATGGCGGCACTGGAAAATCTGCTACTGTGAAATCCATGCTCTATCTCTCTGGTATGGAAGATTTACGCCTGATTGAAATTCAAAAAGAAAATTTAGTGGGCATGCCTCAGCTCATCCGTTCTCTGGCTGGAAAACGGCAGAAATTTATTCTGTTCATTGATGACCTGGCTTTTGATGAAGACGATTTAACCTATTCCTCTCTCAAAACCATTTTGGAAGGTGGTCTGGAAAAACGCCCTGCCAATGTTGCCATCTATGCCACATCCAATCGCCGCCATCTGGTGCGCCAGAATTTCAGTGACCGTGGCACAGATGAAGTGGATGCCTTTGAGACTATTGCAGAAAAAACTGCATTGGCTGAACGGTTCGGACTGCGTATTCCCTATATGACCATGAATAAAAAAGAATACCTGTCTCTCATTGACCATTTAGCCAGTTTATTCCACATTGTCATGGAACCAGAATTACTCCACGCCAAAGCGATGGAGTGGGAAATCCGCCATGCTGGTCGCACCCCCAGAGTGGCTCGTCAATTCATTGCCAGTCTGGTTTCAGATGCCATTCAATAAACTAACACAAAAGAAGGGGGAGAGTTCCAATTTTGGAACTCTCCCCTTTTTGTTAGAGTAGCTTACTGTTCCTTAATTAAACAGTCGCTTTTTCTTTCTTTGCGGTCGTATATTGCAGCACACAAATGCCACTCACAACCACAACACCAATCACATCGGAAATTGGTTCTGGATGCAGCATACACAGACCACCAGCAACCAACAAAATACGGAACACTACATTTAAGTTGCGATACAGGAACCCGTTCAATGCAGCAGCAATGCCAAAAATACCAAACAGAGAGGTTACGCAAATCTGAATCACCTGTAGGGGATTGCTCACACCCTCAAACAGCATGGCAGGGCTGAATGCAAAAATGTATGGAACAATAAATGCCGCAATGGCAAGACGGGTGGCATTGAACGCAGTTTTCATAGGTGGTGCCTTTGCAATGGCAGAACCGGCATAAGCTGCCAGTGCAACAGGTGGGGTAATATCTGCCACAATACCAAAGTAGAATACAAAGAAATGGGCAGCTACCACAGGAATGCCAATTTCTGGGCTAATCAAAATGGGGGCACAGGTGGAAGCCATAATGCAGTAGTTGGCAGTGGTGGGAACACCCATACCAAGTACAATACAGCAAAGCATGGTTAAAAACAGTGCAACAATGGCTTGACCACCGGAAATGGCAACAATACCAGTAATCAGTTTAGAGGCAAGACCAGTGGAGGTGATACATCCAGCAACCAGACCAGCCATAGCACAGGCAACAGCAACCGTAATGGTACCCTTTGCACCTGCTTCCAGTGCATCAATGATTTTCTGAATGCTGATTCGGTCATCCTTGTTGACAATTCCGACTAAAATAGTAATACCAATGGCAATGGTAGCAGCAAACTGCATGGTATACATATTGGTAGAAACCATCACCACCAGAATAATCAGAGGCAACAATAAGTAGACCTTGGGCAGCAATTCCCGCATTTTGGGCAGTTCTTCACGGGGAATTCCCTTTAAGCCCAGCTTTTGCGCCTCTAAATGAACCGCAATGTAAATACCTGTAAAATACAGAATTGCAGGCAAAATGGCTTTCAAAGCCACCTGAGAATAGGGAACACCCATATACTCTGCCATCAAAAAGGCAGCTGCACCCATAATAGGGGGCATAATCTGACCACCAGTGGAGGCAGATGCCTCAACTGCACCGGCAAACTCAGCCTTATAGCCTGTCTTTTTCATCATAGGAATGGTGACAGAACCGGTGGTAACTGTGTTACCTACGGAGGAACCAGACACCATACCACACAGTGCAGAGGAAATAACAGCAACCTTAGCAGGACCACCAGCAGAAGCACCTGCAAGAGAATTTGCCAGATTGATAAAGAAGGCAGAGATGCCTGTCCGCTCCAAAAATGCACCAAAGATGATGAAGACCACAATGTACTTTGCACATACGTTGATGGGGGTATTCATCAGACCTGTACTTGTATAGAACAGGTCATAAATTACCTTGCCAAAACGCACATTCATAAATGTGTATACAAGCAAGGCTCCAACCACACACAGAATCGGAATACCTACACAGCGACGGCACAATTCCATCATGGACAGAATGGCAACCACTGCAATCACAACCATAACAGGATTCTGAGTCACACGGGTGGCCAGTTTAATGATATCCTGTGCATTGGCTGCAAAATAGAAAAAGGGAACTGCACCTACTACCATAAGTACAATATCATACCAGGGCAGGGAATTTACTTTTACTTTGCCTTTTCTCATTGGGTAGTTCAAATAACCCAAAATAAGAATGGTCCCTAAAAACATGTTCAGACGTACTTCAGGCATTGCAGTACTGAACAGGGTCACATAAATACAATAGATGGAAAATGCAACACAAATCAGGCGGATAATCTGTTTTGGTGTACCTTCCCACACACGGGTATTGGACTCACGGTCATATTTTTTCATGACCTCCTCTACATCAGCCGCTGTGCCAACAGAGGTGTCCACTTCTGCCTGCATGGTGTTCTTATCCTTTTCATCGAAACCCATACCATACTCTCCTTTCTACATCCCTTGACACATTCTCTTGTACAGAACACACATCAGCAGTCTTGCCATTTATGCTCATGTCTCTGTTTCACAAGTGTGTCATACTTATTAGAATGGGCTGCGGTATACGCCACAGCCCACATTGTTTGACATAGCAAGAACGATTACTTGGTAGGAACTTCAATTCCCTTCTCAGCATAGTACTCAGCAGCACCGGGATGATAGGGAACTGCACCATAGGAAGCAGCAAACTCCAGATCCAGTTCAGCACCCTTGGCATGTGCAGCAGTGATGCTGTCAATATTTTCAAATACGCCAAACATGAAGTTGTATACATCCTCGTTGGATACATCATCACGGGCAATGACAACAGCACCCACAGCCACGGTGGTTACATCTTCAGGAGTACCATAGACATCCTTGGAAATGGTGTTGGCACTGTAGTAGGGGGACTCTGCCATCAGGGCATCAATATGTTCCTGATCCAAGCTGACCAGATACACATCCTTTGTGGTAGCAAGAGAGGTAACAGCAGTGGTAGGAGCACCAGCTACCACGAAAGCGGCATCAATTTTGCCGTCCTGCAGGGACTCAACACTGTTGCCAAAGTCCTGATAGGTAGGGTTGATATCAGCTTCTACATCCAGACCATAGGCACCCAAAATATCAACTGCATTGTAATACACACCGGAGCCGGCTGCACCAACAGAAACATTCTTTCCAGCCAGATCAGCAACGCTCTTGATGTTGGGGTCTAGTGTTACAATCTGAACCTGCTCCATGTACAAGTTTGCCACTGTGGAGTAGTTGTCAATGGCTCCATACTCCTCAAAGAGACGGGTTCCCTCATAACCATAGGCACCTACGTCGGTCTGCACAAAGCCGAGCTGAGCATCGCCCAAGTCCAGAGCCTCAATGTTTGCCTGAGAACCGCCAGAGGTGATAGCAGTAATCTTGGTGCTGGTTGCCTCGCCCACTTTCTGAGCCAGAACACCACCAAAGCCATAGTAAGTGCCCTGATCACCGCCGGTGGTAAAGGTCAGGCTTGTGCCGCCTTCCTTACCGCCAGTGACCGTGCTGCCCTGAGCGGTGCTGGAAGATGTGGTGCCAGTGGAACTAGCATCTCCACTGGTTGTACTGCCAGTGCTGGAAGTTGTACCTGTTCCACTGGTACATCCGGGGAGCACCAGACCAGCGGAAAGAGCCATTGCCATTACAAAAGCCAGTTTCTTTTTCATCATTTCAAATTCCTCCAGTTCTAAATGATATGCGTAGGGGAAATTTAGTATGAGTTGATTATAGTTGATATTGCGCAAAAATGCAATATTATTTTTATTAAGATTGCAAAAAGATTTTTTAGACTGCGTTCTATTGGCAATTTGTGAACGAATTTTGAATTATTTGCAAGAAATAGGTTCTTTCAGTCTCATTTTGTGTTTAGGGTTTCCACTCTTTCATTGCATCAGACAGTTTTTCCAAAGCCCGTTTTTCAATTCTGGACACATAGGAGCGGCTGATTTGACACTGTTTAGCCACCTCCCTCTGGGTTTTGGGTTTTCCATGATTTAATCCATATCTGAGGCAAATAATCATTTGTTCCCGCTCTGTCAAATTTGCTTTGATACATCTGCGCACCTGCTGACAGGCATCTTTCATATCCAGTTCTTCTAACATATTGTCATCTACCGCCAGCGTATCAAGCAGAGAAAGGGAGTTTCCATCTCCCCCTGTCTCCAGTGTGTCTGTTAACGATACTTCCCCCTGCCTCTTTTTTTGCGCTCGAAAATACATCAAAATTTCGTTTTCAATACAGCGGGCCGCATAGGTGGCAAGTCGCACACTTTTATCTGGCTTAAATGTGGAGATTCCCTTAATTAACCCAATGGTTCCAATGGAAATCAAATCCTCCTGATCCCCTGTCTGTGCATAATATTTCTTCGCAATATGGGCAACCAGCCGTAAATTATGTTCAATCAGCTTATTTCTTGCCTCTAAATCTCCCTGTGCTAATCGCTCCAAATAGTCCTGCTCCTCTTGTGCCTTCAGTGTTCGAGGAAAGGAACGACTGTCTCCAGAAAGTCGTAAGGTCAAGAACAACCCCTGCATCATCAGGTGTAAGATTGGTGAAACCATCCCATAACACCTCCCATTTTACTGTATTCTGGCTCTCTCCCCCTTATTCAAAAATGGTGACAACTTGTACATTTTAGAATCTCGTAGTAAAATAAGGTGACTCTATAAAAACTGGAAGTGATTCTATGGACTCTAACCGTATTCAACGTGTGTTATCTGAACTTTCCAAAGCTGGTATCACTCAGATGATTGTGTCATCTCCCTCTTCCATTCGCTATCTGACAGGGATAGATGTGCAGCCTATGGAACGGCTTTATGCATTGATTCTGCGTACAGATGGGCAACATGCATTGATTTTAAATCATCTGTTTACTGTACCATCTACACAGCTCAATGAAGTGTGGCTCAATGACTGTGACGATGGAATTGCAGCCATTGCCCAACATCTTGACTCCACTCTCCCTATAGGTATTGACGATTGCTGGTCAGCCAGATTTCTGCTTCCCCTTATGAAACTTTGTCCCAACAGCCAATTTCAGCTGACCAGCCGCTGTGTCAACACAGTTAGAGGGTGTAAAGACCTGAAAGAACAGGTTCATATGATTGAGGCATCTCATCTGAATGACACCTGTATGGCAGCGGTGGAGCAGTTTTTACATCAGGGTGTCACAGAACTGGAAACTGCCGATTTTATTCGCTCTGAGTTTTTGCGCCTTGGTGCATCTGGTACTTCATTTGACCCCATTGTTTCCTTTGGAGCCAACGCCTCCGACCCACATCACCAGCCAGATGGTACTGTGCTCCATCATGGCGATTGTGTGGTTATTGATATGGGATGTGTCTGGCAGGGCTATTGTTCCGACATGACACGCACCTTTTTTTGTGGCACTCCCTCCCCTACGCATATGTCAATTCACAACTTAGTGCGAGAAGCAAATGAACGTGCTGAAGCTGTGATTCGCCCTGGTGTCCGTTTTTGCGATGTGGACATGGCTGCACGGGAACACATTGCAAATGCTGGTTATGGTACCAACTTTACTCATCGTCTGGGGCATTTTATTGGTATGGAATGTCATGAAACAGGGGATGTGAGCGGCAACAATACTGACCCAATCAAAGAAGGGCAAATTTTCTCCATAGAGCCTGGTGTATACCTTCCCAACGAAATGGGTGTACGCATTGAAGATTTGGTCTTAGTAACAAAAGATGGATGTAAAGTTTTGAACCAGTACCCAAAGCAGTGGAAACAGGTATAAAAAAACAGGAGTGTCCTTTCTCAAGAACACTCCTGTTTTTTGTCTTTTACACGGTTTCCTGTGCTTTCAGTACCCGCTCTGCTCCAGGCAGCTTTTTCACGCGTTTCATCTTAATTCCTAGTTTCTCTGCAAAGTCTGCAAAAATTTGATGGCTTCTGGCACGAGAAATATAGAGCACCTCCGGTTTTCCGTGCTTTTGAATCAATTCACACCATGCAGAAATGGCACAGTCCACCAACTCATCTGGGGCACAGGCATAGGTACAGAGGGCTTCTTCTGTATCTCGGTCTGTCAAGGTCACAACGGCATGGAAGCAAGGCACCTCTCGGATATTCCGCTGGGTTACCACTGTCTCCCAGCCAAAGTCAAATTCCACCTTTTTGATGGTTTCACTGGAAGGCACCGTTTGCAATCTTTTGAAAATAGCTGAGTCCTCATGAATCTGCAACACATTCTTCTCTACATTGGGAAGTGAACGTGGTACTGCTGCATTGACCCATAAACCCTGTTTTGCATCAAAAAAGCGCAGCATCATTTTCCCCTGCTCAAAGCCAACGGTATCGTATTTGCTCTGAATCAGTTGAATTTCCATCATAAAATGCCCCAGACTGTGGATTAAGAACAGAATTTCATCCTCCTCCAGCAGTGCAATGGGATAGCCATATCTCTTTCGATACAGAACAGGCCACATCTTTTTAGGGTAGGAAACACCATGTTTTTTCATCTTTTCCCGCATTTCTTTGGAGAGCCGTTCCTTTTCTGTCAAAACAATGGTAATGCAGTCCCGTTCAATCTGCTGCCTTTTTACCTCTTTCTCTCCCTTAGATGCCCCAAGTTCTGTCCCAAATGCGTACTCTGTAGGATAGATTTGCAACAAAATCTCATCTTCCTGTTGTTCACATTGAAAAAATACCGTGCGCATCTCCCCCTGTGGAATATATGCCAATGTATCTGCTGGCTTCATATACTGCCAGGGCTGCAAGGAAATCATATCTTTTAGGGCTTTAAACAGGATGCTCCACTGCTCTTTGGACTGCTTGTCCTTTAACTTTTGGGCTGCCTGCTGAAAATCTATTTTATTATCCATATTGATTCATCTCCTGACGGATTGCATACTTTGATATTGTATAGCATACCATTTTCATTGTAACCTTTCAAGGATGAATCTTACATCCCAGAAAAATTTATTTTTTCTGATCGCTGGCAATGAGCAGCTTCAATGCCTCTACACCCACCTGAATGGCAGCAGAAGTGTCATGGGACTCCTTTTGGTCCAATCCAGCCAATTCTCTCTCCTGATTCCAGATGACATGAAAAACAGCTCCACAGCGAACCTGTCTTGCTGCGGCAACCGTAAAGAGGGCTGCCGATTCCATCTCACTTGCCAACACGCCCAGTTTTTTCCACGCCTCCCATTTTTGTTTTAACTCATAGGAAACCGGCATGCTGTCAGGAGAATGCTGCCCATAAAAGGAATCTTTGCTCTGCACCACTCCAGTGTGCCAAGTCTTTCTCAAGTTCTGCGCTGCCTGTGTCAGTGCACAGGTGACTGCAAAATCAGAAACAGCTGGAAATTCAATGGGAGCATACTCTCGACTGGTTCCTTCCATGCGCACTGCACCGGTTGCAATGACAATATCATCACTTTGTACCTCCAATTTAATGCCTCCACAGGTACCTACCCGTATAAAAGTGTGCGCTCCCAAATGACACAATTCTTCCATTGCAATGGCAGCCGATGGACCTCCAATTCCTGTGGAAACCACACTGACCTTTTCTCCACAAAGCTCCCCTGTATAGGTCACATATTCACGATTTGTTTGAATGTGAACAGGAGCATGAAAATAGCTTGCAATGGCTTCACATCGTCCAGGGTCTCCCGGCAAAATACAATAGTGTCCCACTTCTCCCTGGGAACATTGAATATGAAATTGTACTGGATGTTCTTGCATCTTCTTGCCCTCCTATTCATTCCATTTATCACTTTCTATTATAACCGTTCCCCCTATCCAGCACAATGAAATTTGAATTAAAATTTCTGTTCCATTAACCAAGTTAGAAAGCTTTTTGCAAGTGCTAACTGCTGTTTATCCAGCCCTTTTACTTGTTGGGCTACCTCCTGTCTCAAACCATCATCCCCTCTGGAAGCGGTTCCTAAGAGAAGCAGGTCTGGGGTTGTCTCCAGTGCAGCACAAATCCTCATAAACACTTCCAAACTGGGAATGGAAACCGCCCGTTCTATGTTGGACAGATAATTGCTGTTAATCCCACACCGCTCACACACTTCCACCTGTCGCAGTCCCAACTGCTTTCTTCGTATCGCCATTCTATGACCCACTTCCTGATAGTCAATCGCCATTTATCTTCGCCTCCTGTTCCATCACGCCTCTCTCTATTGTGAATTGGAATAAAGACGCAAGACATAATTCAAAAGTTTATTTCTACACTTGACATAGGTTTTTTATGGTTTATAATTGAAAATGTGACACAAAATTTGAAATGGACTGGTATTGTTATGAACCATTTATTGGACGTCATTGCAGACAATGCAAATCTGATCTATCTCTCTGACCTTCATGATGACAACTATCGCTCCTCTGTTGTATCTGCACTGCAATCCATCTCTCCCGAAAACTACCAATTACAGGATTGGCAGGAGGCGTATACCTACATTACAAAAACATCCCCTGCCCCCTTCTGCCAGCCAACCCAGTTAAGAGATGCCCTCATCCCCTCTCTTGCCCCTTGACATTTCAGATAGGCAGTGATATAGTAGCCATGAACATGGCTGAGAAGGAGACGCAGCTATTAAAGTCGCCCAGAGAGGAACACATCTGCTGCAAGTGTTCTGCGTAACTTTGATGGTAGTACCACTCCTGAGCTGTCTGGGACATAACCAGAACGGGATTCGCCCGTTACAGCGGTCACAAGCGACAGTATATGTTGTACTGTAAGCAGGGTGGAACCGTGGAGCGCAATGACTGTTACGCCTCACCCCTGGTCCAAACCGGGGTGAGGCGTTTTGTTTTACCCCAATTTTTACCTTAATCATGATATGGAGGAATATGACTATGTCTGAAGAAATCAATCAGCAATTTAGCTTTGAAAATCCAGAATACCGCAAAACCTATTGGCACACCTGCTCCCATATTTTAGCACAGGCAGTCAAGCGTCTGTTCCCTGAAGTAAAGCTTGCCATTGGTCCCTCTATTGAGGAGGGGTTCTACTATGATATGGACTCCCCCTTCCCCTTTACCCCCGAAATTTTGGAGCAAATTGAGGCAGAAATGCGCAAAATCTGCAAAGAGAAACTGAAACTGGAACGGTTTGAGCTGCCAAGGGCAGAGGCCATTGCCTTTATGGAGGAAAAGGGAGAGCCCTACAAGGTAGAACTCATCAACGACCTGCCGGAGGATGCCCACATTTCTTTCTATAAGCAGGGAGAATTTACAGACTTGTGTGCTGGTCCTCATCTGGACTCCACTGGTCGTGTCAAGGGCAATGCCCTAAAACTGACTGCCTGCAATGCCGCATACTGGCGTGGTGACTCCAACCGTGAAACTTTACAGCGCATCTATGGCATTGCATTCCCCAAAAAAGAGGAACTGGATGCCTACTTGCAGCGCATTGAGGAAGCAAAGAAGCGTGACCACAGAAAGCTGGGCAAAGAACTTGGGCTCTTTACCATGATGGATGAAGGCCCCGGCTTCCCCTTCTTCCTTCCCAAAGGCATGGTTCTGCGCAACACATTGATTGACTACTGGCGTCAGGTGCACAAACGCTATGGTTATGTGGAAATTACCACTCCTATGATGCTCAACCGTGCTCTGTGGGAGCGTTCCGGTCACTGGGACCACTACAAAAACAACATGTATACCACTGTCATTGATGGGGAAGACTTCGCCATTAAGCCCATGAACTGCCCCGGTGGAATGCTGGTCTATAAGAGTGAGCCTCATTCTTATCGTGATTTGCCTCTGCGTGTGGGTGAGCTGGGTCTGGTACACCGCCATGAGCTGTCCGGTGCTCTGCATGGTCTGTTCCGTGTACGCTGCTTCACACAGGATGACGCCCATATCTTCATGACCTGGGACCAGATGAAAGAAGAAATCAAAAATGTGGTCCGTCTCTTTGATGAGGTCTACTCTGTGTTTGGTCTCTCCTATCAGATTGAGGTGTCCACCATGCCTGAGGACCACATGGGTGAGATTAAGGACTGGGAATTTGCCACCGAGACTTTGAAGGCAGCTGTAGAAGAAATGGGCAAGGAATATATCATCAATGAGGGTGATGGTGCCTTCTATGGTCCAAAGCTGGACTTCCATCTTGCCGACTCTCTTGGACGTACTTGGCAGTGCGGCACCATTCAGCTTGATATGCAGCTCCCTGAGCGTTTTGAACTGGAGTATGTAGGAGAGGATGGTCAAAAGCACCGCCCTGTAATGATTCATCGTGTGGTACTTGGCTCTATTGAGCGGTTTATTGGTGTCATTACAGAACATTTTGCAGGTGCCTTCCCCGCATGGCTTGCCCCTGTACAGGTCAAAATTCTTCCTGTCACAGACCGTGCTGCTGACTATTGTAACAATGTTGCTGCGAAACTGGATGAAGCTGGTTTCCGTGTGGAAGTAGATCACCGCAACGAGAAAATTGGAAAGAAAATTCGTGAAGCACAACTGTCCAAAATTCCATATATGTTGGTGGTGGGAGACCGTGATATGGAAAACAACACCGTTTCCCTTCGTCTGCGCTCTGGTGAGGATATGGGTGCCATGTCCTATGAGGCATTTGAGCAACTGATTGCTGAGGATGTCAAAAGCAAAGTAATCAAATAATCATGTTAACAAAGAACGCCCGTACCGCCTGTGCAGTGCGGGCGTTCTGTCTATTCAACCTATAAGGAGGTATTTTTTTGCAACAAATTTCATCCACTCTCATTCAGCTCATGCTCTATCTGGGTGTTGTAGCTTTGGGAGCAGTTTTAGGAGGTCGCTGCCCTTCTCTGCCGTATCTACCCAAATTACAAACCATTGCTCTGTTGATTTTGATTACAACCTTGGGCGCAGAACTTGGTTCCAACCAAGAAATTGTCTCCTCTCTAAGTACCATAGGGGTACAGGCTATTGCCATTACGCTGGCTTCTATGGTAGGCAGTCTTTTGGCAGTCTCACTCCTGCGCAGGGGGATTTTAAAACTGAATGCGCAAGGAGAAACCACTTCAACAAGCAACACCTCTGAATCTGACAAAGAAAAAGCAGTCCATTTAGACCACAGTCTGACCTTGTACATTCTGTGTTCCGTTGTAATTGGGATGTTTTTTGGTTATTTTGTGCTTCCAGATGCCGCAGTTCCATACTGCAAAGCCATCATTCAATTTGGGCTGTATCTGCTTCTCTTTTTAGTGGGTGTAGATATGGGACAGCAAGGTGGATTGTATCAACAAATCTGTGGTGCCGGGTTTCGTGTCCTGATTGTTCCTGTGGCTGCTATGGTTGGTACATTTGCTATGACTGCTGTGGTCGGGTTGTTTCTCCCTCTTTCCATCAAAGATTGTGTGGCTGCCTCTGCTGGCTTTGGCTGGTATACACTGGCTCCCACACTGCTGGTCCCCTACTCCCTCACGGTATCCGCAACTGCATTTCTGTCCAATATTTTACATGAACTGTTCTCCATTGTAGCAGTGCCATTTGTAGCTAAACGATTTGGTTATTTAGAGGCAGTTGCACTGCCTGGTGCCACTGCAATGGATACAGTGTTGCCTGTTGTAGTCAACGCCACCAGTGAACGGATGGCGGTTTACTCTTTTGCCTCTGGTGCTATTCTATCTCTTGCAGTGCCCATTCTGGTTCCTATCATTGTTTCTCTCCCATTTTAAAAAACGCTGGCGAAGCAATCGCCAGCGTTTTCTTATTGTAATCCATGTTCTTTGGCGTACTGTGTCAATTCCTCTCTAAACATGGGGTGGGCAATGGAAATCATGGCTTCTGCCCGCTCCTGTAGAGAGAGTCCCGACAACTTGACCACTCCATACTCCGTTGCCACATACTGCACCAGACCTCTGGGGGCAGACACTGTACTTCCTCCAGGAATGTAAGGTACAATATTGGATTTTAAACTGCCATCTTTTGTGGTTCTTGCGGAATTGATACATATAAACCCTTTTCCGCCTGGAGAACGGAATGCACCTTCCAGAAAATCCAGTTGTCCCCCTGTGCCTGAGAGCTGCCGGCTGCCCGCAGACTCTGCATTCTCCTGCCCCATCAAATCAAGCTGTACCCCTCCATTGATGCTGATAAAACGGCTCATCTGTGCCATCCTCTCTGGAGAATGGACATAATCCACATCCGCAGGTTTAAACATCTGGGGTTCTGCCTGAATCCAGTCATACAGTGCCTGTGAGCCCATAGCCAGATTCCATGTTGCATACCCTGTATCTACTTCTTTTCTCTGGTTGGTCAACTTGCCAGCCTGGTAGAGGGACAGGAATGCATCACTGATGGTTCCTGTGTGACAGCCCAAATCTTTCACATCGGACTCTGACAACAGTTTGGCAATGGTAAATGGAACACCACCCACGCCCAGCGACAGAACTGCCCCATCTGGTACTTCTGCCGCTACCAGTTTGGCAATTTTCAAATCCACCTCTGTGGGTTCCTTATAGGTGCGAATGGGCAGGGGGCTATGCTCCCCCTCCACAATGTAATCTGCCTCTGAGAGGTGAACCCGATGGGAGCCATCCACACCCTGTAAAGTGGGAAGTTGTTCATTGATTTCAAAAATCACGGTTCTGGCTGCCTCAAAAATCGTGCGCCATGCATAATTGGAAATCCCTAACCCACAGTAACCCTGTTCATCCGGTTTGGACACAGGCACGAATGCCACATCCACTCGAATATGGTCACGGTAGAGATAGGGCAGTTGCCGCAAAATCATAGGCATAAACTGGCACAAGCCTCTGCTCTGTAATTTTCGTTCATAGTCTCCAATATGCCAGCTGTAGTAGTGGAATGTAGTCTGTTCTGGGTCCTGCTCCACTACCTCAATTCGTTTTTGAAGTACAAGTCCCCCTCGTATTTTAATGTCCGTCAATTCTCCCTTTTTGCTTGCCAACGCCTGGTCCAACAGTTCTGGAAAACCGCCACCAAAGCCATAGTCCACCCAGTCCCCACTTTGGACCGCCCGGCTGACAGCCTCCTCCGCTGTCATACATTTCTCTTTATATTGTAAGTACATAAACTGCCTCCTCACTGTAACTCCTTTTCTATCTTAAAATGTTTTCTCAAAAAGTGCAAGTGGGAAACCTTCCTCTACTCCCTTCCCTTTCCATAGACGAATCCTTCTTCTCTATGCTATAATGAGACAAAATAATCCTTAGGAGTTGGTTTTTCTTGCGTGGTCGTATTCTCTTTGTCGCTTCCACTCATTCTCATATTTTGAATTTTCATCGACCATATCTGGCAGAATTTCGTCGTTTGGGCTATGGAGTAGATGCAGCCTGTGGCGGTCGGGAGATGGAAATTGCTGAGGCTGATGCAGTCTATCCCATCTCCTTTGAAAAAAGTATCACTTCTCCACGCAATATTGTTGCGCTAAGGGAACTGCGCCAACTGCTGCTCGACAACCACTATGACCTCATCAGTTGTCATACATCCCTTGCTTCTTTTTTTGTCCGTCTGGCTGCAAGCGGTCTCAAAAAACGACCGAAAATTGCCTGTATTTCTCATGGATACTTATTTGACCAGCAGTCTTCTGTTCCAAAACGGCTTCTGCTGTCCAGTGCTGAAAAAATGACTGCTCCTGTGACAGATTTACTTATGGTCATGAACCATTGGGATGAAATCTATGCACAAACACACAAACTGGGAAAACAAGTGGTGTGGATTCCTGGTATGGGTGTGAATTTTCATCGGTTTACCCCTCTGCCCATACAACAGGGACAGACATTAAGGGAGAAATTAGGATTTGACAGCCACCATTTTCTCTTTATCTATGCGGCTGAATTTTCCAAACGAAAAAGCCAAGCACACTTAATTGAAGCACTAGCCAAAACGCCCGAGCACATCGTTCTGTTGCTCCCTGGAGAGGGTGTTTTAAAACAGTCCTGTATGGAGTTAGCCCAACAACTTGGCGTTTCTCATCGTGTTGTTTTTCCGGGGCATGTGGATATGCCTGTCTGGTATGCTGCGTCTAATGCTGCCATTTCATCCAGCCGCAGTGAAGGGCTCCCCTTTAATATTATGGAAGCTATGTACTGTGGTCTGCCTGTTATCGCTTCACAGGTAAAAGGGCATGAAGATTTGATTACCCATCAAAAAACTGGTCTGTTGTTTCCCTATGGAGATTACAACCGATGTGCTGCCCTTATGTGTGAATTGGAACAAGATGCAACCTTATGCCAATTTTTAGGAGGGAATGCCCATCAGGTGTCAGAATCTCTCTCTCTTGAGGTGGTGTTTCCACAGGTTATGGCACAGTATGGGACTTTGGTCCCTCTTGGAGAACCCAGTCAAATTTCTGCCGAATTTGACAAATCCATGGTATGATGATAGAATGACTTATTACAATTTCACAACAGCGAGGTCATATCATGATTCGTGAAAACCAGGATTTACTCAACCGTATCAACATTTTTTTAGATGGATGTTTGGTCTTTTTATCCTTTATGATAGGCTTTGTCGTCCGCTTCTATATTTTACCTGGCGGTACCATGACAATGCCCGCTTCATCCTATCTAATGGTAGCACTGGCACTTGTACCTATCCATCTGTTTACGTACAGTATTATTGGTCTCTATCAATCTCAACGCAGTGTCAGACTTCATCGCCAACTGGGGAAACTATTTTGGGCAAATACCTTTGACTTTATTCTATTACAGATGTTCTTCTTTCTGTTCAAAGATGTTCACTTCTCCCGACTGGCTCTTTTGATTTTCTTTGCCTGTGTCAATGGCTCATTGGGTGTCAAGCGGATTATCGAGCGCAAGTCTCTCCACCGTCTGCGCCAGCTTGGGCACAACAAAAAATTCGTGATTTTGATTGGTTGTGGGCAGGCTGCCCGTGATTATTTACGAGAAATTGAATGTAGTCCAGAACTTGGCTTTGAAGTTGTGGGTTACATTGCAGACAGACCTGATATCAGCCGTATTCCCCATCTAGGTTCTTTTGATGACCTGACAGACATTCTAAACTCTCATAAACCCGATGAAGCGGTAGCAGGGCTTGATATTGATGAATATATTCAAATGCCCACTATTATCAAAGGTTGTGAAAGTAGTGGCACCAAACTGAGTCTTATTCCTTTTTATGCCCAATATATGCCCTCTAATCCCCAGTTTGATTCTCTCAATGGGCTTCCCATGATTAACTTACGGCGTATTCCTCTGGATAACTTGGGCAATGCCTTTATGAAACGTGCTATGGATATCATTGGTTCTCTTATTTTAATTATCTGTAGTTCTCCTATTATGTTAATTACCGCCATTGGTGTGAAGCTCAGTTCCCCGGGTCCTATTATTTTCAAGCAACAGCGGGTTGGACTGGACAAAAAGCTGTTTTATATGTACAAGTTCCGTTCTATGCGAGTGAATAGTGGTTCTGACACCAGTTGGAGCACCAATCATGACAACCGAAAAACAAAATTTGGTGCCATCATTCGTAAATGTTCCCTAGATGAATTTCCCCAGTTTTTCAATGTATTAAAAGGGGATATGAGTTTGGTTGGTCCACGCCCTGAGCTTCCCCACTTTGTAGAACAATTCAAGGAAGAAATTCCTCTGTATATGGTGAAGCATCAGGTCCGTCCTGGGATTACAGGCTGGGCACAGGTTAACGGATTTCGTGGAGATACCTCCATTGAAGAACGTATTCGCCATGATATTTACTATATTGAAAACTGGTCATTGACTTTAGACATCAAAATTCTCATTATGACACTTTGGCGTGGTGTGTTCAATCAGGAACAGCTACAATAAGCAGAAAAGAAACTCCACACATTTGGTGGAGTTTCTTTTTATATTATCTTTAAAACTTTATTATTCTTGAATTGTATGAAAACAATCTCTCAAGTACATCAAAACAGAGAACAGGAGCTGGACTATCCGCTCCTGTTCTCTGTGATATTTAAGTAGAAATTTTAGAAGTCAACTTCCTCATCATAGAAGCAAGCTTTCAGCAGCTTTGCCATCTGCTCTGGGTTAATCTGTCTGGGGTTGGAACCTGTGCAGGCATCGCCCACAGCCAGCTCAGCCACCTGAGGCAGCTTATCCATAAATTCCTTTTCATCAATGATACCACCCTCATAGTCTTTGATACAAGAGGGGATATCCAAAGCCTTGTTCATCTCATTGATGTGTGCAATCAGTGCCTTACTGGTTGGCTCCAGACCCAGAGAGGCAGCAATTTCTCCGTACCGCTTCTCAGCCTCTGGTTCCTTGGCATTGAATGCAATCACCTTTGGCAGATACATGGCATTGGCACAGCCATGTACAATATGCCCACCTGTATAGGCAGCACCCGTTTTATGGGCCATAGAGTGAACAATACCCAGCAGTGCATTGGTAAATGCCATACCAGCCAGACACTGTGCATTGTGCATCCGGTCACGGGCTTCCATGTCTCCATTGTAACTCTTGACCAGTTCCTCAGAAATCATCTTAATGGCATGCAAAGCCAGAGGATCAGTGTAGTCACAATGCAAAGTAGAAATATATGCCTCAATGGCATGGGTCATAGCATCCATACCTGTATGGGCAGTCAGTTTCTTGGGCATCGTCTCTGCCAGTGCAGGGTCCACAATGGCCACATCTGGTGTGATGTTAAAGTCAGCGAGAGGATACTTAATCCCCTTGGCATAGTCAGTAATGACAGAGAATGCTGTCACCTCAGTGGCTGTACCAGAAGTGGAAGGAATGGCACAAAAACGGGCTTTGGTACGCAGCTTGGGGAAACTGAATGGAGTAATCAACTGCTCAAATGTCACATCTGGATACTCATAGAATGCCCACATGGCCTTTGCAGCATCAATGGGGGAACCGCCACCAATAGAGACAATCCAGTCAGGCTGGAACTTTCGCATCACCTCAGCTCCCCTCATTACCGTTTCAACAGAGGGGTCAGGCTCTACGCCTTCAAATAGCTCAACCTCCATACCAGCTTCTTTCAGATAGGCTGTAACCTGATCCAGAAAGCCGAAACGCTTCATGCTGCCGCCACCTACGACAACAATGGCACGCTTACCATCCAAGGTTTTCAGTGCTTCCAAAGCACCCTTACCATGATACAAATCTCTGGGAAGTGTAAAGCGATTCATATATATGTTCCTCCTTGGTCTAGGTGTCCATCAGGACGTCCCCATTGTTTAAAGTACCAAAACTACTATACTCCAGTCTAATTTTTTTGTCAAGTATTTAACAAAGTCCAATCAGTCTGCTAAGAGATTTTTCTCAGTAGATGGATCAAAGAGGTGTATCAACTGACTGGGGAATGTGAAGTCCATCTTTGTACCATATGGCACACCAGAGCGGTACTGTGCAGGCAGGTCTGTGGTCTGGATACGCATGACAACTTCCTGTGCATCGGCACCCTCTCCCACTGTAGCATGGAGGTAGAACTCACTGCCCATCAGCTCGGAAACTTCCACTGTGGAGCGAATGGCATTGCTCTGCTCGGTATGAATGCTGATATGCTCAGGACGCACACCCAAAATAATCTCCATGCTGCCCTGATTTTTGGCTGCCAGCTTGCTTGCCATTTCACTTGTAACTGGAATCACAGCACCCATACAATGAATCTCATAAGTATTGTCCTTCTTCTCCAGGCGTGCCTTAAAGAAGTTCATCTGAGGTGTGCCAATGAATCCTGCCACAAACAGGTTGCATGGCATATCAAACACCTGCTGAGGAGTGCCAATCTGCTGCACAAAGCCATCCTTCATAATGACAATGCGGTCGCCCAATGTCATGGCCTCAGTCTGGTCATGGGTCACGTAGATAAAGGTAGTCTGGATTCTCTGACGCAGTTTGATAATCTCTGCACGCATCTGGTTACGCAGCTTTGCATCCAAGTTGGAAAGAGGCTCGTCCATCAACAGCACTTTAGGCTCACGCACAATGGCTCGACCAATGGCAACACGCTGACGCTGACCACCAGACAGTGCCTTTGGCTTACGGTCAAGATATTGGGTAATGCCCAGAATCTCTGCTGCCTGATTGACACGGCGGTCAATCTCTGCCTTGTCCACTTTTCTCAGCTTCAGGGGGAACTCCATATTCTCCCGCACTGTCATATGGGGATAAAGGGCATAGCTCTGGAACACCATAGCAATATCACGGTCTTTTGGCTCCACATCATTGACCAGACGATTGTCAATATGCAGTTCACCTTTAGAAATTTCCTCCAGACCTGCTACCATGCGCAGGGTTGTGGACTTACCACAGCCAGAGGGACCAACCAGCACGATGAACTCTTGATCTCCAATTTCCAGATTGAAATCGCTGACCGCTGTCACATTGCCATCATAGATCTTGTAGATGTGCTTTAAACTAACTGTTGACATAGTCTCGGTCGTGGCATACTTGCCTCCGCAGATATACCTTACAAAAAGAGTCTTCTTTTTGTGTTACAACAGGTCTCCACACTGCTGCACCGCCGACCAGCGGATTTTTTCCTCCTTTTTTCAGTAGAGAGAACTATAGAAATGGAGTAGCCCTCTCCCCGTCAATTTTATTCACACTAAAGGTTAGCAATACTTTGCCACCGCAGTGTCAATCATATTTGCTGCCTCATCTACAACAGCCATATCGCTGTCAATCAGAGCAGGCAGAGGTTTGCGGACAGAACCGCAGTCAACACCCTTCTTTGCTAAAATCGCTTTCATCACAGCATACAGATTGCCCTTTGCACTGCACATCTTATAAATGATGCGACATGCCTCATTTTGAATCTCACGGGCAGTGACCAAATCACCAGCCTGAGTCAGGGCATAAATTTTCAGGAACAGCTCTGGCATCACTGCATAGGTGCCACCAATTCCGCCGATGGCTCCCATTGCAAGACCAGAAATAAACTGCTCATCTGGTCCATTGAATACAATGCACCCCTCATCTTTCCACATCTGAATATCCTGTGTAGGCATAGAGGAGTTCTTCACACCAATCACACGAGGATTTTTCAGCATCTCTTTCAAAAGGTCGGTGGAGAGAGCCACACCAGCCAGTTGAGGAATATTATAGATAATAAAATCGGTATTGGGTGCTGCCGCAGAAATGTCATTCCAATACTGGGCAATACCATAAGGGGGCAGTTTAAAGTAGATGGGGGGGATGGCTGCAATGGCATCCACACCCAAACTCTCTGCATGGGCTGCCAGTTCCTGGCTGTCAATTGTGTTGTTGCATGCTACATGGGCAATAATGGTGACTTTCCCCTTTGCCTCTGCCATCACATTTTCCAACACCAGCTTACGCTCTGCAACGCTCTGATAGATGCACTCACCAGAAGAACCGCCTACATACAGACCATTGACACCCTTTTCAATAAGGTAACGGGTCAAAGCCCTTACACCATCTGCATTGATGTGACCTTCTTTGTCATAACAGGCATAGAAAGCAGGAATGACTCCCTGATATTTTTTCATGTCACCCATGTTGATTCACTCCATTTTTAGAATTTAAAATCTATGTTACTATATTAGCCCTTTACTGCGCCCATTGCAATACCCTGTGTAAAGTATTTTTGGAATGCAAGGAATACTGCCACAATGGGCAGTGCAGCAAGACATGCACCAGCCATAATCAATCCGAAATCGCTGGACATTTCACCTTGCAGTTTGGCAATACCAAGAGGCAGGGTGAAATTTTTTTCACTGGTCAACATCACCAGTTGTAGGAAGTAGTCATTCCATGTGTTTACAAAGGTGAAAATTGCCAGTGCACCAATACCAGGCTTAATCATGGGAAATACTACAGTAAAGAAGGTGCGTACTTCACCAGCTCCATCCACTCTGGCAGCCTCCAAAATTTCCGTTGGAATGGTCTCTGAAAATTGCTTCATCAAAAATACACCAAATGGCCAGCCTACGGTGGGTAAAATGACTGCCAACAGATTGTCAGACAAATGCAGGAAATTCATTTCCTGTAGGAGAGGAAGCACAATTACCTGCTTAGGCAGTGCCATAGCACAAATGATAATAGTAAACAGAATATTGCGACCAATAAACCGCTTTTTTGCCAGTGCATAGCCTGCCAGAGAGGCAGTCAGACAGGTGAGAGCCATTGCAGACACAGCAATGATAATAATGTTTGCCAGCCAACGAAATGCAGGTTTACTAAACAGGCGAATGTAGTTATCCAGAATGGGTGCCACAGGGAACCACTGTGGATCACGGGCATTGATGGCAATGGCATCTTTAAAAGAACCTGTTACAATCCAATAGAGAGGAAAGATGAAGAAAACAGCCAGTGCAACCAAAATAACAATGGAAAAAATTCTGTAACCAGTAGAGGTACCAGATAAATCAGCCTTTTTATTCATAATCTCCCCTCCTTCTTACTCTGTCTTTGCCAGTTTAAACTGGATTGCGGAGAAAATAGCAATGATAATAGCCAGTACAACGCCCATTGCGTTGGCGTAACCGAAGTCATTGTACTTGTACACAGTATCAAAAATCTGATACATAATGGTGGTGGTGCTGAAGAATGGACCACCAGAAGTCAGCAACTGGATGAGTGCAAAGCACTGGAAGCTGTTAATTGTAGTAATCACCAGTATGTACAGAGTAGTAGGCATAATGGCAGGCCACTTAATCTTCCAGAATACCTGCAATTTTGTGGCACCATCCACCTGAGCTGCCTCAATGATGGAGTTATCCACATTACCCAAGGCGGCCACATAGAGCACAATAGGCTGACCAATGGATGTGGTGAACAGAATCATAATGATACACCAAATGGCAGTGTTGGGATTTCCCAGCCAATCAAAGCCCACATTACCAGTTAACTGATTCAAAAGACCGTTATAGGGGTTAAACATCCACTTCCATACCACAGTGACTGCCACAGTACCTGTAACCACTGGCAGATAGAAAACACAGCGGAAAAAGGAGCGTGTAAACGCACTCATTTGATAGATAGCAGAACTGACCCAGAGAGAAAATGCGGTGACAGTGGGCACTGCCACTACAACAATCAGTACTGTATTGATAAATCCTTTGTGGAACGTTTTGTCACTCAGCATGCGCAAATAGTTATCCAGACCAGCAAACCCTTCCACACCAGCCATTCCATAGTCCAGAAAACTGTACACAACGCAAATTCCCATTGGAACTACAACGAATCCAATGAAGAAAATCAGGCTTGGCAGTAAAAACAGATATCCAGAAATGGTCTCTCGCCGCACCAAAGCCCGACCCATTCCAGAAGTCTCTTTTGGCTTGTTTCCTCCTGGCTTTCGTGTCACAGTGGCTGTTGCCTGTGCCATAGAAGTCTCCCCCTTTTTTGAAAAAAATGGTAATTTGTTAAAAAACTGCACCCGCCCCCTCTCATACAGGGAGCGGGTACAGCAAACCTACATCAGACTACACTGCTTTTAGGCAATATTCGCATTTACCTGCTCAACATAGCTGTCTGCGGCAGTCTGAGGATCAGCTCCACCAACCAGAATCTCAGCCAGCATGTTCCACCAGAGTGCACGCTGCTCAGTCCAGCCACCAGTCAGGTTGTAGTAGCGACCCAGATAGTTGCTCATCATTGCAAAGGGAGCACGTACATCGGCATCCTCAGCATCTGCGTAGATATCGCCCCAGTCAGAGTGAACAGGGAAGAAACCAGTGTACTTCACAGCCTCAGTGCCAGCAGTGACATCATCACACACAAACTTGACAAACTTCTTAGCGGCTTCAATCTTGGCGTCATCACCATTGTCAAAGATACCAAAGCCGTAAGGACCTGCCATCTCCAGTTCAGGCTGACCATCATCAGAAGGGAATGCTACGGCATAAGGAGTAAACTGGGTCTGAGCTGCATACTGGGTATAGTTGGAATAGTTCCAGCAGAAGGTCACTGCACAAGTGCCATTTGCAAATGCCTGCAACTCCTCAGCGGCAGCAAAGCCAGCATTTGCAGACAGAGAGCCATTGCCCACCATCTCATCCAACAAAGTCAATGCCTTCACATTGTTGGCACTGTTGGCATTGTAGGAAGTACCATCATCGTTGACAAAATAATCAGAATACAGGTTGTTCACCAGTGCACGGGTACCCTGGTCACCGCCCTGTGCGCCACAGTATACAATACCTGGAGTAGCCACCAGACCGGAATCACGAACTGCTTCCATTGCCTTTACAAAGTTGTCTGTGGTCCATGTGCGGGTTTCCTGATCAATATACTGCAATGCACCAGCCTGCTCAAACACCTCATAGTTAATTGCCATGCAGTGAGCAGCCACGCTCAGAGGATACATATAGTACTTACCATCCAACTGGGATACAGACTTAATGCCTTCTGCAATGTCAGCACCGCCCTCTGCCCACAGGTCAGACAGGTCAACCATCAGACCAGCACGTCCATAGTTACCAACCAGACGCTCAGGACCTTCAAACAGAATGTCAGGACCAGAACCGGCAGGAATTGCAGAGCTCAAAGAAGTGTCACCATCGGCATAAGTAATGATTTCCACTTCCACTTTAATGTCTGGGTTTGTCTCATTGAACTTTGCAATCAGAGAATCCCAGTTTGCCTTCTCATTCAGTGTACCAACATTGAAGCTCCACAGCTTCAGTGTAGTTCCAGTACCAGATGTGCTGGAAGTGCTGGAAGAAGTGGCACTGCTGGAAGTGGTGCTACCAGAAGTGCTGCTGCCTGTATTCCCTCCTGTGCAGGCAGCCAAGGACAGTGCCATACTGGCAGATAGGGTTAGAGCAAGAAACTTTTTCATTTTCAATTCTACCTCCTCGTTGGTGTCCAAAGGTTTCAGTTAAGGTTTTCTCATCTCACGAAATACAAACAGAAAGACACATTTGCAAATTTTCTTGAAAATCTGCCTTTCTCATCTGTATAGATTGTACAAGGGAATATACCATAAGTCAATCTTATTTTGAAAATAATTTTAAATTCGTGAAAACAACGAAAATAATTTGATAAATTTAAGCACATTGACAAGGGTGCTGTCTCTCGTTCCCTTTCTTTCCATAGAAGGCAGACCTTTTCAGCAAAAGGAGCTAAAATAAACGCATTCACTCCTCATGATTGTGTACATGATAGCCCACCATTTTCTCAAATGGAAAAGACCCCCACAGAACTGCAAGGGTAGGTAGAAAGAAGATAGGCCACAGGAAATTGAAGCACAAAACCACTGCCAGATAGAGCAAAATTCCGTACAAAACAGCCAGTGGCAGATGACACAGCAGCAACATCAGGGCAGTTTGAAACAGTTTTCCAATGGGAAAGGTAAACCGCCCTAAAAGGGCACATAGAATTCCTGCATAAGTCAACACAAAAAAAATTAGGATTTGCCATGTGTAAAATAGAACCCCTGCTACCCGGTCTCCCTGACTGCCCATAGATTGAAGCACTGGCAGCCCATAATAAAACAGACACACCACAGGCAGGAAACAGAGGGTAACGAGAATGCCCTGTTTGAAATTTTTTTTCAGAGACTGAAAAAAATGGGCATAGGTATAACCTTCTTCTTGGCGAACACAGCGAAGCGTTGCCACATATAATGCGGCTGTACTGGCTCCAATGGTGACAAGGGGAATGGAACAAACCATCCATAGCAAACTCAATCCTACCAGGTCTACCATTCGACTGATGGTCTTAAAAAATTCATTTTCCGGGTGAAAAATTTGATTTAGTTTCATATAAGGCTGCCTCTCTTTTTATAACCAAGTACAATGAACCGCCCCAGCCTGTTTCTCCAGATAGTCATATTCTCTCTTTTGACAGGTAAACAACAAAATTTGACCCTGCTTTGCCCGCTCCAGTAACAAATCCAATGCGCGCCCCATTCTTTCATCATCAAACGCTGTCAACGCATCGTCTAAAACCATTGGAATTCGATTTTCCCCCACACACAAATCATAGAGAGCCAAGCGAACTGCCAGATAGAGTTGGTCAATGGTTCCTTTGGACAACTGTAACGCCCGATGGGGCAACACATCCCCTGCTTTGGCTGCCATTGCTTCCATTTCTCGGTCGAGAGAAATATCCCGATAGGCTCCATTGGTCAAAAATGCCAAAATCTGCCCAGCCCTCTGGTTGAGTGCAGGGGAAAACTGAGCCTGTAACTGTGCATTTGCCTCTTTTAACGCCTCCATTGCCTTGGTAATGGCATAGTATTCCTGTTTGCGCTGATTCAACTCCCGTTCTACTTGTTCCTGACGCGCTGCCAATTCTGTGGGGTCTCCTGCACTGCTTTGTTTTCCAATGGCTGTATGCAGTTCTCGCTCCACCTGTTCCAGTTGGCTCTGCACCATACCAAGTCTGGCAGCTGTTTCCTCTGGCTGTCGCTGTGGTGGTGCTATATACTCCAATGTCTGTACATCCTGTCCCCCCTGCGCTTTTAGTGCCTCAAACAGTTCCTTTGTACTCTCATATTTGGTGCGTACCACCAGTTCCCGTTCTCCTAGATTGAGGGCACGGGAAACAGCCGCAGAACAGCCGAACAAATCTTTTACCTCTGGAGCAAAGGAGTGGACAAAGGCAAATAGTTTCTCCTGACAGGTATCTCTGCGGTATCTTTTTTCCTCAACTCCAGCATAGATATACTGCATGTGCTGTCTTGCCCGTTCTACTGCCTCCATTTTTTCATAGTAATCCTTTGCCAATGCAGTAATTTCTTCTGGTGTTTTTGCATTGTACTGCATTAATATCTGTTCCGCAGATTTTTTCAGTTTGTTGGTCCGAATGCCACTCACTACTCCTGCAATTAACAGTACAGCAGTACCTGCTGCCATTCCAATCCAAAGGGGAGACTGAATTCCCATTGGTACAAGTTGTGGTGCATATAGTAATATACCACCTGTTGCCACTCCTGCCACAATGCCCAGTCCCACCATCAGTCGTGTCAGTACTTGTGTTTTTTTCTCCCTTTGCTTGCTCTGCTGCCACAGTGCCACCTGTTCTGTTGCCTGACGGATTGCCTCTTCTCCGGTAAGTTGAGGAAAATAAGGCGTTTTGGCTTCATTTTGTGCCAATTCCAAAGCACTTTGCGCCTGTGCAAGTGCCTCCTCCCCCTGCCTGATTTCAGGTTTAATGGCCTTGAGAAATGCCATTTCACTCTGTGCTGTTTTGAGAGAGCCTTTATCTGGAATAGAACCAAAGCGTGCCTGTTCTCGGTGTAAGGTGTCTAGCTGCTCCTGTGCCTGTACCAGTTCCCCTTTTGCCTTTGCAAACTTTTCATTGAGCTTTTGTTGTTGATATTGCTTGTGCAATCTTATCTCCTGCTCTAACGCTTTCTTTTGTGTCAGTAATGCAGACTGCTCTACTGTGGTTTGATTGATGGTTTCATTGATTCGCTCTGCTTCTATGTAACTCCTTTGTAATGTGGTTAATTCCTCCTCTAATTTTGGAATCAACCCCACGCTTTTATTTACCTTTCTGCGGTTCAGCCAGTCTTTCAACTGTCGTTCCACTTGGCTGTAGGATACTTCCTCCTGTCCAGAGGACACAATAGAAGCAATTCTGCGCTCCAACTCTGGTGCAGAAGTAATAGTAAGGGTACCACCCTGACCAATCAATGCTGCCCTCTCATAGACCTCACGCCCTACACCTAAAATCAATTCACCACAATTATCTCCTGTCAGTCCTGGCACTTCCTCCTGTGTATCTGTATAGACCGCAGAAAAGGCACCAAATGGTACAGTTCCTTTTTGCCCTCTCCGAATGGTAATGTCTTTTCCCTGCCATTCTAGGGTCATACTGCCCTCCATAAGGGCACCAGACCAAGGTTGGTAGCGGTTTTTTTCTCCAATATGTCCCTTCTTATCTCTGTCTTTGGTGTCAATTCCATAAAACATGGCTCTTATGAAGGCAGCCCATGTGGACTTTCCCCCTTCATTTGATGCATGTATCACCTGAAATCCCTCTCCCAATGTGAGGGTTGCACCCTGTAAAGTACCAAAGGTGGCTGTCATGCTCTTAATCCTCATGGTGCCACATCCTCTCCATGTTCCAGAGCAGCCAGCCCAAACCGTACTGCCTGTTGTAATGTTTCATCCTCTGGGGATGCCTGTATCATAATTGCCATCTGACGCAAAAAACGACCAGTTAAAGTATCCTCCTCTATGCGGCTCCATACCATCTGTTCTGTCTTTGTCTGGTCATAAAGCACCACAGAATAAACAAGGGGTTCCAACTCATGGTGCAGGTGGTTTAAATTCAAACTGTTCTCTCTGGTACCTGTCAAATAGATGCGATAAATATCCTGCTTCGGTTCTCCATCCAATGCCATCCAAATGGCAGCCGCTGGATCATCTGCATGGCTGATATCAATAGTCTGTACATGATATCTCCGTTTGGCAAGGGGAATTTGTTCCACCTGACAGCCATCCTGTTCATCCAATGTCACGAGTAAAACGCCTTTTTCCCCTGTCTCATCAAATCCTCTGCCCTCTGGACAGCCAGCATAAGCCCAATGGGTTTTCCCTTCCCGTTGTAACCCATCATAAAGATGTACATGCCCAAGGGCCAGATAGTCCAGTCCACTTTCCGCAATTTGCTCTCTTGTAATGGGTGCATAGTTCCCTTTTCCATCCACTTGAGCATGCAATGCCATAATGTGCATCCGTCCATCCTGAGCAACAGAAAAACCTTGCAGTGGGGACTGTGTTTCCTGTTGTGCCTGAAATGCCCTGCCATAGACTACACAGTTCTGTGCATCCAATGCCACCTGTTCTATTTTGCTGCTTTTAAAAATATGTACATTTTCCGACCAGAAGTTCCCTGCATACAGAGATGTTCTGTGATAGTAGTCATGGTTTCCGGGAGAGATAAACACAGGGCATGTGAGTTTTCCCAATTCCTCTGCCAATGCCAAGGCTGTTTCCCGGTAGGTGGTCTGTCCATCCAGCAGATCTCCAGATAACAACACAAACTGCACCTGTTTTTCCTGTGCCACCTGTACCAGCTTTTCCAGTAACTCTCTCTGCTCTTTTCTCCGTTGGATGGCTTGTTGTGGGTCTAATCCTGAAAATGGGCTGTCCAAATGAAAATCTGCTCCATGAATAAACTTTAACATAACAGAATTCCTCTCTGTACTTTTTTCTTATTCCAACAAATCCACCCGCTTGACCTGTACACATTGTTTTGTCTGGGTATCAATAGAGAAACAACACGCGTTAATTTTACACACTCCCTCTGCCTCCTCAAATCGACGGGGCAGCCCACCCATAAAGATGTTAATGGAGTTTTCCGGGCGCATTCCCAAAATAGACTTCTGTGCTCCAGTCATACCCAAATCCGTGACAAACCCTGTTCCATTTGGTAAAATCTGTGTGTCTGCGGTGGGTACATGGGTATGTGTGCCCCAAACTGCCTGCACTTTTCCATCCAGATACCACCCCATGGCTCCCTTTTCACTGGTTGCCTCGGCATGAAAATCCACCACGACCACGTCACACTGCTGACACTCTGCACTTTTCAAAATATTGTTTGCCATCTTAAATGGGCTATCCAGATTGGGATTCAGCTCTAACCGCCCCATCAAGTTCATAACCCCAATTTTCAATCCTTTGGGACCATCAAATACACCAAATCCTCGTCCAGGAACTTTGCCAGCGTAATTGGCTGGACGCAAAATATTGGGTTCTCTATCCAAAAATTCTGTAATTTGCATACGGTTCCAAGTATGGTTTCCCAAGGTAATCACATCCGCCCCTGCATCAAATAGTCCTTTTGCCTGCTTTGGGGTAATACCCACTCCAGAGGCGTTTTCTCCATTGACAACGGTAAAATGAATATCATGTGTTTGTTTCATCTCACGCAGACGACGGGATAAAATATCCTGTCCACCCTCACCCACAATATCTCCAACTGCTAAAATATGAAGCAGCATAGCATCGTTCCTCCTTTGGGTTTTCATTTTCTTCATTATAGAGGATTTTCCAGAAAATCGCAAAGACTTTTTCTATCAAATGTTCTTGTTTCTCCGTGGAGTTCGTGTTACAATCGTAAAAATTCGAGAAATCAACTAAAAAAAGAGGAATATATTGTCATGAATCTAATTTTAAGCGACAAGCCACTCCACTTTCTCACATCTCTGCCATCCGACACGGTTGTCTATGATTTATCCCAGCAGACCATCCGTCCCTGTGTTGGCTGTTTTGGCTGCTGGACAAAAACCCCTGGCAAATGTGTGATTCGAGATGATGCCCCCAGTATCTATCCAAAAATTGCAGCATCAGAGCGCATTCTGTATATCAGCCATATCTGGTGTGGGGGTTTTGATACCCCTATGAAAACACTGATGGAGCGTTCGATTCCAGTCCAGCAGGCTTTTATTCGTATTTATCAGGGGGAAACCCACCATGTACAGCGTGCAGTGGTTCCCAAAGAAGCTGTTATCTTGGCATATGGTGCAGAGACACAGGAAGAACAAACTCTTTTTAAACGTCTTGTGGAGAGAAATGCCAAAAATATGTCCTTCTTCTCCTGGAAGATTCGTTTTCTCTCCCCAGAAACATTACAGGAAGCCATTCTTGAGGAGGTTGCTCAATGGAATCACTCTTAATCATCAATGGAAGCCCCCGCGCTCCACGTTCCAACTCTAAACGATATATTGAATTGTTTACTCAATCTTTTACTGGCTCTTATGACCAATTACAGGCATTAAACTATTCTGAATCTACTGTGAATGTGGATGGTTATTCTGATATTCTATTGGTTTTTCCACTCTATGCAGATAGTATTCCCACTCCATTGATGACATTTTTAAAAATCATGTCTCAATCCCCTAAAACACATCGCCCCACCATTCATATCCTGATTAACTGTGGTTTTTTAGAGCCAGAACAAAATATCATTGCGGTAGAAATGCTCCGGTTTTATGCCAAACAGTTCGGTTTTTCCTTTGGTTCTGTGTTGATGATTGGCAGTGGAGAAGCGATTTTGAATACTCCATTTTCCTTTTTGGTCAAAAGACGTATCCATAAACTGGCTGCCTCGATTCAAACACACAATCCCCTGTGTCAATCTGTCACCATGCCCCTGCTAAAGTCTATTTTCTTATCCGCATCCACAAAATACTGGCTTACCATGGGTGCAAAACATGGGCAAACCAAAGAAACCATGTCTACTATGTCCATTGAAAAGGAATAACTCATGTCCGTATTGCATACAATACTCCATCCAAAACAGGAAGGAGTCTCTCCCATGCCAAGACAAACAAAGCCGTCCTCTTACTCCCTTAGACATCTACTTGGTGTCAGTCTTGCACTTTCTTTATTTGTCTTTTTGCTCCCTGTTTTGACTGTCAGGGGAGAGGCGGTTTTAACACCAAAGTGGGACACAACACCCCCCACTTCCCCCAATGAGTCCTCAGCCATTCCCACCTCTGCCAGAGATAGAGGACGTGTGGTAAAACTTCTCCTCCCAGATGGCACTATTTCTGAACTCTCCATGGAGGAGTATCTGTTGGGGGTGGTATCAGCTGAAATGCCAGCTTCTTTTGAATTGGAAGCACTTAAGGCACAGGCATGTGCTGCCCGTACATACACAGTAAGAAAACAGACCTATGAAACTGCAAAGCATCCTGATGCTGATGTATGTACTGATATCAGTTGTTGTCAGGCATATCTGTCCCCTTCCGATGCTGCCCAACGCTGGGGAAGTTCTGCCGAAAGTTACACCCAAAAGATACAACAGGCAGTTGCTGAAACCGATGGTTTGGGTGTCCTCTACAATGGTTCCCCCATTCAGGCTGTTTTCTTTTCCTCCGCTCCCGGTTATACTGTGGATGCTGTGGAGGTATGGGGCAATCAGGTGGACTATCTGCAAAGTGTGGAGAGCCCAGAAGGAGATGAAGTCCCCAATTTTCGCAGTACTGTCACATTGTCTGCTGATGAGGTAAAAAGTCTCATTCTCAACACCTATGCCAATGCAAATCTCACAGGGGACCCTTCCACCTGGTTTGGTTCTCCTGTCACCAATCAAGGTGGCACTGTCTCCAGCATTTTGGTGGGTGGGGTTACATTGACAGGAAACCAAATCCGTTCTCTGTTTCAGCTTCGTTCCGCCTGTTTTCTTGTTTCATGGGATGGCACTTCTTTCACATTTTCCGTCACCGGCTATGGGCACGGGGTGGGGATGAGCCAATATGGAGCCAATACCATGGCACAGTCTGGCAGTACCTATGATGAAATTCTTACATGGTACTATACCAATACACAGGTTGACTTTTTGTGGTAAAATAAACTGGAAAACCCCAGAAGAATGTGTTTCCACCTTCTTCTGGGGTTTCTTATTGCTTTTCCCTATTTTCCTACACAAAAGCGTGCAAAAATACGGGCTGTTACATCTTCCCGGACTGACTGCCCTGTCAGCTCTCCCAATGCCTCCAACGCCTGTTCCACATCGGTCAGGAGGGCATCTGGTGTCATACCTGCCAACAGGGCTTCTCGGCTGCGTTTCACACCTTCCAACGCCTGTTGTGCTGCCTGTGCCTGTCTAACATTGGTCAAAACTGCTCCATAGCTGGCTCCCGTCTGTTTGGGGAATTGAGCAGCCACTGCCTTTCCAAGCTGTTCCATCCCATCCCCGGTTTTGGAGCTTAACTCCACAACAGAAACAGATGCCCCATCTGGCAAAGCAGGCGGAGACACATGTGATAAATCTTTTTTTGTCCACACCAAAATGGTGGGGGCACGCTGCACTGCCTCGTTCAGCAGTGCTTTGTCCTCCTCTTGCACCTGTGTCGTAGAGTCCCACAGCACCAGAATCAGCTCTGCCCGCTCCATAGCTTCACGGCTGCGCTCCACCCCCATCTGCTCAATGGGGTCATGACTGTCACGCAGACCGGCTGTATCAATGATTCGCAGTGGAATGCCACCCAGTTCAATCTGTTCCTCAATGGTGTCTCTGGTGGTACCGGGAATATCTGTGACAATAGCACGCTCATACCCTACCAGCGCATTCAAAAGAGAAGATTTTCCTGCATTGGGTCGACCTACCAGAACGCACTGTATTCCCTGATTCATCTGTCTGCCCCTCTGATAGGTTGCCAGTAACTTTGTCAACTCCAACTCCTGATGAGAAAGCTGCTGTTCCAATTCTGTCATGGTGAATGGGGCAATATCCTCCTCTGGGTAATCCAGCACTGCATGGAAATGTGCCATAATATCCACCAATCCGCTGTAAATCTGCTCAATTCTGCGGCTCAATGCACCACATAGCTGCCCTGCTGCCTGTCTGGCTCCCTCACGGCTTCTGGCTTCCAGCAAGTCTGCCACCGCTTCTGCCTGCGCCAAATCCAGTCGACCGTTTAAAAATGCCCTCTGGGTAAATTCCCCTGCTTTAGCCGGTCTTGCCCCCTGTGCATACAGTGCTTCCAGACCCAGTGTCAACACCGCAGGGGAACCATGACAGTGAATTTCGGCAGTATCTTCCCCTGTATAGGTTGAGGGAGCTCTGGTGTAGGTACACAGAACCCGGTCAATCACCTCTCCCTCCTGGTCTAACAGGTCTCCATAGACAAGGGTGCGCTCCTGTCGCTCCAAAAGAGGTACACGCCCCAGTGGTCGGAAACAGGCAGATGCAATTTCAACTGCGCTCTCTCCTGACAAACGTAATATACCTATCGCACCCGCTCCAACTGGTGTGGCGATTGCTGCAATGGTATCGGCTTTATGGCTCACAATTCTCTATCCCTTCTGTGGCTGTGGAAAACTCAAAAATCCGACGGATGACACGCTTCCACTTGCAAAATTATTTTTGTGCAATTTGTCTCTTTTTTGGTGAGATATACCCTGTTCTATCCTCCATTTCTTTCCCCATACTTTCCTTTAGAACTTGTGGAAAACTATGTGGAGAATGTGGATAAGCTTACTGAACTCTCTCAAACTTCATCTTCCGTGTTTTATCATATCTGACAAAAATCGACGCCATTTTACACCATTCGACAAAGTTCGTCAACGACAGCCCCTGAAAATTTGCAGGAATTCCACCACTTTTATCTGGGGTTATCCTCAGGCACTTTCCACACGCTTTAACACTGCTCTTGCAGCCTGCACACCAGCCGCCCCAGCCTGTGCCAGTCCTCTGGTGACGCCTGCTCCATCTCCTGCTGCAAACAGACCGGGAATGGCAGTCTCCATATCCTGTGAGAGCTGAAGGCGTGCAGAATAAAATTTCACTTCTGCACCATATAGCAGTGTATCATGGTTGGCTGTACCTGGGGCAATTTTATCTAACACATAAATCATTTCAATGATATCATCCAGTTGACGTTTCGGCAGAGCCAGGGACAAATCACCGGGCACAGCCGCTGTCAAAGTCGGTCTTGTAAACGACTTATTCATCCGATGTTCATTGGAACGTGTCCCTCTAACTAAATCTCCAAAACGCTGCACCAGAACACCACCTGCTAACATATTGCTCAGAGATGCGATGTGCTTTCCATATCGATATGGCTCATTAAATGGCTGTGTAAACCGATTGGAAACCAGTAGGGCAAAGTTGGTATTTTCACTGCGCAGAGCTGGGTCGGCGTAGGAGTGCCCATTGACTGTATTGATTCCCTCCACATTTTCTGCCACCACATGCCCATATGGGTTCATACAGAAGGTACGCACCTGGTCGCCATACTGTTTGGTGCGATACACCAGTTTTGACTCATACACCACATCTGTAATATGTTCAAATACAGCTGCTGGCAGTTCCACACGGACACCTATATCCACCTGATTGTTGAGCAGTTCCAGCCCCAGTTCCTTACATTGGTTGGAAAACCACTCTGCACCAGACCGTCCAGGGGCTGCAATCAGCCGTTTACAGCAAATATCTTCTCCTTTTGCCAATGCAAGGCGGAATCCTTCTTCCTCATGTATGATCTGCTTTACCTCTGTCTGGAAGCAAAATTCCACTTTATCTTTCAAGCCTTCATAGATATTTTGCAGAATCCGCAGGTTATTTTCTGTGCCCAAATGCTTACATCTGGCCTGCAACAGGTGTAAATCATAACCCAAAGCCTTTTTTGCCAGTTGCTTTGCCTCTGGTGTCTCAGTAGAAAAGACATGTTCTGTGGCTCCATGTGCAACATTGATACTGTCCACATAGTCAATTAGCTCCATCACATGCCCAGCATCCATAAAATCAGTCAGCCATCCACCAAACTGAGTGGTAAAATTGAACTTTCCATCCGAAAATGCACCTGCTCCACCAAATCCACACATGGTATCACATACAGAACAGTGGATGCACTCCCGTACCTTCCCTGCTACAATAGGACAGCTACGGTGATAAATATCCCGTCCCTGGTCTAACGCCAACACCTTCAAATCAGGGCGGTGTTTGGCTAATTCATAGGCTGCAAAAATACCAGCTTCGCCACAGCCCAAAATGACTACATCATAAGTTTTACTCATAAAACAATTCCTCCATGAGTTGTGTCAAAAGTATGGTTCACACATAGTTACAGCATACCACAGAATCAAAAGAAAAGGAATGGGAGTTGCTGGTTTTTTGTGTAAAAAAGAACCTGTGCTGTTGTGTTCAGCACAGGTTTCCCTTATTTTTCAATCTCCATCATCAAATTAACTCGACGTTCATGGCGACCGCCTTCAAACTCAGTGGATAAGAACACATCCACCATACGTTCTGCCAAATTGGTTCCCACAATGCCCGCTCCCATTGCCAACATATTGGCGTCATTGTGGCGGCGTGTCATTTCAGCAGAAAAGGAATCTGCACACAGGGCACAGCGAATGCCCTTTACTTTATTAGCAGAAATGGAAATACCAATTCCTGTGGTGCAAATGACAATTCCCTTTTCACAGGTGCCATTTGCAACTGCCTCTGCTGCTGCCTTGCCATATACAGGATAGTCGCAGCTATCCAAACTGTCACAGCCGCAGTCCAGCACCTCTATGCCCTTGGCAGTCAAATAGGCTTTGATATGCTCCTTTAAGCGGTATCCACCATGATCAGATCCAATTGAGATCATCACAAACTTCCTCCTTCAAAAGAAACCTCGTCTTTACTTCTCGTTTTCCATAGACGGTTCTTATCATTCTATTTCAAATATCGCTGTTTTTCAAGGGTTTCTTTTCTATTTTCTCTTTTTTAATTTTAAAATTAAAATTTAGATTTTGAAAGAAAATAAGAGAATACATGAGAATACAATAGTTTTCTAATTTTAATGAAAAAAATATAGAAAATACCGTTGACTTTCTGCCATTTCGCTTCTATAATACAAAACGCTCCACAGGTGTTGTGGAGCTGCTATTTTGAGCTATAACAATCATGTTTTGATACCAAATAAAAATGGAGGTTAGCCCTATGTCCACATTTATGGCAAACAAGGGGACCATTGAGCGCAAGTGGTATGTACTTGACGCAGCCAACAAGCCCCTCGGAAAGACCGCAGCAACCGCAGCAACCCTGCTGCGTGGCAAGCATAAGCCCGACTACACTCCCCATGCAGACTGTGGAGATTTTGTCATTATCATCAATGCAGATAAGGCAATTCTCACCGGAAAGAAGCTGGATCAGAAGTATTATCGCCGTCACTCCGGCTGGGTAGGTGGTCTGAAGGAGATTCAGTACCGCACCCTGATGAATGAGCGTCCAGAGCTGGCAATGCAGCTTGCAGTAAAGGGAATGATGCCCAAGAACATCATCACCAAGGACTCCCTGAGCCGTCTGAGAATTTACCGTGGCGGTGAGCATGAGCATGCAGCCCAGAAGCCCGAGCTGTGGGAAAAGTAATTGAGGAGGTAGACGAGAATGTATAAGAGCAAGAAGCCTTATTTCTATGGAACTGGCCGTCGGAAGTCCTCCGTGGCTCGTGTACACGTATTTGAGAATGGCACAGGTGCCATTACCATCAACGGTCGTGATATTGATGACTACTTTGGACTGGACACTCTGAAGCTGATTGTACGTCAGCCTCTGGAGACTACCGGTCTGACTGGCAAGGTTGACATTGTGGCAACTGTCACTGGCGGTGGTGTGACTGGACAGGCTGGTGCCATCCGTCATGGTATTGCCCGTGCTCTGCTGCTGGTCAATGAGGAATACCGTCCTGCTCTGAAGGCAGCCGGCTTCCTGACCCGTGACCCTCGTATGAAGGAGCGCAAGAAGTACGGCCTCAAGGCTGCCCGTCGCGCTCCGCAGTTCAGCAAGCGCTAAACTTTATCAAA
>CALWVS010000003.1 GCA_944385095.1 uncultured Oscillospiraceae bacterium
CGGCTGAAGGGATTCGAACCCCCGACCTTTTGGTTCGTAGCCAAACACTCTATCCAGCTGAGCTACAGCCGCATATCTCTCTGTCGCCCTGACAGCTACGCTAGTATAACACAGAAAAAGACAGTTGGCAAGCCTTTTTTTGCAAAAATACAAATATTTTTTGTAATTGGTAAAAATGACATAAACAAGAAATGAGAGAAGGGGATTGTCGTAGAAAAATACGAGAGCGAATAAACTTGCATGGAAATGTTGACCATACAACAGCGAACTGTTACAATAAATACCGCTATTGCCATAGAAAATCAAGAAATGGAGGAACTGTGTGTGGAACAAAGAGAGAAATTTTCCACCAGACTGGGCTTTCTGCTGATTTCGGCAGGGTGTGCCATTGGTCTGGGAAATGTGTGGAGATTCCCTTATATTACGGGAAAATACGGCGGTGCCGCTTTTGTGCTGGTCTATCTGCTGTTTCTGGTGATTATGGGTCTGCCTGTGATGGTGATGGAGTTTTCTGTTGGTCGAGCCAGTAAGAAAAGCATCGCCCTGTCCTTTCATGCTTTAGAGCCAAAGGGGAGCAAGTGGCACATCTACAGCTGGTTTGGAATTGCAGGCAACTATCTGTTGATGATGTTTTATACCACCATTGCAGGCTGGCTGGTTCTGTATTTTGTCAAAATGATTCGTGGAGAATTTGTTGGACTGAACCCAGAACAGGTGAGCGGGGAATTTGGTTCTTTGATGGGACAGCCTGGGCTGATGGCAATCTATATGGTCATTGTTGTGGTGCTCTGCATGTTGATTTGTTCTCAGGGGTTACAGAATGGTGTAGAGCGAGTGACAAAGGTAATGATGCTGTGCCTTTTGGCAGTGATGCTGGTTTTGGTGTTCCGTTCTGTAACCTTGGAGGGAGCAGGGGAAGGACTGAAGTTTTACTTATTGCCCAATTTCCACAATTTGATGTACAACAGTGCAGGAGAAATGATTTTAGGTGAGGCTGTGTATGCCGCAATGGGACAGGCATTTTTTACCCTGTCTCTGGGTATTGGTGCACTGGCGATTTTTGGCAGCTATATTGGAAAAGAATATTCTCTTACTGGTGAGGCATTGAGAGTAGGTATTTTGGATACCTTTGTAGCCTTCACCGCTGGGCTGATTATTTTCCCCGCCTGCTTTGCCTTTGATGTGGCTCCCGATTCTGGACCAAACCTGATTTTTATTACCTTACCTAATATCTTTAACGCCATGCCAATGGGTCAGCTGTGGGGAGCGATGTTCTTTGTGTTTATGTCTTTTGCTGCACTGTCCACCGTCATTGCAGTGTTTGAGAATATTCTCTCTTTCTGCATTGATAAGTGGGGCTGGAGCAGAAAAAAGGCGGTGGCCATCAATACAGTGGCAATTATCATCCTGTCCTTGCCCTGTCTGCTGGGATTCAATGTTCTCTCTGGAATTCAGCCCTTTGGTGCAGGCAGTGGTATTATGGATTTGGAGGACTTTATTGTCAGTAATAACCTGTTGCCCCTTGGTTCTCTGGTGTATCTGCTGTTCTGTGTCACCCGCTATGGCTGGGGCTGGGACAATTTTATCAAGGAGGCAGATACAGGAAATGGCTTGAAATTCCCTAAGGGAATCCGATTCTATGTGACATGGATTTTGCCATTGATTGTTCTTTGTATTTTTGTGTTGGGATATAACGATAAATTTCGTATTTTCCAACAGATTCAGGTATTGTTTGCATGATGAACAGGCACACCGGAGCGGTGTGCCTGATTTTTTTCAGAAAACTGCTTGACAAGAAATGGAGATGTGGCTATAATGAAGAAAATTCAATCAGCAAAACTGTTGAGAAAGAGTAGTAGCGAGTACAGGAACTTTTCAGAGAGCTCTGGGTGGTGGAATCAGAGCAGGGAATGGCTCAGTGAATGGACTTTCGAGGGCGGCTTGAACGGGGAAACCTCAGTAGATGCCGACGGGGACCCACCCGTTATCCATCGGGCGTGCGTGATGGCGCATGAAGCGAGTGGACGCAGATGCGTCAATTTGGGTGGTATCGCAGGAGTACAGCTCTTGTCCCATGTGGGATAAGGGGCTGTTTTTTTATACTCCAAAACAAGGTTGCCGGCAACAACCCCTCCATCATCCACCCAAACGATTTTATATTTTGGAGGAATTTGGTATGAAAAACACAACTATGATGCGTAAGATGGGTGCAGCCGCTCTGGCTCTGACTTTGGCAGTTGGTTTGACTGCCTGTTCTGGCTCCGGTACTGGAACCACAGGCTCTGTTTCCAGTGCAGGCAGCACCACACAGACAGGTGGAGACGTGTATAAAGTGGGCATTGTCAAGTTTATGGACCACGCCTCTCTGGATCAAATTGAGAGCAGTTTGCAGGAGTCTCTGGATGCGCTGGGTGCCGAGAAACAGGTTACATTTGACTATGCAGACTATACCTACAATGGGCAGGGAGATGCCAGTACCCTGACCCAAATTGCAGCACAGTTGATTTCAGATGAAGTAGATGTGATTGTACCCATTGCCACCCCAGCGGCACAGGTGATGCTGGCAGCGTTAGAGGATGAGGAAATTCCTCTGGTCTTTTCTGCGGTGTCTGACCCCATTACAGATGGTATGGTGCAATCTATGGAGGCTCCAGGAGTCAATGTCACTGGAACCAGTGATGCTTTGAACACAGAAATGATTATGAACTTGATGCTGGCAGTGAATCCAGAAATCAAAAGTGTAGGCATTCTCTATTCTAATTCCGAAAGTTCTTCCACAAAGCCAGTGCAGGAAGCAGAGGCATTTCTGACAGAACAGGGAATTCAGGTGGTGAAAAAATCTGGTACTACCACAGATGAAGTGAATTCCGCAGTGGATGCCCTGATTGATGCAAAAGTAGATGCCATTTTTACACCCACTGACAACACCGTCATGCAGGCAGAGCTGGCCATCTATGAAAAACTACAGGAGGCTGGAATTCCACACTATGCTGGCGCGGATTCTTTTGCACTGAATGGCGCATTTTGTGGATATGGCGTCAACTATGTACAGTTGGGTCAGGAGACAGCTGAAATGGTATCTGAAGTATTGGTAGATGGTGCGGATCCAGCCACCACACCAGTTCAGATTATGACTGGTGAGACTGCTACCGTCAACACAGAGACCTGTGAAGCCATTGGGCTGAATCTGGATGATGTAAAAGCAGCATTTTCTGGTTTGGGGATTGAGGTAGTAGAAACAGAAACTGCTGAGAGTTTTTCATAAAAAGGGAGAGGCACCATCAGGGTGCCTCACCTGTTGTAAGGGGGTATAACAGATGCTATCAATGACTGCATTGCAGACCGCATTGGAAATGGGTGCCATTTACTCTCTGGTAGCACTGGCACTGTTTATCAGTTTTTCGATTTTGAATATTGCAGACCTGTCTACAGATGGCTGCTATACACTGGGCTTTGCTGTGGGAGCCACTGTGACCTTGGCTGGTCATCCTTTTCTGGCATTGCCAGCTGCTATGGCAGCAGGAGCCTGTTCTGGCTTTGTCACTGCATTTTTGCAGACAAAGCTGGGGGTAGAAAGTATTTTGGCTGGCATTATTGTCAACACAGGTTTATATACCGTAAATCTGGCAGTGATGGGCTGGTCATCCAATCTGTCCATTGTAAAGGCAGATACCCTGTTGACCATTGCAAAGGGACTCAGTGACAGCACATTTTGGAAAGATTGGTACACGCTCATAGTGTTGTCTGCCATTTTGTTGGTGATGGCACTGTTCGTCACATTCTTTTTTCGTACCAGATTGGGACTATCCATCCGTGCCACTGGGGATAATGTGGATATGGTACGGGCATCTTCCATCAACCCTGCCTTTACCATTACAGTAGGACTGTGTATTTCCAATGCGTTGACTGGGCTTGCAGGGTGTCTGGTTGGATTGGTACAGAAAAGCTGTGACATCAATTTGGGCACCGGTATGGTGACCATTGCATTGGCATCCCTGATTATTGGAGAGACTCTGTTTGGACGAGGCTCCATTGGAGTGCGTATTTTTGGTGTAGTAGTAGGTTCCTGTATCTATCGTCTGATTATGGCGGTGGCACTGAAATTAGAGGTTCCAACTGAGTGCTTTAAGCTGGTGGCAGCTCTCATTGTGGCAGTTGCCATTGCATCTCCACAGGGACGGAAACTCATTGCCATACAGCGTCAGAAATTTCTGGCACGAAAGGGGGCAAAAGAGAAATGTTGAATCTTTCAGGTATTTCCAAAACCTTCAATCAGGGGACACCCAATGAAAAGAAGGCGTTGACAGGATTATCACTCCACCTGAAGCCGGGGGATTTTGCTACTATAGTAGGCTCCAATGGAGCGGGAAAATCTACGCTGTTTAATGCCATTGCAGGGAGTTTCTATGTAGATAGTGGCAGGATTGAACTAGGGGGAAAAGACATTACCTTTGCCCCAGAGTACAGACGGGCAAGCCAGATTGGCAGACTGTTTCAGGACCCATTGAAGGGGACAGCCCCCCATATGACCATTGAAGAAAATATGTCTCTCGCTTATCTGCGCACCACAAAGGGCAAGACAGGTTTTTTTAGTCGGATTGGAAAGAAGGACAGGGCATTTTTTCAGGAACAGCTCTCCCAGCTTGAAATGGGGCTGGAAAATCGCATGGGACAGCCGGTTGGATTACTGTCAGGTGGACAGAGACAGGCGTTGACCCTACTCATGGCAACCATGGTTCCCCCACAGTTGCTTCTGCTGGATGAGCACACAGCAGCCTTAGACCCTGCCACCGCAGAGAAGGTGTTGGAAATCACCAAACAGGTGGTAGCAAAACATCAGATTACCACCTTGATGGTCACACACAACATGCACCAAGCGTTGGATTTAGGGAACCGCACCTTGATGATGGATGCCGGGCATATTGTGTTTGATGTACAGGGTGAGGAGAGAGACAGCCTTACAGTGGAGGACTTATTACAGAAATTCCATCAGGGAGCAGGAAAGGAACTGGACAATGACAGAATTCTTCTCTCTTGACATTTTTGAGAGGTGTTTTATGAAACTTCTACCAAAAAGAGGGAACAAAATCAAGTAACAACAGAATACATCTCTTGACATTTTGAGGGGAATTTCATATAATACTGCTTCGTAAAAAGCAATGCGGAAAAGGAGTACCTTACAAACGCAGCAGCAGAGAGGGGACGGCTGGTGAAAGTCCTTCTGTGGTGTAGGGGAACGTGGTTTCCAAGCTCCATTCCTGAACCATTACAGTAGGGAATGGCGGATTCAGCCGTTATCTGAATGAAGTGCAGATTTTATGGAGATAAAATCTGAATTCAGGTGGTACCACGGACATGCAAACTGTTCGCCCTGAACCTTGTATAAGGTTCAGGGCGTTTTTGTTGCCAATGAAATGAAAAGAATAGGATGTGAAACACATGCAGAAAGAACTGCCAAAGGTATATGAACCACAGGAAGTAGAACAGCGCATTTATAAAAATTGGGAGGAACATGGATGTTTTAAGGGACACCGTGACCCCAACAGAAAGCCCTTTACCATTGTTATGCCACCACCCAACGTGACAGGTCAACTGCACATGGGTCATGCAATGGACTCTACTTTGCAGGATATTCTCATCCGTTTTAAGAGAATGCAGGGATATGCTGCCCTCTGGGTGCCTGGTACAGACCACGCCGGCATTGCAACTCAGATTAAGGTAGAGGAGGAACTGCGCACCAAGGAAGGCTTGAGCCGTTACGATTTGGGCAGAGAGAAATTTCTGGAGCGGGTGTGGGACTGGAAACACCAGTACGGCAACCGAATTGTAGAGCAGCAGAAAAAACTGGGTGCATCCTGTGACTGGGACCGAGCCAGATTTACTATGGATGAGGGCTGTTCCAAGGCAGTGCGTGAAACCTTCTGTGAACTCTATGAAAAGGGTCTGATTTACAAGGGAAGCCGTATCATCAACTGGTGCCCCCACTGCGTTACCGCTTTGTCAGATGCTGAGGTGGAATATCAGGATAAGCCCGGGCATCTGTGGCACATGCGTTACCCACTGACAGATGGTTCTGGCTATCTGGTGGTAGCAACCACCCGTCCTGAAACCATGATGGGTGATACTGGTGTGGCAGTCAACCCCAACGATGAACGCTACAAACATCTGGTGGGCAAGACCTGTACACTGCCTCTTATGAACCGTGAGATTCCCATTGTGGCAGATGAATATGTAGAAATGGACTTCGGTACTGGCTGTGTGAAGATGACCCCAGCCCATGACCCCAATGACTTTGAGGTAGGACTGCGCCACAATCTGGAGACCATTCGAGTGTTGAATGATGATGGTACGGTCAATGCCAATGGTGGAAAGTATGAGGGAATGGACCGCTATGAGTGCCGTAAGGCGGTCATTGAAGATTTGAAGGCACTGGACCTCATTGAAAAGATTGAGGACTATTCCCACAATGTGGGCACCTGTTACCGCTGCCATAATGACGTTGAGCCTATCATCTCTGCCCAGTGGTTTGTGAAAATGAAACCTCTTGCTCAGGAAGCAATCCGAGTAGTGGAGCAGGGGGAGACCAAGTTTGTACCTGACCGCTTCTCTAAGATTTACTTGAACTGGATGGAAAATGTCCATGACTGGTGTATTTCCCGTCAACTGTGGTGGGGTCATCAGATTCCCGTGTGGTACTGTGATGACTGTGGGCATATGACAGTCAGCCGTGAAGATGCCTGCAAGTGTGAGAAGTGTGGTTCTGAAAAGATTCACCGTGACCCAGATGTGCTGGATACCTGGTTCTCCTCTGCCCTGTGGCCATTCTCCACCTTGGGCTGGCCCGAAAAGACAGAAGATTTGGACTATTTCTATCCCACTGATGTACTGGTCACTGGTTATGACATTATTTTCTTCTGGGTAGCACGTATGATTTTCTCTGCGTGTGAGCAGACCAAGAAGGCACCCTTCCACACAGTCTTTATTCATGGACTGGTACGGGATGACAAGGGACGTAAAATGAGTAAGTCTCTGGGCAACGGCATTGACCCACTGGAAATTGCAAACCAGTATGGAGCAGATGCGCTGCGTTTCAATCTGGTAACAGGCAACAGCCCAGGAAATGACATGCGTTTCTATACAGAACGCTGTGAGGCAATGCGCAACTTTGCCAACAAGATTTGGAACGCCAGCCGGTTCCTGATGATGAATCTGACCATTGACAAATGTCAACTGCCAGAAAAGCTGGAACTGGAGGACAAGTGGATTTTGTCCAAGCTGAACACTGCCATCCGTGAAATTACAGACAACATGGATCACTATGAATTGGGTGTGGCAGCACAGAAGATTTATGACTTTATCTGGGATTCCTACTGTGACTGGTATATCGAGTTGACCAAGACCCGCTTGCAGGGAGAGGATGAGGACAGCAAGGTACGGGCACAGCAGGTCCTGTGTCATGTATTGACTCAAATGCTGAAGCTGCTCCATCCCTTCATGCCATTTATCACAGAGGAAATCTGGCAGGCTCTGCCCCATGAAGGGGACTATCTGATGCTGTCTGACTGGCCTGTGGCAGATGCTGCACTGGACTTCCCAGAAGAAGAAAAGGCAATGGAGCTGATTATGGATGGTATCCGTGGGGTGCGTACCCGCAGAGCAGAAATGAATGTACCACCCAGCAAGAAAGCACACCTTACCATTGCTACAGAGGAGACAGAAATTTTCACTCTGGGTATTCCATTCCTGAAAAAGCTGGCATATGCCAGTGATGTGACAATGGTTCCATCTGGCACTGCTCCAGAAGCTGGTTCCGTCACCGTTGTGACCCATGCGGCCCAGATTTCCATGCCAATGGCTGAACTGGTGGATATGGAAAAAGAAAAGGCTCGTCTGGAAAAGGAACTGAAAAAGCAGAGTACAGAGTTGGAAAAACTCAATACCAAACTGAATAACCCTGGTTTTGTCAACAAAGCACCTGAGCATGTGGTTGCCGCTGAAAAAGAGCGTGCTGTTCAGCTCACGGAGCTGGTAGCAAAGCTGGAGGAACAGTTGAAGAATATGTAACCACGAAGGCTCCCTGCGCTCAGGCAGGGAGCCTCATTCATTATACTTCCCGTGTGATGATAATGGCATGGGTGGGGCAGCTCTCGGCAGCTTCCTCCACCAGTGGTTCTTCCTCTGGATAAATCTCATCTTTGGCAGCAGCCACACCTTCATCCAGCATCAAAAAAACAGAACCGCAGGTACAGGTGCATAGACCACAGCCGATACAATTTTCATTGACAGATACGTTCAAGGGAATATCCTCCTTTTTTCATTCAGTATCAGCGGTAGGTTTCCACAAAAACAGAAAAAACATACACATCCCGTTAAAGTGCTGTTTCCACACAAACACGCCAGAAAAAAGAATCTATTTCTGTCAGATTGGCACTTGACGGGAGAGAAAACCTCTGTTATAATTCCAAATTGCGGTGGTAGGGTTCGAAAAAACCCAATACCCGATGAAACGACCCCGGATTGAGGGGGAGAGGAGGGTGCCGAGATGATCACAGAATTGACTACGGTCAACAAGGTGGTGGGTGCCAAGCAGACACGCCGGGCACTGAAAAATGGAAAAGCCACCAAAATTTTTATTGCAATGGATGCAGATCCCAAACTGTTGCAGCCAATGGTTCAGGAAGCAGTACACAAGGGAGTCCGTATCGAGCAAGTAGAGACGATGAAAAAATTGGGCGAAGTTTGTGGAATTTCCATAGGTGCTGCCATTGTAGCCGTCGTTTCTCAGTAAAATTTGGTTTTAACGGAATAAAACAGTTTTATTCCTGTTAAAATATATTTCGTCTCCCAATGGAGACAGGTTATGAGAAAGGAGGAAACAAAATGCCTACTTTTAATCAGCTGGTTCGCAAGGGACGTGAGCAGGTGACTTATAAGTCCACTTCTCCCGCACTGCAGCATGGTCTGAACACCCTGAAGAACCGCCAGACCGATCTGCCCTCCCCCCAGAAGAGAGGTGTCTGCACCGCAGTTCGTACTTCTACTCCTAAGAAGCCTAACTCCGCTCTGCGTAAGATCGCCCGTGTACGCCTGACCAACGGTTACGAGGTCACCGCTTACATTCCTGGCGTGGGTCACAACCTTCAGGAGCACTCCGTGGTTATGATTCGTGGCGGACGTGTAAAGGACCTTCCCGGTGTGCGTTACCACATCATCCGTGGTACTCTGGATACTCAGGGTGTCAATGGTCGTATGCAGTCCCGTTCCAAGTACGGTGCAAAGCGTCCTAAGGCTGGCAAGAAGTAAGAATTGCTTCGCCTGTCCTGCGTGAACAGCGCAAAACCTTCAGATGTGAAATCTGAGACTATGATTGCTATTGTACGATTCGTGCAAGGCAAACGCCTTGCCGAGCGTTTATTCTATATAAATAGGGTAGACCTCGAGCACAGGCATTACACGGATTTTTATTTATGAAAGTTCGAGTACCTATGAATTCTATATTATAATAAGAAGGAGGGAAGCAAAGTGCCCAGAAGAGGAAATGTACCCAAGCGGGAGGTTCTGCCCGATCCGCTGTATAACTCCGTTTTGGTTACCAAGCTTACCAACAGCGTGATGCTGGATGGCAAGAAGGGCGTGGCTCAGAAGGTGGTCTACGGTGCCTTCGATATCATCAAGGAAAAGACCGGTAAGGAGCCTATGGAGGTTTACACTCAGGCTCTGGAGAATATTATGCCTTCTCTGGAGGTTAAGGCCCGCCGTGTGGGTGGTGCTACCTATCAGGTGCCCATCGAGGTTCGTCCTGAGCGTCGTCAGACTCTGGGTCTGCGTTGGCTGACCAACTATGCCCGCAGCCGTGGTGAAAAGACCATGAAGGAGCGTCTGGCTGGCGAGATTATGGACGCTGCCAACAACTTGGGTGGTGCTGTGAAGAAGCGTGAGGATACTCACAAGATGGCTGAGTCCAACAAGGCTTTCGCACACTACCGCTGGTAATTTAGAAGGAGACGCAACGTATGCCTAGAAAAGTTACCTTAGAGAATACCAGAAATATTGGTATTATGGCCCACATCGACGCTGGTAAGACAACTACCACCGAGCGTATCCTCTACTACACCGGTGTGAACTACAAGATCGGTGAAACTCACGAGGGTAACGCTACTATGGACTGGATGGTGCAGGAGCAGGAGCGTGGTATTACCATCACTTCCGCTGCTACTACCTGTTACTGGAAGGGAACCAAGAATCAGTTCCCCCAGACCCGTCTGAACATCATCGACACCCCCGGTCACGTGGACTTTACTGTTGAGGTTGAGCGTTCTCTGCGCGTGCTCGACGGTTCTGTCACCGTTATGTGTGCAAAGGGTGGCGTTGAGCCTCAGTCTGAGACCGTTTGGCGTCAGGCTGATAACTATCGCGTTCCCCGCATGATTTACGTCAACAAGATGGACATCATGGGTGCTGACTTCTATCACGTTCTGGATATGATCCATGACCGCCTGAAGTGTAACGCTGTGCCCATTCAGCTGCCCATCGGCTCTGAGGATACCTTCAAGGGCATCATCGACCTGGTGGAGATGACTGCCGATGTGTACTACGATGAGCTGGGTAAGGACATGCGTGTGGAGGAGATCCCCGAGGATATGAAGGAGCTGGCTCAGGAGTACCGCACAAAGCTGCTGGACGCCTGTGCTGACATCGACGAGGAGATCATGATGCTGGTACTGGAGGAGCAGGAAGTTCCTGAGGATATGATCCGCCGTGCCATCCGTAAGGGTACCATTGACAACGTCATGGTTCCTGTGGTGTGCGGTACTTCCTACCGCAACAAGGGTGTTCAGAAGCTGCTGGATGCCATTGTTGATTACCTGCCCTCTCCCGTTGATATTCCTGCTATCCAGGGTGTCAACCCAGATACTGATGAGGAGGATTGCCGTCACGCTGACGATAATGCCCCCTTCTCTGCTCTAGCATTTAAGATTGCTACCGACCCATTTGTTGGTCGTCTGTCCTTTGTGCGTGTGTACTCTGGTGTTCTCAACACTGGTACCACTGTACTGAACTCCACTAAGAATCAGAAGGAGCGTATTGGACGCATTCTTCAGATGCACGCCAACCACCGTGAAGATATTGAGTGCTGCTACGCCGGTGATATTGCTGCTGTTGTTGGTCTGAAGAATTCCACCACTGGTGACACTCTGTGTGATCCAAACCACCCCATTATTCTGGAGTCTATGGAGTTCCCTGAGCCTGTAATCCGTGTTGCCATCGAGCCTAAGACCAAGGCTGGTCAGGAGAAGATGGGTCTGGCACTGGTCAAGCTGGCTGAAGAAGACCCCACCTTTAAGACCTACACCGACGATGAGACTGGTCAAACCATCATCGCTGGTATGGGTGAGCTGCATCTGGAAATCATTGTTGACCGTCTGCTGCGTGAGTTTAAGGTAGAGGCCAACGTAGGTGCTCCTCAGGTTGCTTACAAGGAAACCATCAAGAAGTCTGTGGAGCAGGATACCAAGTATGCTCGTCAGTCTGGTGGTAAGGGTCAGTATGGTCACTGCCGCATTACTGTTGAGCCCAATGAGCCTGGTAAGGGCTATGAGTTCATCAATGAGATCACCGGCGGTGTCATCCCCAAGGAGTATATCCCCGCTATTGATGCTGGTATTCAGGGAGCCATGCAGGCTGGCGTGCTGGCAGGCTACCCCGTTGTAGACGTGAAGGTTCATTTGACCTTCGGTTCTTACCACGAGGTTGACTCCTCTGAAATGGCATTTAAGATCGCAGGTTCTATGGCATTTAAGGAAGCCTGCCGCAAGGCAAGTCCCTGCCTGCTGGAGCCTATGATGAAGGTATCTGTTATTGTGCCTGACGAGTATCTGGGTAACGTCATTGGCGACCTGAACAGCCGCCGTGGTCAGATTCAGGGTCAGGAGAGCCGTTCTGGCGCAATGCAGGTGGATGCTCTGGTGCCTCTGGCCAACATGTTTGGTTATGCAACCGACCTTCGTTCCTCTACTCAGGGACGTGGTCAGTACTCCATGGAGCCTCACAGCTATGTGGAGATTCCCAAGAGCATTGCTGATAAGATTATTGCTGAGCGTGGACGCAATCAGGACTAAGTTTTCTGGCAGAATCTACGCTTGAATCGGGAAAATGGGGTTGCAATTACAGTCAGAATAGGATAAAATATCCCTGATATGTGATCCCCCGTTTTCCAAATGAAATTGATGATTGTAACATAAGGAGGAAATTCAAATGGCTAAGCAGAAATTTGAACGCACTAAGCCCCATGTTAACATTGGTACTATTGGCCACGTTGACCACGGCAAGACCACTCTGACCGCTGCTATCACCAAGTATCTGGCTATGCAGGGCAAGGCTCAGTTCGAGGACTACGCCAGCATCGACAAGGCTCCCGAGGAGAAGGAGCGCGGCATTACCATCAACACCGCTCACGTGGAGTATGAGACTGACGCTCGTCACTATGCTCACGTTGACTGCCCCGGTCACGCTGACTATATCAAGAACATGATCACTGGTGCTGCTCAGATGGACGGTGCTATCCTGGTTATCGCTGCTACCGACGGTCCTATGGCTCAGACCAAGGAGCACATCCTGCTGGCTCGTCAGGTAGGCGTGCCCGCTATCGTTGTATTCCTGAACAAGTGTGATCAGGTTGACGACGAGGAGCTGCTGGAGCTGGTTGAGATGGAAGTCCGTGAGACTCTGGACAAGTACGAGTTCCCCGGCGATGATATTCCCATCATCAAGGGTTCCGCTCTGAACGCTCTGATCTCCGAGTCCAACGATCCTTCTGCTCCTGAGTATGCTTGCATCAAGGAGCTGATGGACGCTGTTGACAGCTATATCCCCACTCCTGCTCGTAACGATGACCTGCCCTTCCTGATGCCTGTTGAGGACGTGTTCACCATTTCCGGTCGTGGTACTGTTGCTACCGGTCGTGTGGAGCGTGGCGTTGTGAAGACTGGCGAGACGGTTGAGATTGTTGGTCTGTCCGAGGAGAAGAAGTCTACCGTCGTAACCGGTCTGGAGATGTTCCGCAAGACTCTGGATTACGCTGAGGCTGGTGACAACGTGGGTGCTCTGCTGCGTGGTGTTGCTAAGACTGACATCGAGCGTGGTCAGGTTCTGTGTAAGCCCGGCTCCATCCATCCTCACACCAAGTTCACTGGTCAGGTTTACGTTCTGTCCAAGGACGAGGGTGGTCGTCATACTCCTTTCTTCAACAACTACCGTCCTCAGTTCTACTTCCGTACCACCGACGTAACCGGCATCATCAGCCTGCCCGAAGGCACTGAGATGTGCATGCCTGGCGACAACGTGGACATGAAGGTTGAGCTGATTACTCCTATTGCTATTGAGAAGGGTCTGCGTTTCGCTATCCGTGAGGGTGGTCGTACCGTAGGTTCCGGCGTTGTTATCGACATCGAGGAGTAATTCTTACTTCTTTTAAAAAGCTGTGACGAAATGAGAGTTTCGTCACAGCTCTTTTTTTCCTTTAATCAATCTCAATGAGGACATGATTTTGTGATGGGAAGTGAAAAAACGCATGAATTTTACAGCCATTGATTTAGAGCGATGGGAACGGAGGGAACATTTTTATCATTTTATGAATGAGGCAGTCTGTTCCTATTCTGCAACAGTGAACCTTGATATTACAGGGCTAAAGGGACAGAGATTGTATCCGGTTATGCTATGGGTGTTGACAAGAGCGGTCAATCAGATGCCAGAGTTCAGAACAGCATATCGGGATGGCGTTCTGGGGATTTATGATACTATGAACCCATCCTACACCATTTTTCACCCAGAGAAGAAAACATTTAGCTCTATCTGGTCAGAATACAAGAATGACTATGAAAATTTTCTGCATACCTACCTTGAAGATATAAAATTTGCTGCCCAGTCTGTACAATATTGCCCCAAAGGACCACGTCCAGAAAACTGTTTTGATGTGTCTATGGTACCATGGTTGAACTTTACAGCCTTTCACCTAAATGTTTATAACAGTGGCTCTTATCTTCTGCCTATTTTCACAATGGGAAAGTATGAGGAACAGAATGGCAGACGCTTACTTCCACTGTCCATTCAGGTACACCATGCTGTCTGTGACGGCTATCATGTGGGACTGTTTGTAGATATTGTTCAAAAAGAACTCTATCAACTGATGGGAGGGTAATCTATATGCCATTTCAAGTTGTAAAACAGGATATTACCAAAATGAAAGTAGATGCCATTGTCAATGCTGCCAATTCTTCTCTGTTGGGTGGGGGAGGTGTAGATGGCTGTATTCATCGTGCTGCTGGACCGGAGTTACTGGCAGAGTGTAGAACATTGGGAAGCTGTCAAACTGGATGTGCAAAGATGACAAAGGGGTATCACTTGCCCTGTCGCTATGTGATTCATACAGTTGGTCCCGTATGGAGAGGAGGAAATGATGGGGAGAAGGAGAATTTGATTTCTTGTTATCGCACATCCCTCTCTCTGGCTCAGGAAAATCATTGTCATTCAGTGGCATTTCCAGTCATTTCCTCTGGAATTTATGGTTATCCCAAACAGCAAGCCATACAAGTTGCAGTTGATACCATAGAGGAATTTTTGCACGAATCAGATATGACAGTTTATTTGGTGATATACGACAGTGAAACCTATCAGGTATGGAAACAGATGTATCCTGAATATGGGATGTAAGTGATATAATATGGTGAGAAAATGTATATGTTGATGGGATAGAAATTGCAACCCATTCACATATACATTTTCTGTTTTAGATAATACTAAAAGTGTATTAAACTAGAAAAATAGTTGTTAAAGTTAAGTTAATATTTTGTAGAGCTATTTATATGTTATTCTATTTTTAACTTGAATGAAGATAATTGCTCAAAATTTCAGAATAAAGATTATTTTTTAAGAATTTAAGTCGACAATATATGAGTAAAGACGAAAGAGCTTAGTTTTGTTATTTGAAAAAAATAACATTCCTTGCTCAGGAAGGGAGTCTGTTTAGAAATGAATGTCAAGAAAATTCACTCAATTCAGTTTTCGTTGCTGTTGGTGATTATACCCATAGTAGCTGCCTCGTTGATTATATTATCAATTCTTGGCTACTTAAATTCTAAACGGATTATACAGAGTAGTGCAGAAAAAGAAATGACACAGTCTTTGACCATCGCCTCTGAATATATTGAAAAATCTCTATCAAATAATAGTATGGTAGCAGAGACACTGGCTCGTGGTGTTGAGTCTATTTATCAAAAAATAGACACACAGGAAGAAATTGCTCAGGCAAGCCAATCGGAACAGATTTATAAGATGCTGCTGACCTCTTTTGTTGAGGGAAATGCAGAGACATTTGGTGGTGGAATTTGGTTTGAACCTTATGCTTACCGTCCTGATATTCCATATTTTTCCCCATATTGTATGAGAGAGAATGGTTCTGTGGTATATGTGGATGATTACTCATTGGGAGAGAATATCTACTACACAGACCAGGACTGGTATCAAAATGTTACCAATACTTCAGAATCCTCTGTGTGGTCAGCCCCTTACTATGATGAATATGCCAAAATTTCTATGGTCACAGCTTCTGCTCCAATTTACGAAGCAAGTGGAACTCTACTGGGTGTTGCGACGGCTGATATTGACTTGACTCAGATGCAACAAATGGTTTTGTCTCTGGATGTTGCTGCACAGGGAGAGGCATTTTTGATTGACCAGTCTGGAATATACATTGCCGATAAAGACAGTGAAAAATTACTTAGTTCTAACATTTTAGATGATGAAAATCCTTCTTTTGCTGCACTGGGGCAACAAATTATGGAGCAGAAAGAGGGGAAAGGCAGTTATACAGTAAATGGAGAGACCTATTTTGCATGGTATGAACAGATTCCAAGCAGTGGATGGTTTATTGTAACCACTGCATCAGAGCGGAACCTGATGGCAGATGCAGATACATTGGGTGGAACATTGGCTACCATTTGTGTTGTGTTTATTGTGGCGATTTTCTTGATTCTGCTGGTGTACCTCCGTAAAAGTGTCATTCAGCCCATCCATGTACTAGAGCAGGTGACAAAACAAATTGCAGATGGCAATTTGGATGTAAAGCTCCAGGATCACACAAAAAATGAATTTCATAGTGTCAATCTCTCTTTGTGTAAAATGGTGGACCAGTTGAGACTCTATCGTATCTATATCAATGAGATTTCATCTGTACTGGAAAAAATGGCAGAGGGTGATTTTGAATTTGTGTTAAAGCAGGATTATTCTGGAGAATTTGGAATCGTCAAAGAGGGATTGCTCAATACAAGAATGAATATTTCAAGTACCCTTCATGCCATTGCAGATGCTGCTGACCAAGTGAATATAGGAGCAAAACAGGTTTCCAGCGGTTCTCAAGTGTTGAGTCAAGGTGCTACAGAACAGGCGAGTTCTGTGGAACAGCTTTCCGCAAGTGCCCAGGATATTTTGGAGAAGGTAAAGCAAAATGCAGAGAACACACAGACTGCAAACCATGAAGCTGAAATTACAGGAAAAAGTTTACAAGAAAGCAGCCAGAAAATGCGGGAACTGGTTTCTGCGATGGATAAAATCAGAGAAAGTTCTAATCAAATTCAGGGAATTATCAAGACCATTGATGACATTGCATTCCAGACCAATATTCTTGCTCTGAATGCTGCGGTAGAGGCAGCACGAGCAGGAGAAGTGGGAAAGGGTTTTGCGGTAGTGGCAGATGAAGTGCGTAATCTGGCAGAAAAGTCTGCTGAGGCATCTCAAGTTACCCAGACTATGATTCAGAGTTCCATGGAAGCAGTAGAGGATGGCAGCCGCTTAGCAGAGGAGACAGCAAAAGCATTAGAACAAGCGGCCAGCAATGCAGAAGTTATGGTTCACGCCATCACAGGGATTGCAGAAGCGACCTCTGAACAGGCACAGGCTATCACACAAGTGACACAGGGACTGGACCAGGTATCTAGTGTTGTGCAGACCAATTCAGCAACAGCGGAGGAGAGTGCCGCAGCCAGTCAAGAGCTTTCAGATCAGGCAAGTGTGTTGAAAGGGCTAATTGCAAAATTCAAAATGAAGTGATTCTTTTTTCATAGGTGAAAGTCAAACTCCCTTTGTTTGAACAAGGAACACCCCGGTGGGAAGTTATCAAATGATAGCAATCCCACTGGGTGTTTTATTTTTGATGAAGATTGATTTTGGTTAGTGCAGCTTTTTACATCCTCTTTGAAATTGTTTGCACAAATATAAATAAACAGACATAGGATGGATAGAAATAAGGACAGGAAAACCTGTCAGAAGGAGGAAACCATGGACGGAAAGGGAACCTTGGTAGTCAGAGTGACTACTTCACGGGCACAGATCCCAGTGGAAGGGGCATCTGTGGTGGTGACACAAAAGACGCCGGAGGGAAAATATATCTTGTTGTCTGTTCAGGCAACAGATAGTAGCGGGGAAATCAAACCTATTTCAATTCCAACTCCGGCACTCTCCGATAGTGCACAGCCAGGTGCAACTCAACTGCCCTATACAGTATGTGATGTGTGGGCAGAGCATCCTGATTATGCCATGTTACTGGTGGAGGGAGTACAGATTTTTGATGGGGTGGTAACATTGCAGACCATGCAGTTATCTCCCCTGTACAGTGGTCAATCCAGCTTGATTCAAAATGAAGTGCGTGATATTCCAAGTCAGAATCTGTGAGGTGAGAACATGGCAGTTTCCGTGGTACCCTATATACCAGAGACCATTACGGTACATTTGGGTGCACCAGATGAAGATGCAGAAAATGTAACCGTCAGTTTTCCAGAGTATGTAAAAAACGTGGCATCCAGTGAAATTTATCCTACATGGGAGCCGGAGGCAATCCGTGCTAATATTTTAGCGATTATTTCCTTTGCGTTAAATCGAGTATATACTGAGTTTTATCCCAGTCGGGGTTATGACTTTCAAATTACTTCTACCACAGCCTATGACCAGAAATTCATCAAAGACCGCAATATCTTTGAGAATATCAGTCAGGAAGTGGATGAGATTTTCAACCAATACATCCGCAGGAAGGGATTTGTAGAGCCCCTTTCCGCAAAGTTTTGCAATGGTACAACCAGTACCTGTGATGGGCTTTCTCAATGGGGAAGTCAGGCTTTGGCACAGCAGGGATACACAGCAGAGGAAATTTTAAAGTATTACTATGGTCCATGTATTGAAATTGTAGAGGATGCTCCCATTCGTTCTCTGGGACAGTCTTATCCAGGTTATCCTCTGCGCCTTGGCTCAACAGGTCCAGATGTGGTGACAGTGAAAACCATGCTCAATCGAATTGCAGAGAATTACCCAGCAATCCCGAAAATATTCCCGGTGACACGCACCTACGATGAGCAGACAGAGGCAGCCATTAAGAAATTCCAGAGCATTTTTAATCTGATTCCAGATGGCATTGTGGGAAAAGCTACATGGTATAAGCTGGTTTATTTGTATGTGGGAGTCAACCAACTGGCAGAGCTGGTCAGTTTGGGGCAGCAGTTTGAGCAGTTTTCCTTCCAGTATCCCGGCATTCTGCGACAAGGTTCCAGAGGGTCAGATGTACGGGTGTTACAATATATGTTGGCTTTGCTGGCAGAGTTTGATAGTTCCCTGACTCCCATCAATATAGATGGTATTTATGGAAGGGATACAGCAAGGGCAGTGTCAGAGTACCAACGCAGTATGGGGTTACAAGTAGATGGAATTGTGGGACCACAGACTTGGTATTCTATCTATAACCGCTATACAGGGCTGGAACGGGAACTAAGGTCCGACCCAAATCAGTTCCCAGGTTTTCCAGATGCTGCGATCAGTGCCATGTCACAGGCAAAGCAGAACAGAAATTATCGTCATCTATCGCAATTTGCAGGCAGAATGATGCAGCTGGGAGACACAGACCACAAAGGGGTGTATATGGTATGAGCGGGACAACACAGTTAAGTTGGGATGGGCAATCCAACCCAATTAGAAATCTTCAATATATGTTGAGGAGATTGGCTGGGAAGTATGATTTTCTCCCAGACTTGGCAGTAGATGGAATATTTGGAGAAAATACTTTGGAGGCAGTGATGCTATTCCAAAGAGAACTGTTTCCACCAGTGACAGGTGTGGTGGACCGTAATACATGGGACGCCATTGTAAAGGAATGGACCAAGTGGGAACAGGAGCAATCACCACCTAGAATGTTAAGAATTTTTCCAGGTGAAGGACGTGAAGTGCAACCAGGTGCGGGGGGAGGATATTTGATTCTTCCGCAGATGATGTTTGAAGTGTTGCGAAATAAGTTGGAGGGAATTGTATCTACACCACTGGATGGTGTCCATGGGGTTGAATCTGTCCAAAATACAAAATGGCTCCAAAATCTTGCCCAGCTAGAGGAAACCGGGGTAATGAATCGGGAGACATGGGACATGTTGACCCGATTGTATGAGCTGTTTGTGACCGCAGATGAGAGGAAAAAAACATAACAAAAATGCCATCGCAGGGAATGCGATGGCATTTTTGTTAGTTAGTTGGGATTTCATGGACACGATGGCAGGCTACATAGTGCCCTGGGGTAATTTCCTGTAGTTCAGGCAGATGTTCCCTACACTTGTCTGTGGCATAAGGGCAACGCTCGACAAAACGGCAGCAGTCTTTGGGATTGATGGGACTGGGAATTTCACCTTTGACAGTAATTCGTTTCTTTTCTCGTACCGTTTTTGGGTCAGCCACGGGAATAGAGGACAACAGTACCTGAGTATAGGGGTGCATAGGGTGGGCATATAGTTCATCAGATTCTGCAAATTCCACCATTGTACCCAGATACATCACCACCACACGGTCAGAGATGTATTTGACCACACTCAGATCATGGGCAATGAAGAGATAGGTCAGCCCCAAATCCTCCTGGAGCTCCTTGAGCATATTGAGCACTTGTGCCTGGATGGACACATCCAGAGCAGAGATGGGCTCATCACAGATAATAAATTCTGGCTCTACAGCCAATGCCCTGGCAATGCCAATACGCTGTTTTTGACCACCAGAGAACTCATGGGGAAAACGGGACATATGGTCACGGTTTAACCCAACACGTTTTAAAATCGCCTCCACTTTTGTATCTACATCTTGGTCTGTAGCTAACCCATGGAGTTTCATACCTGAGCCCACAATATCTCTGACTGTCATGCGAGGGTTCAAAGAGGAGTGTGGGTTTTGGAAAATCATCTGCACATTTTTGCGAAATTCTTTTTCTTCTGCTTTGGTATAGGAAAAAATATCTTTCCCTTTATAGGTAATTTGACCAGCAGCCGGTTTATAGAGTTTGACCAGACAGCGACCTGTGGTCGATTTTCCGCAGCCACTTTCTCCCACTAAGCCCAAAGTCTCCCCTTTGTAAATCGTAAAATTTACATGGTCAACCGCTTTTAAGGTTTTGCCTCTTGCAATATGAAAATACTGACACAGGTCGGTGACCTGAAAAAGAGGGGTACTTTTGTCAATTTTATGTAAGCTCATGCCTTACCCTCCTGTTCCATCCCTTTCATAATGTCCACCTTAGGTGCATAGGGGTGCTGAAGCCAACAGGCGCACATGTGTTCAGGGGAAAGTTGATGTTCCTCTGGCTGCCGTTCGTAGCAAATTTTCATGGCAAATTCACAGCGTGCTGCAAAGGGACAACCAGCAGGTGGAGAAAACAGGTCAGGTGGTGTGCCATCAATGGGAACCAGTTTATGCTCTTTGGCAGTATCCAATGTGGCAATGGATTTAATCAGACCAGCAGTATAGGGATGTGCTGTTTCATAGAAAATTTCATCTACCGTTCCCTTTTCTGCCACTTTACCGCCATACATAACAAGAACACGGTCACACATTTTTGCAATGACCCCCAAGTCATGGGTGATGAGGATGATGGAGGTTTTCATTTTATGCTGCAAATCTTTCAACAAGTCCAGAATCTGTGCTTCAATGGTTACATCCAAAGAAGTGGTTGGCTCGTCAGCGATGATAATGTTTGGCTTACCTACAAGGGCAATGGCAATCATGACACGCTGTTTCATACCACCAGACAGCTCATGTGGGTATTGTTTATAGCGGCGTTCTGGCTCATTGATTCCCACCAGTTTCAAAATCTCAATGGTTCGCTCTTTGATTTCTGCTTTAGAAATGCCTTTGCGACCCACAAAAATTTCTTCAATTTGCTTTCCAATGGTCATGGTGGGATTGAGGGAGGTCATAGGGTCCTGGAAAATAAAGCTAATTTCAGTGCCGCGAATTTTTCGCATCTCTTTGTCAGATTTTTTTACAATGTCTTCTCCTTTGTAGAGGATAGAACCGCCTTCAAAAAATCCAGGTGGCTCTGGATTTAACCGAAGAATACACTGGGAGGTAACGCTTTTTCCACATCCACTCTCACCAACAATGCCCAAAATTTCACCTTCACGTACATCAAAGCTGACATCACGCACAGACTTTACCACACCGCCATAAGTGCGGAAAGAGAAGGTTAGATTTTTAATTTCCAGAATATTGTCTGCCATCACTACAAAACCTCCTTATTCCGTGCCACGCAGTCTGGGGTCAAAGGCATCACGCAGACCATTGCCCAGCTGATTCAAAGCCAGAACCGTAGTACAGATGAAAAATGCAGGAACATAGAGAATGTGGGGAGCAACCTGTAGCATTTTGGTACCTTCCTTTGCCAGTACACCCCAGCTTGCCTGAGGAGGAGAGATACCCAAACCAATGTAGCTCAAAAATGCCTCCTGGAAAATGGCACCAGGAATGGCCATAGTCAGATTGGTAATCAAAAGCCCCATGATATTGGGGATAATTTCACGCAGAATAATGGTGAACACAGGCTCTCCCATGACTTGAGCAGCCAGTACAAATTCCTGTTCCTTTAGGCGATACACTTCACCACGGGTAAACCGACAGGTTCCTGTCCAACCCACCAGAACCATGGCAATGATGAGACTTTGCACACCAGAACCCAGCACCACCATCACAAGAATACAGACAATCAGAGAGGGGATACCATAGATGACATCAATAATACGCATGACAACCATGTCCAGCTTTCCGCCATAGTATCCACAGAAGCCACCTAAGATAGTACCAATTACACTGTTGATGACAGCAGCCAGCAGACCGATGGTGAGGGATACTCTGGCACCCATCCACACTCGAACCCACAGGTCACGACCTAGGGAGTCAGTTCCTAACCAGTGTTCCAGAGACAGACCTTGCTTCATGGCATAGGCATCCTGTTGGTCAAAGCCATATTTGCTGAGCATGGGGGCAAAAATGGCAAGAAGCACATAGATAATGAGAAGAATCAAACTGAAAAATGCCGCACGGTTACTGCGAATACGACGCCAAGCCTCCTGCCAGAAGGTTAGACTGGGGCGGGAGATGGATTCCATCTTTTCTATGTTTTTACCTACAATTTCAAATTGTTCTTTGGTCAATTCTGTTTTGATTTCGCTCATACTGCACCTACTTTCCAGCAATTCTGATACGGGGGTCCACAATGCCGTAGAGGATGTCTACAATCATGTTACACAACACCAAGAAAGTACCATAGAATACGGTCATGCCTAAAATGAGAGAGTAGTCGTTGTTTTGCACACTCTCTACATAATATTTACCCATGCCGGGAATGGCAAAGAGGGACTCAATCACGAAAGTACCAGTGAGAACAGCGGCCACAGTGGGACCAAGAATGGTAATCACAGGCATAATGGCATTGCGGATTTGATGCTTCCAAGTGACCCGGAATCGGGAAATTCCTTTGGAACGAGCAGTTTTGATATAGTCCTGCTGGACAACCTCAAGCATACTGGCACGCATAATACGGGAGACTGAGGCCATGGTATAAAAGCCCAGACCAACAGACGGCAGTATCGTATACGCAAATCCTTTATATTCTGCAATGGGCAGCAATCCCCATTCAATGGCAAAGAAATATTGCAGAATTGCACCCATAATAAAGTCAGGAACACTGGTGCCGATGACGGCAATAATTACAAAAATTAAATCAATCTTATTTCCACGATTCAGGGCTGAGATAATACCAAATACAAGCCCGAATGAAATGGCAAAGCACAAAGCCCGTACACCTAAGTCAACGGAGTAGGGAAAGGAACCAGCCAGCAAATCATTGACGGTACGGCTGGGATATTTAGTAGAGAATCCAAAGTCAAAGCTGAGAATATTTTTTAAATAAGTAATATACTGCTCAAAAATTGGTTTATCAAAGCCATAATAGGCGCTTAAATTTTCACGGGCAGTTTCGGAAAGTTTTGGGTCGTTAAAGGGTCCACCGGGCATGAGTCTGGCTAGAAAAAAGACCACAGTGACCAGAACAAAAATCGTGATAAGAGAGATACCCACCCGTTTTAAGATATATTTTGTCATAGCTCACGCTCCTCCCAACATGTAGAATATTCCTGCATAATGCACAGGGCTGTCACCCTCTCTGGAGAGCAAGGCGACAGCCCAGAAAAAGGAATATTCAATTATCTATACAGAATTTGGAACGGCATACTGTCCTCGTTCTGTTTTTATATTAAGCAACAATATCAGTGTACATGTAATCGTAGTTGAGACCAATGAAGTAGGCACCCAGATTTTCAACACGGTCAGACACCATATATTGTACCTCACGCAGTTGCAGAGGAACCAAAGCACCATCCTCCAGCAACACCTTTTCTGCATTAAACAGGTTGTCCATGCGCTCCTTGCCAGTGGTGGTCTTGGAGGCATCCAGATAACTGTCATAGGCTTCGCTCTTGTAGTTCAGATAGTTGTAGCTAGAGGTGCTGTACCACAGTTCCAGATAGCTGTAGGGGTCAGAGTAGTCAGGCACCCAGCCAGTCATAATGATGTCAAATTCAGTACTGTTGGGAACCAGCATGGCATTACGGGTGGCATAGGGTACCATGTTGATCTGCACATCAATGCCCAAGTTGTTTTTCCACTGATTGACAACGACTTCTGCTTCCTTTTTAGAGGCGTCAGAATCGGAAACCACCAGTTTCAGAGAAATTTCAGAGGGATCAGATACCCCCAGTTCCTCCATGGCAACCGTCAAATACTCCTGAGCTTTGTCCATATCGCCCTGTAGAGGGAAGAACTCCAGAGGATATTCAGTACCATATTCACCCTCTACACCACGAACCTGAGGCAGAACATAACGCAGGTTTTCAGCATACAGACCATTGTGGGACAACAGATTGTATTCCTCACGGTTGATGGCGTAGTTCAGAGCCAGACGGAAGTTTTTGTTGGCAAGATATTCGTTGTTGTGGTTGAGTGCAGCATAGTCGTTGGAACCATCGTAGTAGGAGAGAGTTTGACCCTCATACTGAGGAGCCAAATCAGAGGGTACCTCTGCCAAATCCAGATCGCCAGCATTGAACATAGATACAGCAGTGGTGCCATCCGCAACTGTCAGTACCTCAACCCCATCCAATTTGATGCTGTCTGCATCGTAGTAGTTGGGATTCTTTTCCATAACCAGACGACCTTCGCCAAACTGGGTGACCACAAAGGGACCATTGTATACCTGCTTGTCTGCACCGCCGCCAAATTCGCCACCGAACTGCTCTACAATATCCTGACGTACAGGCATAAACTGGCTCATACTCAGCATGCTCAGGAAGTAGTCAGCGGGGTGCTCCAGTGTGATTTCCAGTGTGTAGTCATCAATGGCTTTGACACCCAGCTCGTCTACAGGTACTTCACCTGCGGTGACAGCAGCACCATTTTTGAATACAACGCCCAGATAGCTCATGGAGCAGGCAGCAGCAGGGTCACAAAGGCGTTTCATACCATATTCAAAGTCCTGAGCTGTGACAGGCTCCCCGTCACTCCACTTTGCATCCTGACGCAGGGTGAAGGTGTACACCAAGCCATCCTCGCTGACGGTGTGACTTTCAGCAACAGCTGGCTGTAAGTTGCCCTGTACACTGCGATAAAGACCATCATAAACGTGATAGCCAATGGTTGCATCGGGAACACAGTTGATTTTGTTGGGGTCAATGGTAGCAATGTCGGCTTTATTGGAGTAACGGAAGATCTTTTCACCAGATACAGTTTGAGCGGTGCTACCACTGGTAGAGGCAGAGGTGCTGCCACTGTCCTCCACTGTGGTATTGGGGGTGGAGCACCCTACCACGCTCAGGGATAGAAGGGTTGCCAGACCGAGTGCCATGAATCTCTTGTGTTTCATTTCTTCTCCTCCTTGATTAAAGTTCAATTAGGTCTTTTGTAGCACTTATCAGGTTTTTATGTCCCGTTTCGGTAATGAGAATCTGGTCTTCAATGCGAATCCCACCCCAACCGGGAATATAAATTCCTGGTTCTACCGTCATTACATTCCCAGCATGAATGATATCATTTGATCTGGGACTCATAAAAGGAATTTCATGCACAAACATACCCACACCATGACCAATTCCGGTGTAGTGGTAGGGAAAATAGTCTGTATCACGGATTGCCTTTGTAGATACCTCATAGGCATCACGGGCAGAGACACCATCTTTCAAAAATGCCTCTACATCTGCTACCATCTGCTGTTCCAGTGCATACACCTCACGCTGTTGTTCTGTGGCACGTCCTACCACAACGGTTCTGGTCATATCAGACAGATAGCCATGATACTGACAGCCATAGTCCATCAAAACTAAGTCTCCATATTCAATGGCTTTTTGAGATGGGATGCCATGTAACAGAGAAGTACGGGCACCAGAAATGAGAATATTGCCGTAGGGCTGTGTATCTGCCCCCTCCTGTACCATGAAAAGACTGAGCTTGGCTGCCAGTTCTTTTTCAGTGACCCCCACACGGATTTCTTTTAAAATACGGTCAAAGGCACGGGATGCAATATCACAGGCGATGGTTAAGCAGTGAATTTCTTCTGGTCGCTTGATAGAACGGAACTGTTCAATGATTCCATCCGCAGGTACAAGTTCCGCTTCCAGTTTGGATTGGAACCCATGAAACTGTTCCACAGTCAAATGGGAAGCCTCATATCCAATGGCTTTGATTCCATGCTTTTTGGCTGCAAATGATACAGCACCAGCAAGGGAACCATAGTCATCCCTCCAGTTGAGAATGGTGTAGTCGGGGCATTCATAGGATACCTGCTCTGTATACCGTGGGTCTGTGATGAAAAACTTTTCATAGGGGGTAATAAAGAGCCAGGAGTCCTCACCAGTGTAGTGGCTGACGTATTTCACATTGACAGGGCGGCTGATGAACATACCGCCTAAGTGCTGTTGTTCCAGATAGGTCAAAAGCTGTTCCATGCTTACCTCCCAGCCATAAAGGCTTCAATGTCCTCAATGGTTCTGGGAATAGAGGCGGTCAGATTTTCACAGCCATCTTCCGTTACCAGACAGTTATCTTCCAGACGGAAGCCAATGCCCCACTCCTCACAGTAGATTCCAATATCCACACAGAACACCATACCGGGCTGAATGACTTCTGCCTCTACCATATCATGGGTATCCCATCCAATATGGTGGGCACCGCCATGCCAGATATACTTGCCTACATCCTCATAGCGTTCACACAGTCCAATGGCTTTGAGTTGTTCAAAGTTATACTCACGGGCAAGGCGGTCTACATCTGCCATTTTCATACCAGGACGGATGATGGAAAACATATGCTCGGAGGTACGGTAAGCACAGGTGTACAGCAGTCTCTGCTTTTCAGAAAATACGCCATTGCAAGGCCAGCCACGGGAGACATCATTAAAGAGATGGTCATACTGGGCACCTACATCGTTGAGAATCATATCTCCATCTTTGGCTTGCCCGGTGTAATCATAGTAATGAATACAGAAATTGTTGTTTCCAGCGGAGACAATACTGGGGAAAGCAGGGGAGAGACAGCCACGCTGCGCAAGGGCATAGTCAAATTCCGCTTTGTACTGATACTCGTACATACCAGGACGGGAAGCGCGCATCATGGCAAGAATTCCATCTCGAGTAATAGTGACAGCCTGCCGAATGGCTTCAATCTCACAGGGCTGTTTGATGGTACGCTGTTTTCTCAGTTGACGGGACACATTCACAAGTTGAATTGCAGGGTGTTCCTGCTGCAATTTGTGTGCCATCTGCATGCCCTCACTGTCCCGATCCTCTGGAGCATTTTTGTAGAGGTCCAATGCTATATGAAGATAGCGACCGGTTTTCAGTAAATTATGTAGAGTAGTCTCAAATTGAGGAAGGAATGCAATGGTTTCAATACCAGAACAAGCCTTTGCCTCCTCCTCTTTCATACGCACACCATTCCAACGCTCTGCCAACGCATCTGGTGGAAGAATAAACAGGGTTTCCTGTACCAGTTCTGCATCCTTTACAGCCAGCAGAACGAAATCTTCCCGATCAATACCGGTTAAATACAAAAAATTGCGGTCTGCATAGAATGGGTAGTTCTCATCGGCGGTTTTCCGAATGGAGTGCCCAGAAAACAGAAGCAGTACAGTATTGGCAGGGAGACTTTCGTAAAGTCGTTGACGGTTCAGACGGTGAAATTCTGCATCCATAAAAATACATCTCCTCAACAAACAATCAGAATTATGTCATATAATACATGTTTTATATTTTATGTATGATATTTCATTCAATGATAATTGAGATAGGAGGATTATACTATAGCAAAAGCAAAATGACAAGTTCTTTTGTAGCATCGAGTCAGGAAAATAAAATCAAATGTCCATGCAAGGCGGATTTTTGTAAAAATAATGCCTGGAGAAAATGGTTGAAAATAGGAAAATAGGAAATAAATTTAAAAGAATTGTATGAAAAAACAAAATAATAAAAAGAGAACTAAGAAAAACACAAAATATATCACAAAATTAAATGTTCACAGTAGAGGGACACATGTATAGTTATTAAATACAAATAGTTATGGTAAAAATACAATATATATTCAAAAAATACCAAAAAATGGGCAGAGTAAAACTCTGCCCATTGTCAAAAGATAATATAGTCAGCGGAGGCATATCCAGTTTGAGGAAGTCCTTGGTCATTGACAAAAAGGATTTGATACCATCCAACGGTGTCTGTGTTGCAAACAATCACACGGCGATCAGTTGGAATACGGAAGACAACGTCATGAGATTGACTGGGACCCGAACGGACATTGAGGCTTGGTTCGGCGGTGACAGTGCCTACCAGCTTTGCAGGATTGCAATAGATAGTAGCTTCCGCAGACTGTGTGCCACAGGTGGCGGTGATGGTGACAACGGCGGTACCTGTGCCAGTGTACACATTTGTGACAGTGCCCTGAGAGGAGACAGTAGCGATGGTTGGATCACTGGATTTCCACACCACTGGAGTGGAGCTGTCGTTGTTTTCAACGGAGAGGGTCAGGGAAGCAGCAGAATCCAACTGTGCCTCTGTTTGACTGATGATGAGAATACCATCAGAATCAGGATTTTCCTCGGGCTGGGGTTGGGGTTCTGGTTGTGGCTCAGGTTGAGGTTCCGGTTCAGGCTCGGGCAGAGGTTCTGTGGGTTCTGTCTCCTCAAAGGTAAGGAGACGATAGAGCACAGCCACCATTTCTGCTCTTGTCATATTCCCTTTTGGGTTGATGCCAGAGCCAGAGCCGCTGGCAAATCCTTTGGCAACCATAGCAGCAATGTGTGGTTTTGCATAGTCGGCAATGGAGCTTGCATCTGAGAACTGATCCAGAATCCCATCTGTGGAACTGGGTTCAGAAATGCTCAACAATGCCATCATATGGTGGAGAATGGTGAACGCCTGCTCTCTGGTAATCAGAGCAGTAGGGGCAAACATGCCTTCAGACACACCGGACACCAGACCCATAGAGTTTGCCCAGGTAATGGCGGTAGCATAGTAATCCGTTGGTTGCACATCGGTAAAGGTGTTGCTGGAATTGACAGCCGGTTTTCCCATTGCATTGTAGAGCATCAGAACAAAGTCACCACGGCGAATAGACAGATCACGACCAAATTCTGTGTTGGAAATACCACTGACAATCCCGTTTTGATAGCAGTAGGAGACAGCAGGATAAGCCCAATGGTCAGGGGTTACATCAGTGTGAACCTGTGACAGTGTGACAGGAACTGTTTTGGAGAGACTGCCAGATGTGGCTGTGATAGTTCCTGTTAAAGCTGCCCCGGATGGGGTAAACAGACCATTTTGTGTAATGGTGCCAATGACACCATCGGTACTCCATGTGACACCCAGTTGGTTGGATTGGTTGTGCAATGCAGTTTTTCCCCAGTAGGAACCAGTTGCAGTCAGCTGTACTGGGTCAAGGGTGTCCAAAGAGAGAGAATAGGTGGCAGAACCGTTGACAATCAAGTCTGTCAGAGAGGGAACAATTTGGATTTGAGCTGTACCATAGATACCAAGGGACGGGGAGAACAGTTCAATGGTGTCAATCCCTGTCACAGAACCGGCAGTATAGGTGGCACCATCAAAAGAGCCTAAGTTTTGTGTGGAGCGGAATGTGGTATCTGGTACTGAAGTTGTTACAGTGCGGGAACCATTGTCCATTGCTACTACATTTCCAAGGGTAACAGAGGTGCCAGCCAGAACAGCCAGTCCATCTTCTTGCAGATGCAGGGTTTTGGGAACGCCATCCCCCTGTTCTTTTTGCACAAACAGAATGTAGGTGGCACAGCTGCGCAGAGAGCCATCAGATGGGGAACTGACCACAGAAGACTGGGTTTCACCGGGCAGACGGACACTGAGAGCGGAGGAACCGCCACCATCCAAATTCACAGCCCACACACAGCCCTGATTCAGCAATTCCTGTGCCAGCTCAGTCTCTTTTAACCCTGCGGAGTAACCAGACTGACGACCGTCAATTTCGTAAAATACCGCAGTACCATCTGCCTTTACGCCTACGGCAGTACGGGGGTCACGCCCAGTTCGATATGCCCATGTAGAACTATCTGTAATGGCTCCATTATAGACCATCACATCACCACAACCACTGGCCCACTGGGCTTTGGATAGAACAGGGTCAGAGCAGGAGGAAGTGATGGTGACCAAATCTCCCACCTGATAGTTGGCAAAGACTTCATAAAAACCGGATTCATAGGCGGCTGTCATGATGTAGTTGTCCTCTCCTATGGGGACTGCATCCTCAGTTTCCAGAACCTCAGTGACCACAAGACGCAGTTCACTGTTGACAGTAAAAGGGATATCACTGTCTGCCTGAATCAGTTCCATACGGACCATACGACCGCCAGCGGCATCGGTGCGAGTAGATACATCAGAAAATGCCTCATTATATAGGTACATACCACCGGCAGAGTCACGCCACTTATTAAAGTGGTCAATGGGGGTGGCAATCTGTGTACGTTGATTGGTGACCGTGATGGATACGGTAGGAGAAAAAAGCAGGGTGAGGGCACCATCTACCACACCAATGGCGTTGCGACCACCAGCACTGCTGCGATACTCACCATTTTCGATGCTAATGCCCATGGGAACACCGTGTCCCCAGTTGAAAAAGTCGGCGTTCATAGCGCCCAGCACATTATACCCAAGACTTTCTGCATAGCTGACCGCCTTATTGATGGAGGCAGCACCATAGACTGTACCAGAGGCCTGAATCATGATGGGTTCCACTGTACTGCCTGGCTCCAATTCAAAGGAAAAACTCTCCATACGTCCAGAGCTATGTTCTGTCACAGTGTTGGAATAAGTAAAGCCATCTGCCAGCTCTTGGGTTGTTTGCAGTTTTTTTGTCCCAGCAGAGGCATAAATCGTAGGAATGACCAGAGCCACTGCCAGAACAAGGGACAATGTGCGGCGGGAAAGGGTTTTGATGCGAGATAGATTCATTGGACTCTCCTTCTTCTTTTGGTGTAGATCATAGGGATAAAACAATTATAGCCATTATAACAGGAACAAACCTGAAATACAACGTGAAAAATTAGGAGAAAATTGTAAAATCCATGGAAAGAATGGAGAAATGGCTGAAAAGTGTGAACAAAACATAAAACTTTCCAGTTCGGAGGTTGAAAAAATACATACTTTGGTGTAAAATAAGCCGATTATGCACAGCAAGAAGGGAGAGGACGCCTTGAGTAAAAAAGCACAACATGCCACCAAAACCATTAGTGTGGTGATGGCAATTACATTGATTGGCAAAGTCTTAGGACTTTTTCGTGACCGTCTAATGGCAGTCCACTATGGCACTGTGGGGATTGAGGCAAAAGCCTTCTATATCGCCAGCCGGATTCCACGGGTCTTTTTTGATGTGGTGTTTGCCTCTGCAATCGCCTCATGTTTCATTCCTGTGTTCAGTGAATATGCAGCGAAAAAAGGAAAAAAAGAGGCGTTTCAATTTGCCAGTAATTTTCTGTCTGTGATGACTTTGTTGACTGCTGTTTTGACGGTGGTAGGAATGGGGTTTTCCGAGCAGCTTGTGACACTGTTTGCAGATGGATATGATGCACAAACAGCAGCTTTGGCTGCCTCTCTCACCCGTGTGATGTTTCCTACGGTATTATTTACAGGGGTTGCCTTCTCTTTTGTGGGCATTTTGCAGGCAATGGACCGTTTCCAGATACCAGCGTTTATTAGTACGGTATCCAATTTGGTGATCATTTTTTATTTCTACTGTTTTGATGAACGGTATGGGGTGTATGGACTGGCAACAGCCTATCTGATTGGCTGGCTGTTACAGGCAGTGGTACAGATTCCATCTCTATGGCAGGTGGGGTTCCGCTGGAAGCCGGATTTCCACTTTTTCTCGGAGGGAATGAAAAAATCCTTTGCCCTGATGGGACCTGTGATGGTATCTACATGGGTACAACCCATCAACCTGACCATCAATACAAAATTTGGTTCCCACCTCTACGATGGGGCTGGTGTATCTGCCATGGAATATGCCACAAACCTCTATTTGGTGATTGCTGGTGTGTTTATTTTATCCATTACCAATGTGATTTTCCCAAAATTATCCCGCCTGACTGCGGAAAATCAGCAGGAGGCGTTTCAAGATGTGATTCAACAGACCATCCATAGCAGTCTCTTTTTTGTCCTGCCCATGGCAGGAGGTCTGATGAGCCTGGCACAGCCATTGGTTTCCTTTCTCTACGGAGGAGGAGAATTTGACAGCTTTTCTGTCTCCATTACTTCACAGGCTCTTGTATGGGTTTCTCTTGGTATGGTGGGCTATGGGGTGCAAAATATTGTGAGTCGTGCCTATTTTGCAAAGCAGGATGGAAAAACCCCACTGATTGCTGGTGCAATTTCCATTGCTGTGAATCTTGTACTGTGTATGCTGTTGACCGATTCTATGCAGGTAGCAGGTTTGGCCATTTCCTCGGCGGTGTCCTCCACTGTGTATGCCCTTTTGTTACTTCTTCCACTGCAATGGCGGGGAGAAGGCATTTTGAACAAAGGATTTTTGATTGATTTTGGAAAAATGTTGGTAGCCACTGTGGTGATGGTGATGACAGTACAGATGGGGAAAGGCGTTTTGATTGGCTTTTTGCCAGAAGGAAAGCTGGGTGAATTGCTGTTGCTTGGTCTCTGTGCTGCCATTGGTGTGGTCATTTACGCCATAGCGGTGACTGTGATGGGATTGAGTGAGGCAAAATTGGCATGGAATTTACTCAAACGGAAAGGAAAGAGAGGGTAGAGCATGGAACAAATGAAACGGGTGGTACAAGCCAGTATTTTGTATCAGATGTTGGCAGTCATCTGCCAGTGGTTTGGAACTCAGTGGGAAAAAAGTGGTATCATCCAGTGGTTTATCCATCCGCCACAGAGATTGGAACAGGCAGAGTCGGAAAGCAGTCTGTTTTATAAACTCTGGCAGTGGTTTCATGGTGTACTATGTACCATTTATAAGGGACTGCACTTGGAAAAACTGCTGGAAGGCAGTATTTTTCAGTGCAGTTGGCTCTGGTGTGGAGCGGCTGCGGTGCTGGCTCCCATGATTCCAACCATGGCAGTATTGGGACTGAGTATGATTGGTGGGTTTTCTCTGCTGCTCAATTTTATGCGTGAGCGAAGAAAACATCTGTTCTATGCAGCCGAAAACCGGTATATCTGGCTCTATGCAGCCGTGTATGGTGTTGGCACCATCTGTTCTGTCACCCTTCAGGGCAGTTTGCTGGGTGGAATTTTGACGGTGGCGTTTGTGCTGTTTGCCATTCTTTTGGAGAACGCCATTGTCACACAGAAACAACTGGAAACCTTGTTGATGCTTTTGGTGGTGGCTGGTACTCTGGTAGCAGTTTATGGCATTTTGCAGTATATCTTCCGATGGGGGTATCAGTCAGAGGCATGGGTGGACAGTGATATGTTTGAAAGCATTCGCTTTCGTGTCTCTGGAACCTTGGAAAATCCCAATATGCTGGGGCAATATTTCCTGCTGGTGATTCCACTGGGCGGAGCTGGGCTGTTGGCAGCCAAAGACTGGGTGATGCGTATTTTTTATCTGGTCTGTTGTGGGTTGATGTGTATCTGTATGCTGTTGACCTTCTCCCGAGGGGCATGGCTGGGGCTGCTGTTTGCAGGTTTTGTATTTGTTCTGTTCTTGCAGCCCAGACTGTTACTCTTGACCCCCATTGCACTGGTAGCACTGTATTTTATACTGCCAGAGACCATTATTACACGGTTTACCAGTATTGGAAATCTGACAGACCAGTCTACCTCCTATCGTGTTTACATCTACTTGGGTACCCTTGCCATGCTGAAAGATTATTGGATTTGCGGAATTGGTCCTGGGGATGCAGCATTCAATCTGGTTTATCCAAAGTATAGCTTCAGTGGGGTAGAGGCACCCCACTCCCACAATCTGTTTTTGCAAATTGTGTGTGACGCCGGAATTGTGGCAGTTCTTCTGTTTGTGATGATTCTCTACCACTGGGTACGGGAACTATGTGCTGCATTTTGCAGTGAAAAAGTATGGAAATGGAAGTTGCAGCAAGTGGCAGTGCTGGCAGGTATGGCAGGCTTTTTAGTACAGGCAATGACAGATTATTCCTTCTATAACTACCGAGTGATGTTCCTGTTTTGGGTCTATGTTGCAGTTGGAGCACTGCTGTCCCATAGGCATCAGTTGTCAGAGGGGAGGCTTGCAGAATGATTCGTGTCCTGAATATCATCAGTGATACCAATATTGGCGGTGCTGGTCGTGTGCTTATGAATTATTTACAGTATACTGACCGTACACACTTTGAAACACTGGTTGCATTGCCACGGGGCAGTTTATTAAAGTTTTCACTGGAAAAATTAGGGGCTGTTATCTGTGAAGTAGACGGAATTGCGGACCGCTCTTTTAGCTGGGGCGATGTAAAAGAACTGAGAAAACTCATCCGAAAGGTGCAGCCGGACTTGGTACACACCCACGGGGCATTGTCTGGACGGGTTGCGGCAAAGCTGTGCCGTGTCCCCATTGTGTATACAAGACACTCAGCATTTCCTGTTCCCAACCATTTGAAAAAAGGTCCTGGACGATGGCTGAATAAAGGGGTAAATGAGTTTTTATCCAATCGAATTATTGCAGTCAGCCCGGCGGCAGCAGAAAATCTGACAGATGGTGGAATCTCCCACGATAGAATTACTGTGATGATGAATGGTGTAGCACCAGTTGTACGAAGCAGTTATGATGAATGTAATACATTCTGTCAGGAATATCATATTCCAGACAAACGGTTTACGATGGGAATTCTGGCACGCATAGAGCCGTACAAAGGGCATATGCACATCATAGAGGCGGCACAGATGCTCAAAAAGCAGGGGCGGGAATTCACCATTTTGATTGCTGGAACAGGGACCTATGAGACCCAGTTACAGGAAGAAGTGAAAAAAAGACACTTGGAAGATGAGGTGCTTTTTTTAGGGTTTCAAAGGGAAGTTGCCCCATTCCTGTCGGTGTTGGATGTGCAGTTGAATGCGTCATATGGAACAGAAACTTCCAGTCTGTCCATTTTGGAGGGGATGAGCATGGGAGTACCAGCCATTGTCAGCAGTTATGGGGGAAATCCTTGGCTCATTGATGATGGGGAAGATGGGTTGATTTTCCCCAATCGGGACAGTGAGGCACTGGCAAAGTGTATGGCGAAGTTAATGGATGAGCCAAAAACACTGGCAAGAATGAGAAAACGGGCTGTGGAACTGTTTCACCAGCGGTTTACAGGGGAAATTTTTGCCAAGAAAGTGGAACAGGTCTATTATGATGTCTTGAAAGGAGTTACACATGGAACAAAATACAACTAAATTTCGGTTGCGCTTCAATCTCTTTGATATCATTGTATTGATCATTGCTCTTGTGGCAGGGATTGGAATCCTACTTTTGGGGATTCGCTCTCAAAGTACAACGGGAGGAAAGGGCACAGGTGGGCAGATAGAATATACCATTCTGTTTCAGAAAATGAGTGCTGGAAACAGCCAGCTGATTCAGGCAGGAGACCAACTACAGGACACTGTGAAAAATTATAAGATTGGTGAAATTGTCTCTGTGGAAGTCAAGCCGGCAGAGGTAGAAATTCTGAATCAGGAGACACAGACTTATGAGACCACCATTTTTGAAGGCTATGAAGATGTCTATGTAACAGTGTCCTGCGCCTACACGGACAACGGTGAGAAGATTCTGTTGGATGGTGGATATGATATTCTAGTAGGACAGACCTGTTATGTAAGGGGTCCCGGTTACATGGGCAGTGGTCCTGTGGTGAACATTGAGAGGGGTGAGGTACAGTGAAACTGATTGACAACAATGGACGCCTCTTTGGAAAAATCAGCATTGTGGATGTGCTGGTTATTTTGGTTGTTGTGGCAGTGGGATTGGCAGTCTATTTTAAAACACACCAGCCTCAGACAGGAACAAAAGTTGAAACCGAAACCATTGTCTATCAAATGTTGTTGAACAGTCAGCCTCAATATGTGGTGGACAGCCTGCAAATTGGGGATGATGTGTTTGACAAAGAGCGCAGTACAGGCGGTTCTTTGGGTAAAATTATCGACATTGAAGTAACAGACGGCACAAAGAGAGCGGAACTGGATAATGGTACTGTGGCGATGGTTCCCTATACAGGGCGGTATAATGTATTGCTGACCATTGAGGGAACTGGTCTTTACAGTGAGGAAAGTGGATACAGTTTAAACCGTATCTATGATATTGGTGTCAATTCCAACCGCTATTTTAATACCAAATATGCCAGATTTGAGTCCACCATTGTGAGTATTCAAGAACCACAGGGATGAGGGAGTGAATTGGAGCAATGAAAATTTTCATGGCGACAATGGGACTGGATATTGGAGGAGCGGAAACCCATATTGTAGAACTGGCAAAGGAATTGCAGGGACAGGGGCATGAGGTGCTGATTGCCTCCAATGGTGGTGTTTACGTACCAGAAATTGAGGCGGCAGGGATTCGGCATTTTTCTGTACCCATGCACCGGCGCAACTTAAAGGAAATGAGACATTCCAGAAAATTGCTCAAAGAAATCATCAGCCGAGAAAAGCCAGATATTGTCCATGCCCATGCCAGAATCCCAGCCTTTCTCTGTGGTACATTACAGAAAAAATTAAAATTCCCCTTTGTGACCACTGCCCACTGGGTGTTTGAAACAAAAGGGATGCTGCGCTATCTGACCAACTGGGGACAGCGTACCATTGCAGTTTCCGAAGATATTAAGGCGTATCTGATGCGTGAGTATCAAGTGCCAGAGGAACATATTACCATTACCGTCAACGGCATTGACACCAATAAATTTTCCCCAGATATTTCCGGGGAAAGACTGGCACAGGAACTGGGACTTGATTTGGAAAAACCAGTGGTATCCTATGTCAGCCGCATGGATGAAGACCGTGCCTTGGTAGCACGTCAACTGATTCAGATTGCCAAAGAGTTGGATGAGGCACAGCCTGGCATTCAACTGGTGATTGCAGGTGGCGGAAATGTGTTCCAAGAGCTGAAAGAAATGACAGAGCAGGTCAATGGGGATTTGGGGAGAACTTGCATTTATATGCTGGGAGCCCGTACCGATATCAATGAGATTGTAGCGGCAGGGGATATTTTTGTAGGAGTATCCCGTTCTGCATTGGAGGCCATGTCCGCCTGTAAACCTGTGATTGTGGCAGGCAATGAGGGTTATCAGGGGCTGTTTGGACCCAAACAACTGGAGGAAGCGCAGGCAGGGAACTTCTGTTGCAGAGGCTTGCCCATGTCTACACCAGAGAAACTGAAAGAAGATGTGCTGTTTGCTCTGTCGTTGTCACAGGAAGAAAAACAGGCATTGGGAGCCTATGGTCGTCAGGTGATTTTTGAGTTTTATTCCGTACGAAGAATGGCAGAAGACTGTTTAAAGGTGTATCGTCAGGTGAAAAAACGGAAGTATACTGTGGTCATGAGTGGCTATTATGGATTTTCCAATGCAGGAGATGACGCTATTTTACAGTCTATTCATGAGGGAATTCTGGCAGCCAGTGATGAAATTTCTGTCAAGGTGCTGTCCAATAACCCCACATTGACTCAAGAGTTATGTGGGTTGGAGGCAGTAAACCGCTTCCAGTTCTGGAAGGTACTGTCCACCTTAAAACATTGTGATGCCCTACTGTCTGGTGGTGGAAGTCTTTTGCAGGACAGAACCTCCACCCGTTCTCTGCTCTACTATCTGGGCATTATCCGTATGGCAGAGTTTTTCCATAAACCAGTGATGATGTATGCCAATGGAATTGGTCCGGTGCGTAAGACTGCCAACCGTATGAGGGTGCGCAGAGCAGTAGAGCGTGCTGCACTGGTCACATTGCGTGACAGCAGTTCAGCCAATGAACTGCGGGATATGGGAGTCACCCGTCAAGACCTCTATGTGACAGCCGATCCAGTATTTAATTTGCCACCTGCTTCTCAGGAGCGAGGGGTGGAACTGCTCCAGACAGCACACCTTCCCACTGGAGCAAAATTTGCCGCTATTTCTGTGCGGGACTGGATGGACACCGATGGATTTCCAGAAAAATTGGCCACAGTCTGTGACCATATGAAAAAGCAGCATGGATTGGAAATCCTCTTTATCCTTATGCAGCCCAAGCATGACCAGCACACAACAGCACAGGTACGCCAGCTTATGAAAGAACCGTCCTATTTGCTGGATGTGCCGTGTACCCCACGGGAACTGATGGCAGTGTTGGGGCAGGCAAAACTATGTGTGGCTATGCGTCTGCACACGCTGATTTTTGCGGCCCGTATGGCGGTGCCCTGTGTGGGTCTGGTCTATGACCCAAAGGTAGAGAGCTATCTCAAGGAACTGGATATGCCTTCTGCGGGGCATGTAGAGCAGTTTGAAGCGCAGACAGCACAAGACTGTATTGACAACCTGATGGAACACTACGACAGTTTTCGGGAAAAGCTGGAGGAAAAATCCAATCTATTGGCACAGGCAGCCCAGAAAAATGAGGAATTACTGCTGGAACTGCTCAGCAAATCCAAGCAGATATAAACAAAGGCTCCCCTGGTCTCACTGCGACAAGGGGAGCTGATACTTTGACAGGAAAAGGAGCAATACAAGAGTGGAAAAACTGATTGCACAGCTTGCACAGGAGCTGGAACGCTCCCCACAGCATATTGAAAATGTCATTAAATTGATTGATGAAGGGGCAACCATTCCCTTCATCGCCCGCTACCGCAAGGAATTACACGGCTCCATGGATGACCAGCTTCTGCGGCAGTTGGCAGACCGATTGCAGTATCTGAGAAATTTGGAGACACGCAAAGAGGAGGTCAAGTCAGCCATTGAGGGACAGGGAAAGCTGACAGAAGAACTTTCCACTGCCATTGATGAGGCTGCCACACTGGCAGAAGTAGAGGACTTGTACCGACCCTATAAGCAAAAAAGACGAACCAGAGCAACTGTTGCAAAAGAGAAGGGATTGGAACCCCTTGCAGAAATGCTGTTTGCACAAAAGCGGGATTGTCCCCAGCCAGAAGTGGCAGCCCAGGAGTATATAGATGCTGAAAAAGGGGTAGAGACTATAGAAGATGCCCTACAGGGGGCAAATGACATCATTGCAGAGTGGATTTCTGAAGATGCAGACATCCGCAAAGAGCTGAGAGCCTTATATCTGCGCCGTGGTTTTTTGGTGTCCAAAGCGGTACAGGCAGAGCAGGAGGACAGTGTATACCGACTGTATTATGACTTCAAATCTCCTTTGAACAGGGTACAGGGGTATCAGGTGCTGGCAGTCAACCGCGGAGAACGGGAGGGGCTTCTGAAAGTATCTGTGGAACTGGAAGAGGAAACCGCACTGGTTACAGTGCGGCGTGGTGTGATTGTGCCAGGTTCCCCCTCTATGCAGTTTGTACGCAGTGCAGCAGAGGACGCCTACGGTCGTCTCATTCAACCTTCTGTGGAACGTGAAATGAGGGCATATCTCACCGAACAGGCAGATGAGGGAGCCATCCACATGTTTGCCTTGAATTTGAAGCCTCTCCTGATGCAGCCACCAGTGAAAGGCAAGGTCACAATGGGATTAGACCCAGGCTACCGTATGGGCTGTAAGGTGGCAGTGGTGGATGGAACAGGAAAGGTGCTGGATACTGCGGTGGTCTATCCCACTTATGGGCAGAGACAGAAGGAGGAAGCCATTGAGAAGCTGACAAAGCTCATCAAGGCTCATGGGGTGGAGCATATCGCCATTGGTAATGGCACAGCCAGCCGGGAGACAGAACAGATGACGGTGGAACTAATCCGTCGGTATGGAAGTGGGCTGAGCTATATGATTGTCAATGAGGCAGGTGCATCGGTATATTCAGCCAGTAAGTTGGCAGCAGAGGAATTTCCAGAGTATGATGTCAACCTGAGAAGTGCAGTTTCTATTGCAAGACGCCTCCAGGACCCCTTGGCAGAACTGGTGAAAATTGACCCCAAAGCCATTGGTGTGGGACAGTATCAACATGATATGCCACAGGCACGGCTGGGAGAGGCACTGGATGGCGTGGTAGAGGACTGCGTGAATGCAGTGGGTGTGGATGTAAATACAGCTTCCCCCTCTCTTTTGCAGCGTGTATCAGGGCTTACAGCTACCACAGCCAAAAATCTGGTGAAATACAGGGAAGAAAACGGGGTATTCACCACCAGAAAACAAATTTTGAAAGTGCCAAAGCTGGGACCAAAGGCATTTGAACAATGTGCTGGTTTTTTAAGAGTGCCAGAAAGTCAGTCCATTCTGGACCGGACAGGGGTGCATCCTGAGAGCTATGGAGCGGCAGAAAAACTGCTGGAATTGTGTGGTTATACCTTGCAGGATGTGGAACAGAATGCCATTCCCGATTTAAAGGAACGGGCAACGGCTTATGGTATGAAAAAACTGTCAGAAGCATGTGGTGTAGGTGTGCCTACTCTGTCCGACGTGATTGGCGAATTGTTAAAGCCAGGGCGTGACCCCCGTGATGAACTGCCTGCCCCCATTCTGCGTACTGATGTAATGGAATTGAAGGATTTAAAGCCTGGAATGGAGTTGCAGGGTACCGTACGCAATGTCATTGATTTTGGTGCATTTGTGGATATTGGGGTTCATCAGGATGGGCTGGTTCATATCAGCCGTCTGCCCAGACGGGTGAAACACCCCTCAGAAGTGCTGGCTGTGGGGGATGTGATTACTGTATGGGTAGTAGAAGTAGAGGAAAAACGTGGACGGATTGGCTTATCTATGAAAAAGCCTTAGTCTATGCACAGAAACAGACACATAGGATGGGAGAGAGGTGGTACGATGAGCCTTTGTGTATTTGATTTGCATTGTGATACATTGACGGCGTTCCGCACACCAGACCGATGTACCCACACGCTCCATGATGCCTGTGCTGCTTTTTCCATCCAGTCTATACCCAAAGGGACAAACTGGGCACAGTGTTGTGCTGTTTTTGCGCCAGATACCCTGTCACCACAACAAGCGGAGGTATTTTTTGACCAGACTGCTGAGAAATTTTACTGCCAGATGGGAGAGTATGCCCATCTGGCAGTTGCCTGTACCAGTGCTGAGCAGGTAGAGGCAGCATGGGAACAGGGAAAAACGGCTTGTCTATTGACGGTAGAAAACGCCAGTGTTTTGGGTGGAAAGCTGGAGCGAGTGGAAACCTTGAGACAGATGGGGGTTATTATGATGACCCTGACATGGAATGGGGAAAATCAGTTGGGTTCTGGGAATACAACGGAGCATGGATTGACCTCATTTGGCATACAAGCCATCAAAGAAATGGAACGAGTTGATATGGTGGTGGATGTGTCCCATCTGAATGACAAAGGATTCTGGCAAGTGGCAGAACATGCCACAAAACCCATTGTGGCATCCCATTCCAATGTGAGAAATTGTTGTCATCATCCAAGAAATTTAACACAGGAGCAAATTCGGTTTATCATCCAGAGTAGTGGACTGATTGGACTCAATTATTACAGTCCCTTTTTGCGTGAAGATGGTCAGCCAGCAACCAGAGAAGATGTGCGCCGCCATTTGGAAGCAATCTTAGACTTAGGTGGGGAATGCCATGTGGCATTGGGTTCTGATTTCGATGGGGCAGACCTTCCACCAGAATTGGATTCCTGTAAAAAAATTCCACAGCTCTATGGGTATCTTCAGAGCTGTGGATATTCTGAGCCATTGCTGGACAGACTATTCTGGAAAAATGCCATACAGTTTTTTCAAAGAGGATAAGAGACTGGGGAATTCCGATTCCCCATAGACAGAAATTCCATGAGAGTGCAGCAGGTTTGCTGTGATACCTGTACCGTCTACCAGTGTCCCGGAAAAGGTGCCATCATAAATTTGTGAACCACCGCAGGAGGGGGAACGCTCTTTCAAAAGGGCAATGGTGCAGTGGTGCTGTTGGGCAAGGGACAGGGTGCGCTGTGCCCCCAGTTGAAAGGCAGCTGTCACATCCACTCCTTCCCGATTACGCACAGTGCCATCTGGCTGGCACTCAGCAGGAGGGCGTGGGGTAGGCAATCCACCCAAAACCTCTGGGCAGACTGGAATGAAGGAAATTCCCAGAGATTCCAGTTGATGAAGTTCAGGCAGGTTTTTTCCTGTGCCGTCATAGCGGCAAGGTGTGCCCAAAAGACAGGCACTGACTAAAATAGATTGTTTCATTGGAAAACCCCCATAGGAAAAACGACCTGCCCATTGGGACAGGTCGTTTTTGGTTTAGTGATTGAGATAGTTTTTAACCAGTGTCTGCAAAAGTTCATCACGGTCGATTTTGCGGATCAGGGCACGGGCATTATTATGGTTGGTGATATAGGTGGGGTCCTCGGAGAGAATATAGCCCACGATTTGATTGACTGGATTATAGCCCTTTTCCTGCAAAGCCTGATATACAGTGGCCAAAATTGTTTTAATCTCCAAATCGCGTTGATCACCCAGACGGAACTTTCGTGTGAAATCCATCTCATCCATCGAAAACACCTCCTATAGCATAGTTATGAAGCGGCTGTCCTTAGTTTACTCTAAAATTCAATGGCTGTAAAGAGAAAGAGGCAAAATTTTTGAAAAAATCATAGGCGTGATGAGACACAGCAGGATTCTTATGTATAGATTCAGAAAGTCAAGCTCATACTAAGGAAGGATTTTCAGAGTTAAAGGAGGGGAGTAGGTTTGATTCTCGATAAAATTGCACTGGCATTGGTAATTGTAGGAGGATTGAACTGGGGTAGTGTAGGGTTATTCCAGTTCGATCTTGTGGCCTTTGCCTTTGGTGGTTCAGCCAGTATGATCAGCCGAGTGATCTATACACTGATTGGACTGGCAGCAGTCTGGTGCATTTCTTTCCTGTTTCGAGATAAGCCTGCACAAGGCAATAAAACCTGAACAGAAAAGAAAGATAGAATCCGGTTATACCAGTTGGTATAGCCGGATTTTTACATTTTCATCCAAAAAACGAACTGATTTTACACAAAAAAAGATGTTTTACACGGATTTAACAAAGAGGTTCTTTTTTATTTTACATTGTTTTTCTATACTGAATCACGCCGACGAGGTAATCAAGAATGGATCGGTCCACACGAAGGTGGACAAAAGGAGAATGAAAATGAAAAAGTTTGCTTGTCTTGGTCTTTCTATGGTGATGGCTCTGGGTCTGATGACTGGCTGTGGTAATTCCAATGGTACCACTGGCAGCGCAACAGAGGACGAGAGTGCTACAGGCAGCACTTCCAGTACAGGCAGTACAACCAGCCAGAGCACAACAACCACTGGTGGCAATCTGACTGGCACCGTAAATACTGCTGGCTCCACTTCCATGAAGGATGTTGTAGCAGTACTGACTGAGTGCTTTGCCGAGATTGAGCCAGGGGTCACCATTAACTATACTGGTTCTGGTTCCGGTGCAGGTGTTGAGGGTGCATTGACTGGCACCTGTGATATTGGTCTTGCTTCTCGTGCTCTGAATGATGAGGAGAAGGCCGGCGGTGCAGTAGAGCATGTAGTTGCTCTGGACGGTGTGGCCATTGTGGTGAACACTGCCAACGCAGTGGAAGATTTGACAGTGGACCAGATTGCCCAGATTTTCAAGGGTGAGATTACCAACTGGTCTGAGCTGGGTGGCGCTGATGGTGAGATTGCCGTGTTTGGTCGTGAGGCTGGCTCCGGCACCCGTGGTGCCTTTGAGGAGATTGTAGGTGTGGTAGATTCCTGTGCTTACACCAATGAATATTCCTCCACAGGCGATGTGATTGGCAATGTTGCCTCCAACCCCAATGCCATTGGATACGCTTCCCTGTCTGCTGTGGGTGATACAGTAAAAGCTGTGAAGGTGAACGGTGTAACTCCTTCTGAAGAAACTGTGAAGGATGGTACTTATGAGATTCAGCGTCCCTTTGTGATGGTAACAAAAGAGGGAACCGAGCTGTCTGAAGCTGCTCAGGCTTTCCTGGACTTTGCGCTGAGTGCTGACAGTGCTGAGTTTATCTCTGCCGCTGGTGCAGTGTCCCCCAATGCTTAATCCTGAATCCCCGAACGATTGATGGTGGGCAGGTCCCTGCTTTGACAGGGACCTGCTTCCCAAGCAATCCTCAGTTGACAAAGGGCTGTGGCTCTTTGGTGGCACAATCTTTTGTCAGCTGAGGATTCAGAAGTTTCAATGAATAAAAAGGTTGGTTGTGGAAACATGAATGAGACAATGACAGCACCAAAAACTGGTGCAAGGAAAGCAAAAGAAGCGGTAGAGGGCTTGATGAAGGGAATCTTCATGGTGTGTGGCTTTATTGCCATTGCCTTTGTTCTTTTGATTACAGTTTATCTGATTATTTCTGGTTTGCCTGCCATCCGTGAAGTTGGGCTGATTGACTTCCTGTTTGGCACACGTTGGGACTCTGCCAATCAGACAGACCCAGCCTATGGAATTTTACCCTTTATTCTGACCTCCATCTATGGTACGGCTGGAGCCATTGTGATTGGTGTTCCCATTGGCTTTCTGACAGCTGTATTTCTGGCAAAGGTGGCACCCCAGCCCGTTGCGGCTGTCATCCGTCCGGCAGTGGATTTGCTGGCAGGTATCCCTTCTGTGGTGTATGGTCTTGTGGGTATGATGGTGTTGGTGCCCTGGATTCGCACCACTTTTGATGTGCCCGCTGGCGACAGTCTGCTGGCTGCCATTGTGGTGCTGGCTGTGATGATTCTTCCCTCTATTATCTCTGTATCTGAGACCGCTCTGAAAGCAGTTCCCAAAGAGTATGAGGAGGCAAGTCTGGCACTGGGTGCAACAGAGTTGGAGACCTATTTCCGTGTGACTGCTCCTGCTGCCAAAAGCGGAATTGCCGCTGCGGTGGTGCTGGGTGTGGGTCGTGCCATTGGTGAGGCAATGGCAATTCTGATGGTAGCAGGCAATGTGGCAAACATGCCTTCCCTTCTGTCCAGTGTCAAATTCCTGACCACTGCCATTGCAGGTGAAATGAGTTATGCTGCGGTAGGCAGTTTGCAGAGAAATGCACTTTATTCCATTGGTCTTGTGCTGTTCCTGTTTATTATGTGTATCAATGTGTTCCTGAACGTGTTCCTGAAGCGGAACAAGGAGGGGTAAAGGATGACAAAGGTGATGAATACAATGGTTGCAAAACCAACAGCAGTGAAGTATAGTAAACTCTCCACCCAGCGAAAGGCATATGAATGGGTAATGCGGTCCCTGCTCTATCTGGCAGCGGCACTGACCACATTGTTGTTGCTCTTTCTGATGGGCTACATTCTGGTACAGGGATTGCCCAACCTGAGTTGGGAGTTTCTGACCACACAGGAGAGTGTGTTGAAAGGGACCTATGGTATTTTACCAGCGATTCAAAATACAGTCTATGTAGTGCTTGCTACTTTGTTCATTGTGCTGCCCCTTGGTGTAGGAGCTGCCATCTATCTGACAGAGTATGCCACCAATCATAAACTGGTCACTGCCATTGAGTTTGCCACTGAGACCCTGTCTGGTATTCCTTCTATTCTGTATGCACTGGTTGGTATGCTGGTATTTTGTCAGGTGCTGGGATTGGGCACTACTTTGCTGGCAGGTTCTCTTACTCTGGTGATTATGACATTGCCTACCATCATTCGCACCACACAGGAATCCTTGAAAACCGTACCTCAGGGCTATCGGGAAGGTGCACTGGGTCTGGGTGCTGGCAAGTGGCATATGATTCGTACCATTGTGTTGCCCAACTCCATTGATGGTATTGTAACTGGTTGCATTCTTGCCATTGGACGTATTGTGGGAGAATCCGCTGTTTTGATGTTTACCGCTGGCATGAGCCACACTTTGCAGGACTTTGGTAGTCTGGAAGGACTGCTGAGAAGTTCTGGCGGTACCTTAACCGTTGCCTTGTATGCCTATGCAAAGGAAAGTGCAAAGTTTGAACTGGCGTTTTCTGTGGCAGTGGTACTGCTGGTGATTACCTTCTGTATCAATCTGGCAGCCAAGCTGGTTGGTCAGAAACTGAGAAAGAAATAAGGAGTCTTTTGAAGATGAGTACAGTATTAAAAGCAGAGCATCTCAACCTCTACTATGGCGAGAATCACGCTTTGAAGGATATTAACATTGAACTGCCAGAACATGAAATTACTGCACTGATTGGTCCCTCTGGCTGTGGTAAATCCACATTTTTGAGAACGATTAACCGGATGAATGACCTGATTCCCAGTGTTCGTATAGAAGGTTCTCTCCTGTATCATGGTGAGGACATCTACGCACCCAATCAGGATGTGACAGATTTAAGAAAGCGGATTGGTATGGTGTTCCAGAAACCCAATCCCTTCCCCATGTCCATCTATGACAATGTGGCATATGGTCCCCGTACCCACGGTATCCGTAACAAAGTGAAACTGGATGAACTGGTGGAGGAATCTCTCCGTGCGGCAGCCATCTGGGATGAGGTAAAGGACCGACTGAAGAAATCTGCACTGGGTCTTTCCGGCGGTCAGCAACAGAGATTGTGTATTGCCCGTGCGCTGGCTGTGAAGCCAGATGTACTGTTGATGGATGAATCCACATCCGCTTTGGACCCCATTTCTACCAGTAAAATTGAGGACCTTGCAGTGGAGCTGAAAAAGGACTATACTATCGTTATGGTGACCCATAACATGCAGCAGGCTGCTCGTATTTCAGATAAGACAGCGTTCTTCCTGTTAGGTGAGCTGATTGAGTTCAATGATACCGAGCAAATCTTCTCCACACCACAGAATCCAAAGACAGAGGATTACATCACGGGGAGGTTTGGATAATGAGAGATCGGTTTAATGAACAACTGGAACAGCTCAATGTAGAGCTGATTAAAATGGGTGCTCTGTGTGAGGAGGCAATTTCTGCCGCTGCCAAGGCACTGCTGGAAAATGATGCAAAGCTGCGGGAAACTGCCTATGCAGTGGAGCGTGAAATTGACCAGAGCGAGCGTGATATTGAAAATCTATGCATGAAAATGTTGTTGCAGCAGCAGCCAGTGGCAAGAGACCTGCGTGCCATTTCAGCTGCATTGAAAATGATTTCTGATATGGAGAGAATTGGAGATCAGGCGGCAGATATTGCAGAGATTACCAAAGACATTGGGGAAAATTCTGTCACAGGGCGGATTCCGCTTGCTGAGATGGCAAGAGGTGCCATTGGTATGGTGACAGACAGTGTAGAGTCCTTTGTACGGAAGGATTTAGAGCTTGCAAAGCAGGTCATCAGCAAAGATGATGAAATTGACGCTCTGTTTGATGAAATTAAGCGTGAATTGATTGAGCTGATTGGCAAGGGGGATAGCGGCGAAGTGTGTATTGACCTGATGATGATTGCCAAGTATTTTGAGAGAATCGGCGACCATGCAGTCAATGTAGCGGAGTGGGTAGAATTTTCCATGACAGGTCAGCATAAACAATAAGATGGACAAATGGCAGGGACAGACGGGAAACCGCTGTCCCATGCTTTGCTAAGGAGTGAAACCCATGATTTATATTTTGGAGGATGATGCCAGCATCCGAAAGCTGGTGGTGTATACATTACAAAGTCAGGGCATGGAGGCAGAGGGGTTTGAAAAACCATCTCAATTTTGGGAGGCAATGGAGAAAAAACGCCCAGATTTGGTGCTGTTGGATATTATGCTGCCAGAGGAAGATGGAATTCAGGTGCTCAAGCGCATTCGCACCATGCCCAATACCAAAACCTTGCCTGTGATTATGCTGACTGCCAGAGGGACAGAGTATGACAAAGTTCTGGGTTTAGACCAGGGGGCAGATGACTATGTGGCAAAGCCATTTGGAATGATGGAACTGATGGCCCGTGTGCGTACTGCACTGCGTCATGGGGGACAGCAGGAGCAGGGGGACAAAACCTATACTGTGGGGGAACTGTTTGTTGACCCTGCCAAACATATTGTCCGAGAGGGAGAACGGGAAGTCACTCTGACCCTGAAAGAATTTCAGGTACTTTGTCTTTTGCTGGAGCGGGCTGGCACTGTCTTTACCAGAGACCAACTGCTCAATACCATTTGGGGTTATGAGTTTGATGGAGCAAGTCGTACAGTTGATGTACATATCCGCACCTTGCGCCAGAAGCTGGGCAAGGCTGGGGACTGTATTGAGACGGTGCGAGGAATTGGCTATAAAATCAATGGGGACATATAGCACATATGCAGTAGTGGAGACAGAACAATGACAGTAAAATTAGTTCGCAACTCAATGGTAGTGGCAATTTCCGTGATGGTGCTGTCGATAGGGCTATTTCTCGGTATGCTGTACCAATATTTTACAGATAAATTGATGGACGAATTGAAAACAGAAGTTACGCTGGTAGCCCAGGGGGTGGAGCTACAGGGGCAGGATTATCTGAATGGGCTACAGACAGAAAACCGTATCACTTGGGTGGATGGAGATGGCACTGTGTTGTATGACAGTGTGGCAGATGCTTCTACCATGGAAAGCCATGCAGACCGTGAGGAAATCAAAGAGGCAATGACGGTGAAATCAGGTACAGCACAGCGGTACTCCACCACACTTTCAGAACAGACGTTATACGCCACCAAACGGCTCAGTGATGGCAGTGTCATCCGTATGGCCAGTGGGCAGCATACAGTGGGATTACTGTTGCTGTCTATGGCACAGCCCATCCTGATTATTTTGCTCATTGCCCTGCTGATTTGTGTGGGACTGGCAACCCAGATGTCCCAACGGCTGATGCAGCCTATTTTGGATTTGGATTTGGAACATCCGGAAAACTGTGAGACATACGATGAACTGGTGCCTCTGTTGGGGCGTATGAGACGGCAAAATGATACCATACAGAGACAAATCAATTTACTGCGCCAACGCCAGCAGGAATTTTCTGCATTAACCGAAAATATGTCTGAAGGATTCCTACTACTGGATAAAAAAGGGCATGTACTGTCCTACAATGCAGGTGCACTGCGGCTGTTGGGAGCCCAAAAGCCAGAGGGAGAAGTGAATGCACTGGTTTTAAACCGCAGTGAGCAGTTTCGTGGGGCAGTGGAGGACCTTCTACATGGGCAAAAAAGCCAGCGTTGTATTGAGTTAGGTGGAAGATACTGCAATATTTTGGTGAATCCTGTGTTAGAAGATGGAGAGTTGACAGGCGGTGTGATGGTGCTGCTGGATGTGACAGAGCAGGAACAGCGGGAGGAACTGCGGCGGGAGTTTACTGCCAATGTCTCTCATGAACTGAAAACACCGCTGACTTCCATTTCAGGTATTGCAGAAATTATGAAAAGTGGCATGGTCAAGCCAGAAGATATCCAAGGCTTTGCAGCAGATATTTATCAGGAGGCACAGAGACTCATTGCACTGGTAGAAGATATTTTGCGTCTCTCCCAACTGGATGAGGGTGTTGTGAATTTGGAGCGGGAGCCTGTGGAACTGCTGAGTTTGGCAAACGAAGTGGTTCGGAGACTGGATACAACGGCAAAAAAACGGAATATCACACTGACTGCAACAGGGGTATCTGCCCAGATACAGGGTGTGCGTCGGGTACTGGATGAGATGATTTATAACCTGTGTGACAATGCCATCAAATACAATCGGGATGGTGGACGTGTGACCATCACAGTAGAGAAAACAGAAAAAGGAATTTGTCTCTCTGTGGCTGATACTGGAATTGGCATTGCACCAGAGGAGCAAAACAGAGTGTTTGAGCGGTTCTACCGTGTGGATAAGAGCCACTCCAAAGAAATTGGCGGCACAGGATTGGGGCTTTCCATTGTCAAGCATGGGGCAATGCTCCATGAGGCACAAATTCAAGTGAACAGTCAGGAAAATCAGGGTACCACCATTTCTATTTTATTTTAAAAAAGCGGGAACCTTTTCAGTTCTGGTACGTCTATAGAGGTACAACACCGAAAAGGAGAATTTTATTTATGAAGCGAATTGGTTCTATTTTGATGGCAGCTGTTTTGTCAGTTGGTCTGTTGGCAGGTTGTGGAGCATCCTCCAACGGGAATACAGACAAAACCCCAGAGGAGTGGACTTCCTTGTATTCCACTGCCATTACAGAAAATGGTGGGGAAATGGTGGAGTATAACCCTGTGATGACTGAAGTGGATGAGGAAGATGCACTGGATGCAATGGTACTGGAAACATTGGGGCTCACAGAGGAGGATATGACCGCCTATGCCATCAGCCTTTCTATGATGAATACACAGGCTTATGGCATTGCTGCGGTGATGCCAGCAGAGGGCAAAGAGGAAACTGTGGTCACTGGGTTACAGACCTATATTGACCGCCAGAAGCAGTCTTTTGAGACCTACCTTCCTGACCAGAAAGAGCAGGCAGACAATGCAAAACTGGAGACTTTGAGCAATGGAACTGTTCTGCTTGTGATGTGTGAAGATCAGGACACTGTGTTTGAGAATATCAAGACAGCCATTGAGGGCTGATTACACACAAACAGAAAACAGAATCAAAAATAGTCGCAGTTTGGATGAACTGCGGCTATTTTCTGTTTTATCCACTGGAATTTGGGTTTGTCCCCTTATGATGTGACAAGATGCCAGTTGTTTTGCAGAAGGTTTGATGCTATCCTTGTGACAGAGAGAAGATGAGGAGGAAAAGTATGATTCAGTTATTGCTGGCAATCAGTTATATTGCCTTTATCAGTCTGGGGCTGCCAGATGCACTGTTAGGGTCTGCCTGGCCCATGATGTATCAGGAGTTTTCTGTCCCTGTCTCCTATGCAGGGGGCATTTCCATGATTATTGCAGTGGGGACCATCATATCCAGTTTGCAGAGTGACCGAGTGACAAGGCGATTTGGAACAGGAAAAGTGACAGCATTCAGTGTGTTACTCACAGCGATTGCCCTGTTTGGGTTTTCCATCAGCCACTCCTATTTTATGTTGTGTCTGTGGGCGATTCCCTACGGTTTTGGAGCAGGAAGTGTGGATGCCTCTTTAAATAACTATGTTGCACTGCACTATGCCAGCAGACATATGAGCTGGCTCCACTGTATGTGGGGGGTGGGTGCGTCGATAGGACCCTATGTGATGGGCTATGTACTCTCCCATGGGCAAAACTGGAGTGTAGGGTACTGCGTGATTGCTGGTTTCCAAATGATTTTAACAGTCATTTTATTTTTCAGTCTGCCACTGTGGAACAAGCAAAAGCAGTCCTGTGAAGTAAATTTGGATGCTTCCCATCAAGACAAGCCACTCTCCCTTCTACAACTCATCCGGATTCCTGGGGCAAAAGAGGTGATGGTGACTTTTTTCTGCTATTGTGCCATTGAGCAGACCACAGGGCTATGGACCAGCAGTTATCTGGTACTATATCGTGGATTATCCACTGATACAGCCGCCAGTTTTGCCAGCCTGTTTTTCGTGGGTATTACAGTGGGCAGAGCGTTGAGTGGATTTTTGACTATGAAATTGAATGATACTCAAATGATACGGCTGGGACATAGTTTGATTTTGATTGGCATTTTGTGTCTGTTTTTGCCATTGGGTGAGGAAAGTGCCCTTGTTGGATTGGTTCTGGTTGGTCTAGGATGTGCCCCAATCTACCCCTCTATCATCCACTCAACTCCGGTGCACTTTGGGGCAGACAAGTCTCAGGCAATGATTGGATTACAAATGGCGTCTGCCTATGTGGGTACCTGCCTCATGCCCCCTGTCTTTGGTGTCATTGCCAATCATATCAGTGTGGCTCTGTTACCACTCTATTTGTTGTTGATTTTGGCTCTCATGGCAGGGATGTATGAGCGATTACTAAAAAGAACATAAATACAGAAATTATCCCGTTTGTTATCACACCAGACCGGTTCTATTTTGACAGGTCTGGTGGTTTTGTACCATTGGGAAGAAGGATTTACCCCTATACTTTCCACACAAAATATGATAGAATGAATGGCTGAACAAAAGTATGATTTTTGAGAATTAAGGGGGTGGGTTGTGCTGTGGAGTTTCGGTTACATGCCCCATTTCAACCCATGGGAGACCAGCCTGGGGCAATTGAAGGACTGGTCATGGGATTGGACAATGGAATAGAGGAACAGGTGCTGTTGGGCGTGACCGGTTCTGGCAAGACATTTACTATGGCAAATGTGATTGCAAAGATAAACCGTCCCACGCTGGTGCTTGCCCATAATAAGACGTTGGCTGCCCAACTGTGTGCGGAGTTTCGTGAATTTTTTCCCGAAAATGCAGTAGAATATTTTGTATCCTACTATGATTACTACCAGCCAGAGGCATATATTCCCCATACAGATACTTTTATTGAAAAAGATGCAGCCATCAATGAGGAAATTGACCGGTTAAGGCTCAGTGCTACAGCTTCTCTGATGGAGCGGCGGGATGTAATTGTGGTGGCATCTGTTTCCTGTATCTATGGTCTGGGTGAACCTGCCGACTTTGCACAAATGATGGTGTCCTTGCGTGTGGGAGCCACATTGGAACGGGATGAGCTGCTTAAAAAACTGGTGGCAATCCGATATGAGCGCAATGACATTGCATTTGAACGCAATATGTTCCGTGTGCGTGGTGATACGGTGGAGGTGTGGCCGGCTTACTGGAAAGATACCGCCATACGGGTGGAATTTTTTGGAGATGAAATTGACCGCATTTCAGAAATCAATGCAGTGACAGGAGCAGCCGTCCGCAAGCTGACCAACATTCCCATCTGGCCTGCCACCCACTATGTCACCCCAAAAGAGAAAATGGATGCTGCCATTCAGGAAATCTATAAAGAGCTGGAGGAGCGGGTGGCACAGTTTGAACAGGAGGGAAAACTGGTAGAGGCACAGCGACTGAAACAGCGTACCATGTATGACATTGAAATGATGCAGGAGCTGGGCTACTGTTCAGGAATTGAGAACTATTCCCGTGTGATGGAGGGACGACCAGTTGGGTCTCCACCCCATACCCTGTTGGATTACTTTCCAGATGATTTTGTATTGTTCATTGACGAGAGCCATGTGACACTACCTCAGGTGAGAGCGATGTACAATGGAGATAAGGCAAGAAAAACCTCTCTGGTGGACTATGGGTTCCGGTTGCCCTGTGCGTTTGATAACCGACCTTTGAAATTTGAGGAATTTGAACAGCGCATCCACCAGAGAATCTATGTCTCTGCTACACCAGGGGAGTATGAACGCACCAGAGCGGGACAAGTTGTAGAGCAGGTGATTCGCCCCACAGGGCTGCTTGACCCGGTGATTGAGGTACGACCAGTGGAAGGGCAGATTGATGACCTGATTGGGGAAATCAATCTGAGAACACAGAAAAATCAGCGGGTCCTTGTGACCACGCTCACGAAAAAAATGGCAGAGGATTTGACCGCCTATCTACAGGGCACAGGCATTCGGGTGCGCTATATGCACCATGGTATTGATACCATGGAGCGGATGGAAATTGTGCGTGATTTGCGCCTTGGTACCTTTGATGTACTGGTGGGCATTAACCTGCTGCGTGAAGGATTGGACTTGCCAGAGGTATCTCTGGTGGCGATTTTGGATGCAGACAAAGAGGGATTTTTGAGAAGTGAAACCTCTCTCATCCAGACCATTGGACGTGCAGCCAGAAATGCGGAGGGCTGTGTGATTATGTATGCCGATGTGGTGACACCCTCTATGGGCAGAGCCATAGACGAGACCCAGAGACGCAGAGAAAAACAGATGGCATTCAATGAGACAAATGGAATTGTGCCCAAGACGGTGATAAAATCGGTGCGTGAATTGCTGGATATTGCAGTGACAGGGGAGGAAACTTCCACCAAACGCAAGAAGAATATGACAAAACAGGAGAAGGCGGCAGAAATTTCCAGACTGGAGAAGGCAATGAAAGAAGCGGCGAAGATGCTGGAATTTGAACTGGCTGCACAGCTGAGAGACCAGATTATTGCCCTGCAAGGGTAATCAGAGAAAGAGGGATTCAAATGGCAAAGAAGGAAGAAAAAACAAATGTGATGCGTGTATTAGAACAGAAGAAAATTCCATATCATTCCTATACCTATCCCCATGAGGAAGGTGTGGCAGTAGATGGAGTTTCAGTGGCGGAACTGATTGGGAAACCAGTAAACAGTGTCTATAAAACCCTCGTGACCCGTGGTGCAAGTAAGGCAAACTATGTGTTTGTCATTCCAGTAGAGGACAATCTGGACTTGAAAAAGGCAGCCAAGGCAGTGGGAGAAAAATCCATTGAAATGATTCATGTCAGCGAAATTCAAAAACTCACTGGATATATTCGGGGTGGCTGTTCCCCTGTGGGGATGAAAAAACAGTTTCCCACTGTGTTCCAGGCAGATGCTGAGGAGTTGGAACAAATCATTGTATCTGCCGGCAAGATTGGATTCCAAGTGGAACTTGCCCCCAAAGACCTGATTGGTCTGGTGCGTGGGCAATGTGCAGATGTGACCATTCAGGAATAAGAACAAGGAGTTATTACATGCAAGACCATATTTCCATCCGAGGAGCCAGGGAAAACAACCTGAAAAATATTGATGTCACCATTCCAAGAGACAAGTTGGTGGTGCTGACTGGTCTGTCTGGTTCGGGAAAATCTTCTCTGGCATTTGATACCATCTATGCTGAGGGGCAGCGGCGGTATGTGGAGTCCCTCAGTTCCTATGCCAGAATGTTTTTGGGGCAGATGGAAAAGCCAGATGTAGATTATATTGATGGACTGTCTCCAGCCATTTCCATTGACCAGAAGACCACCAGTAAGAATCCACGGTCCACGGTGGGAACAGTGACGGAAATTTATGACTATCTGCGCCTTTTATGGGCAAGGGTGGGAACCCCCCACTGTCCCAAGTGTGGAAAGGAAATCAAACAACAGACCATTGACCAAATTATTGACCAAGTTCTTGCCCTATCGGAAGGTACGAAAATTTTGGTGATGGCTCCTGTAATACGGGGAAAGAAGGGCGAACACGTCAAAATTTTGGAGGATGCCAGAAAGTCTGGCTATGTGCGCTGTCGTATTGATGGGATTCAGTATGAATTGTCGGAAGAAATTAAACTGGAGAAAAACAAGAAGCATACCATTGAAATTGTGGTAGACCGTCTGGTGATTCGCCCTGATTTGGGACGCAGATTGACCGATTCTGTGGAAATTGCATCCAGTCTGGCAGGTGGTTTGGTGGTCATTTCTCTGGTTGGGGAAGACAAGGAGCTTGTCTTTTCTCAGAATTATGCCTGTGAGGACTGTGGGATTTCCATTGAGGAACTGACCCCTAGAATGTTTTCTTTCAATAACCCCTATGGAGCCTGTCCCACCTGTACAGGCTTAGGGGTACAGTTGAAGGTAGACCCAGATTTGGTTTTGCCTAACCGCAGTCTTTCCATTGCACAGGGAGCAATTTCTGCCTCTGGCTGGAACAGTATCAAGGGGGATGGCATTGCCAAAATGTATTTTGAGGCATTGGCAGAACACTATGGATTTTCCTTGGATACACCAGTGCAGGACCTGTCCCCAGAAGTATTGGATGTGATTCTCTATGGCACCCATGGAGAACCATTGACCATGCACTATGACCAGCCCAGAGGACGGGGTGAAATCCGTCAGGCATTTGAAGGGATTTGCAATAATCTGGAACGCCGCTATCGGGAAACCCAGTCAGACACCATGCGCCACGAGTTGGAGGAGTGCATGAGCGAGTGCGCTTGCCCTACCTGTAAGGGGCGCAGACTGAGAAAGGAATCTCTGGCAGTGACAGTGGGTGGGCTGGATATTGACACCTTCTGTCACAAGTCGGTCACGCAGGCACTGGACTTTATCCAGCAGCTTACACTGACTCCAACACAGACACAGATTGCAGAGCGAATTTTGAAAGAAATTAAAAACAGATTGGGCTTTTTGCAGTCGGTTGGTTTACAATATCTCACACTGTCCAGAAGTGCTGGTACACTGTCAGGTGGAGAAAGTCAGAGAATCCGTCTTGCCACACAGATTGGTTCCTCTCTCATGGGGGTGCTGTATATTTTGGATGAGCCATCCATTGGTCTGCACCAGAGAGACAATGATATGTTGCTGAAAACCATGCAGAATTTGCGTGATTTAGGCAATACCCTGCTGGTAGTGGAACACGATGAGGACACCATGCGGGCGGCTGACTATATCATAGATGTAGGACCAGGCGCAGGAATTCATGGTGGCAATATTGTGGCAGCAGGGACACCGGAGGAAGTCATGCACACAGATGGCTCTATTACAGGAGAATATCTGTCTGGCAAGCGCAAAATTCCTGTGCCAAAAGAGCGCAGAAAGGGCAATGGTGGCTACCTGAAGATTTTTGGTGCATCAGAAAACAATCTCAAAAAAGTGGATGTACAGATTCCACTGGGAACGTTGACCTGTGTTACAGGGGTATCTGGTTCGGGAAAATCCTCTCTGGTCAATGAGATTATTTTCAAAAAGCTGGGGGCTGATTTGAACCGTATGAAGGTACGGGCAGGAAAACATCAGCGTGTGGAAGGGGAGGAACTTCTGGATAAGGTCATTGACATTGACCAGTCCCCCATTGGCAGAACCCCACGCAGCAATCCAGCCACCTACACAGGGCTATTCAATGACATTCGGGAGTTGTTTGCTTCCACACAGGATGCCAAAGCCAGAGGATATGGACCGGGGCGGTTTTCGTTCAACACAAGGGGCGGTCGCTGTGAGGCATGTACTGGAGATGGTTTGATTAAAATTGAAATGCACTTTTTGCCTGACATCTATGTGCCCTGTGAGGTCTGTAAAGGCAAACGGTACAACAGAGAGACATTGGAAGTACAGTACAAGGGAAAGAATATCTATGAAGTGCTGGAATTGACCGTAGATGAGGCACTGCCCTTTTTTGAAAACATCCCTAAGATTTATAAGCGGCTGAAGACACTAGAAGAAGTGGGGCTGGGCTATGTAAAACTGGGTCAGTCCTCCACCACATTGTCTGGTGGTGAGGCGCAAAGAGTGAAACTGGCAACAGAGCTTTCCAAACGCTCCACAGGAAAAACCATCTATATATTGGACGAACCAACCACAGGTCTGCACAGTTATGATGTACAGCGTCTGGTGGATGTGTTACAGCGTCTGGTGGATGCAGGTAACACAGTGTTGGTGATTGAACACAATCTGGATGTCATCAAAACCGCTGACCACATCGTTGATTTGGGACCTGAGGGGGGAGATGGAGGTGGTACCATTGTCTGCACTGGTACACCGGAGGAAGTGGCAGACTGTAAGGAAAGTTATACAGGGCAATATCTCAAGCGATTGTTACAACAATGAAAGAGAAAGAAAGTGAGTTAATCAGACATGAGTGAATTGATACAGTGGATGACAGGGACGGATTTGGGCAAGATGTTATCAACCATGATGATGTCTATGGTTCCCATTATTGAGCTGAGAGGAGGCATTCCTTTTGGTGTGGCGTTGGGCTTGCCCTATGCGGAGGCATTTATAGCAGCGGTGATTGGAAATTTAATTCCAGCCCCCTTTATTATTGTGTTCATCCGCCGTATATTTGAATTTATGCGGAAACATATGCCAAGGCTCAATGGTCTGGTGGATAAAATGGAGCAAAAAGCACATCTAAAAGGACAGAAAATGCAAAAATATCAATATTTGGGCTTGTGGCTTTTTGTGGCCATTCCACTGCCAGGTACAGGAGCATGGACAGGCTGTCTTGTAGCAGCCTTCTTGAACATGAGACTGAAATATGCATTCCCTGCGGTTATGATGGGAGTGTTGACAGCCGCCTGTATTATGACAGCGTTGACCCATGTCGGTGTCAACTTGTTTTCCTGATAGCACCCACCTCTGTCTCCTGTCATAAGATGGGGACAGAGGTGATATCATATGAAAACCATATTAGAGATGGTGATGGCGTTTTTGTGTGTGATAGGCATTGCTACCATCCTTTGGATTGTGTTGGGCTGGACCGTGAGACCTGTGTTTGGAAGCTCAGCAGTGGTACTCATACCAGCAAAAGGGGATGGCAATCAGTTAGAAGCACAGCTTATGGGGCTTTCTTGGCTGAGGGCGATGGGATTGATACAAGGAGAAGTCATTTTGTATGATGAGGGATTAACCAAGAAGGGACGGGAAGTGGCACTTCATCTGGCTCTGCGGTGGCAGTGGGTGAGTTGTTGTCCCAGTGGAATGTTGGAAGAATGGATGGTACACAGAGATACATAGAACAAGGGGGGCAGACCCATGCTTGAGGAGGAACAGAAGACGTTAAAATTGGAGGGGACCATCTCCTCCATTATTTTTCAAAATGAAGAAAATGGATACACCATTTTACGGATGGAGTCTGGAGAAGAAGAAATGACGGTGGTGGGGGTCATGCCCGGCATCTCACCGGGGGAGTATGTCACTGTTCAGGGGCAATGGGTGCGCCATGCCACCTATGGCACCCAATTTCGGGCAGATTTGGTGGAGCGGCGGTTGCCACAGGGGTTAAAGGAAATTTATCACTATCTGGCTTCTGGTGCGGTAAAGGGTGTAGGAAAGGCGACAGCAAGGCAACTGACAGAGACCTTTGGGGATGATGTACTGCGTGTCATAGAGGAGGAACCGGAGAAGCTGACCAAGCTGCGGGGCATTACCCCCAAACGGGCCAGAACCATTAGCGAGACTTTTCGGAAGCAGATGGGAACCAGACGGCTGCTGGAGTTTCTCGCTGACCATGACCTGTCCCCTCAATTGGCAATGCCTCTGTTTCGTGCCTATGGGGATGTGGCATTGGAGGTCATCCGTTCCAATCCCTATGTGATGACAGACAATGCATTTGGGCTTGAGTTTGCAAAGGCAGACCAGGTGGCAATCGATTTGGGGATTACAGCAGAATCACCAGTGCGTCTGGAGGCAGGGATTCTGTTTGAATTGAACCACAACTTGAGCAATGGGCACAGCTTCCTGCCTTGCGGAAAGTTATTGGGTGCAACTGCGCAACTGCTCAGTGTTTCCTCTGAGGTGTTGGAAGAGTGCCTGGAGCGGCTGACCACCCATGGAGAAGTGATGCAGGAATCCATTGCAGGAGAACAGGCAGTATATCTCCCCAATCTCTATGAGGCGGAGGACTATGTGGCACAAAGAATTTTGGAAATGAGCCATGTAGAGCTGCTTCCTCCAGAAGATTTGGAACAAAAAATGGAAGAAATTCAAAAACGACATCAAATTACCTATGCGCCCCAACAAAAAGAGGCGGTGGAACAGGCAGCAAAACGGCAAATTATGCTGCTGACAGGTGGACCAGGTACAGGAAAAACCACATGTCTGAGAGGGGTTCTGGCATTATTTGAAGAACTTGGTTTGGAAACTGCACTGGCGGCACCCACTGGACGGGCAGCAAAGCGACTGGGAGAACTGTGTAAAACGGAGGCTTCCACCATCCATCGACTGCTGGAAACTGGCTACGATGGGCACAGTGACCAGTTGGTATTTACCCACAATGAAGGGGAACCACTGGATGTAGATGCAGTGATTGTAGATGAGGTATCTATGGTGGATGTGGCGTTGATGGCAGCCCTTCTGGCAGCTCTGCCCAATGGCTGCCGCCTGATTCTGGTGGGGGACCCGGACCAGCTCCCATCAGTTGGTCCAGGTAATTTGTTTTCTGATTTGATACGCAGTCAGGTAGTTCCCACAGTACGATTGACGGAAATTTTCCGGCAGGCAGCCGCAAGTGCCATTGTGCGCAACGCACACCTCATCAATCAGGGCATCTTGCCCAACATTCGAGAAAACAACAATGACTTCTTTTTTTTACAGCGGAAAGATGCTCAATCTACAGTAGAAACAATCGTTGACTTGTGTGTGAGACGTCTGCCAGAACGGATGGGTATTCCACCAGAACAAATTCAGGTCCTTTCCCCCACACGGAGAAGGGGAACTGGCACCACTGTGCTCAATCAGGCTCTGCAGCAGGCATTGAATCCACCTGACCCCAAAAAAGGAGAGAGGCGATTTGGAGACTGGATTTTTCGAGCAGGCGACAGAGTGATGCAGGTGAAAAACAACTATGATATTATGTGGAGAGAAGAGGCAGGCTCTCAATCTGGGATGGGAATGTTCAATGGAGACATTGGGGTGATTCAAAGAGTAGAGAAAGAGTCTGTTTGGGTGGATTTTGAAGGAAAACTGGTAGAATATACACCAGACATGTTAGGAGAATTGGAACCTGCATTTGCAGTTACGGTACATAAAGCACAGGGCAGCGAGTATCAGGCAGTGATTTTGGCAGCTCTGGACGGGGCACCCATGCTGATGACCCGTGGCATATTATATACCGCAGTAACTAGAGCAAAAGACCTTTTTATTGTGGTAGGGGATGGGGTTGTGATTGCAAATATGACAGCGAACCATCGGCAAACCAGACGATATTCTGGGTTACGAGCAAGATTGACCAGAGGCTACGAATCATGATATGAAGTACTTGAAAAATAGTTGAATGTTGTATAAAATAAATAGGGGCATTGGTCTGCACAGAACGACAGACCCTATAGGAGAGAATAGATAAAAGAGAGTGGGGTTTGAAGATGAAACAGGGACTCAAAGAAAGAATAGACAGCCATTTGCATTGGAGAATCAGTTTTTATGCAACACTAATTTTGTTATGTACTTTTTTGATGCTCATTGTCATTACAGCAGTGACAACTGGAACGAGTATGGACAGTGAAGTGAGGGCAGAGGTGCAAATCATTGCAGAGAAAAATAATAAAATTGTCCAAAGTGTATTTGATGAGGTAACAGGTGCCATTGATGGTGTGTTGCAGTATCTGGACGGAGAGTACAGTCAATCTACTACTTACAATGAAGGCACACAGACAGAAATAGCTACAGATGGAACACAGAATACAACACAACCACAGTATTATAGCCAGATTTATGGTGTTCCATGTTCAAAATCCAGCTATGAGGTGGAGCTGGTCATGGCTCGCCATTTTGAGATGACAGTCAATGGGAACGAGGCCATTGTCAATGCAGGGGCTGGGTTTGAACCATATTGTTTTGATGGATTGATTGAGGAGTATAGTGTCTATTGTCGTGAAGGAGCTACGGCTGGTCGGTTAAATGCCTATGATGTCTATAGTCAGGAGATTTACTACAGCATGGCAAAAGAGGCAAAGGGTCCCATCACTACCCCTACCTATCAGTGGGAGGGGGTGGATATAATTTCCATCAGTGCCCCTGTTATGTACCAGAATCAGGTGATGGGTGTGGTTTCCTATGATATCAGCCTGGATTATTTGGAATCACAGATGCAGTATGAAGGGAATTTTGACAGTTTACAGGATGCACTCATCATGGGTGATGGAGAGGTAGCCTGCACCACATTCGACAATATCGAAGTAGGGGAGAGTTTACTGAATCTATTTGGTGATGCAGCCAGCGACGTCACCAGTTATATGGGTGAAGGCAATGCGTTTACGATTAAGAACAATCAGGACAACCAGTTCTATGCATTTGTCCCTGTAAATGCTGCTGGAGGGACATGGTGGACAGTGGTACGTCTCTCTCAGGCAGAGATGGAGCAGGCAACAGATCAACTGGTCATTACATTGATGATTGTCAGTTTTCTGTTTATGTTACTGATTGTGTTCTTGCTTGCAACTTTGATACGGCGCAGCTTAAAACCTGTGGCAGAACTGGATCAGGCATTAGGTGAATTGGAACAGGGGAATATTCTGGCAGTAGAGATACATCATAAGGGAAAAGACGAACTGGGTCATTTGGCGAATGGGTTGCAAGAGTTAAGCAATACCCTGAAGAATATCGTAGCAGATGAGATTTATATTTTGGAATCATATGCCAAAGGTGATTTTGCAGTGGAGTCTCGCATGCCACAGCGTTATGTAGGTGACTTTAAAAAGGTATTGGTTGCGGTTAGTGAAGTGTCCCAGAAAATCAGCTATGTGTTCAACCATATTGATGGTGTATCCAATCAGGTTGCAAATGGTGCTGAGCAGATTTCTTCCAGTTCTCAAACGCTGGCGCAGGGAGCCAATGAGCAGGCTGCCAGTGTGGAGGAGATGGCTGCCGCAGTGACTGAGGTAAGCAACCAGATTGAAAATAACTTTGAAAATTTGCGTGAATCCAACACACAGACAGAGGAAGTGTTTGCAAGAATTGAGGTCAGCAATGATAAGATGAAAGAAATGCTGACAACAATGGACGAAATCAACACAACTGCGGAACAAATTAGAGGAATTGCAAAGAATATTGAGGATATTGCCTTCCAGACGAACATTTTGGCACTGAATGCAGCCATAGAGGCGGCAAGAGCAGGAACAGCAGGCAAAGGCTTTGCAGTGGTGGCAGATGAGGTGCGCAATCTGGCAAGCAAAACAGCAGAGGCTTCCCAATATGCTTCCAAACTGATTGAAAATACAGCGCAAGTGGCAGTGAAGGGAAAGGAGATTGCCAATGAAACGGCAGATTCTTTTGAAGTTGTCTATGAGGGTGTGAGAGAAATCTCCAACCGCAATGTCAATATTCTGGAGAGTGCAAAATTGCAGCATCAGGCAATGCAGCAGACAAAAACGGGAATTGACCAGATTTCAAAAGTGGTACAGAGTAACTCTGCTGCCTCAGAGGAAAATGCAGTGGCAAGCAGGGAACTGTCTGACCGTTCTAAGGTATTGAAGTCTCTTGTAATGCAGTTCCAGTACCACAAAGAAGCAGAGGACCGGGACCAGTATCTGGTGATGGATGAGGAACAAGAGCCACTACAGGAACCAAATGATGCACCAGTCAATTCTTTTTCAAAGTATTAAGAAATGATGAATTATATGGTGTTTTGTAATAGGTAGCTCTGGTTGTTTCAAAGTCTCTAAATCTTATACTGAAAAAAACGGTTCACCTGAACCTCAGGTGAACCGTTTTGTCACCCCCACAGCGCAGATAACATGGGGATAACCTGTTTTTTTCGACTCATAATTTTGGGGAGGAAGGCACAGTTGTCTGCTCCTTTGATGTGAAAAGCCTGACAAATGGCATCCTGGTCGCCTACAAATAGTAATTGGGTGCCATCCAACAGCACATCTGTAATCATCAAAGCAACCACATGCATATGTCTGCGGGAGAGGATTTCATTCATCTCAGATAAAAATTCCTCTTTGCGCTTTAAAAGACGGTCAGAGTCCATACAGGTGATTTGACTGACTGCCAAATCATGACCGGCGATGTGGAACTCTTTGTAGTCCGTTTGCAGCATAGCAGAGATGGTTTTGTCATCTCCACAGGTTGCGGAGAAGATTCTCTGCCCCAAATCTTCCAGAGAGACATTGGCAATCCGTGCCATACGATTGGCCACATCAATATCACGCTGGGTACAGGTGGGAGATTTAAACATCACTGTATCAGAGACAATGGCAGCAGCCATAAGACCAGCCATTTTTTCGGTTGGCATCAGCCCTTTTTCCTGATACATACCAGCAATGATGGTATTGGTACTGCCCACAGGTTCATTACGTACATAAATTGGATTCTTCGTCTCAATATCAGCCAGACGGTGGTGGTCCACAATTTCCAGAATTTCAGCCTGTTCCAAACCTGCCACTGACTGGGCACGTTCGTTATGGTCCACCAGAATGACCCGTTTACGGCGAGGGCGCAACAGATGGAAGCGAGACAGGGAGCCTACCACACAGCCATTGTCATCCAAAATAGGATAGGCACGAAAACGGCTTTTTAAAACTGCTTCCCGCACATTGTCAATATAATCGTCCAGATGGAAGCAGGCAATGTCACGTCGTTTGCAGACCGTGGCAATGGGCATGGCGTGCCAGATAAGACGGGAGACCCGATAGGCGTCATAGGGCGTGGAAATCACACAGGTTTCACTGTCCAAGTCCAGCAGTTCATGGGGAACTTCACCCTGACAGACAATAATGCAGTTGATATTGTTCTCTATGGCTTTTCGGATGACTTCCGGTTGCTCACCACAGATGACAATGCTGTTTTTGGTGTAATTCATCAGATTTTTTCGGCAGGCAGGCAGAGCCACCACAATTTCGCCAGACAGGGTATCTCGCAGTTCCCCACCTGCATTGAGTACTTTTCCCTCTAATACAGATAGTAAATTGTAAATGGGAATTTCACCAATGGTAGAGTCAACTACAGAATTTAAGTCATAGTTTGCAATATCGCCTGCGGATAACATACCATACAGGGTGCCATCTTCATTGGCAACAGGGAGGGCAGAAATTTTATCTGCCTTCATAGCCTGCCAGGCTCGGCTTAGGGTAGCAGCCGCAGATAAGGTGGTGGGGGTATCGTAGTCCAAGTCCCGGACCTGTGTGCGTAGGTCGCTGATGAGTTGGGGTGGTTCAGCCCCAAACATATCCAGCACCGTCTGTGTCTCATCGCTGATTTGCCCCAGACGGGCAGCCTGATAGTGGCGTTCCCCTAGTGCGTTTTTCAATGCTGCATAAGCCATTGCGGCTACAATGGAATCAGTATCTGGGTTGCGATGCCCAGTAATGTAGATGGTTTCCATTGATTTTCGATCACTCCTTTGTAAAAATCCTTCTCAATCCATATTATCTTTGAAATGTTCCTATTTGTCAATAAAAAATTGGAAATAGTTAACTTTTTGAATAGGATTGCCATAGTTGAAAATAGATTGTAAAAATTATGAATGAAAATATTGACGAAAGACATCATAATTTTGCGTATCTTTGGGACTGCAATAGACAGCAAATTCTATCACTTTGAAATCATAGATATGTTGTTTCACAGCTTTCAGGATGCCTTCTGCAACAATCTGAGGAGGATTTTGAAAGGCTCCACAGCCAAATGCACCTAAAATAATCCCTTCTGCACCATGATGTTTTGCAATCGTCAGAATTCGGTTTGCACGTTTTGTATGCAGAGATTTTAAATCTATGGGATTTATTTTTATGGTTTGCCTGTCTGAATTGGGATGCTCTCTTAAATTGGGTGCAGCACAAGTGATCAGATCCACATTGCACCATTCATGTTCTGGCAAAAGTTCAGGAAAGCTGGTGTCGGATTTAAAAATAGTCACATCTGGTGTATAGATACAATCATCATTGTATAATGATGTCAGTGTACCATTCCGCAGCATGGTTTTATGTGCATGATGAAAGACTGATTTCATGGTTTCATCACTGATACATGGATATAAAGTGCTGCATCTGCACAGGCATTCTTCTTGAGCATTAGAACCTCTTGTAACCCCTCCACCTGCATTGGTGGCAGATGCAAAGTTATGTACACATAGTTTTATATTTTTATAGCACATGGCTGCTTCAAAACTACGTTTTTTGGAGACGACAATTTCCGCTTTGGTTTCATATCTATGTGGCAGAGGTTCAATCACATCACATTCTTTGATCAATCTTTGATTTTGAATAGAATGTTGTACTGACTGTTTCAGTGTTTCATTCTCCTTGCATAAAGAAAGGGTATCTTCAAAGATGGCAATTCTTTTTTGTTTTGCATCATTGTAAAACATATTATTTTGTTTCCTTATCATAAATTCATGGCACAATCTGATATGTGAATTTTTGAATGATTTCTTTTGTCCAAAAAACTTGGAAAACAGTCCATAGTATGATAGGATAGAGAAAAAGAAAAGAGGTGTTTTCATGCTATTTTTATGTTATCCAAAGTGTACTACATGCCAAAAAGCGCAGCGATGGCTGGAAGAACAGGGCTGTGAGCTGACCATCCGCAACATCAAAGAGAACAACCCCACAAAAGAGGAATTAAAACAGTGGTGGCAGCGCAGCGGGCTGCCTCTCAAACGCTTTTTCAATACATCAGGACTGCAATATAAAGCGTTAGGGTTGAAAGATCGGTTGCCTGGCATGAGTGAGGAGGAGCAGTTAGAGTTACTCAGTACCGATGGTATGTTGGTCAAACGCCCCATTCTAGTCAGTGAAAAAGAGGTATTGGTTGGGTTCAAGGAAAAAGAGTGGCAAACGATTTTATAAAAGTAGAACAGAGTGCAGCCCCTTTTTGAGAGGGGGTTGCACTCTTTTTGTATATATGCAATATTATACAATAAAATGCGAATAAATTTACATTAAAATTTTTCATATTTAACTATATATTTTTTCATGCGTCTGTGCTATGATAGGGGGGTATCCAGAAGGGAAGGATGATTACTCCAGAGATTTCGTCCACTGTATTACATGGTCTACAAAGAGTTGTGTAATGGTGGAAGGGGTCGTGTCTTTTTTCACAGCAATGGCGATGTCCTTTCCCTGAGGGATGTGAAACGGTTTTGAGAGAATGTGATACCGGTTGGGATGTAGCATCAACTGATGAACTACACTGATGCCAAGTCCACACTCTACCATAGAGAGAATGGCATAATCGTTTGATACTTCATAGCGTATGTTTGGCTTTTGTTGCAGATGTTCCAGAAATTTTGTAATTTCATAGTCCTGTTCTTCTTTCAGGTTGATAAAATCCTCACTGGAGAGCTGTTCGATGGGATAGACAGGTACATCTGCCATAGGATGGTCACAGGGCATTACCACAACCAGTTGGTCTTGCAATAAAAAAGTGGCATCCAAGTCGTTGGCAGCGGGCAAGCTGACAAAGCCACAGTCCACTTCTCCCTTTCGAATCCAATTTGAGATTTGGTTATACTCTCCATTGATGAGATGGAAGTCAATATTGGGATATTGGCTGTGAAAGGATTTAATGAGTTCAGGCAGCAGACCACTTGCAATGCTGGAGAAGGCACCTACCCGAATGGAACCAGAGCGCAGTCCGTGCAGTTCAGAAATGGTATAGTTCAAATCCTCATAGGCTTTGCAGATTTCCTGTATTTTGGGAATCAATACCATAGCTTCTGAGGTAATTTCAATGCCAGAGCGGCTGCGGGTGAGCAGGGTAACGTGCCAGTCCGCTTCCAGGTCAGCAATCATCCGACTAATTGCAGATTGTGTGTATCCAAGTTGCGTGGCAGCTAAGGTAATACTCCCTGTCTCAATGGTTTTCAGATAGGCAATATACTTGCGAATGCTCATAGTGGTGTGGCTCCTTACTTGTAAAATGGATAGAGAAAAATAAGATTCATTCTTCTTTGTCATTTATAATAGAAAAAAGATTTTCTTGTATAAACTGCATAGCAATTATATAATATAAGAGAAAAAAGTTCAACATAATTCATATAAAATTAAAAATATTTTGAAGCAATTCCCTGTGTGTATTCGAATAAAAAGAGGAGGAAATGAAGTATGATCCGTTTTTCCATTTGTGGTGCAGCCAGCTATGCTTGCGGTGAGCTGTTGAGACTGATGGTCAATCACCCAGAAACTGAGGTAGCATATCTTGCAGATACTTTTGCAGCAGGACGCAAGATTTATGAGGAACATCCTGCATTGATGGGATTTTATGACCAGGAGATTTTACCTCTCAATGAGGAAACTCTGGAGCAGATTGTAAAAGACAGTGATGTTGTCTTTACTGCGGTAGATGCAGGTACAGTATGTGCCATCGCAGAGAAGGTGCTAGCTGGTGGAAAGAAGTTCATTGATTTTGGTGCAGATATCCGCTTCCGTGATGCAAAGACTTGGGAAAAGTGGTATGGATTGCAGCATCCCAACCATGAGATGACAAAAGAGGCGGTCTACTGCATTCCAGAAATTCAAAGAGATTTGGCAAAAGGGAAAAGCCTGATTGCAAACCCAGGCTGTTATCCCACAGCTTCTACTTTAGGTCTGTTCCCTGTGCTGAAAGAGAATATGGTGGTAGAAAATACCATTATCATTGATGCAAAGAGTGGCTTTACTGGTGCTGGTCGCCGTCCCGCTCCCAATAAGTTAATTGCTGAGGCAAGCAACAATTTCTGCGCCTATGCATTGGGTGGCGGTCATCGCCATACACCAGAAATTGAGCAGAACATTGCCTATATTACAGGAAAAGATTTGATGCAGCCAGAGACTTGGCAGTACATCAACTTCCAGCCCCATCTTACCCCTCAGGTGCGTGGAATTGAAGTGACCATTTATGCCACACTGAATCAGGAAGTAACCAATGAGGAGCTGTACAACCTCTATCAGAAGTATTATCAGGATGAGTATTTTGTCCATGTGTTCCCTGCCAGTAAGCCTGTACAGACAAAGTGGACAGCGGGTACCAATTTGTGTTGCATCACTCCTACTTATGATGCCAGAACCAAGAGACTGGTGGTCAGCTCTGTAATTGACAACATTGGAAAAGGGGCTGCTGGTCAGGCAATTCAAAACATGAATCTGATTTTTGGACTGGATGAAACCACCGGTCTGAAAATTGCTCCTATGTACCCATAAGGGAAGCAGCAAGAAAGGATGTAGAGGAACATGGCGTATCAGTTGATTGAAGGTGGAGGCGTAACCTCTCCCAAAGGATTTGTGGCAGGAGCCTGTTATGTGGGAGTGAAAAGCAGAAAAAGCGAAAAGCCCGATGTGGCAGTGCTCTATTCTGAGTATCCCACCAGTTGTGCAGCCCTCTTTACCACAAATAAATTCTGTGCTGCTCCTGTGATTCTGGGTCGGGAAGTGTTGAAAAAGGGAAAGGCAAGAGCCATTGTCATCAACAGTGGCAATGCCAATGCAGCCACTGGAACCCAAGGGATTGAGGATGCCAAACGGGTGGAGCAGGAGGCAGAAAAACTGCTGGGACTGGGAGAAGATGAAGTATTTGTATGCTCCACCGGTGTAATTGGGCAACGTCTGCCAGTAGAGAAAGTGATTGATGGTGTACATAAAATTGTTCCCAATATGAGCGCGGAAAAAGGTTCTGAGGCAGCCTGGGCGATTATGACCACCGACCTGGTTCGGAAGGAAGTTGCAATGGAACTGAAGCTCTCTGGTGGTACAGTGCGTGTGGGTGCAATGGCAAAAGGTTCTGGTATGATTCACCCCAACATGGCGACGATGCTTGCCTATGTGACAACCGATGCAAAGCTTTCTGCGGATGTGGCACAAAAGATGCTGAAAGAGAGTGCAGATAAGAGCTTCAATATGATGACGGTAGATGGAGATACCAGTACCAATGACTCTCTGTTTCTCCTTGCCAATGGTGCCTCTGGTGTTGCCATTGAGACAGAGGAGGACAAGGCAGCCTTTGCGGCTCTGCTGGACGAAATCTGTATTGATATGGCGCGTCGCATTGCCTCAGATGGTGAGGGTGCAACCCACCTGATGATTGTGGAGGCATATGGTCTGCCAACAGAGAAGGATGCCAAGCTGGTGGCACGCTCCATTGCAGGGTCCAGCCTTTTCAAAGCGGCACTGTTTGGCAAGGATGCCAACTGGGGGCGTATCATGGCAGCCGCTGGCTATTCCGGTGCCGATGTGGACCCAACAAAGGCAGACTGCATTCTGAAAAGTGCAGCCGGTGAAGTTGTGGTGATGCAGGATGGGTTTGGCACAGATTTTAGTGAGGAACTTGCCAAGCAAGTACTGACAGAGCATGATGTGACTGTAGTGGTAGATTTCCACAGTGGAGAGGGGCAGGCAACTGCCTTTGGCTGTGACCTTACCTATGATTATGTGAAAATCAACGGTGATTACCGCACCTAAAGGGAGAGATGGTCATGGGAGAGATTGCAAATAAAGTGGAAACTTTGCTGGAGACTATGCCATATTTGAAGCAGTATGCAGGGAAAATTGTGGTTGTCAAATATGGTGGTAATGCAATGGTCAATGAAGAACTAAAGCAGGCAGTGATTGAAGATGTGGTCATGCTCAAGCTGTTGGGTCTGAAACCAGTGCTCAGCCATGGTGGAGGACCTGGTATCAATCAGATGCTGGAGAAGCTGGAGATTCCGGTGCAGTTTATCAACGGTCTGCGTTACACCTCAGAAGACATAATGAAGGTTGTGGAGATGGTCCTCATTGGAGAAGTCAACAGCGAACTGGTGGGGCGCATCAATGCAGCAGGCGGTGAGGCAGTGGGTCTTTCCGGTGTCAGTGCCAATCTCTATACCTGCACCCAGCGCAGTGAGGAATTGGGCTATGTGGGAGACATTGTACAGGTCAATGTAAAACCTGTGCTGGCAATGTTGGATGCTGGTTATATCCCTGTGATTGCCCCAGTTGGGACAGATGGCAAGGGGCATATCTTCAATATCAATGGGGATACAGCCGCAGGAAAGCTGGCAAGTGCGCTGGGAGCAGAAAAGCTGATTTTACTGACCGATATTGAGGGATTATGTAACGACATTCAAATACGGGATGTGATTTCCTATCTGAATATTGCAGACGTGCCGAAATTGAAAGAACAGGGCACCATTGCAGGCGGCATGATTCCCAAGGTGGACTGCTGTGTACAGGCAGTGGAGGAGGGCGTCACCAATGTACATATCATTGATGGTCGCAAGCCCCACAGTATGCTGTATGAGGCTTTTCAAACAGAAGGAAATGGCACCACAGTAGGCAGAGACAAAGCCAGTGTGGGCATCAAATGGAAAGTATAAAGTGTCAGAAGGAGGAAGTATCATGATCGAGAGATTCAAAAGCAATGCACAGACAATCGAGGCGGCAGATCAATTCCTGTATGGAAACCACGCAAGAATTCCCATTGTGATGGACAGAGGCGAAGGTTGCTATGTCTATGACTTAGACAACAACAAGTATCTGGATTTTGTAGGCGGCATTGCGGTCAATGGTCTGGGTCATTGCCATCCTGCCATCGTCAAAGCACTGGAGGAACGTGCAAAGACCATTCTGCACTGCTCCAACTACTACTACAATGAGCCAGCCATTCAGGTGGCAAAGATGATTGTAGAAAATAGCTGCTTTGATAAGGTAATGTATGCCAATTCCGGTGCAGAGGCAAACGAGGGACAGATTAAACTGGCCCGTAAGTATGCAGTGGACCATGGGCACCCAGAGAGACACACCATTATCAGCATGGTAAAGAGCTTCCATGGACGTACCTTGGCAACTGCTACAGCCACTGGACAGACAGCAGTACATGACCCACGTTACTTTTCCCCACTGCCTGAGGGCTTTAAGTATGCAGAGTTCAACAATTTGGAGTCTGTGAAGGAGCAGCTCACAGATGATGTATGTGCCATCCTGACAGAGCCAATTCAGGGCGAAGGTGGTGTGCATCCTGCTACCAAAGAATTTTTACAGGGTTTGCGTGACTTGTGTGATGAACGCGGTATTCTGCTGATGTTTGATGAGGTACAGGTTGGCTCTGGACGGACAGGCAAACTGTTTGCTTACCAGAACTATGGAGTAGAGCCAGATACCTGTTCTATGGCAAAGGCATTGGGTTCCGGCGTTCCCATTGGTGCAGTGTGTGCCCGTGGGGATGCAGCCAAAACATTGACTCCTGGTACACATGGCTCCACCTTTGCAGGTGGTCCCCTTGCCTGTGCACTGGCTGAGGCAACGTTAGACACCCTGCTCCATGGTGGCGTGCTGGAACATGCCACTGAAGTGGGAGAGTATTTCCGTAAACAGCTTGGCACATTGAAGGAGAAATATCCTGAGACTGTGAAGGAAATTCGCGGTATGGGTATGATTAACGGTGTGGAGCTGAATCTGGACAATGGCAGCCCCATTGTAGAAAAGTGCTTTGAAAAAAAGGTGCTGATCAACTGCACCGCAGGTAATGTGTTGCGGTTTATTCCGCCACTGGTTGCTTCCAAAGAGGAATGTGACCTGGTGGTAAATGCCATTGATGAATCTATGGCAGAACTGGGACTGAAATAATACACATAAAAGAGGGGGCATCATGCCCCCTTTTATATCAAACCAACGCTGAATCAAGGGGAGCAGGCTCTGCGACGGGATTGAAAGAAAGGTTGGAAACTATGAAAGAGGGAATGAAAGTGTATGATGGCAGAATGCCATCAGTATGGCATTCGCTGATTACATTGGGTTTGTTAATTGCTGTCATGGCAGTTGGGATTATGGTTTATCAACTGGACCCACATATGCCTATGTTTGTTGGTGTTGTGGTTGCTGCAATTATGGCACTGATTTTGGGGTATAAGTGGTCAGCCATCGAAACCATGATGATGGATGGAATTTACAGGGCACTCCAATCTATTATTATTCTGGCAATCATTGGTATTTTGATTGGCATTTGGATTGATGCTGGTGTGGTGCCTGCCATGATTTACTATGGACTGAAGATTCTATCTCCCAATATCTTTTTGATTGCGGTGGTGCTGATTTGTTCCATTACCTCCCTTGCCACTGGTACTTCTTGGGGAACCATGGGGACAATGGGTGTAGCTATGCTGGGTATTGCAGCAGGACTGGGCGTTCCTGCCCCTGTGACTGCCGGTGCCATTTTGTGCGGTGCCTACTTTGGGGATAAGATGTCCCCTCTGTCCGATACCACCAATCTGGCTCCAGCGATGGCAGGAACGGACGTGATGAGTCATGTCAAGTTCATGTTGCTGCCTACTGCCATTACATATGGAATCTGCCTTGTCTTTTTTGGCGGCTATGGATTTTTGTTCCATGCCGGTGGAAGTGCAGATATGACAGAAGTTCAGGTGATTTCCGAGGGACTGGCGAGCAGTTTTAATTTGAACCCGCTGCTGTTGTTGCCTCCTGTGGTTGTTATTGTGGCTGTGGCTATGAAAATGCCTGCCATTCCTGGCATTACCTTAGGTGCCATTGTAGGTGGTGTGTTTGGTCTGATTTTTCAAGGCGGAGACTGCACCCTTGGAACCTTGTTGCTGGTGGGCAGAGATGGATTTGTATCTGAGACGGGGGTAGAAGCCATTGACTCCTTGTTGACTTCTGGTGGTTTGATGAATATGATGTCCTCCATTTCCTTGACCATCCTGGCAATGATGTTTGGCGGCATTATGGAGGGAACCCACCAGTTAGAGGTCATCGTCAATCAGTTAATGAAACTGGCAAAGAGCCCGGCAGGACTGGTTACTTTGACAGAAGCAACCTGTGTACTGTCTAATGTGACCATGCCAGAACAGTATATTTCCATTGTGGTCCCTGGTCGTATGTATGCAGAGGAGTATCGAAAAATGGGGCTGCATCCAGTTACTCTGTCCAACGCCTTGGAGGGTGCAGGCACGGTCACTTCTGCATTGATTCCATGGAATACCTGTGGTGTGTATATCAAAGACACATTGGGATTGGGCGTTGCCCAGTATGGTCCATGGGCAATTTTTAACTGGCTGATGCCAATTGTCAATATTATTCTGGCATATTTGGGTGTGACAGTGGCAAACAGCAATAAAGTACGTTTGATTCAACAGAAGAAGGCACAAAAAGCCTGATTCTAAGTGAAACAGAAAGACAGAGGAAGTATCATGCAACATCAAGTGGAACGCTATCCACAACTGGAAGTTCACCTTGACAAGCTACGGGAGAATCTGGCAGCACTGAAACAGTGCTGCCAGCGTTCTTGTATTGACATCTGTGGCATTGTCAAAGCATTTCATGGTAAACCAGAAGTGGCACAGCTCTATGAACAAGCAAAGCTGTCCAGCATTGGTTCCTCACGGCTGGAACAATTAAAGGAGTTGAAGCAAGCAGGATTTCAAACCCCCATGTTCCTCATCCGTATTCCAATGGCATCCGAACTGAGAGAGGTGGTGGAGTGGACAGAATACAGCCTGCAAAGTGAGTGGAGTACACTGGAACAACTGGATACCATCACACAGGAGTGTCAAAAAGTTCATCAGGTGGTCTTGATGGTGGATTTGGGGGACTTGCGGGAAGGCTACTGGGACTGGGAGGAGCTTGTACAGGTAGCATGCAGGGTGGAAGCAATGCCCTATGTGAAACTGGCAGGTGTGGGCACCAATTTGGGCTGCTATGGCACCATACAGGCAACCCCTGAAAAAATGGAACAGCTAGTACAGGTGGCAGAACAGGTGGAACACGCCATCGGTCGCAAACTGGATATTTTGTCTGGTGGGGCATCTACTTCCATTCATATGGTACTGGATGGAACTATGCCAAAACGGATTAACCATTTGCGTCTGGGCGAGTGTATCTTATTGGGCGGTATTTGGGGATGTGAGATGGAGTTCATGCACAAAGATATATTTACCTTCCATACACAGGTGATAGAATCCAAAGTAAAACCATCCTATCCAGTGGGAGAGTTGTCCGTAGATGCTTTTGGGCATGTGAGAACCTATGTAGACAGAGGAAACCGACGGCGGGCACTGCTGGCAGCCGGTCGGGCAGACTATGGGGAACCAGATGACCTGCTCCCACGGGAAGCAGGCATCAAAGTGCTGGGGGCCTCCTCAGACCACACCATTTTAGATGTCCATGATGCAGCAAGAACCATTGAAGTGGGGGATGTGGTTTCATTTGACTTGTGTTATGCAACTCTGGTATACTTGTCCAATAGCAGAAATGTCCACTGGCGTTTTTCAGATTCAGACCATACCAAAGTGAGGGAATGAGACATGCACAATGAACTGACCCAAAAAGACTTGGAACTGATGAAACAGGAACTGGACCATAGAAGAATCACCTTGCGTCCAAAACTGTTGGAGGCAGTGAAAGAAGCCAGAGCCTTTGGGGATTTGAGCGAAAATTTTGAGTACAAAGCAGCCAAAATGGAAAAAAACCGCAATGAAAGCCGCATCCGTTTTTTGGAGCGGATGATTAAAACGGCGGTGGTAATTGGGGATACCTCTGCCCCAGACCAGGTGGGGCTTTATGACAAGGTGACGGTCTATATGGAAGATGATGACGAGACAGAAGTCTACCAAATTGTCACCACCATGAGGCAGGATGTTTTAAAGGGGCTTATCAGCAAGGAATCCCCTGTGGGTCGGGTTCTGTTGGGCAAAAAGGTGGGTGACCGTGTCCATATTCAGGTCAATGAGTCCTATGGCTATTATGCTGTCATCCGAAGCATAGAAAAAGGGACAGATGATGGGGCAATCCCACTGAACAAATACTAAAAGAAAAACCAGAGGTCTTGTGGTTGACCTCTGGTTTTTGTGTAAGGAAAAGAGAAAATCCCCAATTCCCACCCTGGCGGAACTTGTCAATGTCTGGTGGTAACAGTAAAAATAACAATGCAGGGATACCGTGTTGGAGCATAACAATCCTTGGGGAATCGAACCCCGCATCTGCTCAGAGATGCAACCATGAGTGCGACTTGCGCTGTCGCCGCGTGACATTCGCCCTCGTTCCGCTACCATCCTCTCTTTATTCCATCAATTCCGTGGTCCAGTTGCACTGTTGAATCTGGTTGTTTAGTTGCCGCAGTTCTTTGGACATCTGATCAATTTCAGCTTGCCATTCGGGGATGGAAAAGCTGGATTTGAGTTTGATTTCTGTATTTCTGGCACGGTAAGACACCCGACTTCCCTCATAGGCTACATCACGGTAGATATGGAGTTTTAAGGTCAAGGCATCTTTGCGTGCAATGAGTTCTGTTAAAGTATAGTGATCATACACTACGGTTTTACTGTTGGTTTGGTTGATGCAGGTCATCAAATGGATGAGACGGGCAATACAGGCGTCCAATTCTGCCTTTAAACTGGTGGGATTTTCTACAGGTTCTTCCCCTTCCTGCACCAATGCCACATTGGATAGGCGTGTTTTCAGCTGTTCAATGGTACGGTTTAAATCGGCGCGTTCCTGCAATGCCTCAGCCAATTTCATAGCCATCACCTTACCTTTCAAGATGTAGTGCAATCCAGTCTTTCAACTCCAGCAGGGAGGCACAGCGACAAGTGAGCAGAGCATCCAGTTGCTGGGTGGGTGGAATCAGGTCTGGCACCATAGCCACCTGCATCCCTGCACCAGAGGCAGAGAGAATTCCATTCTTGGAGTCCTCTATGGCAAGCACATGGAGCGGAGCAAGGTGGAGCTGTTCACAGGCAATCTGATAGATTTCTGGATGTGGTTTACTGTGTGTGACCTGGTCCCCTGTAATCATAGCACAAAAATAGTGGGAAAGCCCAGAGAGTTCCATCCGTCTCTGTGTGCGCTGCCGACCGGTGGAGGTGGCAAGTGCAATGGGAATATGTTGTGCAGCCAGAAAATCCAGAATTTCATGGACACCTGGTTTCAGGGGTACTCCATGTTCCTCTACATGTTCTTGTAAACGCTCAGAGCAGGTGAGCAGAAAACTCTCTTTTGGAAAGTCAGGACCAAAATAACGTTCCAGTTTTTCAAAGGTATCAGTGCGGTTATTTCCTACAAATTCCAAATACCGCTGCCCAACCTGTGGATAGCCAAATTCTGTACTGACCGTCTCCCAAATCTGACGGCTGAGTTGCTCTGTATCAAAGAGAACCCCGTCTACATCAAATACAATACCTTGTATACTCATACTTTACCAATGTCTGTGCGCATGTGCATATCGGAGAAAGAGATACACTTGCTGGCACCATAAGCCCGTTCAATGGCATCTTCCAGACTGTTTCCCACAGCGGTGACACCCAGAACACGACCACCAGCAGTGACAATGTTCCCAGAGTCTGTCTGTTTGGTGCCGGCATGGAATACAGTGGCAGTTTTGCTGGCTTCCTCCAGACCGGAAATGGGGTAGCCGCTCTGATAGCTGAGGGGATAACCGCCAGAGGCAAGCACAATACAGCAGGCAGCCCCATCTTTCCAGCGAATGTCCACCTGGTCCAGCGTGCCATTGACACAGGCTTCAAAAATTTCCATCAAGTCTGTGTCCAGCATGGACAGGAGAGGCTGGGTTTCAGGGTCCCCAAAGCGGGCGTTGTACTCCACTACTTTGGGACCCTTTGGAGTGAGCATAAGACCAAAGTAGATGACACCTTGGAAGGGGCGTCCCTCTGCCTTCAGAGCTGCCACAGTGGGTTTGAAAATCTGTTCCTCACAGATGGCAGCCAGTTCTGGGGTGTAGTTGGGGGAGGGGCAGAATGCACCCATACCACCTGTGTTGGGTCCCTGATTGCCATCATAGGCGCGCTTGTGGTCCTGACTGGACAGCATGGGAACCAGATGTTCTCCATCGCAGAAGGCAAGGACAGTCACCTCTGGACCAGTCATACACTCCTCAATGACCACAGTACTGCCGGATTTACCAAACTTCTGGTCCTGCATCATTTCACGCACTGCGGTTTTGGCTTCTTCTACAGTAGAGGCAACCACCACACCTTTGCCCAAAGCCAGACCATCTGCCTTGACGACAATGGGTGCTCCCTGCTGGTCAATGTAGGCAAGGGCTTTGTCCATTTCTGTAAAAGTCTCATATTGGGCGGTGGGAATGTGGTATTTTTTCATCAACTCTTTGGAAAAAGCCTTGCTGGCTTCGATAATGGCAGCATTGGCACGGGGACCAAAGGCAGGAATTCCAGCTTCTTGCAGTTGGTCTACCATACCCAGTGCCAGAGGGTCATCTGGGGCAACCATTACAAAATCCATCTTGTTTTCCTTTGCCCATGCCACCATTTCAGCCACATCTGTGGCTTTGATGGGTACACAGGTGGCAACCTGAGCAATACCACCATTACCAGGGGCACAGTAGAGTTCTGTCACTTTGGGAGACTGGGACAGCTTCCAGCAGATGGCGTGTTCACGACCGCCACCGCCAACAACCAATACTTTCATTTCCAATTACCTCCCTTTTTTAGTGGTGGAACAGGCGAACACCTGTAAAGGACATCACAATTCCATATTTATTTGCAGTTTCAATCACTTGGTCATCTCGGATAGAGCCACCGGGCTGAACGATGTACTGTACACCGGATTTTCTGGCTCTCTCCACGTTGTCACCAAAGGGGAAGAAGGCATCAGAACCCACAGTCAACCCAGACATTTGAGCAATCCAAGCAGATTTTTCCTCTGCTGTTAAAATTTCAGGCTTTACTTTGAAAATATCCTGCCATACACCATCAGCCAGTACATCCTCATACTCATCGGAAATATACAAATCAATGGCGTTGTCACGATTGGGGCGGCGGATTCCGTCCACAAACTGCAATCCCAATACTTTGGGATGCTGACGCAGCCACCAGATATTTGCCTTGTCACCAGCCAGACGGGTGCAGTGGATACGGCTTTGCTGTCCCGCTCCCACACCTACGGTCATACCATTTTTCACATAGCATACAGAATTGGACTGGGTGTATTTTAAGGTAATCAGGGCAAGGAGCATGTCATGTTTTGCCTGCTGGGGCAGTTCCTTTTGCTCTGTGACAATGTTTTGCAGCATATCTTCTGTGATTTCCAAATCATTGTAACCCTGTTCAAAGGTAATACCAAAGATATTGCGGCGTTCCAGTGGAGCGGGAGTATAGGTTGGGTCAATGGCAATCACATTGTAACCGCCTTTGCGTTTGGTTTTCAAAATTTCCAAGGCTTCTGGGGTGTAGCTGGGGGCAATCACACCATCGGATACTTCCTCCGCCAGAAAACGGGCGGTGTCTGCGTCACATTCATCCGACAGAGCAGCCCAGTCCCCAAAGGAGCACAGACGGTCTGCCCCTCTGGCTCGGATATAGGCACAGGCAATGGGGGACAGTTCCCCTTCTGGAGCCATAAAAATTTTGCGTTCTACCTCGGAAAGAGGAAGCCCCAGAGCAGCACCAGCAGGGGAAACATGCTTAAAAGAGGCAGCGGCAGGCAGACCAGTTGCCTTTTTCAGTGCCTTCACCAGCTGCCAGGAGTTTAGAGCATCCATAAAGTTGATATAGCCAGGGCGACCATTGAGGACAGTCAAAGGCAGTTCCCCTTGTTCCATAAAAATACGGGCAGGCTTCTGGTTTGGATTACAGCCATATTTCAGTTCTAATTCAGTCATGGTCAAAAAACTCCTTTTTAGGTGTGTTTGTTGTAAATCACAGTGTCCTGTTCCCCAGTGGTAAGGTCTACATAGGAGACATACAGGGAAACTTTGTTTTCCTCATTGAGATTTTCCCAAATCTGCGCTGCGAAAGTCTGAGCATCTGTGGCATCTATGGAAATTCTGCGTGGTTCTCCCTCAAAGGAGGGCAGAGGGTCCAGATTTTCCTGATAAGTGTGGATGAAACGACCTTCACCGGAGAGAGGAGCGTCATATTCATAGAAGTAGCGGTGATTGCAGGATGGGTCCCCATCGGCAGATTTCAGAATGGACAGGCAGAAAGAACCATCCTGATTCAGAACACCGGAGATACGGGGGGTATAGTTGGGACCATCAGGCTCGTAGCAGCGTGTTCGCAGTGCCTCCAAATAGCTCTTTCCAGCCAACAGACCGTCCCGTATGGTGTCCGTTTGGTCGCCATTGGTCACAACAATGGTATGTCCAACTTTGCGGACGGGGTGGTAAATAATGAGAGATGGGTCTGTCATTTTGCTCTCATCATAGGCTTTGGTGCGGATGCCATCCTCTGTCTGTTCAAAAATACGGTTGCGGCTGTTTTCACTGCGCCCCATAATAAAGTAGGCAATCACGGCTTTCTGATTGTCCGCACTGCGTCCCAGTACAATGCCACGACCGGGGTAGGGGTGGTTTTGCAATAAGATGGTCAAATTCTGTCTGTTCATATGGATGCTCCTTTATCGGTAAAATTTTACAAACAAAATGGGCGCACCTACACAGATTGTTGCAGATGCGCCCAGACGGTCGGCAAACAGCCCAGAGGCGGGCTGGCGATGCTCCCTGTGGTGACTCCACTTCCGTCAGTCACATCGCTTGATTATTCTAAAATACGAACCTGTCGTCCCTCCACCTGTAAACGGTCCTCACAGAACAGAGAGACTGCCAGAGGCAGCAGCTTCCATTCACACTGCTCCATGATACGTTTTTGCAATGTTTCGGGGGTATCGTCAGGCAGTACTTCCACCGCTTTTTGGAATACAATGGGACCGGCATCACATTCCTCACTGACAAAGTGAATGGTAGCACCGGACAGTTTTACACCGTATTCCAATGCCTTTTCATGGACATGAATCCCATAACATCCCTCACCAGCAAAAGAGGGAACGAGTGCAGGGTGTACGTTGAGAATGGCGTTGGGATATGCCTGCATCATCTCCGGAGTGAGAATCACCATAAACCCAGCCATGACCACCAAATCAATTTCCAGCTTTTGCAGCAATTCCACCAGTGCGATGGTCATAGCCTGACTGGATGGGTAGTCTTTACGAGCCACCACATAGCTGGAAATATGGGCAGTTTTGGCACGTTCCAAAGCGTAGGCATTGGGATTGGAGGAAATGACAGCCACAATTTCCCCATTGTGAATCTCACCACGGGTTTGTGCGTCAATCAAAGCCTGTAAATTTGTACCGCCGCCAGATACAAGAACAGCAATTTTTTTTGCCATAAGTACCTCCAGAGAACTTATACCAGCTCTACACCCTGTTCCCCTGTCACCACCTGACCAATCTGGTAGGCAGTTTCACCAGAGGCAGCAAGTACTTCCAAAGCCTGTACAGCTTGGGCAGCAGGCAGAGCCAAAATCATACCAATACCCATGTTATAGGTGTTGTACATGTCTCGTTCTGGAATGTTGCCTGCCTGCTGAATCAGGTCAAAAATGGGCAGACGAGGGAAGGAGTTCAGCTGAATTTGAGCAGTCAGCCCATCTGTCATCATACGGGGCACATTTTCATAGAATCCACCGCCGGTGATATGGCTGATGGCGTGGATATCTACACCAGCTTTCAAAAGAGCTTTTACAGCCTTCACATAAATTTTAGTGGGAGCCAGCAGTGTTTCACCCAGACTTTTGCCATCCAGTTCTTCACGAGGGCTTTTCAGGTCAGCATGTTCAATGTCAAATACTTTGCGCACCAGAGAGAACCCATTGGAGTGGACACCAGAGGAAGCAAGACCAATCAGAACATCACCAGCAGAGAGGGCTTTGCCGTCAATGATTTTTTCCTCGTCCACAATGCCCACAGAAAAACCTGCAAGGTCATACTCGTCCTCAGGATAAAAGCCCGGCATTTCCGCAGTTTCACCGCCAACCAGTGCACACTCAGCCTGTCGACAGCCCTCAGTGATACCAGATACAATATCAGCAATACGGGCAGGATGGTTTTTACCACATGCGATGTAGTCCAAAAAGAACATAGGGGCAGCACCGCCACAGATGATGTCATTGACACACATGGCAACACAGTCAATCCCGACTGTGTCATGCTTGTCCATCAAAAATGCCAGCTTCAGTTTTGTGCCTACACCATCAGTACCAGAGACCAGCACAGGCTTTTTCATACCAGCCATATCGGGGGCAAACATACCACCAAAACCGCCTAAAGTACCCATCACACCAGGAATATAGGTGGATTCTACCATAGGTTTGATGCGCTCTACTGCCTCATAACCGGCAGTTACATCTACACCAGCAGCGGCATAAGATGCAGAATGGGAGTTTTTCATCTCTAAAACCTCCAGAAATCAATCAAATATCAATTACTCTTTTCCGTTCCAGCAGTAGGTACACACCTTGTCACGGTCAAGCCCAATGGCCTCCAACAGTCCATCCAGAGACTGATAGCCAAGGGAACTAAAGCCAAATTTCTCACAGATGGTTTTCAGCATACACTGTCCACGTTCTGTATGCACATCCGCATATTCTTCCAGATGCTTCTGACCCTCATCTCCTTCCAACTCCTGTACCGTGCGGCGCGCCAGCAGGTCCATATCAGAGTTACCACGGGAGAAATTCAGGTATTTGCAACTATACATAATAGGAGGGCAGGCAGAACGCATGTGCACTTCTTCTGCACCGGATTCATACAGAAAATCAACGGTCTCCTGAAGCTGAGTTCCTCGCACAATGGAGTCATCAATAAACAGCAGTTTTTTGCCTTCAATCAGTTCAGGAACGGGAATTTGCTTCATTTTTGCCACCTGATTGCGTACATTCTGATTGGTGGGCATAAAGGAGCGGGGCCAAGTGGGGGTATACTTGACAAAAGGACGGGAGAAAGGTTTTCCACTGCGGTTAGCAAACCCGATGGCGTGTGGCACACCGGAATCAGGCACACCAGCCACATAGTCTACTTTGGGTAGCTGCCCACGACCAATTTCATCACGGGCCATAATCTCGCCATTGCGATACCGCATGATTTCCACGTTCATACCCTCATAGTTGGAGTTGGGGTAGCCGTAGTAGGTCCAGAGGAAAGCACAGATTTTCATTTCCTGACCAGCAGGGGACAGGGTTTCATAACCATCAGCGGTAATTTTTACAATTTCACGGGGACCCAGTTCATAGGCGTTGTGATACCCCAGTTTGTGATAGGCGAAGGATTCAAAGGAGACACAGTGGGCACCTTCTTTCCAGCCAATCAATACAGGCAGACGTCCCACACGGTCACGGGCTGCAATGATTTCACCTTTTTCAGTGAGAATCAACAGGGTGAGAGAACCTTGAATTTCTTCCTGTGCGTGTAAAATACCAGATACAAGGTCATCTTTTTGGTTGATAATGGCAGCAGCCAATTCAGTGGAATTAACCTTGCCGGAGCTCATAGCCATAAACTGATGACCGTGGTCAGAGAAGTAGCGTTGAATCAGTTCCTCAGAGTTGTTGATAATTCCTACTGTGGTGATGGCATACAACCCGAGGTGAGAACGCACCAGCAAGGGCTGAGGATCTGTGTCACTGATGCAGCCAATACCACTACAGCCGTGAAAATCTACCAGATCCTTTTCAAATTTTGTACGGAATGGGGTATTTTCGATGGAGTGAATCTGTCTCTGAAATCCGTCTTTTTCATCATGAATCAGCATACCACCACGGCGAGTACCTAAATGGGAATGATAATCAACACCGAAAAAAATATCCAATGTCACATCTTCATGTGACACAGCACCAAAAAAGCCTCCCATTGGAGTCCTCCTATCATAAATACAAGAATTTTTACAGTGAAAAAGGAATAGAACCCCCGGAAATCAAACCTGTGCCGGAGGCTCTATGTAGATGCTTTGAGGTTCTGCTTATTTACCCATCAGACGGCGGCTCATCTCCTGATAAGCCCCTTCCACATTGCCAAGGTCACGGCGGAAGCGGTCCTTATCCAGTTTTTCTCCTGTTTTGGAGTCCCAGAAACGGCAGGTGTCAGGAGAAATTTCATCGGCCAGTACAATGGTACCGTCAGCAGTCTTACCAAACTCCAGTTTAAAGTCTACCAGAGTGACCCCACACTCAGCCAGAGTGGCTTTCAGGAAGTCGTTGACCTGGAAGGCGTATTTTTTAATCTGCTCAATTTCCTCCCAGGTAGCCAGCTTCAGGGCAACAGCGTGGTAGTCGTTGATCAGAGGGTCATGAAGGTCATCGTTTTTGTAGGAAAATTCTACTGTAGGAGCATCAAATACAATGCCCTCCTCTACACCGTAACGCTTGGCAAAAGAACCAGCAGAAATGTTGCGGATGATAACCTCGAGAGGAACAATGCTGACCTTCTTTACCACAGTTTCACGCTCGTTCAGTTCCTCCACATAGTGGGTGGGAACACCAGCTTTCTCAAGCTGCTGCATCAGGAAATTTGCCATCTGGTTGTTGATGGCACCTTTTCCCACAATGGTACCCTTTTTGGTTCCATCAAATGCGGTAGCATCATCTTTGTAAGACACAATCACCAGATTGGGGTCCTCAGTGGCAAATACCTTCTTTGCCTTTCCCTCATACAGTTGCTCCAGCTTATTCATGGTAAAACATCCTTTCATTGTATGGAATTTGAAAAAATCTTTTAGAGAGACAGCACTTCCTGCTGTAATTTGGCTTCCTTTTCTGCAATTTGCTCTGCCATTTTGACACGGGCGGCATCCAGTCTGGCAGCCAGTTCATCATCGGAAATGGCAAGCATCTGGGCAGCCAGAACAGCGGCATTTTTTGCCCCATTGATGGCAACCGTGGCAACAGGAATGCCACTTGGCATCTGTACTGTGGCAAGCAAAGCATCCAGACCGTCTACAGCTCCGCCTTTCATGGGAATGCCAATCACTGGCAGGGTAGAGTTGCCAGCAAAAGCACCAGCCAGATGGGCAGCCATACCAGCAGCACAGATGAGAACACCAAAGCCATTTTGACGGGCAGTTTTGGCAAATTCGGCAGCCTTTTCAGGGGTGCGGTGTGCACTCAGAATGTGGGCTTCATAGGGAATCCCAAACTCCTTTAACTGGGAACAGGCACCTTTTACCACAGCCCAGTCAGAGTCAGAACCCATGATGACAGCAACTTTTTTCATAAACCATACTCCTTCCAATCCAAAACAGAAAAAATTCAGGCTATCTGCTGGGCGCAGATAGCCTATATCAAGATATAATTGAGCATGTAGACACAACAGGGCGCAGAGAGACATAGACGGTTACAAATACAAAAGAATTGTGCTTGATACCCATACTATGACCTCCTTGTCCATCGTGTAGGGTTTTATTCTATCGAAAAAAAAGTAGAAATGCAAGGGGTCATCAAATTTTCGTAGGCTTGTACAAGGAAAAAGAGAAAAAACAGAGGAAAAGTTGGACAGCCCTCGCATGGACAACAAGAGGTCAGATATGGTAATAGGTATGTTATTCTGCTATTATCACAATAGACCAGTGACTTCCAAAATACGGGAAACCTCCTCCACACGATGGGACCAGGAGGCGGCGGCCCCATGGGCTTTTCGACGTTGAAAGAACAAATCAGGGACTTCATCTAAGGCATGTTCACATAGGGTTAAAAACTCCTCATGGGTATTGGCTCCATAGATGACGTCAGGGAAATGTTCAATCTGATCCGGCCAAAGCATAGATACAATAGGCAGACCAGTAGAGAGATATTCATAAATGCGTGTGGGTATAATATCACTGCCAGCCTGCTCCAGCCGCAAGAAGTTCAACAGCCCATGGCAACGCCCCAGTTGTTCAGGAAGTTCACTCAGGGGGCAGTGGGTACGCAGGGATACATTGTGCATATGGGAAAGTTTGTTTAGGTAGGGGTTGTGTTGTCGCTTACCAATCAGCAGAAAGTTCCATTCAGGGCGGGCACGTGCCACATAGAGAAGGGGAGATAAATCCAAATCCTCATAAATTGTCCCTGTCCAACCAAAGGTGGGCGTTTTGGGGAGCTTTCTGTGTGGGGAGGAAAAGTGGCTGGAGAACAGTGGGTAAGAAACGCCGTTGGGCAGTGCAGCGATGTTGTTGCTACAGGGGGAAAGACGCTCTGCCAGACTGACAGATGCAGCAAAGACAAGATCAGATGCGGCAGCCAGTGTTCCCTCCCAGGGGAGAGGTAAATCATCCCATTCACGGTCACAGTCATACACAAGACCACGGTACTCCAGATTGTCCAACAGGTGAACATGTTCTGGGCTAGTGACCCAGAGAAGCGGTTCGCGCATACGGTGTTTTGACATTTTAGAAGCAATGAATTTGCTGATGCGCCTCTGCTCAAAACGAAAAAGTGCCCCAAATTGTTCTTTTTGAGGAAAAATGTGGACAGGCAAGGTGTAGGCTGTAATGTTTGGTCGTACTTTTCGTCCACCTGCCCCAAGAGAAGCGGTTTTCCAGGTATCTGCTGGAGAAAAGTATAAAATTTTCACACCTTTCATGCGAGCCATTAACTGCTGGGTACGACCAGGTGATGAACTCCAACTTTCATTGGATAGACAGACAATTTGCTTCAACAGGAACCTCCAATTTAGATCAATGGAAAAGTGATGCTTGACAGTGTGCGGAAAATAGATATAATCACAACACAAGGGAAACATATACCACAAAGTTGGATACCATTATATCCCTGAATGACACAAGAATCAAGCACAGGAGGATAGGGAAATGATACCAATTTGGTTACAACAGTTAGATGAACAGGGGCTGCTGTGGATACAACAGTTTCTCAGGGTGGAGGTGCTCAATCCAGTGGTGAAGGGATTCACCACTTTGGGAAATGTAGGTTTGATATGGATTGTACTTTCTCTGCTGCTTCTGTGGAAGCCTTCTACCAGAAAGGCAGGGATTACATCTCTATGTGCCATGATATTGGGATTGTTAGTGACGAATCTCTGCCTGAAACATCTTTTTATGAGACCAAGACCCTATGAAGTGATGGAACTGCTGGTTCCTCTGGTTACTTCGTCTGACCCCAACTCTTTTCCATCTGGGCATACCTGTGCAGCCTTTGCAGCAGGGATTGCATGGGCAAAAACTATGCCAAAAAGGTGGATGTGTATCGTGGCAGTGGTGCAGGCTGTTTTGATGGGTTTTTCCAGATTATATGTAGGAGTGCACTATCCCAGTGATGTGATAGCAGGGGCGTTGATTGGCAGTGTATGCGGTATCATTGCATATTATCTTGTACAGCATTGGGAAAACAGACAGAAAAATAGCAGGCAGTGAAAAAACAATGGTATCCATCATAGCTGGGTTTGACTATGATGGATACCATTGTTTTTACAGAACTTTGCTTAAAAATAATTTTGTGCGTTCATGCTGAGGGTTTGCAAAAAATTCTTTAGGGGAATTTTGTTCCAAAATATTACCATCTGCCATAAAGAGGACACGGCTTGCCACTTCACGGGCAAAGCCCATTTCGTGGGTGACAACCACCATGGTCATTCCCTCATTGGCAAGCTCCTTCATAACATCCAGCACTTCCCCCACCATTTCAGGGTCAAGGGCAGATGTTGGTTCATCAAAGAGCATGACTTTGGGCTGCATGGCAAGGGCACGCACAATGGCAATACGCTGTTTCTGTCCACCGGAGAGTTGAGCAGGGTAGGCATCTGCCTTTTCCTCCAATCCCACACGGCGCAGGAGAGTCATTGCCACTTCATCTGCCTCATTCTGTTTCATTAACCCTGTACGAACAGGGGCAAGTGTAATATTTTTGCGGATGGTCATATTGGGAAACAGATTGAAATGTTGAAATACCATACCCATTTGACGACGAATCAAGTCAATATCACTTTTGGGGTCTGTGATTTCCATCCCGTTGAATGTAATGGTACCAGAAGTAGGGGACTCCAGAAGATTCAGGCAGCGCAGGAAGGTGGATTTACCAGAACCGGAGGGTCCAATGACAACCACTTTTTCACCGGGGTAAATATGCTCAGAAATATCATTCAGCACCAGATGGTCCCCGAAAGATTTGGTCAAATGTTTAACGTCGATCACTTTGACGCAGCCTCCTCTCCAGTTTGGTCTGTAGCCAAGTAAAGATTAACACCATAATGAGATACATTACAGCAGTAATCAGATAGGGAAACATAGGTTCATAGGTTTTTGTGATAATTGCTCTAGCAAAGTAAACAATCTCTTTTCCAGCAATAACAGAAATGAGAGAAGTATCTTTCAACAGTACAATAAATTCATTGCCCAACGCAGGTAGAATTGCTTTGAATGCCTGTGGGATGACAATAAAACGCATAGTATCCAGATAGCCAAGACCCAAAGAGCGACCAGCTTCCATCTGTCCGGGGTCCAGAGACATAAGACCACCACGGATGATTTCAGCCACATAGGCACCAGAGTTGATGCCCAGAGCCAACGCGCCGACCAAGGTAGCCTCACGACTGCTGGCAAAAATCACAAAGCCCATAATCATAAGTTGTACCATCATAGGGGTACCTCGAATGATGGTCACATAGATTTTGCAAATGAGGTTGACAATGCCCAACAGAATATTTTTAGAGCCAGGACGCTGCTGGTCATGGGCTGTGCGGATGGTGGCAACCAACACACCTAAAATGACACCAATCATCAATGCGATAACAGTAACTTCAATGGTGGTGACTAGACCACGGAAGTAGGACATCCAGCGGTCCTCAAAAAACCATGCATTATAGAATTTTACATAAAATTCCTGCCAGATACTTGGATTTTCCAGCCCCTTAAAGGTCTCATATAGCTGTGCCAGATCCATACATTCGCTCCTTTCTGTCTTTACGGGGATATCACAAAAAGGGCGGCAGATGCCGCCCTTTTTTGCGGATAATTGAAATTAGTCAGCCTTGATGTACTTTGCAATGATGCTGTCCACAGTGCCATCTGCCTGCAACTCAGAGAGAGCACCCTGAACTGCATCCAACAGAGCAGTGTTTCCATCATCCACAGCAATGCAGTAGTCCTCTACCACCCATTCAGTAGGCAGGATGGTCAATCCCTCATTGGCAGCCACATACTCCTGTGCGGGAGCCTGGTCAATAATCACTGCATCAATCTGACCATTGACAAGAGCCTGAACAGCCAGTGCACCGCTGTCATAGCCCAGAACATGGTCCTCACCATAACCGCCATTTTCAGGAGTATCGGAAGCATAGGTGAAACCAGTGGTGCCACGCTGAGTACCAATCATCTTCTCGCCCAGATTATCCAAAGTGACATCGGAGCCTTCCTTCACAATGACAACCTGAACACCAGTGGCATATTTTTCGGTGAAGTCCATTGCAGCATCGCGGTCCTCACTGTAGCTCAGACCAGCCAGCACCAAATCAGCAGCGTTATTTTGAACAGCCAGCAGGGCAGAGTCAAAGTCCATGTCGTCAATCACCAGTTCCAGACCCAGCTTATCAGCAATGGCAACGGCCAACTCTACGTCAATGCCCTCAAAGCCCTGATATACACCATCACCGTCAGCTACCATCTCGTAGGGAGGGAACTGGGCGTTGGTTGCCATAATCAGCTTACCCTCTTCTACAGTGGTGAAGGAAGCAGAAGTGGAACCGGCAGCAGAGCTGGAGGAGGAAGTGGAGCCTGCGGTGGAGCCAGTAGCAGAAACATCTGTGGAGCTGGAAGCGGAAGTGCTGCCACCAGAACAGGCAGCCAAAGACATGGTCATGCCAAACGCAAGACCCATAGCAAGCAGTTTGTGATTCATGATGTTTATAATCTCCTTTTTCAAAAATAGCTGAAGCATATCGCCACAGCAATCGTCAATACAGTATATACCAGAGATTATACATCGTCAATAGAAAATTGTTTAAGAATAATTAAAAAATATGCAGTATGATTTGGGATATTACCACAATATACTGTATAAATAGAGGATATATACTGTATAAAAAATGAAAGGGAGACAGGGAACCAGAGAAGGGGAGAAAGCGTCTATGGAAATAAGAGGGCTTGAAAAATGACGAAAAATTGGGTATCCTAAACCTTAATTCCAGTAACGGAGGCGTGAAACATGACAATAGAGAAGGGATGGACCAGATGGAAAAAAGGGATAGATTGGCTGAAAAGAGTCAAACGAGACTCCTTTTTCAGCTGGTTTGCTTTTTTGTTGGGTCCATGGGCAGCACTTTGGATGGTGGAACTGCTCAATGAAAATGATCTCTTTTCAGACTTGCATCTCTGGCAGGTGGGTATGAATCTCATCTGGTATTATATGTTGTTTATACTCTGTGATTTGGTGTTACACAGCCACAGATGGGCAGGGTTGACGGCGATGACACTCAGTGGCATTGTGGGACTGGTAAACCACTATATTCTCAGATTTCGGGGTAGAATTTTGTTCCCTGCTGACTTGAGTGCATGGAAAACAGCTGCTAATGTAGCAGATGCCTTTGATTTTTCTATTGATTCTTACATACAGCAAGGTGCAATTCTGTTCGTGGCATATGGATTTCTCTTGTGGTTTGCAACACAGAACAGCACAAGGGGAGAGCGGTCTAAACTGTGTGGTGTGATTACCATTGCAGTGGTTGTGGGCTATTGCTACGCATTTTTTGGTACAAACATGCTGCCTGCATTGGGGATTTACACACAGCAGTGGGTGACACAGGCAAACGGATTTTTGCTGAATTTTACAGTGGCTATGCGATATAGTTCTGTAGACAAACCGGAGGATTACAGCAGGGACAAGGCTTTGGAGTATATGCAGCTTTACACAGGGACACAAGGGGACAGTTCTGTCACAAAGCCCACCAACCTGATTGTGATTATGAATGAATCCTTTGGAGACCTTACCATTTTTGACGGGTTGGAGGCGTCGGAGGACCCTACACCATTTTTGCATTCCATGCAGGAGAACACCATTAAGGGATGGATGTATTCTCCAGTTACAGGTGGAGGAACTGCCAGTGTGGAATTTGAATATTTGACGGGGTTTGCCACCATTTTTCAGCCACCTCATACGGTAGCGTATCAGCTTTACACAGAGGAGGGAATGCCCTCTCTGGCTGCATTGGCAGGGTCACAGGGGTATGATACCACAGCGTTCCATCCCTATGAATCCTCTGGTTGGAATCGTCCCATCGTCTATGAGAATATGCGTTTTGCCCATCAACTTTATCAGGAGGACGTACAAGACCCCTATTTGATTCGCAATTATATCTCAGATTACTCTGATTATCAGGTTTTGATGGATATTACGGACCAGAAACAGGGGAATCAGACCTTTATTTTCAATGTGACCATGCAAAATCACAGCGGCTATGCCCAAGGGTGGAACAATTTGGAGCAGAGTATCACAGTATCTGAAGAATTGGATGATGCAGATTTCTCAGCAGAGCAGTATTTTGCACTGGCAAGAGAGAGCGACAACGCCTTAAAGGAACTGATTGCCCACTATGAGACCAGTGAGGAGCAAACCATGATCGTCTTTTTTGGTGACCATCAGCCACCACTGAAAAATGCCTTTTATGAGTGCCTTTATGGAAAGAAACTATCAGAACGCACCACAGAGGAAGTGCTTATGCAGTATGCAACCCCTTTCTTTATCTGGACCAATTATGACATTGAGGAAAAGCAGGATGTGATCATCAGCCCAAACTATTTGGGTGTTCTCACAGCAAAGATGGCAGGACTGCCATTGACAGGCTATATGGAATTTTTGGACACGCTCTATCAACAACTGCCTGTCATTACACCGGTGGGTGTCATTACCAGTGATGGAGAATATGTCAAAAGGGAGGAACTCAATGCCTCACAACAGGCATGGCTGGCAGATTATGAACTGCTCAACTACTGTGGCATGATAGATCTGTTTGAGGAGATACGCCCATTTTACTGTATGGACTGAGTGAGAATTCTCTTGCACAACAAGCCTGGATAGGCTATACTGTAACAAGGTATAGAGAGAGGGATGTTCCCTGCTCACAAAGGAGGCATCAACAATGGCAGAGCTTGAAAAAAGTGTAAAACTGGGTACCATTATTGAGGAATTTGGACTTGAAATTCTCCATAAAGGACCAGACTATGAGAAAATTCCCCTGACTACGTTGGATGTAAACCGTCCGGGTTTACCCCTGTCTGGTTTTTTCCAGCATTTTGATGAGAAGCGAATCCTGTTGATTGGGTTGACAGAAACCACATTTTTATCAGAGATGGACAGTGAAAGCAGGAGAGCCAGATTTGATGAATTGTTCTCCTATCCAGTGCCTACTCTGATTATTACAAGAGCTTTGGAGCCATATCCTGAGTGTATGGAAATGGCACAGAAGCACGAAGTCACCATCTTGCGTACTCAGGAACAGACCTCCGTTTTTATGAGTCGCCTGATTGGCAGTTTGTATAATCATCTGGCTCCCCAGATTACACGTTCTGGCGTCATGATGGAGGTATACGGGGAAGGTGTTCTGTTTCAGGGAGAATCTGGTGTAGGCAAAAGTGAGGTTGCCATTGAACTGATTCAGCGTGGGCATCGTATGATTGCAGATGATGCAGTGGAAATCAGAGAAACCAATCATGGCACCCTGATGGCAACAGCCCCTGAACTGATTCGTCACTATATGGAATTGCGTGGCATTGGTGTGGTAGATGTACGGCGTCTGTTTGGTATGCGTGCCATTAAAATTGAACAGGAAATTGATATGGTGATTAACTTGGAGCCATGGAATGATCGGGCAGTGTATGACCGACTGGGTTTGGAGGTTTCCAGCACAGAAATTTTAGGCGTAAAAGTGCCCTGTCTCACCATACCAGTGAAGCCAGGTCGGAATCTGGCCAGTATTGTAGAAGTGGCAGCCATCAACAACCGTAACCGTAAAATGGGACATAATGCAGCGTTGGAGCTGACCAAACGCATGGACGAACATTTCCAGAAGCTGATGGAAGAAGGAGAGAATTGAGTATGTACATTGGAATTGATGTAGGTGGAACCAATCTGGTGGCAGGTCTTGTAGACGGACAGGGAAAAGTGCTGGCAAAGGCGACCTGTCCGGTGGATAAGACAGCCAGTGCAGAGGAGCTGACTCATCAACTGATTCAGCTTTCCAAAGAGGCAGCAGGCAAAGCAGACTGCCCAATCAAAGACATTCAGGCGATTGGAGCAGGAATTCCAGGGCTTGTGAACAACAGTACAGGTGTGGTCATCAAAACCACCAATATGCCATTTGTGAATACCCCGTTTCGGGCAATGTTTCAGCAGGAAATTGATGCCCCTGTTTATCTAGGAAATGATGCAGATTGTGCGGCCATTGGAGAATATTGGGCGGGTGCTGCTAAGGGCTATGACCCAGCCCTCATGGTTACACTGGGCACCGGCATTGGTGGCGGTATGATCAAAAGTGGTAAGCTCTATACTGGTTTTGGTGGCATTGGCATGGAAGTAGGGCATTTGATTACCAAACAGGGCGGTCTTTTGTGCGGCTGTGGAAATCATGGCTGTTGGGAACAGTATGGCTCTGCTACAGCCCTTGTTCGGATGACACGGGAGAAGATGACACAGCGAGAGGACACTGTTTTGTGGCAGCTCTGTGGTGGCGATATCCAAAAAGTGGAGGGACGCACTACATTCCAGGCAGCAGGACAGGGGGATGAGGCAGCCAAAGAGGTTTTGGAGCAGTATCTGGATGAACTGGCAGTGGGACTGGTCAACCTTGCTAATATCCTGTTTCCAGAGGTCATTTGTCTGGGCGGTGGTATCAGCCACGCAGAAGATGCACTGTTGCTGAACCCCTTAAAAGAACGAGTATACAGCGGTTGTTTTGATAAGACACATCTTCCCAAAATGGAGCGAGCCAGCCTTGGCAATGATGCTGGTGTGGTCGGTGCAGCCATGCTTTGTCATGTGGTGTAAAGAACCTGATAGAATTGGTCTTGGCGTATGAGCTGAGACCAATTCTTTTTCTCTGTATTCTGGAAAGTTTTCATTCCCTATTCAAATTCGCCTGAAAATTTGCTATAATTGCACTAAAATAGGAATTGCGTATCCGTGTTTACCCAGGAGGTCAATATGAATAAAATGGAGATGTTAGGGCAGTATTTGGCAGAGTGCTGTCCATCCCTCATACAGAAAAAACAGGAACCTATGTCGCGATATACCACCTTTCGGATTGGTGGAGAGGCACAGTGGATGGTGTTTCCTAAAACAGAGGAGGAACTCAAACACTGTGTAAAAGGAGCAATTCAATATAAAGTGCCCTATGAGGTTATTGGCAATGGTTCTAATTTGCTGGTTTCGGATGGGGGAGTGGATGCCCTTGTCATTCAAACGATGGGATTAGATGGAATGGAATATCTGGGACAGGGGAAAATAAAGGCAGGGGCAGGGATCACACTTGCAAAACTGGCAGGATTTGCAGCGCACTATGGTTTGACTGGACTGGAATTTGCACATGGAATTCCAGGCACCTTGGGCGGCGGCGTGTTGATGAACGCAGGAGCCTATGGCGGTGAGTTGATGCAGGTGGTACAGTCTACCTGTTATCTGGATGAACAGGGCAATAAGCAGGAAATTGGGGGGGAGGCACACCAATTCTCCTACCGGCACAGTGTATTTTCTGGTCGGAAGTGTGTCATTTTGTCCTCTGTGTTGCAGTTGCAACAGGGAGACCCTCAGACGATACGGGAGAAAATGGCGCAGCTTGCCAGCCAGCGGCGAGAAAAACAGCCACTGGAGTACCCCAGTGCTGGCTCCATGTTCAAACGACCAGAGGGCTATTTTGCAGCGGCACTGATTGAACAGTGTGGATTGAAGGGGCTGACGGTAGGCGGCGCACAGGTATCAGAAAAACATTCTGGCTTTGTCATCAACCGTGGGGGAGCCACCTGTCAGGATGTGCTGACGTTGGTGAAACAGGTGCAGGAATGTGTGTTTGCGCAGACTGGAGTACGACTGGAAATGGAGGTCAAGTTACTTCCTTCTGAATGGTAACAGATCAAAAAGCAAAGGTTCCTGATAGAAGAAAGAGAGAGGATTCAAATGGAGTTTGTGATTATATCTGGGCTGTCTGGAGCTGGCAAAAGCAGAGCGGCTTCTATTATGGAAGATATGGGCTTTTTCTGTGTGGACAATCTGCCAGCACCCTTGATTGGAAAGTTTGCAGAACTTGGGATGGCAGGTACAGGGGAATATGACCGTGTTGTCTTGGTAACAGATATCCGCAGCGGCACCAATTTTGATGGGCTGTTTCATGCACTGGAGGATTTGGAGGCAATGAAATGCCCCTACCGTATTTTGTTTATTGAGGCCAGCGATGAGGTGATTATTCGCAGATACAAAGAGACCAGAAGAATCCATCCTCTGTTGGAGGAATATGGTTCCCTCAAAGATGCGATTACAAGAGAGCGAACGATGCTGGCACCCATACGGGAGCGGGCAGAGCATATCATAGATACATCCCGTCTGAGTACAAGGGGCTTGAGAGGGGAATTGCGGCGCATCTTTTCCCGTGACAGTGAGGAGCACCCAATGGAGGTGTGTGTGACTTCCTTTGGATTCAAGCATGGGATTTTGCTGGAGGCAGATTTGGTATTTGATGTGCGCTTTCTGCCCAATCCCTACTATGTGCCTGAATTGCGTTCTCTGACAGGGCTTGACCAGAATGTACAGGATTATGTATACTCCACACCACAAAGCATAGAGTTCAAAAATCGACTGATTGAGTTTGTTCGATATCTGCTCCCCTCCTATGTAGAGGAGGGAAAGTCATCTCTGGTGATTGGCATTGGCTGCACAGGAGGTCACCACCGCTCGGTGGCTTTGACCCATGCATTGACCCAAGCCATTCAGGCAGCAGGCTACCCGGTACAGGAAAATCACAGGGATTTAGGGAAAAACTAGAAACCAGAAGGAGGCAACCTGATATGATGCAACCCATCCCCAACAGCCAACAGTGGGAACGGGGTCCTAAAATCGTGGCAATTGGTGGCGGTACAGGGCTGTCCACCATGCTCAGAGGGCTGAAACGATATACAAAAAATCTCACTGCCATTGTAACGGTGGCAGATGACGGTGGGGGTTCTGGCGTTTTGAGACGGGATATGGGCATGCCACCACCGGGGGATATTCGCCACTGTATGGAATCTCTTGCCAATGTAGAGCCAATTATGCAGAAGCTGTTGACCTACCGTTTTCAGGATGGTGCATTGAGTGGGCAGTCATTTGGAAATCTCATTCTGGCAGCTCTCAATGGGGTAACAGGCTCCTTTGAGGAGGCAGTGGAGCAGATGAGTCAGGTTCTGGCCATCACAGGCAGAGTGATTCCTGTAACCAGTGCCAATGTGCAGTTAGAGGCTGTGTTTGAAAATGGAACACAGGTGATTGGGGAATCCAAGATTTCAGATTTCAAAAAACAACAGGATTGCCGGATTCACCATGTTTCTCTGCTTCCTGAACAGCCCACTGCCCTGCCCGCTGCTCTGGAAGCCATCGAAGATGCAGATTTGATTTTATTGGGTCCAGGGAGCCTCTATACCAGTGTGATTCCCAATTTATTGGTGCAGGGTGTGCCACAGGCAATTATGGAGGCAAATGCCATCAAATTGTATGTGTGTAATATCATGACACAGGAGGGGGAGACGGAGGGGTATACAGCAGCGGATCACCTTCAAGCACTGCTGAACCATGGGGCGCCCAATATGATTGATATTTGTCTTGCCAACAGTGCGCCAGTGCCAGAACCACTTCTGGACCGCTATCAACAGGAGGATGCAGCCCCATTAAACATTGACCGGGAGCGAATTGCACAGATGGGAATTGAATTGGTAGAAGCACCCGTAGCACAGGACAAGGGAGATTATGCAAGACATGACCCAGAGCGTCTGGCCAGTGCCATTTTAGAGTTATATCGAAAGAAAGCCATGCGAATCTTCCGAGGGAAGGAACGCTATATTATAGAGGAGTGACACCCATGTCCTTTGGAGGAGATGTAAAATATGAGCTGTGCCGCCAGCCTGTCAACCACCGGAATCTGGCACAGGCAGAGGTTTATGGAATATTGCTCTATTGCAATACCTTTACAGAACAGGAAATTAAAATTGTCACAGAACATGAGGGCTTTGCCCAGCGTCTGCCCATTTTGATAAAGAAGGCATTCAAATTTGGCTTTGACACAGTACCAGATCGAGAGGGGAAATATATTTTCACCATTCACAATCCCCAAAAGCTGGCACAAATTCGCCAGAGCTATGGAATTGATGGTGGAGCAGTGGCGTTGCATATCAATTTTGGCGTGTTAGAGGAGACAGAAAGCAGGATGGCTTTTTTCAGAGGGGCATTTTTGGCAGGTGGCTCTGTAACGGACCCCAAAAAAGGATATCATCTGGAACTGGCAACCTCACACCACAGTGTCAGCCGAGAGATGCTGGCACTGATGCGAGATACAGAATTTACCCCAAAAGATGCAAACCGAAAGGGAAATGCAGTGATTTATTTTAAGCAGAGCGAGTGTATTGAGGATTTCCTCACCGCCATAGGTGCGCCTATATCTGCCATGGATATTATGACAGCCAAGCTGGAAAAGGATTTGCGTGGCAGTGTCAACCGCCGTGTCAACTGTGATGCAGCCAATTTGGATAAAGTGGTAGAGGCGGCACAGGTTCAGATTGAGGCCATAAAAAAACTGGAGGAGGCAGGGCAGTTGGAAATTCTGCCTGAAAAATTACAGGAGACAGCCAGACTGAGACGGGCGCACCCCTCTGATACACTGGCGCAGCTGGCGGAGCAGTGTGACCCACCAGTAACAAAATCTGCACTGAATCACCGTCTGAGAAAGCTGGTGGAGCTAGCTGGAAAGTTGGAGGAAATTTGTGAAGCAGTCACATAAGACGGGTTTGTTCCCTTTCTTTTGCTACATCATGGTGTTCTGTCTAAATCTTGGGTGGCTGTGGATGAAAGACAGATGGTCCCTTTCCATGCAGATGGCAATTCCTGTGTTGAGTTTTCTGCTGGGTGGGCTTGGTGTGTGGTGGAGGACTCAGGGTGACGCCAATATAGAGACGACTTCCTATGTGAGAAAAGCCCTGTGGGTGTTTACATTGTACTATATGGCAATTTTGTCTGTGCTGCTTTTTTTTGGTGGATTGTTTCATTTAGATCGGGGTTGGGGTGGTAGTGTCAACCTAGTGCCATTCCATACCATCCACAACTATATTCGGTTTTATCGCAACACGGGCAGTATGGTCAGTGTGTTTAATTTGGTTGGAAATATTGTCATTACCATTCCATTGGGGATGTTGCTGCCACTGCTCTGGAAACGGCTGAGACACTGGTTTCTTGCCATCCCCATTTTGGCGTTTTTTTGTGTGGGGGTGGAATACCTCCAGTGGCTGACTGCCACAGGAACGGCAGATATAGATGATTCTATCTTGAATTTTGTGGGGGGCTGTGTGGGCTATGGTCTGACACGGCTGGGGCAAATGATTTGGAATTGGAGAAAACGGAGGTGAGCCTATGGGGTTTGTACACTTACATTTGCATACAGAATTTTCCCTTCTGGATGGAGCGTGCCGGATTGACCGCCTGGTGGAGCGGTTGAAAGAGATTGGGCAAAATGCAGTTGCCATTACAGACCACGGAGTGATGTATGGCACCATAGATTTTTATAAAGCGTGTAAAAAAGGGGGCATTAAGCCCATTATAGGCTGTGAAGTGTATGTGGCACCCAGAGGGCGCAGCCGATTTCAGAAAGTGCATGAGTACGATGCAGCCTTTACCCATCTGGTGTTACTGTGTCGCAATGAGAAAGGCTATCAAAACCTTTCCCACCTTGCATCCAAGGCCTTTACAGAGGGGTTTTATATTAAGCCCAGAATTGATTTGGATTTACTGCGGGAGCACAGTGAGGGATTGATTGCACTTTCTGCCTGTCTGGGTGGTGAAATTCCAAAATTACTGATTGCAGACCAATACGAACAGGCGAAACAGATTGCATTGGAGATGCGAGACATTTTTGGGGAAGATGGTTACTATCTGGAATTGCAGGACCACGGCATTGCAGTGCAAAAGAAAGTGAACCTGGGGCTGATTCGTATCCATGAGGAGACAGGGATTCCTCTGGTGGCAACCAATGATGCCCACTATCTGCGCAGAGAGGATGCCAAGATGCAGGATATTCTGATGTGTATCCAGACAGGGCGCACCTTAGAGGACACCAACCGCATGAAGTTTGAGACTTCGGAATTTTATGTCAAGAGCCAGCAGGAGATGGAGCAGCTCTTTCCCAACTACCCAGAAGCATTGGAAAACACCCAAAAAATAGCAGATTTGTGCCAGGTGGATTTTGAATTTGGAAAGTACCACCTGCCCCATTTCCAGTTACCAGAGGGGTGGGAAGATGGGGACGCTTATTTTGAACATCTATGTAAGCAGGGCTTTGCAAGCCGCTATCCTTCCCAACCCCAGGAGTATCTGGAGCAACTTCATTATGAAATAGACATGATTCGACAGATGGGGTTTGTGGACTACTTTTTGATTGTACAGGATTTTGTGAATTATGCAAAAGAACACAACATTCCGGTAGGACCTGGACGTGGTTCAGCAGCAGGTTCCATTGTGGCATACTGTCTGAGAATTACAGACATTGACCCAATGCAGTATTCCCTCTATTTTGAACGGTTCCTGAATCCAGAGCGTGTCACCATGCCGGATATTGATATTGATTTCTGTATCCGCAGGCGGCAGGATGTGATTGACTATGTGGCACAGAAATACGGTTCCGACCACATCGCCCAGATTATCACCTTTGGCACCATGGCGGCAAGAGCTGCGGTGCGAGATGTAGGTCGGGTGATGGGGATTCCTTACGCAGAGGTAGATGCCATTGCAAAACTGGTGCCCACAGGTCCTCAAGTAAAGAGTATCAAAAAATTTGATTTGATGAAGGCATTGGAAATTTCCAAGCCCCTCAAAGATATTTATGATGAAAATCCACAGATGCGCCAACTGATTGACACAGCCCATAAAATTGAGGGGATGCCCAGAAACGCCTCTACCCATGCGGCCGGTGTGGTTATCACAAAAAAACCAGTGGAAGAATATGTACCACTGGCAAAAAACGATGATTTGATTGTGACACAGTATGTTATGACCACATTGGAAGAACTGGGACTGCTGAAAATGGATTTTCTTGGGTTGCGTAACCTGACTGTGTTGGATGATGCCACAAAGCTAATTCAGCGCAGCAATCCAGAATTTTGTCCAGAATCCATTCCCATTGATGATGAAGCAACCTATCAGATGCTGTCAGAAGGGCGAACCGCAGGGGTATTTCAAATGGAATCCAGTGGGATTACCAGTGTTTGTACCAGTTTGAAACCGCAGAACATTGAAGATGTCACCGCTATTATTGCCCTGTATCGACCGGGTCCCATGTACTCCATTCCCACCTTTATTACATGTAAACACAATCCAGAAAAAGTGCAGTACAAGCACCCACTGTTAGAGCCAATCCTGTCCAATACTTACGGATGTATTGTGTATCAGGAACAGGTCCTCCAGATTTTCCGACAGCTTGGTGGGTACTCTCTGGGACAGGCTGATATGGTACGCAGAGCCATGTCAAAGAAAAAAGTGGATGATTTGGAGCGGGAGAGAACCGCATTCCTGTATGGAGATGAGAGCAGAGGAATTTGCGGCTGTGCAGCCAATGGAATTTCAGAATCTGTGGCACAGAGTATCTATGATGAGATTTTCAGCTTTGCAGAATATGCCTTCAACAGAGCCCATGCAGTGGGGTATTCTCAGATTACATACCGCACAGCATGGTATAAATGCCACTATCCAAGAGAGTATATGGCGGCATTGCTGACTTCCGTTCTGGATTCCAGCGAAAAGGTGGCAGAGTATATCAGCGAGTGTAAAAGCTGGGGCATTGCACTGCTGCCGCCAGATGTGAATGAGTCAGAGGCAGATTTCACGGTATCGCCAGAGGGCATCCGTTTTGGATTGGTGGCATTGAAAGGCGTGGGACGCAATGTCATTGAGCATCTTTTGAAGGAGCGAAACAGCAACGGAAAATTTGTAGATTTTATGGATTTCTGTCAGCGCATGTTGGGGCAGGACTTAAATAAGCGTGTGCTGGAAAGTCTCATCAAAGCAGGTGCATTTGACCGAATGGGCTATAAACGGGTACAGTTGATGCTGGTTTATGGTCAGGTATTGGACAGCATAGAGAACTACCGCAGGCAGAACATTGAAGGGCAGTTAGATTTATTTGGTTTGATGGGAGAACAGTCTGGCGGCAGTGCCCTGTCTATGCCTCCCTTGCCAGATGTTCCAGAGTATACCGCACAGGAACGGATGAGTATGGAGAAGGAAATGACTGGATTGTACCTCACAGGGCATCCTATGGATGCCTATCGAGATGCAGTGCGTATCATAGGGGCTGTACCCATTGCAACCATCCAATCGGAGGCAAAACAGGAGCCGCCTTCTGCCCATTTTGTAGATGGGGCACAGGTGACAGTGGCAGGCATTATTTCCAACCACAAGACCAGAAGCACCAGAAACAACAGCTTAATGGCGTATGTGACCATAGAAGATGACACAGCATCCATAGAACTCATCTGTTTTTCCAGAGTGCTGAGTGAATGCAGCGGATATATACGGGAGAACAACGGTATTTTAGTGACGGGGAAACTGTCTTTGCGAGAGGAAAAAGAACCTCAGATTATGGTGGATTCCATGCGACCACTGGGAGAATTGGAGACCGCCAGCCAGACAGTCAGCCAAAAACTGTATCTCCGCTTTCCAAACCGGGAAGATCCCAGGGTGCGCAAAGCACAGTTGGTCATTTCCTTCTTTCCAGGAGATAGTCAGGTGATACTCTATTTTGAAGACTGCAAAAAACGAATTGGAACCCGATGTGCCATTCATCCCGCATTGGTAGAGGATTTAAAGGAACGGCTGGGTGGAGAAAATGTAGTTGTGAAAGAAGGATAGAAAAGATTCACACTTTCTTCATAGACATTTTCCACCAAAACGGGTACAATGCTCCATAGACTGTGTTTTGAAAAAAGAACAGACCTGTCAATATTCTGTTACAAAAGGAAAAGGAGGGCTGTCCATGAGAGCCATCTCTCGCTGGCTGGATCGCTTTTGCTACAATCACCCTAATTTTGGAATACCCAATCTGATGAAACTGATAGTCATCGGAAATGTGATGGTTTACCTGCTGGATATGTTCAGTAGTGGATATGCTACACTGCTGTTGATGTTCCATCCGTATTATGTACTGCAAGGGCAGGTATGGAGACTGATTACATTTATCTTTGTGCCAACCAACAATGGATTTATTTTGTGGTTTATCCTGTCCACTCTCTTTTATTACTACATTGGAAATGCGTTGGAGCAGCAATGGGGAACTGCACGATTTACTGTATTTTATGGAATTGGTGTGGTATTGAATCTTATCATCGGGTTTGTGTTTACCATGTCTGTCAGTATGTACTATGTCAATATGTCTATGTTCTTTTCCTTTGCCACTCTGTATCCCGAGATGCAGGTGATGCTATATGGCATTATTCCCATCAAAATCAAGTGGCTTGCATGGCTGGATGCAGCGCTGTTTGCCTATACCATGATATCGGGGATCATCAACGGTCAAATTGCAATGGCACTGTTGCCTGTGGTGGCAATTCTAAACTATTTCATTTTCTTCTGGGATGATCTAATGGACCTGTTCCGAAGAGCCAGTGGACGAGTTTCACACCACACCAACCACCAGACCATCAATTTCAAAAAAGCACAGAGACAGGTACAGGAGCGAAAAGGTTATTTGCATAAATGTTCTGTATGTGGAATTACCGATGCAGACAATCCCAATATGGAATTTCGCTACTGTTCCAAATGCAATGGCTACTACTGTTACTGTATGGACCATATCAACAACCATACCCATGTACAGTAGTATATCATCCAATATACGCAAAGAAATCCCAGTCGAGACAGAGAAAATTTGTCTTGACTGGGATTTTTGATAGCATGGAGAAACTTAAAGTTCCTTTGCCAAAATCTCGTCCTTCTGCTCTAACAGTTCATTGGATAAGAGCAGGGCTTCTGCTTTGTCAAAGCCAATGCGGGTAACAGTGTCTGCAAAACGCTCCTTGGGGTTGCCATAGGCACGGAACAGCAGCAGGCATTTTTCTACGATGGAGAGCACTTCCTCTTTTTCTGTAAAGATGACGCTGAGGGGACGTCCCATAGCGGTGCGCTTACCCCAACGACCGCCGATATAGACACGATAACCGGTCATCTGTGCCTCAATGGCATGGAAGGGGCACTTGGCAATGCAGCGACCACATCGGTTACACTGGTTGGGATCAATGACGGCTTTTCCATCCACCACAGTTGCTACATGGACAGGACAGGTCTTTTCACAAATTTTACAGCCCTTGCATAAATCAGGATGCACCAGAGGTACACGCTGTCCCACAATACCAACATCATTCAAATCAGGCTTGACACAGTTATTGGGACAGCCACCCACTGCAATTTTGAATTTGTGGGGCAGTTTCACAGTGTGATAGCCCTTAAAGAAACGCTCATGGACGGCAAGAGACAGGTCATAGGTATCAATCAGACCATATTGACAGGTGGTACCTTTGCAGGATACCACAGGGCGTACCTTTGCCCCAGTGCCACCGGTTTCCAAACCAGCTTCTTCTTTCAAGAAAGTACGCAGTGGCTCAATGTTTTCGTAGGGGACACCCTGAATTTCCATGGTCAGACGAGTGGTCATGGCAACCTCACCACTGCCAAAGCGTTTGGCAGCTTCAGCCACAACACGGCACTCCTCTGCGGTAATTTTTCCATTGCGTGTGATGACACGTCCATTGAAGGTATCTGGGGTGCGCTTGTCCCATAGAAAACCCAAAGCCTTTACACGGGTAATATCTGCCTGAGAAACGGCAGTTTTCTGTTGCTCACTCATTGGTAAAACCTCCCTAAATTCTGTCCTGTACCGTGTGGATGCGGGACACTGATTTCTGAATGAACTTCTGATGGCATCCTGGAGGGCATTCAGACAGAGGAGTTGTAATCACTTCCTCTATGTACCAGAATAACAGAAAAAAGTGGCATATGTCAATGAAAAGTCCAAGCGAAAAAGAAGGTTCTTTCTCCAATATTTTTACAATATTTTGAAGGAATATCAAGTGAAATTCCTTGCGGAACAATAGGAAAGATGATAAACTTTTGTGTTGTATTGAGGATCAATATGAGGGGGATATGGGCTGTGTATGGGGGAGAAACAGTAAGCTTGAAACGGAGATACCACATTGGAAAAAGAGGCTCTATGATTCGGGGGTGTTGGAATTGAGGAGATATCAGAGACGGGTCAACCGGTTGAGAAATCATCAACTTGGTATCTATGCAATGATTATCCTGGCACTGGTGGTATTGGGTGGACTCTTTCATATGATTTTAAGGGATACTCTGTTACAAAATGCGCAGGATATGGGTACAACATTGGCACGCAGTTACATATCAGATGAGAACAGCAATATTGAAGTATATGAAACTTTGGTGCAATTTGCTACAAATACGATTGATGATCAGGCAGCCCAAGGAGAGAGCACAGAAGAGATTGTTCAATGGATGAAAGGCTTCGATGACCAGTTACAGGGGATTCTGGGAGAAGGGCAGGCAGAATTGTATGCGGTTGTCAAAGGGGAACTGATTGCCCCCAGACCCTGGGAGGGGGATGCAAGTTATGATTATGAGGCAGTTTCATGGTATCAACGTGCCATAGAGGCAAACGGAGATGTGGTATTTAGTGATATCTATCGAGATGTCATCACAGGGCGGGCTATGTTGACCATCTCTATGAGAGGGGAAAAGACAGGCTGTGTTGTGGCAGTGGATGTGGTGCCAACCCAATACCATGTCAACAGCACCCAAACCCAACTGCCCAAAGGAAGTTCCATCTATGTCTGTGACAGAGTGGGAACCGTTATTTTTAAGGAAACCTCGTTCCAAGGGGAGGAGCAGCAGCTCCAAGACTACATCACCCAGCTTTTGGTACAAATCCAAAAAGGAGAAATGGAAGATTACAATGGCTATGTGATGGATTTACAGGGAATTCAGTGCGGCGTCTACTACTATACTTTGCCAAATGGATGGAGTGCCATTTTGACTGTGCCATTTGATACCATTTTAAACAAGCTCAACCAGTTCAGTACCCTGTTTTCTGGATTTATGTTGTTTAGTATTCTGGTGGTATTGGGTGTGGCAGCCAGAGATATGTATATGTATCGTCAGATTAGAAGGACCAATGAGACCATACATGTACTGGGTAATATCTATTATGCTTTGTACCGAATTAACTATGAAAAAGGAACCTATGAGACCATCAAAGGCTCTCCTGACATTGGGCAGAAGCTCCCAATGCAAGGAAAATATCAGGATCTGTTGGACCAGATTGCTGAAGTGTCTGACCATGATACATTCCAGGCATTTTATGATAGTTTTTCTGCCAGTGGAATTCGTACACTGGTGGAAAAACAGATTCGGGAGTATGGAGGAGATTTTAAGCGCCGGTTTGGGACGGAGTACCGTTGGGTTAATATTCGCATGTTGTATGACAGTGCATTTTCTTCCAATGAAGTGGTATTGTGTTTCAGTGAAGTAGAGGAGGAAAAACAGCATCAGATGCGAGAACGAGCTTTCATGCAGGAGGCATTGGAGCGGGCGAGACGCAGTGAGAGTACAAAACAGGCATTTTTTAACCATATGTCCCATGATATGCGTACCCCATTAAACGCCATTTTGGGGTTGTCTGACTTGGTGCAACAGCATAGACAGGAACCAGAACAGGTGTCAGATTATATACAGAAAATTCAGTATTCCAGCCGTCAACTGCTGGATTTGGTGAATGATATTTTAGATATGTCCCGCATTGAACAGGGAAAAGTGATACTCAACCAGCAGACGTTTGATATCTGTCAATGTATTGAGGAATGTGTAGCAACCTTCCGATTACAGGCAGAGATGGAGAAAAAAAGATTTCATGTGGAGTATGACATACAGAGTAGCTGTGTGCTGGGAGATTCGTTCCGTATCGCACAAATTCTCAATAACCTTCTATCCAATGCCTTTAAGTTTACAGAAGAAGGAGATGAGATTTATGTGGGAGTACGCCAGTTTGAGGAAAAGACCTGTTCTCAGTTCCAATTCATTGTACGAGATACGGGAATTGGCATGTCAGAGGAATTTTTACCACAACTGTTTGAGCCATATGCCCGTGAGACACAATTTTCTTCCAGACAAATTACTGGGACAGGTTTGGGGATGCCCATTGTAAAGAATCTGGTAACACAAATGAGTGGGCAGATTCATGTACAGAGCAAATTACAAGAGGGTACAACCTTTACCATCACAGTACCATTTACAGTGGTTGGCGCTCAAAACCAGGAGGAGAAAACCAAACAAAAGGAAAAGAAACAGTTCTCTTTGAATGGATATCGTATTTTGTTGGCAGAAGATAACATGATTAATATGGAAATTGCCACAGAAATTCTGACGATGCACGGAATTCAGGTGATACAGGCATGGAATGGCAAAGAGGCGGTGGAACTGTTCCGACAGTCAAAACCATTTGAGTTTGATGCAATTTTGCTGGATATGCTGATGCCTCAGATGGGTGGCTGTGAGGCTGCAAAATATATTCGTGAAATGGACCGTCCAGATGCCAAACAGGTGCCGATGATTGCGGTCACTGCCAATGCCTTTTCTGAGGACATTGCAGCAACAACCGCAGCTGGAATGGATGCCCATATTTCAAAACCCATAGATTTTAATATTCTCTGTGCAACCATGCAGGATTTGCTCCAGCAAAGGGAGAAATAAAAGCAATCCGGCAATGCAAGTGGGAAAAATTCCCTCTTGCATTGCCGGAGTTTTATTTTTTAACACGTCGAATGTCTATGGCTTTCACAGGGCACATCTCATGACAACAAAAGCAGGAGATACAGGCAGAATAGTCAATCACAGCTTTCCCATCTTTGACCTGTATGGTACTGGGTGGGCAACTTTCTGCACACTTTCCGCACCCAATACAGTCGTTGGTACGGATGACAGGGCGATTGACCCAAATTCCCCGCAGAAACTTTGCCAATGGACGAAGAAAACAGGGGATATGGTCAGAAAAATCTAAGGATTTGCTTTTAGGCATCTGAAAATCAGAAATGGGGTTCCAACCATCACCCAAATGGACAAGCTGTTGGGGAGAGGCAGGAATCAGCCCTGTTGCTATACTGTAAGACACTGTTTCAACCTGTGTTGGCTCTAAGCGCATCAGTTCACACAGTGCCAAATCAGCGGCAAAGGGGGAGGCGGAGCCGATGAGCCAACCAGCCTTTCTTGGAGTTCCACCAGATGGTCCATCCCCCTCCATTGCCACCACACCGTCTAAAATAGTCAACTGTGGCTGTACCGTCTGAGCAAGCTCTACCAACATACGGCAGAAGGCACGATTGTCTGGAAAGCGGTAGTGAAGCTGGGGTTTTTGTAAACCTGGGATACATCCAAACAAATTTTTGACCCCTCCGCTCAGGGTAGTCATACTGTGTGTTTTCACCTTTCCAATGGAGATGACTACATCGGCATTTAAAATGGGGTTAATCAGGGCGTATTCCGAAAGGAGAGAACCGGAAGGGGCAGGGCGGTGCCCATAGCCAGTATCATAATTGAGCAGTTCTGCGCCCAGTGCCTCCAGACCACAGGTTTGATAAATGCCATGTAAGGCTGAAGTAGTATAGGGACCACCTGGGGAGTCAGCAATGGTGATCTGAGTAATGCCACGAGCCCGCAGTGCATGAATCACCGCCTGTATAATGACGGGGTGTGTGGTGGTTGCCTGCTCTGGGGTGCGGCGCATCAGGAGATTTGGTTTGATGGTCACACGGGTCTCTGGCTTCAGACAATCACCAGACCAGTTGGAAAAAATAGTCTCTACCGCAGCAATGGCAGAATCCAAATGGTAGTCTTTTAGCTTCATAACAGTAACAGTTGAACATTCAGATGGTATCATAAGTTGCTTTCTTCCTCCAAAGTCAATAAAAGTCCGTTGGGTCCTACATCAATGGAACCATCCTTGAGGGAAATAAATGGGGAGAAGGTAGAGGCGGTTCCTTCATAGTTGAATTGAATGGTGGCATCTGCAAAAATGTCACTGACATTACATTGTACAATAAAAGGTTCACAATTTGATTCTTGATAGATGAGGACAGAGTCACCTGTTGTGATATCATTCTGATAGAGAAACAGTTCCATATTCTCATATCGGGGAATAATCAAATAGTAGTCACCAGGGGAAAGATAGTGGATGGGCAGCTGGTCGCTGTCCAAATACCGCTCTGTATAACCACTGAGGTACTCAATCTTTTCATAGCCCAAATGGGCAACTGCGTAGGTCTGATGAGAAAGATAAGGAATCTTCTCCTGTTTACTTTGGTTTGTCTGGCATCCAGAGAGACAGAGAGAGCAAAACAGAAATATCGCAATGGCTCTAATTTGTGCCTTCATTTCAATCACCTCAACATAGCCCAATTATATCACAGTTTATTTTGGTTTCATACCCCAGTAGAGAAGAAACAGCTAGAGTACACCCCATAAATCACGAAGATGAACCCCCTGTGCGTGGAGTGTGACAAGGTAAAGCACAACCCCAAACAGGCAAGTCAAGATACCAGCAGAAAGGGAGCTGACACCATAATCAATCAACCGATGCATCAAAAGATTAGAACATAAAGTCATCAAGAGAGCAGCCAGTGCAGGGGCAGTAAACCAGGAAAAAATGGACAGGTGCATTCCAGTGGTTCGTATCACAGACCAGATACAGAACAGAAAACCCAGAGCAGAGGAGACAACTGCACCAAGTGCAAAACCAGCCATACCAAACTGCGGCAATTTGACCAGAGAGGCAGTGAAAAAGAGCTGTACCACATCACAGAGAATGGAGATGAATGCAACCGTCCCCTGATGCCCAATCCCATTGAGTGCAGATGCCAGAGTTGCCTGATAACAGGAGAGAATCATGGCAACAGCCAGCATGGGAAGATGTCTGCCTACTTGGTCATTATGGAATAACAGACAGCCTAAATCTTCTCCCATAACAACCATAAGCCCCATGGAGGGTAGTGTTAAAATGGATACCACAGACAGGGCTTTGGATACAATGTGAGCAATATGCCCAGTGTGTCCCAGTGCTTTGGCACGGGAGAGGCGTGGAATCATTACAAGGCTCATGGCACCCAAAAATACGGTGGGGAGGGCAAGCATGGGCATGGTCATGCCACAGACTACACCGAATTCAGAGACTGCCTCCTGTTGAGATAGCCCACTTTCCACCAGTTTTTTGGGAACCATGGCAGCATTGACTGCGTGCATCAGATTACCAGCCAGAGATGTGAGTGCCACAGGCAGTGCGATGGTGAACAGTTGCATTGTAAGCCCACGTTCTGGAGTGCGAACCGGTCGCCATAGATGGAGACGAAATAAAAGGGTGAGGGTCAGGGCAGAGGAGATTTCACACAAAATCATCCCCAGCACTACAAGCCCAAGAGCCCGTTCTGGGTATTGAGGCAGAAATAGAACCAGTAAACCCAACACAGCCACAGCCCGTATGATTTGCTCTAATAATTCGGTGGTAGCAGGGATTTTCACAGAGTCTGCACCATAAAAGACATGTTTTTGAATGTTTTCTATCCCGGTCAGGGCAACACAGGGCAGCAGTAACAAAATACCAAGCTGTGTTCTGGCATCCCCCAGTAGATACACAGAAATGGGATCACTCCATAGAATGATTACACCACTGACTGGAATCATCAATAGAATCAGCCAGAAAAGGGCTGTTTTTCGCAGCTGTGATACCGTTTCCGGTTTTCCTAAAGCCAGAAATTTGGGGGTTAAGTTGGACATGGCAGCAGTCAATCCAACCGCAGTCAGAGAGAGCAGCACAGAGTAAACTGGCATAATCAGCTGATAAAGCCCCATAACCTGTGCCCCTACCATTCTGGATAGAAGCACGCGATAGCCAAATCCCAGCAGTTGTGTCAAGGTTCCCATCAGGGTGAGAAACAAAACCCGTTTTCCTGTTGTCAGTTCTTTCATAGCTCAGCCCCCTCTTGCCTCTAAGTTATGAGAGTTGGTGCTTCCCTATGACGAAAAAAATGTTTTATACTTGCTCCTGTCTCTGTTCTATTGTATAATGGGGAGCAGAGAAAACCCTGATTCCATTTACTTAGAAAGGGAGGACGTTTTTATGTCTTTTGTAGAGCTTGAACAGAAAGGTCATGTTGGTATTTTGACCATGAATCGACCAGAGGCCCTGAACGCACTCAATGAGCAGGTTTTGAAGGATTTGGATGCTGCACTGGATGCTGTGGAGAGCAATGAGGAGATTTGGGTCGTGATTCTCACAGGTGCAGGACGCTCCTTTGTGGCAGGTGCAGATATTGGTCAGATGAAAGATTTTAGTGCGATTCAGGCCAAGAAGTTTGGTGCCTATGGAAATCAGGTATTTTTGAAGCTGGAACATCTGTCTAAGCCAGTGATTGCAGCAGTGAATGGATTTGCTTTGGGTGGTGGCTGTGAGCTGTGTATGTCTTGTGACATCCGCCTTGCCAGCGAGAAAGCAAAGTTTGGTCAGCCAGAAGTTGGTCTGGGCATTACTCCTGGATTTGGCGGCACCCAACGGCTTGCCCGTATTGTTGGCACATCCAACGCTATGGAACTGATTCTCACCGCTAAGGTGATTTCTGCCGCTCAGGCAAAGGAACTGGGGCTGGTGAGCCATGTGTATCCCCCAGAGGAGCTGATGGAGCAGGCAATCCAGTTGGCAGAATCCATTGCAGCCAATGCACAGATTGCAGTCCGTCAGTCAAAGGCAGCCATCCGCAGAGGATTACAGACAGATATGTACACAGGAACAGCCTATGAGACAGAGGCATTCGGTCTGTGCTTTGCCACAGAGGACCAGAAAGACGCCATGACTGCCTTTGTAAACAAGGAGAAGCTGGAAGGATTTAAAAACCGCTAATCAATCAGGAAAACAAACAGACCGCAATTTTGCGGTCTGTTTGACTGTCTGACATTAAGCTAGAGAGGTGAAACGATGTTAGATATTGGAGAGGTATTTTCCGCATTATTGGGACTGTTTCTTCTGATTGGAGTTGGCTTTGCAGGTGCAAAAGTGGGTGTGTTATCCACAGAGCATACCCCACAGCTCAGTCGACTTCTGATGAATGTCACCATGCCAGCAACCCTGTTTTCTGCTCTGGTACAGCCATTTGATGCTGCTTTTATGAGAGAAGGGGTGCTCATTGTCCTGTTAGGAAGTGCATTTATTTTACTGGGTGGGGCAATTAGCTGGGGCTGTTCCTATCCATGTCAGGTTAAAAGCAGCCGCAGGGGCTGCTGGGTCTTTTCCTGTATGTTCAACAACAATGGATTCATGGGATTTCCCATTGCATTGGCACTGTTTGGGCAGGAGGGACTGGCGTTGGCAGCTTTTTTGAGCATCCCATTTAGTATACTCGCCTTTACGTTGGGTGCAAAACTCATGGTATTGGATGGGCAGAGGACAGAACAAACAGAAACCATTTCATGGAAATCTATTTTGCTTACACCAGTCAATGGGGCAATGGTGTTGGGATTGTTATTTTATATTCTGCAAATTCCATTGCCATCGGCATTGAGTACACCCATTACCCATTTGTCCAATGTGACAACCCCACTTTCCATGTTGATTACAGGAATTACCTTGTCCGGTGGACAGGTGAAACAGATTTTCTGTAATCTGGATGCAATCACAGCAAGCCTGATGCGGCTTTTGATTTTGCCGCTCCTGACCGTTGCAGGATTAAGGCTGGTTCCGATTGACAACCCAGTTTTTGTAGGTGTCATGGTTGTGATTATGTCTATGCCTGCGGCAGCAGTGGGAACCATTTTGGCAGATACTTATGGGGCAGATACTGAATTTGCTGCTGAGACAGTCTTTCTATCTAGTATTTTATGCCTTGTCACCATCCCGTTGATGACGCTTTTTCTGTAAAAAAGAAGTAACCCTTGACCTGACGATTTACTCACCGTACCAGTCAAGGGTTACTTCTGTTGCTCCTTGTTATCTAACATCAATTGTTTACCTCACTTTCTACAGATTCACATTCACCACCGAGCCGAATTACAGGTACCAACTGCCCCATGCAACCTTCTCAAACGCCGCTACTTTCTGGCTCCTCCCTCATCTATGAGGTGCTACTCTGTTGTCAGGCGAGTCCGAATCCCGCATTCCTTCGTGATGTCTGTGTGGATTAGATACCGTGCTCTGTTAAGCAGCGAGTATGATAAACTACCTTTCTTCTCCACCTTGGCTGAACCATCAGCAGGGACATCTATATAAATTTGCTGCCCAACTGGGTATCTATTGGGGAAAGTTACTTACCACATTGGTATCACCCTTTCTGGCTATAATATACCATAGAGCAATAGGGAAGTCAACTAAAATTTATTGAAAATCGACAATCATTTTTGAAAAAAATGAAAATGTATTCCAAATATAGTAAGGGCTGTCCAACATGGACAGCCCTTAGTGGTCTTATAGGAGAAGTTCATCAGCAGAGACAGAATATAAATAGAGATAATAGGGAACGAGAAATTCAAAGCCCTGAATAACCTTTTGGGACAATTCTGGCTGAAAGAGCAATCCTTCACAATTTTCATCATGAATCAGGGCGATGCGTTTTCGGTTGTACCAGTCTTTCAGTACACCTTCTACAGCTTTTTTGGGTCGTTTGTAGCAGTCTCCGTCCAACTGAAATTCTGAATTGGATAAATGACGAGCCAGCTTTTCCAGGGGTTTGGGGTTTTGGTCGATTCGCCTGCGGAACGCCTCCATAAAAGAAGGTGTGGCATCATAGCACCCCATACCATAACTGTAATATTCAGGGGCAATTTCAAAGTAAAAAACCGGTTGCGTTCGGATGCTGTCCTTTGGTTTTCGCAAAGTGAACCAGATATGGTCTTTATAGGGACCTCTACCATGAAGGCGTCTTGCATCCCGATAAATGCGGCTCACATGCAGGGTAAGTCCCAACTCGGGATGGGTTGTCTGGACGCTCTGGTATACCTGCTCTCCCAATGCCCGCATGGGCTGGATGATTTGAGAGAGGTAGATTTCTTTATGTGCCTCAAACCAGCTCTTTTCATTGTGGAAACGGATGCCCCACAGAAAATCTACAGCATCTTGTGAAAATCCAGAAAACATAGGGTGTCCTTTCTGAGTTAAGTTTCTGACTGTGTCAGGTCAATGGGAGGAGTTGACTCCTGTGGTGTATTGGTAGCTTCCCCAGTAGCAGGTGTCTCCTGTGGCTTTTCTGTGACAGGGGCAGGGGGTGTTCCATTGACCCATGTACTAGGGTCTCCATCGGCAGGATTGTATAAAATGGTTTTGGGGCGCATTTTATAGTTGCTGACACCCATGTCCTGTTTTTCAAGCAGGTTTCCATTTTTATCGTAGATATAACGAGTGGTACTGGCAGAACGACCAGTATATGGGGTCTGCTTGCTGTCCACTACGGTTGTACCACGAGGGACAGATTCACTGGGTTGATATTGGACCGTAGGTGTAATATAGTCATACTGAACCCGTTCTGGCTGGGCATAACGACCATCCTCATTGGTGCCATAGATGGCTACATTCAAATAGCGTTTTCCATTTTGGTCATAGCTTTTGGTCACAATCTTGATGGGATAGTTTGTGTTGTTTTTAAACTGAAAATCCAGAGAACCAAAATAAACGGTGGCATCCATACCATCTGGCACATATCCAACGGCATACCGATGGGCGTGGCGTTCTACAATTTCAAGGGTGGTATGAAGCACAGCATAGTAGATGGTAGAGGAGGTTTGGCAAATACCACCGCCAATTTCGTCTACCGATGCACCGCCAACATAGGCAGTGGCAGGCAAATAGCCCTTATCTGTGGTACGGCTGCCAGTGGTGTTGTTGTAGGAAAATACCTCACCTGGCATGAGAATGATACCATTACAGGCAGAGGCTGACAGCTTTACATTGCTTTTCCGGTTGGATGAGCCGCTGACAGCACTGGTGGCTTCTCCCAACACATCCCGAAACAATTTCGATTCCAAAGATTCCGTTGTCTCCTCTGGTTCTGTCAGAGTCAATGGAATGGCAAAGGTTTCTCCATCTTTCGCTTGAGCATAGAGGGATTTCGCCTCATTTACATCAAAGTCAAGACCCACAACATGGGGGACTACCTCGTGAGTTTCAGGGTCAACAGAGGCATTCTCCGCCACTCGATAGAGCTGTTGGTGCATATCTTCAAAATCTGGAGCCTGTGGTCCAGATTCATGAGAGGGCAGAGTGACAGAAGTTGGCTGTTCAGTACCACTGCTGAGAGACTGGGTCAATGCATCCGCAGCAGACTGTTCCAGCAGTGTTTTTGCCTGCTCCCGGTCGACAGTTACACCTATGACACCTTTGGTCAGCATCAGTTGATCCCCTTCCACGGCATAGGAGGCATGGGTTAAACCACCACCAACCTGTAAATCTGCCTCATCCATCTGCTGTTCAAAAGAGGATAATCCTTCCTCTGTCCACTCCAATACTGCATCTACCTGTTCCGATTTTCCCAGCAGATGCGCCAGATAGAGAGCACCTTGGGTCAAAAAATGTTCACGTCCTGCTTTCCATGCCAACTGACTGCTTTCCTCTGCCTGTAGCTGCCACGCTGTCTGTGACAGTGTGTTATTCCATGTACCATAAGACAGGTCCAGTGCAAAGGAAGCCTGTTCATAGGCAGTAGACAACTGCTGGCTGGTCTGCTGTTTTGAGAGACCACCTACATCAACACCAGATACAGAGACATTGGGCATCACCTGATCCGCCTGTCCCACCCATGCACATACGCCCAAATATCCACCTAACAATGCCACAGCTACACCAATACCAATGAGTAATGCAGGGTTGTGCTTGTGTTCTGGTGGCATACTTCTATTTCCTTCCATTGGGTTCCTCCGCTCTCCCCTCCCGTATGGGGTTTTTTCTTTCCTTGACGGGTTTCATGTTTTAACATGTCATAATATGAAATTGATTATACCACTTCCAATGTATGCTTACAATTACAGAACAGTTACAGAGCAAATATCACCTTTACTTTTCCATGAAAAAAAAGTATAATAAACAAAAATTCTCTTGATAGAACTGGGAGGTTTTGCTATGGCGAACCCATTATACCAATATCATGGAAATCAAACACCCCCAAGTCGTCCTCCGGTTTCTGACCGTAATTTCTGGATTCTAGTAGCCATTTTGTTTTTTATCTTTACACCTGCGGCGGTGGTTTTGACCATTTTGAAACTTTCCGGCGTTTTGGATAGACAACCAAGAAAAAACAATCAAGGGCTGTATGGAAGGTACGGCGCACGCACAACAAGTTATGAAGTGAATGCAACTAAGGTGCAAAAGGTACCTTCTGCCACTGAGTTGACAGCACTGGAGCGGAAGGCAACGTTTCTGACGATTTTGGGTGCTGTTTTTACAGCTCTGGGTGGAGTTGCAACGGCTGGAACTGTTGGTGCTGGGCTGGGTTCTGGTCTGTTTTTTGCATTGGCAGCAGCTCTGGCTCCAGCCAGTGTATTGGCTGGGGGATTGGCAGTTTTAGGGATTGGGCGGTATAAACAAAAATATGTGCGGCGGTTTCGAACCTACCTTGCCATGATTGGCAAACGTGATATGGTGAGCATTTCCTCTCTGGCAGCAGCCACTGGAACATCTCCTAAACAGGTACGGGATACATTGGAACATATGCTAGCAGCAGGGCTGTTTCCTGTGGGATATTTGGATTATAGCAAAGATTGTCTGATGTTATCAGGGCAGGCAGTGACAGAGCCTGTAGAGGAACAAGAGAATAAGACAGGGGATGACCCACAAGAGCAGATTTTAAAAGAAATTCAATCCCTCAGTGGTGAGATTGACAACCCCAAAATAGCAGGGCAAGTAGAAAAGATTGGATATATTACAGCCCGTATTTTTGATTATCAGCGCAGTCACCCCAGTGAATCCACACAGTTGCGCAGTTTTCTAAACTATTATTTGCCCACAACCCTTAAATTATTGCGAGCCTATGAGCAGTTGGAAGACCAAAAGGTACAGGGTGTCAACATCAATACAACCATGGAACGAATTGATAAGATGATGGACAAAGTGGTAGATGGATTTGAAAAGCAGTTGGATCAGCTGTTCCAAGGTACAGCCATGGATTTGACGGCTGATATAGAAGTTCTGGAGCAGATGCTCACCAAAGATGGACTCTCCAGTTCAGAATTTAAGCTGGAACTGTAAAAAACAAGGTCAAGGAATGTTTTGGATTCCTTGACCTTGTTTTTTATGTGGTACGGCGATAGGTGACAAAATGATAGATAATACCATCCTGTTCTAATGGTGAAGATTCCTCGCTGATGTCCCAGTCAGGTGCTATATCCAAATTGGGAAAGTAACAGTCAGCAGGAAATGCAGCATGGATTTTAGTGACATAAACAGTATCACAGTAGGGAAGGAGCTGCTCATAGACTGATGCACCACCAATGACAAAATCATTGTCCTGAACCGCTTTCAAAATAGAATCAATGGTATGATGTACCACCGCCCCTTCCAGTTGATACTGGGGATTGTGGGACAAAATGTGGTTGGTGCGGTTTTTGAGAGGCATTCCATTGGGGAATGTAGCAAGGGTTTTGCGACCTAAAATCACACCATGACCACTGGTGAGTTGACGAAAATGCTTTAAATCTTCTTTTAAATAGATGAGCTGGTCACCATCCTTACCAATGGCCCAGTTTTCATCTACAACAACAATGGCTTTCATGATAGTGTTCCTCACGCATTCACTCAAATTGCAACAGGAATTTTTTCATCCAGAGGATGAGACTGATACCCGTCCAGACGAAAGCTGTCTACTGTAAAGTCATAGAAATTTTTGACAGAGGGGTCCATCCAAAGTTTGGGGGCATCAAAGGGGGTTCTTTGAATGAGTTGTTCCACAACAGGCACATGGCGGTCGTAAATGTGGGCATCTGCGATGACATGGACCAGTTCCCCAGCCACCAGCCCGGAAACCTGTGCAAACATATGAAGTAAAATGGCATATTGCATCACATTCCACCCATTTGCAGTCAGCATATCCTGAGAACGCTGGTTTAAAATGCCATTTAGTACATTTCCACTGACATTGAAGGTCATGGAGTAGGCACAGGGATAGAGTGCCATTTCACTTAAATCGTGGTGGTTATAGAGGTTGGTCATAATTCGGCGGGAACCTGGGTCATGGGTCAAATCCCACAAAACCCGGTCCACCTGGTCCATATCCCCCTGTGGGTAGTGGTGTTTCACACCCAGTTGATAACCGTAGGCTTTCCCAATGGTTCCCTGTTCATCTGCCCAGGCGTCCCAAATGTGGCTGTTCAGGTCAGCCACTCGGTTGGATTTTTTTTGCCAAATCCAAAGCAGTTCATCAATGGCAGATTTCAGGTACTGTCTGCGGATAGTGATAATGGGAAATTCCTGCTGTAAATTGTAGCGGTTGACCACGCCAAACAGTTTTATGGTGTGGGCAGGGGTGCCATCCTCCCAGCGGGGACGGACAGGGCGGTCTGTGTCCCAGACACCTTTGCTTAAAATATCTTTGCAGGTTTGGATGAATTGTAAATCGGCGTTGCTCATCGTGGTATGCTCCTTGTTGTGTCAAATGTAGATCTAATAATTCCTTTCATTAAAATAAATTTCAGAATTATTATAATTTCCAGATAACCTTTGCATTATCACACATCCAAATGGCTCTTTTGTAAATCTCATCTTCATTCCATTTGGATTGGTTTAAAACATGATGGAGGGTGCACAACCCACCAGCACAGAGGGCAAGCCCAGGTTTATTCCCTTTCCCAGATTTTTTTATGTCCCATGCAGCATCACGAATGGAAGCATTTAAAGATTGAGGTATAATAGCAAGATTCCCTAGTGTGAGAAGGACAGAATCTCTCATCTTAGCCTGAGCTTCGGATAAACATGGATCCCAATGATTTCTCCATTTTTTTGGCATTAAATGCTCCAGACTGTAGCCATGAAAGCCAAGGAGGGATGTAGCACTGTCACTTGGTCGAATACTGCTTTCCAATAGATAAAGAATGCCTTTGGTCTGTAGGTTGACTAATTTGGAACTATGGAAACCAATTTGTAATTCCTCATCGTTTGGAATATATGTAGTTACATCTCCACTTTTTTGTAGTCTTTTCAACAAAGAATTTGCATCCAATATGTTATTAAGAATAAGGGATGTGAACAGGTTATTATAATTTTTAGTTGGTGCATGAACAATCATTCGACGCATGATATAGCTTTCTATAATACCACAAACGTGATTTAATTCCTGTCTTTCTTCAATATTTTTAACGAGATACAAAACATATGGAATGAGTGTTGTATTATTTAGACCAAAAATAATCACATTGAGACGTTCAATCCCCATCTCTTTTGGAACAGCCATATTGCATTGTTCAGGACGGAATGTGTGCATAAAACATAGTGCATAGTCTTTCATTTGGTCCAAGATGATGTTTTTATTTCCATCACAATAGTGGTTGATAAAATGTTGATAGGACTGGGCTAAATTGTCAACTCTGGAATACATCAGTTTATCTTCGTTGGAGATATTGTAGTTTCTATTTTGAATGAATAGCTGGAAATATGCACTGAAAAAAATGTCAATCATTGCCCGCTTGATGCGACCTGTTTCCAATTCAGTATCCCAGTAAGATTTTGTCTCAATATCTCTTTCAAAAACACTTTCCCATATAGTTTTGTATGAATCTACAGAATTTCTATCAAAAAAATAGTTCTTGAGTAGTTCAGATGTGGTGAGACTGACACCTAATGAGTTAATGGTATCAAAAATTTGCTGTTCATTTTCGTTTGCATCTAAATCAATGCGAACGAATTGCGTGTTCATAATGACCTGCATCACATCTAATTTATCTGTTTGTATATGCTCCACAAAATAGTTAAAAGCCTGAATGACCTTGGAATCGGCTTCAAAGCCCTCAATTTTTTCAGCTTGTACCATAGACATCACTTTCTCAAATGCATTTAAGTCATTTTTTCCATGTTTTAGCGCGATTTCTTGTCCCATGATGCTGAACTGAAAATTAAATAAGGCAGTTTGACCAGTTTTTAGACAAAGTACCTTTAAGAAAATTAAAAAAGTTGTAAGTCGTTGCTGTCCATCCACTACCGTCTTACAAGAAGCATACAGAGAGCCAGAAGGTGGAGTGTTACCTTGCTTCAAAATGATAGAACCAAGGAAGTGAGGTTTTTTGGTTTTTGCTACAAATTCCATATCTTCTAAAAATCTGGACCAAAGTTCTTCTGTCCATACATATGACCTTTGAAAAAAAGGAATTTCAACTAACGTTGAACCATTAAATATGTCTGTAATCAATGATTTGTGTGCATCCATAATTTATACCCCGTATTCCTATCGAATATATTTCTAAATAAGTAATTGGCAAGTATGAGAGTGGATATCATTAAAATTTCTTCCGAATAATGGTGTGATTTGCTGTTTGACGAAGCTGTTCCACCAAGGTGGAATCAGCACCCTGCACAGATTCATAGCACTGAATAGCACGCTCCACAAGTTGAATGGAGGAGGCGACCAGATACAGGTGTTTTTGTGCCTGAAGTGCTTCCAGAAGTCCCTGTGCAATTTCATCCGTCGGGTCACAGATGCACTGTTGGGCAAATGCTTTGACCACATTGTGCTTTTGCAGACTGGCTGCACCCAAAGACACTAACACTATTCCAATCAGGAGCAAAAGAAGATTGAGTTCGGTGGGAATGGTGGGCAGAAAACTCCAAAATAATAATCCGAAGATGCAACACAGTCCACCACCGGCTATAAATCGCAAGGCTGCATAGCGATATCTTTGATAACTAATGGTATGTTCTGAATTCATAGAAACCTCCCGATGGTTTAGCTGAAGTGGTTACAAAATGCCTGCAATACTGCTCTGTTTCAGAAGCATGGAGAGAGCAGAGTTGCGGGAATGGATCAGGTGAATTTCCATCGCAGTGGCAGCTTGTTCCCATTCTCCATTGAGACATGCGTCTGCAATCTGAGCATGTTCAATCATTGTATCTCGAATACGGGAGTCAATGGTTTTTCCACTGAGAATACGCAAGCGGAAATTCTGTGTTTGAATGCGGGCTGAAAGCTCCTGAAGGTAGTCATTTTCCAGAGAACGCATAATCAGGGCATGAAAGGCGTCATCTAACTGATAAAAATCCTGAAGACAGGTATCTTCACAGGGCAAAGCATGATTATGAAAGGAATCAGAAAATTCCTTCATTTCTTCCAGAGATATGTTATTGTGGTAGGTGCGTAATGTATATGGTTCCAATAGACTGCGCACTTCAAAAATTTTATGGACATCTCCAATAGAAATGCCAGATACAACAATGCCACGTTTTGGAAACACAGTTAGAAGCCCTTCCTGAACCAGACGGCTCACAGCTTCCCGTACAGGAGTGCGGGAAATGCCAAGTTCATCTCTCAACTGGGATTCACTAAGCATCTGGTTGGGGGCGTATTCGCAGGTGGCAATTTTTTGCCGGATATACTGATAAGCCTGAGATTGCAAAGAATTTTCTTGCTCTTTGGGCATATTTTGGAAACTCCTTTCGCTCAATTTGTGCTTTCAGTTTATATTACAGTCTTTCCGATTTGTTTGCAATAGAAAAAATGACTTTCCAATGGAAACAGAAGAAAAAAGCAGGATTTATGGTTAGAATGCCCATATTTTAAAGAGTGAAATTATTGCACATGACGAAAATAAGGTAAAATAGAAAACTCCAATTGACAAATATGTCATAGAGAGTTAGAATGCAGCTATAGAACATTATGTATACAAGTTGTACATAAGATGCGTATGATGTGTATATCAGATAGAATTGTGTGCTTGGAGGGAAGAAAAATGAAAGCAATTTGTATTGAAGCTCCTGGTCAGGTTGTGGTCAAAGAGGTCGAAAAACCTGTGCGTATGCCCGGTGAAGCATTGTTGAAAATGCTCTATGGAGGCATCTGTGGAAGCGACCTAGGTTCTTATCGCGGTGCCAATGCCTATGTGTCTTATCCCCGTGTACCAGGGCATGAGCTTGCCGCTGAGATTGTGGAAATTGATGAGAACGACCAGGGGTTAAAGCCGGGTATGATTGTGACTTGCAATCCCTATTTCAACTGTGGTTCCTGTTATTCCTGCAAGAGAGGGCTGGTGAATGCCTGTACTGATAACCAGACCATGGGGGTTCAGCGTGAGGGTGGTTTTGCTGAGTATATCACAATGCCCATCGAGCGGATCTACGATGGCAAAGGGTTGCCAGCAAAAGTGCTGGCTCTGATTGAGCCTTTCTGCATCAGTTACCATGGAATTTCCCGTGCCAATGTTCAGAAAGGGGAGCGGGTGCTGGTAGTAGGTGCTGGTACCATTGGCGTGTTGGCTGCTGTGGCTGCCAAGGCAAAGGGTGCTGAAGTGACCATCTGTGACGTGGCTGAGGACAAACTGGACTACGCCTATAAGACGTTCCAGCTTGACCATAAACTGCTCAACAGTTCCCCTGAAGCATTTGAAAAAGGGGTGGCTGAACTGACCAATGGAGATGGTTATGATGTGACCATCGAGGCAGTTGGTCTGCCTAATACCTTCCAGAACTGTATTGATGCTGCCTGTTTTGGTGCACGTGTGGTGCTGATTGGCGTTTCTAAGCGCAACATTGACGATTTCTTCTTTACCATCATTCAGAAAAAAGAATTGAATGTTTATGGTTCTCGCAATGCAATGAAGAAAGATTTTCTGGAATTGATTGATTTGGTCAAGGCTGGCGGTGTAGATTTAGAGAAGATTGTGACCAATACTTATAAGATGGACGAAGCACCCAAAGCATTTGAGGAGTTTGCAGCAAATGCTGGTAAGATGCTGAAAGTTGTGATTGATTTTACCTGATAGTTCAGGAAAAATAAAATTTGAGAAGAAGAGAGGAAAAGAAAATGACTACTACTTGGAAAAGATTAACAGCAACTCTGATTTGTGGTACTATGGTTGCCGGACTGGCAGCTTGTAGCGGCGGTACTACAAGTACAGGGGGCACCAGCAGTACCACATCTGAAAGCACTGGTAGCACTGGTGATGTGATTGAGTTACAGATTGGATTTGAGAACTCCATCTCTGAACCCATTGGTCAGGGCATTGAGAAGTGGGCGGAATTGCTGGATGAAGTTTCTGGTGGCACCATGAAAATTACCCCCTATCCTGACAGCCAGCTGGGAAGCAAGAATGAATTGATTGATTCCATGCTGTTGGGTGAGCCTGTGTGTACGCTGGCTGACGGTGCATTCTATGCAGACTATGGTGTACCTGATTTTGGTATTGTATTTGCTCCCTTCCTGTTTGACAGCTGGGATGAGTGCTGGGCTTTGATTGAGTCTGACTGGTATGCAGATCAATCTGCTCAACTGGAGAGCAAGGGTCTGAAGATTCTGTCCTCCAACTGGATGTATGGTGCCCGTCATACCCTGACCAACACACCTGTCAACACTGTGGATGACTTGGCAGGTCTGAAAATCCGTGTACCAAACAACCAGATTCAGTCCTATGGGTTTGATGTGCTGGGTGCTGTGTCCACCGGCATGGATTTGGGTGATGTATACTCTGCCCTTCAGACAAAAACCATTGATGGCGCAGAAAATCCCCTGGCTACTCTGTATGGACGCAAGCTCCATGAGGTTGCACAGTATCTGATTTTGGATGGTCATGTGCTCAACTTTACCACTTGGGTTTGCTCTGCTGACTGGTTCAACTCCCTCACTGAGGAACAGCAGAACTGGCTCATTGAGACTGGCGAAGAAGCAGGCTTCTATAATAACACTGTTCTGGAGGAGCAGGAAGCAAATTATTTGCAGATGATGAAGGATGAGGGTGTCACAGTTGTGGAGCCTACTGAGGAGGTTCTGGAGGGCTTCCGCACAAAGGCTCAGGCTTTCTATGAGATGGGCAGTACCTTTGGTTGGAGCGATGGTCTGTATGAGACTGTCTGTGAGGCTATGGGCAAGTAAGCAGTTACTGCATACGATTGCACCAAACTTAGATTGATAGAATCACGACCGGTGACAGTTTTGTTACTGGTCGTGATGTGCAAAAGGAGGAAATCTCATGAAGGAGGACAACAAGCTCAAAGCAATCCTTGGGAATCTGGATGTTATTGTGGCGGCTGTTGTGTTGGCAATTTTGATTGTTCTGACCTTTGCAGGTGTGCCATTCCGCTATGTATTTAATAAACCGTTCACATGGCTGGAAGAAGTACAGCTTGCCTGTATGGTTTGGATTGTGTTTGCTGCGGCTGGTGCTGCGTTTCGTGCAGGAAATCAGGTTGCCATTGAAATGGTGGTTGATATGCTGCCAAAGAAGATGCAGAAGATGGTAGAAATTTTTATTTCTGTTGTAGTGGTTGTTGTACTTGGCTATCTGATGTATCAGAGTTTTGGTTATCTGGAGATTTTTATTCGCAGTGGTCGTTCCACCCCTATGTTGAAAATTCCATATGTAGTGATTTATGGTATTGCACCAGTTTCCTATGTACTGATGGTTATCAGCTATTTCTACGCTCTGGTGACGGGCGTTAAGTCTGAAGCAAAGGAGGCAATGGAAGAATGAATGAAGTGTTAGCTTTGGCATCCATTGTGATGCTCCTGTTGCTGTTTTTGAAAGTACCTGTATTTATTTCTGTGCTAGGTGGTGCAGCAGTTTATTTCCTGCTGAACCCCAATGTAAATCCTGTTGTATTTGCCCAGCAGTCCATTGTTGGTGTAGAGAGTATTTCTCTGTTGGCCATTCCATTCTTTGTGTGTGCTGGTATTATGATGAACTACACCGGCGTAACAGCCCGTATCATGAATTTCTGTGAGGTGCTGACTGGTCGTATGTTTGGCGGTCTTGCACAGGTGAATGTGTTGCTGTCCACATTGATGGGCGGTCTGTCTGGCTCTAACTTGGCTGATGCTGCAATGGAAGCAAAAATGCTGGTACCTGAGATGGAGAAGAAGGGATTCTCTAAAGAGTTCTCCACTGTGGTGACTGCTGCATCTGCTATGATTACCCCTTTGATTCCTCCTGGAATCTCCATGATTCTCTATGGCTGTATTGCCAATGTGTCTATCGGTGATTTGTTCCTGTCCGGTTTGACTGTAGGTGCCCTGCTGTGTGTGACCATGATGCTTTTGGTGCGGTTTGTATCCAAAAAGCGTGGATATGCGCCTCTCCGTACCACCCCTGTTACTGGTCAGGAGTTTGCAAGAGCGATTAAGCCTGCCATTTTGCCTCTGTTGCTTCCTATTATTATCATTGGTGGTATCCGTATTGGTGTGTTCACTGCAACAGAAGCAGGTGCTGTGGCGATTATCTATGCCATGCTGCTGGGTCTGATTTATCGTGAAATGCACTGGGCAGACCTGAAGCAGGGCTTCAAGGAGACTGTGTGCACCACATCTTCTATTATGCTCATTGTGTCAGCTGCCAGCGTGTTCTCCTGGGTACTGACAAAGGAGCGGATTCCCCAGATGCTGACAGAGTGGATTGTAGCAACCATTGACAACAAGTATGTGTTCCTGCTGATTGTGAATATCTTCCTGTTGATTGTTGGTATGTTCATTGAAGGAAACGCCTCCATGATTATTCTGGTGCCTCTCCTGCATCCCATTGCAAAAGAATATGGCATCAATGAAATTCAGTTTGCCATGACCTACATCTTTAACAATGCCATCGGTGCATTGTCTCCCCCTATGGGAACCTTGATGTTTGTCACTTGTGGTATTACTGGTTGTAAGACAGGTAAGTTCATTCGGGAAGCTGTCCCATTCTATCTGTTGTTGGTTGTCAACCTGCTGCTTATTACATATGTACCTGTGTTCTCCACTGGTATTCTGACTCTGTTCGGTTGATCATATTGGTTTGAGTACGGTGGACTGGTTCCACCGTACTTGTGTATGAAAAATTTGAGGTGAATGTGATGGAAAAGCTCAACTATGAAGTGCTAAAAAAATCCGGTTATGAAGGTTATATTCTGGAGAAAGCACCAGAGAAGATTTTACAGTTTGGTGAGGGTAATTTTCTGCGTGCTTTTGTAGACTACTGGTTTGATGTATCCAACGAAAAGGCAGGGTTCAATGGAAAGGCAGTGCTGGTGCAGCCCATTGCCCCCGGTCTTGCGAAACTGATTAACGAGCAGGAGGGACTATACACCCTGTATCTGCGTGGTCGTGAGAATGGGGAAAAGGTAGACCGTAAGAGAGTGATTTCCTCTGTCAGCCGCTGCCTGAATCCCTATGAAAAGGCAGATTATGACGCTATGATGGAAGTGGCAGTGTCTGACGATTTGGAGTACATTGTATCCAATACCACAGAGGCAGGGATTGTCTATGACCCAGCCTGTCAAAAGGATGACTGCCCCCCTTCCTCTTTCCCTGCAAAGCTGACCCAAGTGCTGTATCAGCGTTGGAAGGCAGGAAAGAAGCCGGTTGTGATTCTCTCCTGTGAGCTGATTGACAACAACGGCAAGGAATTGGAAAAGTGTGTGGGACAGTACATTGACCAGTGGGCACTGGAGGCAGAATTCAAGGCATGGTGTGCGACTTGTACCTTCTGTTCCACTCTGGTGGACCGCATTGTGCCCGGTCGAATCAAGGATGCTGAGGAAGTGAAGCGTCTGGAAGAAGCCAATGGCTACCACGATGAACTGATTGACGTGGGCGAAGTGTTTGGTGTATGGAATATTGAAGGACCAGAATGGCTGCAAGAGCAGCTTCCCTTCCAGAAGGCAGGGGTCAACTGTATTGTGGTTCCCGATGTAACCCCATACAAAAAGCGCAAAGTGCGTATTCTCAATGGCGCACACACCGGGTTTGTGCTGGGTGCTTATCTGGCAGGGTTTGACATTGTCCGTGACTGTATGCAGGATGAGACGGTATGTGGATTTATGAACAAAATGCTCCATGAGGAAGTGATTCCCACGCTGCCTCTGGATAAGCAGGATTTGGAGCAGTTTGCCAGTGCAGTGGAGGACCGCTTCAATAACCCATTTATCGACCATGAGCTGATGAGCATTTCCCTCAACTCCACATCCAAATGGAAGGCACGCAATATGCCCAGCTTTTTGGAGTACATTGAAAAAGAGGGCAAGCTGCCCACCTGTCTGACCATGAGTTTGGCAGCTTATATTGCATTCTATTCCAATGACATTCAGGAGTTGACCGACGCCGGACTGGTGTGCCGCCGTGCCAAGGGCAACACCTACACAGTCAGCGACGACCGCTGGGCACTGGAATTCTATTGGAATCACAGAAATGACAGTGCAGAAGCACTGGTGCATGCTGTTCTCACCAATGAGCAGATGTGGGACCAGGATTTGACCCAGATTGCAGGGCTGGAATCTGCGGTACTGGCTAATCTGAACACCATCCGTACAGAGGGTGCAAAGGCTGCATACGCATCCTGTCTGTAACAATCAAAAACGGGTCTGCACCTATGGGGTTGGCAGACCCGTCCCCATTTTGTCACAACAAGAGAAGGAGATTGTCCTATGCCTGAATTGATTCATATTCACCCCAAGGATAATGTAGTAGTTGCCCTGAAACCCGTCCCAGCCGGGACTGTGTTTGAGGGAGTGACCGCAAAAGTAGACATTCCACAGGGGCATAAAATGGCACTGTCACCCATTGGAGCAGGGGAGCAGGTCATTAAATACGGTTTTTCTATTGGTCACGCCACAGAACCCATTGAAGTGGGTGCATGGGTGCATACCCACAATATGAAAACCAACCTGTCAGGAGAAATTGACTATACATACAATCCAGAATTACAGTTTCCCACCCCTGTGGAGGCTGCCACCTTTCAGGGCTACCGTCGCAGAGATGGGAAAGTGGGCATCCGCAATGAAATTTGGATTTTACCCACAGTAGGCTGTGTGAATGATGTGGCAAAGGCATTGGTGCAGGAGAATCAGGATTTGGTGTCTGGTTCCATTGATGGACTGTATACCTTTCCCCATCCCTTTGGCTGTTCCCAGACAGGGGAGGACCACGCACAGACCAGAAAACTACTGGCTGCACTGGCACAGCATCCCAATGCTGGTGCGGTGCTGGTGCTGTGTCTGGGCTGCGAAAACCTGACGTTGGAGCAGTTTAAGGCAGAACTGGGCAACTATGACGAGGAGCGAGTGAAATTCCTGGTGTGTCAGGAGGTAGAGGATGAACTGGAAGCAGGGCGCAAGATGCTGGAACAGTGTGCTAACTATGCCGGGCAGTTCAAGCGTGAGGCAATCCCAGCTTCTGAGCTGGTAGTTGGTATGAAGTGTGGCGGTTCTGATGGGTTGTCTGGTATCACTGCCAATCCCACAGTGGGACGCTTTTCTGATTTGCTGGTGGCACAGGGAGGCTCTACTGTGCTGACAGAAGTGCCGGAAATGTTTGGTGCAGAAGGATTTTTGATGGACCGCTGTGTGAATGAGACAGTATTTCAGAAAGCGGTTGCCATGATTAACGGCTTTAAGGAGTATTTTATTCGCCACAATGAGGTGGTGTATGAAAATCCAAGCCCTGGAAATAAGGCAGGCGGTATCACTACGCTGGAAGATAAGTCCTGTGGCTGTGTGCAAAAAGGTGGCTCTGCCCCCATTATGGATGTGATTGGCTATGGGGAGCAGGTGACAACCAAGGGGCTGAATATGCTCTATGGACCGGGCAATGATTTGGTGTCCTCCACTGCGCTCACGGCTGCTGGTGCCCACCTGATTCTGTTTACAACAGGACGTGGTACTCCATTTGGTGCACCTGCACCCACCATGAAAATTTCCAGTAATACACCGCTGGCAACGAAAAAATCCGGCTGGATTGATTTCAACGCTGGTGTGGTAGCAGATGGCACAAGAACACTGGATGAGGCTGCACAGGATTTGATGGCACTGGTACTGGAAGTGGCTTCTGGTAAACAGACCAAAACCGAGGAAAAGGGATTTCGTGAAATTTCCATTTTCAAAGGTGGCGTGACACTGTAAAGAGAGAATCAATATAGAACATCCTGACAGGAATCAACTTATGTCTACTTCCTGTCAGGATGTTTTGTTTGTTTTTGCGGCTGTAAGGGAAATGGGATATAGATAGATAAAAATAAAAATAATATAGATTTTATGATGTATATATAAAAAAGATAAAAGAATAGAATGAAAAAGTTTGTAAATATGAATATGAAAAAACAGTAAATGGACAAAATTCCATCCATTCAAATGATAGATTTTAAATTTAAAGGGATATTGTTTCTTATTTTTTTGAGAAAATGGCCGATGTAGATTAGGATAGGTGTTTTTATAGATGAGTATGATTTTGTACAAGGTGTCTTTGCACATAGAAGGAAAATGGTCTATAGCGACCAACAAACTGAATGTAGTATATAGACGGTTGTGGTCGATGTATCAGAAAGGAGATATGGAAAATGAAAAAAATGAAGCTGGCAACGAAACTCTCTATTATGCTAGGCAGTATCCTAGCGATCATTTTGATCATTTTGGTGGTGAGTACCTCCATCATGACCAGTGCTGCAATTAAACAGGGCATTTCAGGGGAGCTTTCTGCTATTGCCGATTCAAACGCAACAAAAATTCAGAATTACTTTCAGGAAGCAGATTTTACAGCCACTAGCATGAACAACTATCTGGAAACAGCATATGAAAGGGCACAGGAACATCCAGCAGACAATATTCCCTCTACTGACCCTGTTGTGGCGGCACTGTGTCAAAGTGTGATATACAACACAACACTTTCTTCTATTGGCTATGATGCGGAAAACTTTATGGTGGAAACTGCCCGTAATACAGTGAAAAACAATGCAGTCATTGCAGGTATGGGTGTGATGTTTGAGCCATATAAGTTTGAGTCCTCCATTAAGGATTATGCGTTTTATATTTCACAGAACAACGTAGATGGACAGGTGGAACCTTATGGAACCTATGAGGAATACTCTGCGGAATCTTGGTATGCTGATGCCATTCAGGCAAAGAAGCAGATTGTAACAGAGCCTTATGAGTATGATGGGATGCTGATTCTTTCCTATGCCAATCCTCTGATTATCAATGGAGAAGTACAGGGTGTCATTATTGCAGATCTTGACATCAGTGCATTTAATGAGCTAAGCAGTTCCAATGAAAAATATCCCACCATGTGGAGTGATGTCTACAGTCACAATGGAAATATCATCTGGGACAGTGAAAGTATGGATGATGTGGGAAAAAGTATGACCGACTTTACCCCGAATCAAAATGAGCTGAAACAGATTCAAAACGGCATGAGCGGTGGTACTGCATTTGATGTGACAAAAGTGCGAGAGGATGGCGCAAAGACCTATTGTTATTACAGTCCCATTCAGGTCGGAGACAGTATCTGGTGGGCCCTGACTGGAGTCTATGCCTCTGATGCAGATGCAATGCAGACACAGACCCTGATTGCCCTTGTGGTTTGTTCTGTCATTGCCCTGTTGTTAGTGATTGGGGCAACCATTGTTTTGCTGCAACGTATGCTCAAGCCTATCAGAGAGATTGCCCATGCCGCTGATGAGATTGTGAGCGGTAATCTTGATATTGAGATTAACCTGAAATCAGAGGATGAAATTGGAAAACTAGCTCACGCATTCCGCACCATGGCGCAAAATTTACGAGAAATTATTTTAGATATTGACTATATACTGGGAGAAATGGCAGAGGGCAATTTCCAAGTTCGTACACGGACAGAGAAAAGTTACATTGGAGATTATCAGAATCTTTTGCTGTCTATGCGTAAAATCAAACGGTCTTTGAGCAGTACATTAAGTGAAATCAACAGTGCAGCCGATCTGGTTTCTTCTGGGGCAGAGCAGGTGTCCAGTGGAGCACAGGCTTTGAGTCAGGGAGCCACAGAGCAGGCAAGTTCTGTACAGGAATTGTCTGCCACCATACAGGAGATTTCTGGCAAGGTGAATGTCAGCGCCCAGCAGACAAAGACAGCCAATGATCAGACCAGACATGCAGGTCAGAGAGTTTCTGAGAGTCAGGAAAAGATGATGCAGCTTGTAGAGGCAATGGAGGAAATTAAGGAGACATCCAGCCAGATTCAAGGCATTATCAAGACCATTGATGACATTGCATTCCAGACCAACATTCTGGCATTGAATGCAGCAGTAGAGGCAGCCAGAGCCGGCACAGCAGGAAAGGGATTTGCTGTTGTGGCAGATGAAGTGCGAAATCTGGCTGGAAAATCTGCGGAGGCTTCCAAGAATACACAGGAACTGATTTTACGGTCTATCACGGCGGTGGATAAGGGCAGTGCATTGGCAGTCGATACAGCTGCAGTATTAAAAGAGACAGCCGAACAGGCAAGCAAGGTGGTATCTGCCATCACTGAAATTACAGAAGTCTCTATGGAACAGGCAAATGAGATTATGCAGGTGACAGAGGGACTGGACCAGATTTCCGCTGTTGTACAAAACAATTCCGCTACCGCAGAGGAGAGCGCAGCAGCCAGTGAAGAACTGTCCAGTCAGGCCAGCGTATTGAAATCTCTGGTGAGCAAGTTTAAAATTACTGGCGAGAGGGAAACCTATGCTTCACAGTCTAAACCCAGCTATGATGACTATGGAATGGGTGCTGAAGTAGAAGTAGGTTCCGGTGAAAAGTATTAAATGAGGGGAACTGTCTTTTTGACAGAGGTATAACACAAAAACCAGACAGAGAGGGGAAACACAGTCTCCTTTCTGTCTGGTTTTTTATAGGATTGTTTTGCATATTTAATGTCTGGTTTTCTTCTGTGGCTCTTTGGTGGCTAACGCAAGTAGTTCCAGTTGTGTCTGTATGAGCGTTTCCATCAGGTGGTGATATTCTGGCGGGATGTGGGATAAACGCTCAGACAGGTCTATGGTTTCTGTGGACCGTTCCCATAGAAGGCGGTCGGCAGAGATGCCCAACACTTCACAGATTTTCTTAAATGTTGAAAGGGAAATCCCCACATTTCCAGATTCACAATCGTACAAGAATTTTGAACTAACTCCAATTAGTTCAGAAAAGTTTTCACGGGTATACCCACATGCTTCTCTATAAATCCTTATATTTTTACCTACAATAATATTTATATCCTTTTTCACAGAAGCACCTCCGTAATACTTATATTTTAGACAGAGGTATTACTGGACAAAACTAAGTATTACTTATAATATAATTATAAGTAATAGGGGGTGAATTTATGATTTGTAAAGAAAAAACAGTATGCTTTACAGGGCACAGAGAATTGAGAGAACATACAGATACACTGTTCCCAAAACTTTATGAGACAGTGGAACTGTTGATTCAGCGTGGTTATTGCTATTTTGGTACTGGCGGTGCAAGGGGTTTTGATGCTCTCGCTGCTGAAGTTGTCCTTGCACTGAAAGAGAAATACCCGCATATCCATTTAATTCTTGTACTGCCATTCAAAATGCAGTATTCCCATGAATATGGATGGAGTATGGAAGATGTGATACAACATCAACAGCACAAAAAAAGAGCCTCCAAAGTGGTTTACACACAGGAGACATACAGTGCAGGGTGTTACTATAAGAGAAATCGGCATTTGGTTGACTTTTCTGGAATTTGTGTCTGTTATCAGTACAAAAATACAGGTGGAACGGCTTATACTACAAAATACGCAAGGGAGCAGGGCGTAAAAATCATTCAGATATAGAACAAGGTGGGTGTTAATACACCCACCTTGTTTCATTGTATGAGAGAATTTATTGTAAACCGTAAATATATTTGAGTTGACAATATACGTGGATTGTGTTACATTTGCATGGAAAAACAGGGAACCACATCCAAATACAGAACAGGAGAATGAGAAATGAAACAAAACCATACAAGAAACTTAATATTGTGTTCGCTTTTTGCAGCCTTGACCGTGGTGGGAGCATTTATCAGAATCCCAATCCCTGTCGTTCCGTTTACCTTACAACTCCTATTTACAATGATGGCAGGGCTTTTGCTTGGTGGAAAACTGGGTGCTGCTTCCGTTTGTGTATATATTGTAATGGGGTTGATTGGGCTGCCTGTGTTTACAGAAGGTGGTGGCTTTGCTTATGTCTTAAAGCCAAGTTTTGGGTATATTCTGGGCTTTGCGGTTGCCTCCTATGTAACCGGTAAAATTGCAAATCAGACAGCGAAACCCAGTTATCGGCGGTTACTGGCTGCAAATTTTGTAGGTTTGGGCATTGTCTATCTGATGGGAATGGTTTACTACTATGTGATGAGTAATTTCTATCTGGGCAGCCCCATTGGTCTGTGGCCACTTTTCCTGTACTGCTTCCTTTTGGCTGTACCAGGTGATATTTTGCTGTGTATCCTTGCAGCAATCCTTGGAAAACGTCTCATTCCATTGATGCACCATCAAAGAATGGAACGATAAAACGATGAGGGGAGAATCTGTTATGAGTCAAAACTTGTTTATCACTGGAACCGGTACAGATGTGGGCAAAACCTATGTGACAGGGTTAATCGTCAAAAAATTGGCACAAAGCGGGAAAAAGGCTGCCTATTACAAAGCGGCTATGAGTGGGAATGAAAGACAGCCCAATGGAGAACTGATTCCCAATGATGCCCTCTATGTAAAAACGATTGCTCAAATTTCTCAGCCATTGGAGGAGATGTGCCCCTATGTCTATGAAACCGCCGTTTCTCCTCACTTAGCATCAAAAATGGAAGGGAACCCGGTGGAGCTGGAACAAGTGCTACAGAGATTGGATGACTTATGTGGAGAATATGATTATGTTACAGTAGAAGGGTCTGGCGGAATAGTGTGCCCACTGCGCTATGATACAAAGGAAATTTTTCTCAAAGATTTGATAACCGCCAGAAAAATGGGCTGTCTCATCGTTGCCCATGCTGGACTTGGAACCATTAACGCTGTGGTTTTAACTGTAGAATATATGAAGTCCAATCAAATTCCCATTCAGGGTATCATTTTGAATCAGTATGAGCAGGGCAACCCACTCCATGAAGATAATCAATTTATGTGCGAACGGATGACAGGGATTCCCGTCCTTGCCTGTGTGAAAAACGGAGATACAGAACTGGAACTTCCAGTGGAACAGTTGCAGTCACTCTATAAATAAAATGGGGGATTCGTTATGATTTGGTATCCATATACACAGATGAAAACCATGAAAGCGCCTTATGAAATTATAGATGCACAAGGGGTCTACCTCTATACCAAAGACCAAAAACTCATTGACTCTGTGTCCTCTTGGTGGAGTGTCATTCATGGCTATAAACATCCAGAACTTGACACAGCCATTGAAACACAGCTCAAAACATTTTCCCATGTGATGCTGGGAGGGCTTACCCATCAAGCAGTGCAAACACTGTCAGACAAGTTGCAAAGCTGGCTTCCCGGGGATTTGGATTACTGCTTTTTCTCTGATTCCGGCAGTGTAGCTGTGGAAGTTGCCCTGAAAATGGCGTTACAGTATTATATCAATCAGGGAGACACCAAACGAACTATGGTACTTGCATTGGAGCACGCCTACCATGGGGACACATTCAAGACCATGGAAATCGGGGACGATGAGGACTATCATTTTGTGTTAAAGGCATATGGAAAAAGCAAAAATGTCATCCATATTCCAACAGAGATTGAGGCGTTGGAAAAGACATTCCAAGAATACCACCATTGCCTGAATTGTTTCATTGTGGAACCACTTCTTCAAGGTGCAGGCGGTATGCGTATGTATGACATTTCCTTCCTGCAACGTGCCAGAGAGCTTTGTGACCAGTATGGTGTGTTTCTTATTTTTGATGAAGTAGCCACTGGATTTGGACGCACAGGAAACCGGTTTGTTTCCGATTTGGTTTTACCAGATATTCTTGTGTTAGGAAAGGCACTGACAGGCGGTTATATAGGGCACGCTGTCACTGTGGCAAATCATAAAGTATATGAGGGATTTTACAGTGATGACCAAACACACACCTTTATGCACGGTCCCACCTTTATGGGAAATGCACTGGCTTGCAGTGTGGCACTGAAATCCATTGAACTGTTTGAAAGTCAGGATTATCTGTCCAAAATCCAGAGAATAGAACAGATTACCCGACGAGAATTGGAACATTTTTCTGACCCCCGTGTCAAAGAGGTGCGTATCATGGGCGGTTGTGTGTGTATGGAAGTTTATGACGCTGATACAATCAAGGGGTATCAACAGTTCGCCTATGAACGAGGTGTATTTAGCCGACCATTCCTAAATTATCTCTATGCAATGGTTCCTTATGTCATCGGTGAAGCAGAATTGGTTCAGATTTTGGATACAATGAAAGCATGGTTTCAATAAAAAGGGATGTTCTCACAGAGCTGTGAGAACATCCTTTTTTCTTATAGACTGGATGTTGAGGAAAGCTGGACAACCGTCTCAACATGTGCTGTTCTGGGAAACAAATCCACTGCCTGTATCTTGTGTACTTGGTAACCAAGGGTGGCAAGCCGTTTTACATCACGGGCAAGGGTGGCAGGGTCACAGGAGACATAGACAATGCGTTTGGGCTGCATAGAGGTCAAAATCTCTGGTACTTCCGGTGCCAGACCTTTTCTGGGTGGGTCTACACAAATGACATCGGGGGTAATCCCATCCTGGGCAAGTTTTGCGGCAATTTCTCCTGCATCACCACAGAAAAATTGTGTATTTGCAATCCCATTTCTTTCAGCATTGGCGTTGGCATCCTCAATGGCTTCCGGCACAATTTCGCAGCCAATGACAGTTTTGGCTTTCTGTGCCAGTGCAAGGGAAATGGTTCCAATACCACAATATAAATCCAAAACGGTTTCTGTTCCAGTGAGCTGGGCAAAGTCCAGCGCAATTTGGTAGAGCCGTTCTGTCTGTGGATGGTTAATCTGAAAGAAGGAGGGGACGGAGAGACGGAACGACATGCCACAGAGAGTTTCCTCTAAGTAGGATTGCCCCCACAAGGTTTCATAGCGTTCTCCCAGTATGACATTGGTGTCTTTGGTGTTACAGTTTAACACAATTCCCAGCAGAGCAGGGTATGCACCACACAGAGATTCAATCAAGGCGGATTGGTGAGGGATTTTGTGCCCATTGACCACAATACATGCCAGAGCCTGCCCGTTTTGATTGGTGCGTACATAAAAGTGACGCACCAGCCCACTACAAGTGGCTTCCTCATAAGCGGGAATTTGGTAAGTTTCCATCCATGTCTTGAAAGCATGGCGTAGTTGGGTGACTGGTTCTGGCTGGAGCATACAGTCTGTGGTGTCAATGACATCATGACTGCGTGGGCGATAGAAGCCAATGGCAAGCCCATGTTTGGTCTGGGAAACTGGAAACTGTACTTTGTTTCGATAACGGAGAGGAGAAACTGCACCCAAAACGGGAGGAATTTCCAAAGATAAACCACCCAGTCGGGTCAGAGCATCCTGTACCTTTTGCCGTTTTGCGGACAGTTCTTCCTCATAGGACATATGGCGATACTGGCAGCCCCCACACTTTGCACTGTATGGGCAGTCAGAATCAATTCTGGCAGGGGATGGAGTCAATAAATGAATACCGCGTGCCCATGCCACATGTTTTGTGACCTTGAGTAATTGAATTTCCCAGGTTTCTCCTTGAATGGTATTGGGAATGAATAGTACCAGTCCATCCAACCGCGCTACACCCATTCCTTCTGCTGTGTATCCAGTGATTTGAACGGTGTGGATGCTGTTTTTCTTCCACTGTGTCATGGGGGTTCCTCCAACATAATCAGAAATTTTGTGTTTTGTTTTTGTCATAAGAAAAAGTCAGCGTTTCAAATAAGCAGGGGGACGATATTGCAGAGCTTCTGCCAAGTGGGATACCTGAATGTCTGTTTCTCCCTCCAAGTCAGCAATGGTGCGTGCCACACGCCGAATACGGTCATAGCTGCGTGCAGACAGCCCCATACGTTCATAGGCACCTCGCATCATGCGCTGGCAGTCATCATTCAGATGACAGAACTGGTCAAGATAGGGTTGCATCATCTGTGCATTGCATTGCCCATGTTCCCGTTTCTGTTGAATGGAGCGCGTCCGGTTTATCCGTTCTTTCACCTGCTGAGAGGATTCAGAAGGCGTTTGGGTGGCTAAATCTTCAAAATTCAGGGAAGATACTTCAATAAACAAATCAATGCGGTCTAACAGGGGACCAGAAAGACGGGAGAGGTATTTTTGTACTTGTTGTTCAGAACATTTACAACGACCGGATGGGTGCCCATACCATCCACATTTACAGGGATTCATGGCACATACCAGCATAAACCGGCTGGGGTAGGAGACAGAGCCGGATGCACGGGAGATATGTACAACCCCATCTTCCATAGGTTGTCTCAGCACCTCCAGCACATCTTTTTGGAACTCTGGCAACTCATCCAAAAATAGAACCCCATTGTGTGCCAGAGAGATTTCCCCCGGTTTGGGATTGGCACCACCACCAGACATCCCAACAGCAGAGATGCTGTGGTGAGGGGAGCGAAAGGGACGCTGATGAATCAGAGGATTTTGGGCAGAAGTCAGCCCCATCACCGAGTGAATTTCTGTGGTTTCCAGTGCCTCTGTCTGTGTCATATCAGGCAAAATACCAGGCAGACGTTTTGCCAGCATGGATTTGCCAGTGCCGGGAGGTCCCACCATCAAAATATTGTGCCCCCCAGCGGCGGCAATTTCCAGTGCACGTTTCACAGCATCCTGTCCCTTCACATCGGACAGGTCGGGACATGTAGCAGATGCAGTGGATACAGAACAGGGAGGAGCGGGAGAAATGGGTACTTCACCAGTCAGGTGCTGGACCAGTTGGGAGATGTGTTCCACAGGATAAATGAGGGGACCGTCTGCCAAAGTGGCTTCAGGTGCGTTTTCTTTTGGCACAAACAGGTGCTCAACGCCAACACGCTTTGCCGCCAGTGCCATAGGGAGCATACCAGCCGTGGGACGCAGATGCCCAGTGAGAGACAACTCTCCTAAAAAAGCACAGCGTTCTGTCTGTATGTTCAACTGGTTGCCAGCCACTAAAATACCAATCAGAATGGGCAAATCGTATAGGGTGCCAATTTTCTTTAAATGGGCAGGGGCAAGGTTGACCGTGATACGGCTGACTGGAAAGCGAAAACCACAGTTTTTGATGGCAGCACGCACACGCTCCCGGGCTTCACTGACCGCTGCATCAGGCAGCCCAACAACTGTAAACGCAGGCAAACCATTGGAGAGATCACACTCCACTGTAACAGGATAACCCATGATTCCATGAAGCCCCAAGGATTGCACAGAGTAGACCATACCAGTTCCTCCTGAAAACAAAAGAGAAATATGAGAACTGGAATGAAAAGAATTTTCATTCCAGTTTTGTTTATTTTTTGTGTATATTTCAAAAAAACAATACAAATATCAGAATAAGAGCAAACGAATTCCAGTCTATTTTAATCGGATATCGGAAAGATTTCAAGGGTATCGTATAAATTTATCCAGAAAAAACGGGAAAAAAACGGTGGAATCAATTTACAAACCAAAGAGAAAGTGTTAAAATGAAGCCATGCTGAGATATGCAACCATTCTGTATGCCCAGAGAATGGGCTGTTTTTCTGGAATATAGCAAAACAGTTATAGTCACTATAACTGTTTCGGTCATGGGCTTTTTTCAGGAAAAACAGTAAAATAGGGCAGTAACTTATGGAATGTGGGGTAGTTGGGAATACCCCATTACCAAAGAACCATTTGAATAAGGAAGAAAGTAGGGAACTCTATGGCAAGAAAGTTCAAAACCATGGACGGCAACAATGCGGCAGCATATGTAAGCTATGCCTTTACTGAGGTAGCTGGCATTTACCCCATTACTCCGTCCAGCCCAATGGCTGACTATGTAGATCAGTGGGCAGCTCAGGGTCAGAAAAACATCTTCGGCACCACTGTCAATGTGGTGGAGATGCAGTCTGAGGCCGGTGCAGCAGGTACTGTGCATGGCTCTCTGGCTGCTGGTGCTCTGACCACCACTTACACTGCATCTCAGGGTCTGCTGCTGATGATCCCCAACATGTACAAGATTGCTGGTGAGCTGCTGCCCACCGTGTTCCATGTGTCTGCCCGTACTGTGGCTGCACAGTCTCTGAACATCTTCGGCGATCACTCCGACGTTATGGCCTGCCGCCAGACTGGCTTTGCTATGCTGGCTGAGGGCAATGTACAGGAAGTGATGGATCTGGCTCCTGTTGCCCATCTGGCAGCAATTAAGGGTCGTGTCCCCTTCATCAACTTCTTTGATGGTTTCCGTACTTCTCACGAAATTCAGAAGATTGCCATTTGGGATTACAAGGATCTGGCTGAGATGGTTGACATGGATGCAGTGGCTGCATTCCGTCAGCGTGCACTGAATCCTGAGCATCCCACCATGCGTGGCTCTCATGAAAACGGTGATATTTTCTTCCAGCACCGTGAGGCATGCAACCCCTACTATGATGCTCTGCCCGAGATTGTAGAGGAGTACATGGGCAAGGTCAATGAGAAGCTGGGCACCAATTATCAGCTGTTCAACTACTATGGTGCTCCTGATGCTGACCGTGTGATTGTTGCTATGGGTTCCTTCTGCGATGTGGCTGAGGAAGTCATTGACTACCTGAATGCACACGGTGAGAAGGTTGGTCTGGTGAAGGTGCGTCTGTATCGTCCTTTCCGTGCAGACAAGCTGATTGCTGCCATTCCTGCCACTGCTAAGAAGATTGCTGTTATGGACCGCACCAAGGAGCCTGGTGCTCTGGGTGATCCTCTGTATCTGGATGTGATTACCGCTCTGTCCACTGCTGGCATCCACGACAAGGTTGTTGTTGGTGGTCGCTATGGTCTGGGCTCCAAGGATACTCCTCCCAAGAGTGTATTTGCTGTGTATGAGAATCTGGCTCAGGCTCAGCCCAAGGATCATTTCACCATCGGTATCGTGGACGATGTGACCAACACTTCTCTGGAGGAGAAGGAGTCTGCCAACACTGCCGCAGAAGGCACCATCGAGTGCAAGTTCTGGGGTCTGGGCGGCGACGGTACTGTTGGTGCTAACAAGAACTCCATTAAGATCATTGGTGACCATACTGACAAGTATGTACAGGCTTACTTCCAGTATGACTCCAAAAAGACTGGCGGCGTAACCGTAAGCCACCTGCGCTTTGGTGACAATGCCATCAAGAGCCCCTACTATATCAACAAGGCTGACTTCGTGGCCTGCCATAACCCCTCCTACATTGTGAAGGGCTTCCCCATGGTGCGTGACGTAAAGCCCGGCGGCACCTTCCTCATCAACTGCCAGTGGTCTGCTGAGGATCTGGACAAGCACATGCCTGCTGTTGCAAAGCGTTATATCGCTGCCAACAACATTCAGGTCTACACCATTGACGCCATTGATCTGGCTGCTAAGATTGGTATGGGCAAGCGCACCAACACCATTCTCCAGTCTGCATTCTTTGCTCTGGCTAAGGTTATGCCTCAGGAGGAGGCCATCCAGTATATGAAGGATGCTGCCACTAAGTCCTACCTGAAGAAGGGTCAGGATGTGGTTGACATGAACCACAAGGCCATTGATGCTGGTGCGACTGCATTCAAGAAGTTTGACGTTCCTGCTTCCTGGGCTACCGCTGAGGATGTAAAGGCAGAGAACACCCTGACTGGTCCTGCAAAGCTGGTGAAGATGGTGGAATCCATTCTGGAGCCTGTGGACCGTATGGACGGCGACAGCCTGCCTGTTTCCGCTTTCGTAGAGCATGTGGATGGTACCTTCGAGCAGGGTGCTTCTGCTTACGAGAAGCGTGGCGTAGCTGTGTCTGTACCTACATGGGATGCTACCAAGTGTATCCAGTGTAACCAGTGCTCCTTTGTCTGCCCCCATGCTACCATCCGTCCCTTCGCTCTGACTGAGGAGGAGGCTAAGAACGCTCCTGAGGCAGCTAAGATTGTAGATGTGAAGGCTGGTAAGGGCAAGGGCGTTTATAAGTTCGCTATGGCAGTCAGCCCCCTCGATTGTATGGGCTGTGGTGTCTGTGCTAAGGTCTGTCCCGCAAGTGCTCTGACTATGGTGCCTCAGGAGCAGGAAGCTGCTCAGCAGCCTGTATTTGATTACATGGTTGCCAATGTGGCTGCTAAGAGCGATGTGACCGACCTGACTGTGAAGGGCAGCCAGTTCAACAAGCCTCTGCTGGAGTTCTCTGGCTCCTGTGCAGGCTGTGCTGAAACTGCTTATGCCCGTCTCATCACCCAGCTGTTCGGTGATCGTATGTATATCTCCAATGCAACTGGCTGTTCCTCCATCTGGGGCGGTCCTGCTGCAACTTCCCCCTACACCACCAATGCTGAGGGCAAGGGTCCCGCTTGGGCTAACTCCCTGTTCGAGGACAACGCTGAGCATGGTCTGGGTATGTATCTGGGTCAGAAGGCCATCCGTGACCGCCTGATTGGTCAGCTGTCCGCTATGGCTGAGGCTGAGGCAACTCCTGCTGAGGCAAAGGCTGCCATCGAGGCATTCATTGCTACCAAGGATGACGGTACTGCAAATCAGGCTGCTACTGCTGCTCTGGTTACTGAGCTGGAGAAGGGTGCCGCTGCTGGTTGTGACGCCTGCAAGGCAATTCTGGCTGAGAAGGAGTACCTGAACAAGAAGTCCGTGTGGATCTTCGGTGGTGACGGCTGGGCATACGACATTGGCTTCGGCGGTGTTGACCATGTTCTGGCTTCCGGTGAGGATGTTAACATCTTTGTATTTGATACTGAGGTGTATTCCAACACTGGTGGACAGGCTTCCAAGGCTTCTAACATTGGTCAGGTAGCTCAGTTTGCTGCTGCTGGTAAGACTGTGGCTAAGAAGAGCCTGGCTGAGATTGCCATGACTTATGGCTATGTCTATGTGGCTCAGATTGCTATGGGTGCCAACATGAACCAGACTCTGAAGGCCATTGCTGAGGCTGAGGCTTATCATGGTCCTTCCCTGATCATCGGCTATGCTCCCTGTGAGATGCACAGCATCAAGGGCGGCATGACCAACTGCCAGAGCGAGATGAAGAAGGCTGTTGAGTGCGGCTACTGGAACCTGTTCCGCTTCAATCCTGCTCTGAAGGCTGAGGGTAAGACCCCCTTCACTCTGGACAGCAAGGCTCCCGCTGGCGGCTATCAGGAGTTCCTGATGAACGAGGCTCGTTACTCCAGCCTGACCCGCTCCTTCCCAGAGCGTGCTAAGGAGCTGTTCGAGCTGAACGAGGAGACTGCAAAGGCTCGCTATGAGAAGCTGGTCCGTATGCAGGAGATGTATAAGGTCTAATCCTTCTCAACTGCTCTCATCAAAGAGATGATAGAATTTGCCCCTGTGGGTTCCTGTTGGAACCCACAGGGGTTTCTTTTTGAGATTTTATGTAATTGTTTATTTGCTCAAAATAGGGATGGGAATGGGAGTGCGCTGAAGTGCCATGACAGTGACTGTGGTACAAATCAATCCTAGCGTGCCTTGCAGGGCATTGACTGGGATATTTACCACTACACCATATCCCATACCCAATACAGAGCATTCAAAGAGAAAATATCCCAATACCATTATAACTTCAGCCAAAATGCCGCCAAGAATCACAGAAATCACAGGAGATTTCCAGCGGTGGGACAGTGCATGAAAGCAAATTCCAGAAATGATTGCCATCATTCCCTTAATCAGTAAAGTGGCAGGTGCATAGAGGGGATAACCCAGTAAATCGGCAAGACAGGAACCCATACCAGCAGCAACCCCACCATAGAAGGGACCAAGCAGAATCCCAGAGAGTAACACAGCACAGTCACCCAGATTAAAATATCCACCCATAGGGGATGGAATTTGTATCATCATGGTGAGCAGGGTACAGAGTGCACACATCAGACCGGTGACAGTAAGGGAATGAATGGAAACTTGTTTTTTCATAGAAAATTCCTCCTTGACAAGTTGACCTGTTTTGTATTATACCGTAAACTGACCTGATTCATAGTATCAATAACAGAAAACTTTATCAGACCAGATGGTGGAGGAATTGAAATGCTGACCTATGAAATGAGCAAGCGAGGACAGAGGAGTTTATACGAATATTTATACCAGTGTATTCGAGATGACATTATAAAAGGAACTTTGGTGGCAGAAGAAAAACTGCCATCCAAACGGATGCTGGCACGTCATTTACAAGTTTCTGTGGTGACAGTGGAAAATGCCTATCAACAGTTGGAAGCAGAGGGATATATATATGCCCAAGAAAAACGGGGGTATTTTGTAAGTCTGGTAGAGACTTTTGCACAAGAAAAAGAAACTGCCATAACATATCATCAGGAGAGGGAAACACGGAAGTGGGACTATGACTTATTAGGGGGCAGAAATACAGAGGGCTTCCCGTTTTCGCTCTGGGCAAAGTTGATGCGTCAGGTGCTTACAGAGCGGGGAGAAAGTCTGTTGGAGAGTTCTCCATCTTGTGGAGTTTTGGAATTGCGGGAGGCAATTGCCCAGTATCTGCTACGATTTCGAGGGATGCAGGTACATCCCAGTCAAATTATCATTGGAGCTGGAGCAGAATACCTCTATGACCAAATGGTGCAGTTGTTGGGCAATCACTTGTGCTACGGGGTAGAGCAGCCAGGGTATCCCAAAGTACAGCAGGTTTACACATTGCATGGTGCCAACTGTGTCGGAATTCCATTGGATGAGGGGGGCATGCAGTTGGGTGCAGTGTGCCAAAGTGGAGCGCAGGTACTGCATTTGTCTCCATCCCACCAGTTTCCCACTGGTGTGGTCATACCCATTGGGAGGAGACAGGCATTGCTAAAATGGGCAGAGGAGAAACCGGAGAGATATATCATAGAGGATGACTATGACAGCGAATTTCGCTTTATGGGCACAGCGATTCCAACATTACAGAGCATTGACCAGGCGCAAAGAGTGATTTATATCAATACCTTTTCCAGAACACTGGCTCCCTCTCTGCGTATGGGCTATATGGTGCTTCCACCTGTTTTGATAGAGCGGTATCATATGATGATGGGGTTCTATTCCTGTACTGTTCCAGTGATGGAGCAATACACATTGGCACGATTTTTGTCTCAGGGATATTTTGAACGGCATTTGAACCGTATGCGTGGTTTGTATCGAAACAAGCGAGACAGGATATTGGAATTGTTGCAGAATAGCCCACTGGCTGGGCAGTATCAGGTGCAGGGGGCAGAGAGGGGACTGCACTTCCTGTTAAAATTACCAACCAACAAAAGTGACAAGGAATTGAAGTGGCAGGCAGAGCAACAAAAGGTACGACTGGCTTTTTTATCTGAATACGGTGGAGGGGAGCAGCACTGGCTTTTGATGCACTATCCCGGCATTCAGTTGGAACAGTTGGAAGAAGGGCTTGCACTGCTTTCCAAACTATTGTAAAATGGAAAAAAGAGTGGAGAGGTGAGGAAAGATGGGGTGGCATTTTCTAATATTCCCTATATGGGGAGTTTCATTTATACTTCCGATGGGTTTATTGGTGCTTCTGCAAGTTTGGTTGTGTCGAAAAGAGAACCGGTGGCTTGGGCTGATTTTGCCAGCAATTTTCTTTTTGCTGAGTTTGATTCTCACATTTGCGGCAGCAGTGGGATATTTTGTGACACAGGGTCCCACTCCACATCTGGGAGGACCTGAGCATCATGGCATATTTGTCATTGGTCGTAGTCTGTTTGACTTCTTATTCCTTGGTGGAAGAACCTTTATTTTTACCAATATTCCCACGATGATATTGGGATGTATCTGGTTTTACCATCAGAGACGCCCATAAGAAAGAAAACACAAGCAAATTGTGCTTTATGGTGCACAGTTTGCTTGTGTTTTTATGAATTCCAATTAAAAAGAGGCAATTAGGCTTTCGTTGATTTCAGAGAGACTGTGTACTCCACACATTCCCATGGTGTCCTCCAGTTCTCCCTTCACTTTTTCTGTCAACAGACGCACCCCTTCTTCTCCACCACCATAGAGAGCTGTGACATAGGGGCGAGCCATCAGAACGGCATCTGCACCCAAAGCAAGGGCTTTGCATACATCTACACCATTGCGCAGACCGCCATCTACAAAGATGGTCATTTGCCCCTTGACTGCCTTGGCAATTTTGGAGAGTACCAGTGCAGTGGGTGGCACTCCATCCTGAACACGACCGCCATGGTTGGAGACAACAATTCCAGCGGCACCGGCATCCAGAGCTTTTTTTGCTCCAGTGACTGTCATAACCCCTTTGATAATGAAAGGCACCTTGGCATATGCAATCACTTCACGCAGTTCTGCTACGGTTTTAGAACCAGCAGGTGGAATCAACCCCTTCAGGAAGGGAAGCCCTGCTGCATCAATGTCCATGGCAAATACTTCTGCGCCGGAGGCTTTGGCAGCATCCAGCTTTTCAAATATAGTGTCCTGATCCCAGGGCTTTACTGTTGGAATTCCAACGCCGCCAGCATTGCCAATGGCTCTGGCAGCAGAGAGAAAGACCTGTGGATTGGCTCCATCACCAGTAAAAGCGGCAATGCCTGCCTTTTCACATGCTGGGACTAAAATGTTGTTGTATTCCAAATCGTTGTATTTGTCACCATAATGAAGGTTGACAGCACCCACAGGACCAGCAAAGACAGGAAGGGCATAGGTTCTACCTGCAAATGTGAAACTGGTGTCTACTGGTTTATTTTCACAAATGGTATCCATATTCAAATAGATGGACTGCCATGCCTCATAGTTGGCAATGGCAACACGACCGGTTCCTTTGGCACCGGGACCAGGCATGGTGCTGCCACAGGCTTTGCCGTTACAAACAGGACAGGCTTTGCAATATGGACCACTGCAAGTACGAGCTTGCGCCAGAACATCAGAATAATTCATATCAGAATCCCTCCTCTATTTCTAATCTGTATTGTAGTAGGAAACATGGGGCAGGTCAAGAGAAACATGAATTTTTATACATGTGCTTCCAGCCAGCGCAAGAGGTGAGTAAGCACTTCCTGTTTGTTTGCCTCATGAAACATCTCATGCCTTCCCCCGGGGTATAGATGAAGTGTGACATCAGTGCAACCAGCCTGACGAAAGAGTTGCACCACCTTTTGCACCCCTTTTCCCATGCCACCTACCGGGTCATGGTCGCCAGAGAAGAAATAAACAGGGGTATGTTTGTCCATTTTAGAGAGTGCTTTTGGGTTCCCTATCAACTGAAGCCCACCCATCATATCACGAAATAGAGAAGCAGTGATGGGATATTGACAGAGAGGGTCAGAAAGATAACAGTCTACTTCTGAGGGGTCACTGGAAATCCAGTCAGCTGTTGTACGGTTGGGGTGGAATTTGCGATTGTACCCACCCAGAGACAGAGAAGAAATCAGAGGACTGACCCCATGCACCCCCAATCGTTTGCACTCCAAGGAAGCAAGAGATTTTCCCAGAGCTACAAGTTTAGAAGATTCTTGTCCAGTGCCGGATAAAATGGCACCAGATACCACACCAGGGTATTGGATGAGATAAGTGCGCACAAGGAAAGACCCCATAGAGTGCCCCAGTAAGAAGTAGGGAAGGGAGGGGTAGGCATGGCTCTGTTGTTGTTGCAGAGTATGAATGTCCTGTACCACCAAATTCCAACCATTTTTTGGAGCAAAAAAGCCATACTTACCATTTTCCACTGTGTGCCCATGCCCTAGATGGTCCTCACCGCAGACCAGAAAACCATGAGCACAGAGAAACTGTGCCACTTCTTCATACCGACCCACATGTTCTGCAATGCCATGCACAATTTGTACAACACCTCTGGGTGTTTGTTCAGGAATCCATTCCACTGCATAGATGGAATGCCCACTGGAAGCAGAAGGATAACAAAATGTATTTTTGACTGCCATAAAACAATCCTCCTTTACATAAAAGTTGAAATAAGGTATTAGTTGTGAAAAGGTTTGTCCTATGATAGAATACAAAAAACAGGAGGAATTGTACCATGAAAGATTGTATTGTGATTTTAGATTTGGGCAGTGAAGAAAATGAACGGGTTCTGAAAGACCTACAGGCGTTGGGTGTAGACGCTCAGATCCAGAAACATACCATTACATTAGAAGAATTACAATGTATTCCCAATGTGAAAGGAATCATTCTAAATGGTGGTCCCAGAGGAATGGAGAGTGGGCAGGAGTGGGAAGCAGCCCTGGAAATTTACAACTGTGACATACCAGCGTTGATGGTAGCACACAAGGGGGATGCTCCCTGGCCAGAGGACCCAGATATCAGGGATATGGTGCTACGGGCATTTGTATTTAGCATCTGTGGAATACAGGAATAGACACAGCATTTAGGAACATGCCTTGATTTTAATGGAGCATTGGGATTCTATCTGAAAGGTTTCAAAATACTGCTGTTCCAAAGGAATCCACAGAGCCTCAAATCGAGCAAGCCCACCCTCACCACAGCGTTTCAGCAGCCGTTCTCTGCGTACAGACCAAGGGGCATCAAGATAGCAACAAATGGAATAGTAGGGCTGTAAATCAGGGCGCAGAGCATAAACCCCTTCAATGATTGTAAGGGCAGAAGGTGGAACCTCCAGCCATTCCCCAAAATCGTCTGTATGGCAGCGATAGGGTTGGTATTGAGCAGATTTTCCCTGAGAAACAGGCAGTAAAACCTGAGAAAGAAATCGCTCTGCATCAATATTGCCACCAGCCTGACTGAGTCGGGCTGGTGTTTTTTGTTTTTGGGGGAGAAAGAAGTCATCCATATGTACAAGAGGACAGCCATAAAGCTGGGAAAGAAGTGCACCTATGGTGGATTTTCCAGCAGCACATGGACCATCTAAGGCAACAATCGTTCTGGGATTTTGCGCCATATGACGGTCTATGTCGGCGCAGAGGGGCAATAGAGGAATATCCTGTTCCAATACAAGACGATAGGCTGGAGCATAGGCAGTTCGATAGGTTTGAGAATGGCTGATGACAGGCATCCCATCCTGTAAATATTGTTGGATTTCAGCAATCTGGTGAGGATAAGGGAACAGGGAATAGAGCTGTGGAAGTAATGTTCTAAGTGTGGCTTGACTGGGAGAAAACAGGCGGTTGGCACGCAGAAACAGGGCAAATAGAGTGTGAACGGATAGCCCCATTTCTTTACAAGATGCGAGAGACAGACGGCATAGACCATTTCCCAGAGATTCTGTCAATGGTACTGTATAAGAAGGGGGTGTTTTCTGCCATTCCTCCACAAGATAGTTCCAAGCGGCATCCCTGTCTAACATCAAATGACCATTGCCCATACAGCTCTGGTATAAAAACTTAATGGCATCTCTCAATTCCAAAGCAGGATGAGTTTTCATATGAAGTTGTAGTTGGGACAGGATATCATTCATCAGCGATAACACCTCACAAAGTGATGAGATTGGATTTTTGCAAAGACAACAAAATAGCAGGAATTGCAACTAATTGAAGGATGATACCAGGAATCGCAGAGGTGACTGCACCAACCCAAAACGCCTGAAGAGTAAAAGGAGATGTGCCAAAAGCCAGAAGAAGTGCAGTAACAGCTCCCCACACCAGACGACCGCCAACCATAGCAGAGAGTAAAGATGCATAGATACCAGTCAAATTTTTCTTAGGCAGTTTGGAAAAAAGAAAACCAGAGAGAAAGCCATAAGTAGCAAGCTCAAATGCCATTGCAACCGCAGTGGGAAAAGGAGGGGGCATGCCCAAAATAGCAGAGCGCATAAGGGGAGCAATCAAGCCAACTACAGCCCCCCAGGGTCCACCACATAAAAATCCACACAGCAGAACGGGCAGGTGCATAGGCAGCAGCATAGAGCCAATTTGTGGGATATTCCCTGTGAAAAAGGGCAGCACATAGGCAAGTGCAAGCATCATGGCAGATAACACCAGATTGCGCAGAGAGATGGTACGAGACGTTGTCAGATTCAATGAAATACACTCCTATCATAAAAAATACCGCGTTGGCGGTGCTGCCTCAACGGAGAGACAGGACATACCTTCGCGGTACTATTTCTGTTAGGATTTCAGATAGAATAGATTGTCAGCATCAACTGACGGCTATCTAACATGATAACAGATCACCAAACAGAAGTCAATAGATACCCAGACCGTTGTTCCACTTCCAATTACGAATTTCGGGCATATCCTGACCATGTGTTGTGATATATTGGTGATGTTCCACCAGTTTATCCTGCATTTCCTGGATGAGATAGGAGGCAGTGTTTCCCAACTGGGGCAGACGCTTGACGGTATCAATCACCAAATCAAAGCGGTCAATATCATTCTGTACCCGCATATCAAATGGGGTGGTGATGGTGCCTTCCTCTTTGTATCCCCGCACATGGAGATTTTTATTGTGACGTCGATAGGTCAACTCATGGACCAGAGTGGGATAGCCATGAAACGCAAAGATAATGGGTTTATCTTTGGTAAAGAGAGCATCATAGTCCTCATCAGTTAATCCATGGGGATGTTCTGTATGAGGTTGCAGTTTCATCAAGTCTACCACATTGACCACACGAATTTTCAGGTCAGGCAAGTAGTGGTGCAGAATGGTCACGGCTGCCAGTGTTTCCAATGTAGGGGTATCACCGCAACATGCCATAATCACATCCGGTTCCACTCCTCGGTCATTGGAAGCCCACTGCCAGATTCCAATTCCCTGTGTACAGTGTTTCACTGCCTGCTCCATGGTCAACCACTGGGGACGTGAGTGTTTGGATGCAATAACCACATTTACATAGTTTCGGCTTTTGATACAGTGGTCCACACAGGATAAAAGACAGTTGGCATCTGGGGGGAGATAGAGGCGCACCACGTCGGCTTTTTTGTTGGCTACATGGTCCAGAAAACCGGGGTCCTGATGGGTAAAGCCGTTGTGGTCCTGTTGCCACACGTTGGAAGCCAATACATAGTTTAAAGAGGCAATTTTTTGCCGCCAGGGGAGTTGCGTACACACTTTCAGCCATTTGGCATGTTGTGCTACCATAGAGTCCACAATACGAACAAATGCCTCGTAACTGCTGAAAATACCATGGCGACCGGTGAGCAAATAGCCTTCCAACCAGCCCTGACATAGGTGCTCGGACAACATGGCGTCCATAATACGACCATCATGGTCTAAAGATTCATCTACTTTGGAATCAATCTCATCCACCCAGCGTTTGCCTGTGGCTTCCAGAACAGAGGAGAGCCGATTCGCGACCGTTTCATCCGGTGCAAAAATGCGAAAGTTTCGGGCTTCTAAATTGCGTTTGGTGAGGTCACGCAAATAGCCACCTAAAACAGCAGTATCTTCTCCTTGACAGGCTCCAGGCTCTGGAACAGAAATGGCATATTCTCGAAAGTCAGGAGTACGCAGGTCACGAAGCAACAGCCCGCCGTTGGCGTGTGGGTTGGCACCCATGCGACGGGTACCAACAGGGGAGAGCGCTTGTAAAGAGGAAATCAGGGTACCATGGGCGTCAAAAAGTTCCTCTGGGTGATAACTTTTCAGCCATTGTTCCAGTTGTTCCAGCCGTCCAGGTTTTCCGTCGTGTACTGGAATGGGAATCTGGTGGGAACGCCAACTGCCCTCCACTGTTTTTCCATCCACAGTCTGAGGACCTGTCCACCCTTTGGGAGAGTGCAAAATAATCATAGGCCATCTGGGACGGGTGGTGTCTTTGGTGGAGCGGGCATATTCCTGAATGCGCTGGATTTCACGCACTGCCCAATCCAGTGCAGCAGCCATTTTTTGGTGCATCTGATATGGTTCACTGCCCTCTACAAAGCGAGGTTCCCATCCGCACCCTTTGAAAAACATCTCCACTTCTTCATGGGAAATACGGGAAAAAATGGTCGGATTTGAAATTTTAAAACCGTTGAGATGGAGAATGGGCAGCACTGCACCATCGGTCATTGGATTGAGAAATTTATTGGAATGCCACGATGTGGCGAGAGGTCCTGTTTCTGCCTCTCCATCTCCTACCACACAGGCGGCAATGAGATCGGGATTATCCATAACAGCACCAAAGGCGTGGGCAAGAGAGTAGCCCAATTCTCCGCCTTCATTGATGGAACCGGGGGTTTCGGGGGCAGCATGGCTGGGAATTCCACCAGGAAAAGAAAACTGACGAAACAGTTTTTTCATGCCCTCCTCATCCTGACTGATATTGGGATAAATTTCACTGTATGAGCCGTCCAGATAGTCCTGTGCTACAATGGCATTTCCACCATGACCAGGACCAGATAGAAAAATCATATTCAAATCATACTTGACGATGGCACGATTCAGATGGGTATAGATGAAGTTGAGACCAGGGCAGGTTCCCCAATGCCCAACAATGGTACTTTTCAGGTGTTCTTTTTTCAAAGGTTTTCGCAGCAGTGGATTATCTAGCAGATAGAGCTGACAGGCGGAGAGGTAGTTGGCAGCACGCCACCAGGCATGGATATCCTGTACCTGCTCATGGGTAAGGGGATCTTTTTTGGACATACGAGCCGGAGCTTTTACCACAGTTTTAGACGGCTCAACTTGTTTAGGCATAGGACATAGCCTCCTCGGAATGGTTGTTTTATGTTTAGTATACAGTAAAGAGAAAATATGGTCAATGATTTATGCAAAACTTATGAAAAATAATGGATGATTTAGCCTAGGATATGGAAAAGGAGCTTAAAAAGAAGCTTACCAGTCAGGTAATAAACGCTAAACTGGTAAGCAGGCAGTTACAAAAATTGTTTTAAATCCTGAATGTGTTGTTCTTCACTGCGCAGGAGGGTTTGTCCTAATGCCGCCAGATGGGGGTCGATGTGTTGGGCATAGTGGTTGAGGGAGCGTGTCATTTGCACAGTACCCATTGTGCTGCCTTGAATTAGATGCTCCGCCAGTTTGGATGGGGAAGCGTTGATGAGAGATTGCATACGCATGGTCAGTGAGGTCATGAGCAAAACAGCCGAACTGGGCTTTTTCAACGTATGTGCATGTTCTTTGGCGTATTGCTGAGATTGAGCTGCAATCTGTCGATAGGTCTGTAATTGTTGTTGCAGAGTGTGAGTCATAGCCTGATTGCGGGAAAGAGTGAGGGCGGTTGGAATGGAAGTAACTCCCATTGTGGCGTTTTTATGAATCAACTGGAGAAATAACTCATTTTCATTCATGATAGCATCACCTCAGATTTAGTATGACAAAGAACTGTGGAACCATGCAGAAAAAGATGCTTGTCGTCAGGGAATTTGTGGGATATAATAGGGGAAGAATGATAGATAAGGAGGCAATCATAGGATGAAAGATCAGAATTGTGGTTACTGTATGGGCGGAGCATTGTTGGGAGAATTTGGAATTCCTATTTGTGAACTGAGTGTAAGCAGTTTGATTTTATTGGCTATGTCACAACAAACAGTTGATAAATAGCCATTTTTATAGGGGAGTATCAGAACTCCCCTACAAACT